>JAYKJL010000108.1:0-19626 GCA_035285725.1 Nostocales cyanobacterium 94392 | reverse complement strand
CAGTTAAAAACTGTAAATCAATTGGGAGTCAGAGTCCCCCACAACGCCTGGGTGGTGTGTTTCAGTCGGGGTTAAATCCCCGACTGAAACCGTGATAACTGATAACTGTTGACTGTTCACTGATTTAACCCCAAAGTCATGATTCCTTAACAAAACGACTTAATAAAAATTTTTCTCACTATCTAATGATGTATTTCTCTTCATGAATAAATGTAAAGTATTTATTCCTTTAGGTAGAGACAAGTTATGTTACGAATCGTTACATTGAAGACAACAAACAAATCCAACCGCAATAAAATAACTAAGAAATAAAAATTATGGCAACTCCAACACAAACCGATTTACCACCAGTAGCACCAGCATATAACGGTAAAGACCGCAATGCTTTTCTTTTTGGCTTTAATCCTCAAGCAGAATTATGGAATGGACGTTTAGCAATGATTGGTTTTCTTGCTTACTTACTTTGGGATTTAGCTGGTTATAGCGTAGTGCGCGACGTACTCCACATTGTTGGATATTAAAAAATCTGCACCAATTCTAAAACATTAGAGTGTCGGCTTGTATTTTGAAAATAAATTGCAATATTTCATTTTTTCCAAGTGAGATATTACGATTTAAAAAGTCTTTAGAATAAACCGGGTTTATCAACATGATAAGCCCGGTTATCGCGTTGAAGATTTGGCAATTAAATCAGTCAGCAACCCCGCTTTAAAAAGACGGGGCTTCAGGCATTAGCCAAAAAGCCCTAGCTGACCAGTCTTAGTTCAGTTATGAACTACGTTTAAGGTGAACACGGACGTATGGTGAGGGATTTAAACCCGCCACCAACGCGCTCTCACAGAAATGCAGTGGGGGACTAGCCCTTTTATTGTATAAAGGTGACTGATAACTGTTAAATGTAATACATCAACTGGATTGGTTGTTGTTGCCGTCGTAACTCACACAAATCAGCTAAAGAATGCTCTTGCAAAACTTTAAACAGTGCTTGAAGCCCATCTTGCCATACACCTTGAATTACTTTACCATCTACTGTTTCAGAAGTAGCATTTATACCAGGTAAAAGCGCCTCCTGCCCTTCAATACAACTAAGTGCATCCAAAACTGTAATTTGACGAGGTTCCCGCGCCAAAACATATCCTCCCTTAACACCCCGCGTACTCTTGATTAAGCCACCGCGTCTCAGTGTGGCTAGCAATTGTTCCAAGTATCTTTTTGGTATATTTTGAGCGTCTGCTATATGTTGAATTTGCAGAGGTTGACCACTCTCATAAGAACTTGCCAGTTCTAAAAGGGCTAGAAGTGCATATTCTAATTTACTTGACAGTTCCATAGGCAAAATTCTGTAAATTCAGACCTACAGCAACAAAGCAACTAAGCGTAATTCCACTTAATTACACTCAATTACTGATAGTTACAACCTAGAAATACTATACTTTGTGCTGACTGGTTAATCTTACCTCAAAAATTATTGTCGGTAACTTATGAAGTTACAAATATGCCCAGGAAATCAATTTGTCATACAATCTCCATATTGTCTGCCAACTAAATGTAGATTAACCATTGAAATTTTACCTAATTCTGTGTAATCTGACCATAGCTACAAAATACGAAAAACTCATTGACTAACCGTAGATTCACAAGGAGAAATAAAGAATGAGCTTATGGCAGCTTTCGCGAAGGTTATTGCAGTTTGTAAATCAACACAAAGACTTTAGATCAAACTCATTGAAAAGCTTCGTATCTTTATTTTTAGTCGGAACAGTCTTGAGTGTTGCGATCGCAGCTTGTAGCATTAATGGAAGTTCGCAAACCGCATCTGCCAATAAAAGAGATGTGGCAATTACGATAGCTTCCTTTGCTGTCACCAGAGCGGCTTATGATCAAATAATTCCCAAGTTTAGGGAACAGTGGAAACGGGAACACAATCAAAATGTTGCCATTAGAACCAGCTACGGTGGTTCGGGTAGTCAAACTCGTGGTGTCATTGATGGTTTACCAGCAGATATCGTTCATTTAGCATTAGCATTGGATACTCAAAGAATTGAAAAAGCCGGATTAATTCAACCGGGTTGGGAACAAGAATTGCCCAATAATAGTATTGTTTCTACCTCTGTTCCAGTGTTGGTAACGCGAGAAGGAAATCCCAAAGACATTAAAGATTGGGCAGATTTAACCAAGGATGGAGTATCGTTTATTACGGCTGATCCAAAAACTTCCGGAGTTGCCCGATGGAATCTATTAACCTTGTGGAACTCTGCCATCAAAGCCGGAGGGGATGAAGTCAAAGCAATTGAATTTCTGACAAAAGCCTATAGTAATGTGCCAATTCTTACTAGGGATGCTCGCGAAGCGACTGATGCCTTTTTTAAACAGGATCAAACTGACGCTCTGATTAACTACGAAAACGAGCTGATTCTGGCATCTCAAAAGGGTCAAAAAGTATCCTATGTTATACCAGATGTGAATCTTTCCATCGATAACCCCATTGCCATAGTCGATAAAAACGTGGATAAACACGGTAATCGGGAAGTTGCAGAAGCATTTGTGAAATATTTATTTACAGCAGAAGCTCAGAAAGAATTTGCTAAAGTTGGATTCCGTACTGTGGAGGAAAGCGTAGCCCAAAACAAAGAATTTAAAGAAAAATTTCCGGAAGTGAAAAATCTGGCAACAGTTCAAGATTACGGTGGTTGGGATAAAATACAAAAAAAATTCTTTGACGACGGCGCAATTTTCGACCAAATTCAAGCAAAAAGAGCAAAATAGTGATTCATTCGCGAATTTTCCCGTTTTTTTACCGAAGCTCTTCGGGCTTAAGTAAGAAGTAAAAAGTAAAAAGTGATAATATATGCCCGAAGTATGGTACAAAGCCTCGTCTTTTAAACACGAGTAAAAACCGTTAGGTATCATTAGAGGTACTACATATAACTTCTTACTTACTACTTATTACTTGTGAACCCGTATTGTAGAATTTAATCCCTACTCTATACTCCCTGTTTCTTACTTAGAAGTCAGTCCTCATAAAACACAATTTGCACCACCAATTGTCTAAGTCTTAATATTTCTTCCTACTGCCGACTGCCGACTGCCCGACTTAGAAACCAGAGATTGGGAAACAGATGTACAATCCAAAATCTAAAATCTAAAATCCAAAATCGAATGGCAATCTCATCATCACCTAATCAACAATTTCGGACTCGACAACCCGCTTGGCAGAAATACCTCCGTCCATTAATCGGCGATAACTGGGCATGGCGAATTAGTTTTCTGTACCTAGTAGTAATGCTGATTATACCGATAGTCGCCATGTTTTTTAAAGCTGCTGAAGAATCTCCGGGTGATTTTTGGCGGATTGCCACCAGTCCAATTGCTCTGTCTGCTTACGATGTCACCTTTACTACAGCGTTCCTGAGTGCATTAATCAATGGGGTGTTTGGGACTTTATTGGCTTGGGTACTTGTTCGCTATGACTTTCCCTTGAAAAAGTTGGTTGATGCTTCCATTGATTTACCATTTGCTTTGCCAACAGCAGTAGCAGGTTTAACTTTGGCGACTGTGTATAGTGAAAATGGTTGGATTGGTTCGCTATTTGTACCCTTCGGAATTAAAATATCCTTTACTCGTTTAGGTGTAGCAGTTGCGATGACATTCATTTCCCTTTCCTTTGTGGTGCGAGCGGTACAACCTGTACTACAAGAAATGGAAAAAGAAATGGAGGAAGCTGCTTGGAGTTTGGGTGCAAATGAGTTACAGACATTCACAAGAGTTATTTTACCTCCTTTATTGCCTGCGATTTTGACTGGTGTGGCATTAGGATTCTCCCGTGCAGTAGGGGAATTCGGTTCCACAGTGATTATTGCCTCGAATACACCATTTGTAGATTTGATTGCACCAATATTAATTTTTCAACGTTTAGAACAGTATGACTACTCTGGTGCGACGGTTATCGGTGTTGTCATGCTGATAATTTCCTTGGTGCTATTACTTGCGATTAACCTTTTACAAGCTTGGGGAAGAAGATATGACCAGAAATAATTTTGAAAAAAAATTGCAGACGAATCAACAGAAAAGTTGGGTTCCCAAATTATTGATTGCGATCGCGCTGCTTTATTTATCTTTGGTTATTTATATTCCCGCAGTGAATGTATTTTTCCAAGCTTTTAAAAATGGGGTAGAACCATTTTTGGAGAACTTGACTGAACCAAATTTTCTCCATGCTGCTTGGTTGACTTTGATACTTGCATTAATTACGGTACCCGTAAATACCGTATTTGGTCTTTGTGCAGCTTGGGCGCTTACCCGTGGTAAAATTCCTGGTAAAGCCTTTATTTTGAGTGTGATTGACCTACCTTTTTCGATTTCACCTGTAGTTGCAGGTTTGATGATTGTATTGCTGTACGGACGCAATGGTTGGTTTGGTAGTTGGTTAATCGAAAATGACATCCAGATTCTTTTTGCTTTACCGGGAATGGTTTTAGCAACTGCATTTGTCAGTATGCCGTTTGTTGTACGGGAAGTGATTCCGGTATTAGATGAAATTGGTAAAGATCAAGAAGAAGCAGGTAAAACCCTGGGTGCCAATGGCTGGCAAATTTTTTGGCGGGTGACAATTCCTAATATCCGTTGGGGTTTATTGTACGGGATATTGTTGACTAATGCCAGGGCTATGGGCGAATTTGGAGCAGTTTCCGTAATTTCAGGAAATATTGGTGGTTTAACTCAAAGTTTACCTTTATTTATTGAAGATGCTTACAAACAGTATCAAACAGAAGCTGCATTTTCAGCTGCGTTGATATTAGCAATGTTGGCATTAGTCACCTTGGTAGTCAAAGAGATTCTCGAACAGAAATCAGGTCATTCGAGTAAAAAAGGTTTGTAGAATCGAAAAACAGTTAACAGTTTTAAAGCTGAATTACTTAATAATTACGAATAACCGCAATTAATTTTTAATACAATTAATCAAGTATTTGCTCATGTAAAGATTTTTTCGTGTCCAGAGAACTATTTAATTCTAATGAACCATTTTCCGGAATCGATATTTGGATAGTTCTGAGTAACAAATAATTTAACACAGTCCGAATTACAATAATTGCGGCTAATCTTCCAATATCTTCCCAGTTAGGGGTTATAGTAGTTCTGAGAATTGAACCACCAATTAAAAAATTCAATCCCAAAGAAAACGAATAACCCATCTGTAACCGGCTTTCCTGAAAGGTTTTAGCAGAGGCTGAAAAAGATAAAGCATTCCGCAAAAAGATAATCAAACCTTTGAGAAGACCAATAGAAATCACGAATAAGGCTAATAACTGACAAATATGTATGGCAATAGTACTAAGATTTTTGACTAAAAGTTCCATATAGACAATAGGGAATAGGGAATAGGGAATAGGGAATAGGGGATAGGGAATAGATAATGGGTAATTAAATCCGTGAAATCAGTATAATCCGTTTCAATCCGTGTTCAGCTTTTCAAATAATTCTGCTAAGACTACATTAGAGAATAAAAATCCATCGGGATCGTGTAACTGCAACCTTCCATCGATGAATTGCACCCAACCTTGATCGCAATAAGGTTGTAATACTTGTAAAATTGCTGTAATTTTATCTTCACCAAATTGTTTTGTTAATATTTGCAAATTTATTCCTTGTGCCAAACGTAATCCTAACATTAAGGTTTCTAATAAAACTTCATGGGGCGTTGTAACTTCGGAATCGATTATACTTCCACCATTCACCCAAGCGTAATATTCTTTGGTTTTGCGGGGACGAGTAAAGCGTTTCCCCATAACATTACTCGCTGCACCCATTCCAAAACCGTAATAAGAATTATTTTCCCAATAAACTCGATTGTGACGACATTGATATCCCGGTTTAGCATAGTTAGAAATTTCGTAATGTTCATAACCTGCTTTGGTTAAAATGTCTTGTGCCATTCGGTACATTTTTACCGTTGTTTCATCCGTGGGTAAAGGGCGATCGCCAGGTTGATAATAACGACCAAAAACCGTACCAGGCTCGATAGTCAGGTCATATATAGATATATGCTGAGGTGCAATTTCAATTGATGAAAGTAATGATTCTTCCCATATATCTAAAGTCTGATGCGGTAAACCAGAAATTAAGTCTATGCTAAAGTTAACGACACCAGCTTGATAAATTATATTAACAGCAGTAAAAATATCCGCAACGGTGTGATAGCGTCCGGCATATTGCAATAATTTTTCCTCAAAAGCTTGTACCCCTAGACTAAAACGATTTACACCTGCTTTTGTATATCCTTCTAAATGAGATGAGTCAAAAGTACCTGGATCAATTTCCATAGAAATTTCTGCCGAACTGTCAATACCAAATTTCCGCTCTAGAACTTCTAATATTCTTTGTAATTGTTCGCTAGAAAGTAATGAAGGAGTACCACCACCAAAAAAAACTGTTTCTAAAGATTTACTCGGTTTACTGTAGGTAGGGGTTTTGGCGATTTCTTGACATAAAACTTCAACATATTGACTAATTGAGCCAGATGTTTCACCCCTCATGGTGTTTCCGACCACATATATGGGAAAATCACAGTAAAAGCAGCGTCGTCTGCAAAAAGGAATGTGTATATAAGCAGCAGTAGGAAATCGGGAAATCACTGGAGTAATAAGTTGATCGGGCATTATGAAAAACAGTTTAACTTAGATTACAAATTAATAATAAATAGTAAAAAATAATGGTAAATTTACATTTTTGTAAGATTTCATCACAAAAAGATCATCATAAAAAAGCTGAAAATATTTGGTTATAATAATTGCAGACGCTTTATCCCAAACAATCACGGATAACTGCAAATATTTTTAAGATTTTTAACCCGGTTATATACAAAATTACTTGATAACGTCAGGTAATGCAGTTGCAGGAAAACAATACAATTATGTTTGACGCTATTATCATTTTCTCATTCGTCCTAGCAGCAACGGGGATAGGTTATTACAGCACCGATTTATTACCCAACGGGACATTAGACAGTGTAACTAATCTAGAAGCTTTACGCTTCGTTGTTGCAGCTTTTGCAGCCATCATTGGTGGTGCTGTCGGACTCCGAGTCCAAACCGGATATCGTCGCTTGGAATCACAAGTCAGAGAATTACCGCTTGAAGTTATTTTGACACGTTCAATTGGTCTAGTAATTGGACTTTTAGTCGCTAATTTAATGTTAGCTCCCTTATTTTTACTACCAATTCCCGATGATTTTAGCTTTATTAAGCCATTAGTCGCTGTTATGGGTAGTATAACTTTGGCGTATAGTGGCATGAATTTAGCAGATACCCACGGACGCGGTTTATTAAGATTAATCAATCCTAATACATTAGAAACGATGGTAGCAGAAGGAACTTTAAAACCTGCTTCTACTAAAGTTTTAGATACTAGCTGCATTATTGATGGTCGTATTGAAACCCTTCTAGACACCGGCTTCCTGGAAGGACAACTTATCGTACCGCAATTTATTTTACTAGAGTTACAGCAAGTAGCTGATGCTAGTAAAGACCAAAAGCGGGTACGAGGAAGACGGGGGTTAGAAATTCTCAACCGGATTCAAACGGCTTATCCCGAACGAATTGTGATTAATTCAGTCGATTATGATGATATTTCTACAGTAGATGCGAAATTAGTCAAGTTTACTCAAGAAATCAACGCGACTCTTTTAACTAATGATTACAATTTATCAAAAGTTGCGAGTGTACAGAAAGTATCTGTTTTAAATGTAAATGATTTGGTTAATGCAGTACGACCGAATTATTTACCCGGTGATAATATCGACTTGAAAATACTCAAAGAAGGTAAAGAACCCAGTCAAGGTATCGGCTATTTAGACGACGGTACGATGGTAGTGGTTGAAGAAGGAAGTCCTTTTGTAGGTGGTGAAGTACGAGTCGTAGTTACCAGTTCGTTGCAAACTTCAGCCGGTAGAATGATTTTTGCAAAACCCCAAGCTTCTGCATTTGCATAAGTTTTTGGAGTATGTCTAAATCCAGTAAAACTAATGCAATCGATGCGGTTTAATTAACTGCATCGATTATTTTTATATCATAATCATGTCCGGTTAAATGCTTGTAATATAGGGAGTAGGGAGTAGGAACAGCTATAAAACCTTAGTGCTAAATATACAATTAATCAAGGCTTATTGACTTATGGATAATTATAAAAATTATAGAAAAAACCCAACTAATGATTATTGTTAATTGATAACTGGTAATTAATAACTGATAACTGATAAATGTCACGTCCCTTACGTAATAAGCTTTGCTCCCTATGCGGTCAATCTGAATCCATCCTGTACAGAGTAAAGTATTGTGAAAATGGCGATTGGGTATTTGTATGTCCCCAATGTTGGGAAAAAGTTAGTCAAAATAACCAATTTTACGTTTACGGTGGAACTTGGAAAGCAAAGAAAAAGTAATTGTTGACAGTTGACAGTTGATAGTTGACAGTTGACAATTGACAATTGATGGTGGTTACTAGAGATTAACCTATAACCTTTAACCTATAACCTATAACCTATCTGTGCAAAAAACTCGAAATTCTTTTCCATCTACTCCCTGCTTTCTTTATTACAAGTGTTTAACCGGACATAAGATTAATGATGAATAATAACGAGTTTGATATTCCCAAAAAGTTTAAATCTCTTTCTGAAAACTTAGTATGGATGAGCGAATCAGATTATCCTTTTGATGTTTTTATATGGTCTAATCAAGAATTAAAAGAATTTAATACTCAGAATTTACTTCAAAAAACGAATCATTCCCTAGAAGCTCCTGTCAAAGTACTACAGATAGATAATTTTTTTCATACAGCTACAACCGAAAAAGACTGGTATGACGATGAGAAAAGAAAAACAGTAAAAAGATATAAAACTCTTTTAGAAAATTTGAAGCAAAATTTAGACAATATCCAGGTTTACAAAATAGGTGAAGTTGAAATCGATGTTTATATCATCGGTCAACTAAAATCAGGAGATTGGCTTGGTTTGTCAACAAAAGCTGTGGAAACTTAATAATTAGTTGATAGTTGATGGTTGATAGTTGATAACTAAATAATGGATATTACAGAAGTCGGGTTTTTAAGATAAATATCTGTACCAACAAAAAATCCTGGTAAAAACCCGACTTCTAACTCTACCCAACATCCAACTATTACAGAAGTCGGGTTTTTAAGATAAATATCTGTACCAACAAAAAATCCTCATAAAAACCCGACTTCTAACCACGACTACTTTGATCGACTTGACTTTCAATTACTTGCTGAACCGATTCTGGAACTCGGTTGAGAAAGTCATAACCTGTTTTTACTTCCAGTTGATCAACTGAGAGTAGATACTTTTTCCAATCATTACCTGTATTTTTACGATTGGTAATATTTACAGCAATAACCCTAGTATTTTCAGATATTGCTCCTATATCTTGTCCCGGTTGATCTAAAACCACAATCACTTTCCAAGTTGATGCGGGTACGGTTACTTGCTTAGTTCTGCCAATTTTTTTAGAACTTCCATCAACACCAGCAATGATATAAAGTTCTTTACCTTGTTTTACTAAATACCGACAGTATTCTTCTAATTCTCGCCACGCACCCCGGTTATTTTCAGGAGTTTGGGGGACAATGTTGCTCATCAAGAAAGTAGCTAAATTATCTTCTACATTAGCTGTTCTATCAGCAGAAGCAATCATATGTCCTCGGTCATAGGCACTACCAGTATAATCGCCCGGTTTTACACGATACCAGCCTGCTGGAAGAGAATCATCAGGACGAAAATCATCTTGACGTTGAATATTGCCCAACCAACTTTGATTTAGTTGCCAAGCGACCCAATTTGGTGTACCTCGTTCCCGATTGTATGATAAGGCGTATTGGGGTTTGATCATTAGATAGTTCTCAGGATTTTCTCCTGCATTACTAGGATTACCCATTGTCAAATGAGGACTAACTGGTTGTGTTAACAGCAGTTGACAACCAGCAATTAGAATTGATACGAATACGGTAATAACAAAAAATAGTTTTAGTTTCACAGATCAGCGGAGTTAGCAGTTAGTGGATAGTGGATAGTGGTTATTAGATAGTGGATAGTGGTTAGTAGTTAAACCATCAACTGTCAACTGTCAACTGTCAACTGTCAACTGTCCACTGTCCATTGTCAATTTTGTAAATAAATTAAGAATCTTGTAATGTAGTTTTAGAAACGATTCTGGTTTTTTTTCGGTCTGCTTCTGATAGTTCTTCTCCAGATTGCAACCGGGTAGCAGAAGTTTGTAAAACTGTTGCTGCACTATTATCTCCCATTTGCAAAGCTGTTCTGGCTGCGGTTTGCAACATGGTGGCTGCACCAGCGCGATCGCCTTGTTGTAGTTTGGCTTCTGCAAGCTGGGTTTGCCGATACTTGGCTAATGCTAAAATATGAGGTTGAACTTTGGGATTGACTACAGGTTGGTATGATTGAACTACGTTAATTTCTACGGGGATAGTTTCCGAAAGTAAGCCCGTAACATTGCTTGCTGGGTCATCGTAACGAACCTGTAATTGAGCAATAGTATGGGTACCTTCAGGTAATAGTCCTAAATAAATGTTTGCTAAAACTGTTCTTTGACTATCCTTCATTAAGTCACCCAAACGCACAGTAAAACGTCCGTCTGCTTCTTGCTGTACTGGTAATTCAATAGTATCAGGAAATACTTGGGCAACTGGTTTAAGTTCTGCTAATCGTATTTTGGGCATTAGGGAAAATATCAGATAAGCATTGGTTAAACCAACGGTTTGAATACGGCTAAAAAGCTGATTAAACTTATTTTCTGCTTCCTCTGGTTGTTCGATATGCGACAAACTACCACCACCAGCATCGGCAATTTGTTCGAGAACATCTTGGTTCCAATTATCGCCAAATCCCAGGGAATTCAGGGTTAGGCTGTAATCTACAGCTAATTGAGCGAACTTTAGACAGCGATTGTTGTCACCGTGTTCGTTTTCGCCATCAGTTAATAAAAAAGCTTGAGAAATTGCTTCCTTTTTACCCTTTGCTAATTCCTCAATTCCCAAACGCAAACCTTCATCAATCGAAGTTCCACCATCAGCACTGAGACGATTTATCTTTTGTTTTATACCTTCTCTATCTTCAATTACCTGGTTGGGAACGAGTACCTTAGCCCGGTGATCGAAAACCACAATACTAAGGCGATCGCCATTTTTAAGTCGATCAACAATGCGGTTTGCAGCTTTTTTGACAGTTTCCAGGGGACGACCGTTCATGGAACCGCTATGGTCTAGAATCAAGCATAAATTGAGGGGAACATTGCGATCGAGGTTTTCGACCTGAGCGGTTAGAGAAACTGCCAACTGGCGTTGAGAGCTTGATTGATTTGCATCGAGATTGCGATCATTTAGTTCGGGCAACAAGCTAACTTTCATAGTGGTTGCGGTTCCTTTCACGGAATATAGATTATATATAAACAACTCCATGATGCAGATGATTGCCTACGGAAAACTTCTGCATGAGTTCAATATCTTAAATGATATTCATAATCTGAGTTACTTCAAAATTAAATTCAGGGCAATTTGTAAACTTGGTTGATATTTGATATTTTGATGCAATCAATCGTATTCCTACTAACTTTAATGTGAGTTCGATGTTCACGAATTGGATTGCTGCTTAAATCATCAGGAAACTGTAGTGGGGTTAGAAGTCGGGTTTTAATGATAAATCTCTGTAATAACAGACAATTCTGGTAAAAACCCGACTTCTATGATAGTTGTCGAATTGACAATGTATCGCTTTGAGTTTTTCGCCAATCGTCTACTATTTACGCTTTCCAAACTACAAATTATCAGAAAGAAGTTAAAAAGCGAGAAATCCACACCTCCACAGTCCCTTGCATCGCGTTAATATGTACTACAGTTAACAGCATTATTCAGGCAACAGTTGAAAAATGGAAAATTCCCCCATCAAGGCTGTGCAAGCGCCTTATTACGGCGGAGATAGCTTTACTCGCACACCACCGCCGGATTTACCTTCTTTACTATTGAAAGAACGCATCGTGTATCTTGGGATGCCTTTGGTGCCTGCGGTTACGGAACTTATCGTTGCCGAACTGCTTTATTTACAGTCAGAAGACCCAGAAAAACCAATTAAAATTTATATCAATTCTACTGGTACTTCCAGTTACGGTGGCGACCCCGTTGGCTTTGAAACCGAAGCTTTTGCTATTTACGATACGATTAAATATATTAAGCCTCCCATTCACACCATTTGTATTGGTTCGGCGATGGGAATGGCTGCAATGCTCTTAAGTGCTGGCTCTAAAGGTTGTCGCGCTAGCTTACCTCACTCTACTATTATTCTGCATCAGCCAAAAAGCTATGCCCAAGGTCAAGCAACGGATATTCAAATCCGAGCTAAGGAAGTTTTGGCAAATAAGCGCACAATGTTAGATATTCTTTCTCGTAATACCGGGCAAACTACGGAAAGAATCGAAAAAGATATGGACCGCTTGTTTTATCTAACACCTCAAGCTGCTGTGGAATATGGCTTAATTGACCGCGTGTTTGAAAAAGAAGAACTTGCTCATCCTGTAGCCGCTAGCATCCTTTAAGAATAGGTCTGCATATCGTAATCGGGTTAAATTACTCACCGACAAAATTTTAGATTTTAGATGAAAGGGTTTTGGATGGAATGATTCACGGTTTCAAACAATTCACTTTTAACTATGGCTCCGCATAAACGTAAATGTAAAATCTAAAACTTGTGCTGAGCTTGCCGAAGTATCCAAAATCTAAAATCCTTTCATTGATTGCCCATTCCCAGTACACTATAAAACGGAGTTATAGAATTATGCCTATTGGCGTGCCAAAAGTTCCCTACCGGATGCCGGGGGAACAATATACTCAGTGGATTGATATTTACAATCGTCTTTACCGCGAACGGATTATTTTTCTGCCGCGAGATATTGATGATGAACTCGCTAATCAAATTGTCGCGGTGATGCTATACCTCGATTCGGATGACCCAGGTAAAGATATTTATTTATACATCAATTCACCTGGTGGAATGGTCACTTCTGGATTGATGATTTTTGACACTATGCAGCACATCAAGTCCGATGTGGTGACAATTTGTGTCGGTTTAGCTGCTTCAATGGGTTCCTTCTTGCTTGCTGGTGGAACCAAAGGTAAGCGATTAGCCTTACCTCATTCACGGATTATGATTCACCAGCCTTCCGGTGGAGCTCGCGGACAAGCAACCGACATCGAAATCGAAGCAAGGGAAATTCTGCGGATTCGTCATCAGCTAAACGGCATTTATGCCAAGAATACTGGTAAATCAATCGAAAAAATTGAAAAAGACATGGATCGTGACTTTTTCATGTCCGCCGAAGAAGCCAAAGAATATGGTTTGATTGACAAGGTAATTGAAGAGCGACCAGTTTAGGAAAATGGGTAATGGGGCATGGGTAATGGGTAATGGGCTATAGGGTATGAAGAATTTAGAAATTTTAAACTGAAAATTTAAAGCTATTCATCCAATTACCAATTACCAATTCCCTATTCCCCATCAAGATGTACGTTATGAACTTTAACTTGGAACTTTAGTGTTTATCATTAGTAACTTCAGCCGCAAAGCTGTAAACATACTATAATCATTAACTTGCTTTAAACATTAAGTAAGTTGATCGCTGTTAAAAGTGCGCTCCGGATAGCTCCAAATGGATCTTTTAGATTGCTACCGTTTATTAGGTTTAAGGTCGGGAGCTTCTTTTCTCGACATCAAATCGTCTTATCGCCGATTGGCTCAGCAATATCATCCTGATATTAATCCCAATGATGAAAGAGCTAAAGAAAAGTTTATTGCCTTAACTGAGGCGTATAAGTTTCTATTGCAATTTATACCTCCTCAAGAGCAAAGTTCCCATCAAAATGTATCGCAAGCTGTTGAAACGCTACAAAAGAAATCAGATCGGGTAGAAGAGATACCGCAGCACAGTTGGCATTCACAACCATTGCGATCGCCATCCCAACATCCGAAACCAACCCCCCCCCAAATTGGAGAAATTGAGCGACGTTTGAAGTGGAAAACCTACGAGCAGCTACAGCAGTTTTTGAAGGAAAGACGTTTTCCCCAAGCTATTGCCCTGGCGGAAGCTTTGGTGGAACGTTTGCCTAATGATGCTGAAGTACGACAATGGTTAGCCATATCATATCAACTTTGGGGAAGGGCGTT
This sequence comes from Nostocales cyanobacterium 94392, assembly GCA_035285725.1. Classification (GTDB taxonomy): domain Bacteria; phylum Cyanobacteriota; class Cyanobacteriia; order Cyanobacteriales; family Nostocaceae; genus Rivularia. Next base: position 5,387 of record JAYKJL010000108.1, on the reverse strand, counting down.
AATTGCTGAAAAACAGTTGCTTAAGGCAAGAATTTATTTGAAAAAAGCTTTGAAGACTGACCCAAATAATAAGTCTTTAGTTAATGAGGTGCAGCGGGATTTTATGAAGTTAGAGCAGGTTTTTTGAGATTTGTTTAATTGTTAGGAGTTAGGAGATAGGAATGAATAATTTAATAAAGATGAGTAATGCCCGATTAAACTATTTCCCTAACAAATGGCAATTATACTAAAATAATTATGACAAAAGCGGTAATTATATAGGATAGATTTTACAAATTTCAAAAATCTTTACCATGCTCGTAATCCCAGCATTTACCGTCGAGCCATACTCTACTATGATGATTTTTATTAGTATAATTGCATTCAGATTCACTTTCAATCCACGGAAGTGATGTGGGAAATACAGTAGTTGATTCTGAAATAAAAGATGCAGCAAAAGATGCAGCAAAGCTGAAAGTGTAAGCTCCACTCACTAAGAATAAAATTCCATATACAGTAGCAAAGATGATTCTGGTGGGAGTCCAAAAACCAGCATTAACTCTAGAATGTTTTAGATTTGCGGAAACTTTATATCTAGATTTCATAATCAACACTCCTTCTGATTTTTGTTTATTTAAAAGTAACAATTAAAATGTTTTCACAAAAAAATTGAAATTGAAAAATTTGGAAACCTGTTTTTTGGGTTTCTGGGTATATTGTCATAAAAATGTTACGTATCTGTCAGTCGGATAAGTCAGGAATAAAAGTCGGAAAAGTCGGGTTATCGCAATACACAATTTTTATTTCGTTGCCAAGGATGGTTTTTATCATCCACGAGCATTCAGAATTTATCGCTCACTTTTCTTAGATGAGTTAAAAATCGCACTATAATATAGAGTCTCTTGTCTATGTTGCTGCTTACCTGAATCTAATTACGAATTAAAATGTAGAGATTTGTAAGGATAAAGATGACATACATTTAAGCGATAACACCGAAATTCCCATTTATATTAAGTAGTTTCACCATAGCAAGCAAATGATTCAATGTGCATTGAAGAAATATTAGAATTTATAGAGATTACTATATATAACAATGCAGGAAGAAAACTAACTGCCATAGAAAAAGAAATATTAAAAGCAGCTCTGCAAAAGGAAGCATACACTTCTATCGCTGGGAACTGTCACTTAAGCCTCGGACATATCAAAGATGTCGCTTACAAATTATGGAACGAGCTTTCGCAAATCCTCGGAGAGAAAGTTACTAAAAGTAACTTACGACTAGTACTAGCGAAAAAAACTTCCTTATCAGTAATGAATACCCTAACTCAAGCTGATTCCGAAATTGTCAGCTATGAAGATATAGAATCAAAAAATAATTATATTTTACAACTGCAACAAGAGATACAAGGACTTAAACAAACTCAAGGAATTCTCTACAAATCCCATACTTTTTTGGAAAGCCTGTTAAATATTTCTTTTGATGGAATTGCAGTAATTCAAGTATTAAAAGATAGTAACACCGAAAAGATAATCGATTTTAAGTTTTTGATCGCTAATTATGTCATTTCTAAGTTATTTTACAACAGCTACGAAAATTTAGTGGGTAATCTTTTACTTCAAAATAAGATTATCCAAGATAATCCCAGCTTATTTAATTTTTTAGTAAAAGTAGTTGAAACACAACAACCATTATATCAAGAGCTACAGATCAACATTATTGATGATATTCAAAACTGGTATAAAATAACAGCGGTCAGCTTGGGTGATGAAATTATTTTAACAGTCCGAAATATTACTCAGCTTAAACTTTTGGAAATGGAGCTGGTTCGCCAAGTAAGTATAGAGGCTTTAACAAACATCAAAAACCGCGATCGCTTTGATGAATATTTATCGCAAGAATGGCAACGCAGCGAGCAGAAAAAACAAGCAATATCTTTGATTTTATGTCAAATCAACAATTTGAAATTCGATCAAAATTCTGATGCAGATACAAAAAACCATGAATTATTGATTAGAATTTCCCTCATATTTAATAACTCTATCAAGAATACAACTTTTTTTGTAGGGCATTACACAGAAAACCAGTTTGCTGTTGTTTTAGTTCATACCGATCTTGATAGAGTATTTTCTATTGCTCAGTTAATACAAAGTGAATTTGAAAAATTGAATATGCCCCATGCACTTCAATTCAATCAAAATCTCAGTATGAGTGTAGGTATTGCAAATATGATTCCCACAAAGCAACTAGGAGCCGAAGCGTTAATTATAGCGGCAGAAGCAATGTTAAGTGGCAACTGGGTATAAGTATTTATAGCCATTTCATCTCTTCTTGCCTTCGGCAAAAACCCGCAAAATGTGTTAAAATTGTATCAAATAATGGCGATTATTCAAGCATCATTCGGAATAATTTGACTTTTTTTCGATTTTAAGCCCTAAAATTTGCGATTTTTGGAGTTTTTTAGGTTATGACAACCTCTCAGGAGCGGATAATCCCGACGGATCTGCGAAACGAGATGTCCAGGTCTTATCTGGAATATGCGATGAGCGTGATTGTCGGTCGCGCTTTGCCAGATGCCAGGGATGGTCTGAAGCCTGTGCATCGTCGCATTCTTTACGCTATGCACGAGTTGGGGTTGACGGCAGACCGTCCTTTCCGTAAGTGCGCTCGTGTTGTAGGGGAGGTGTTAGGTAAGTACCACCCCCACGGTGATACGGCTGTTTACGATGCTTTGGTGCGGATGGCGCAAAGTTTTTCGATGAGGTCGCCTTTAATTTCGGGGCATGGTAATTTCGGAAGTGTTGATAACGACCCTCCGGCGGCTATGCGTTACACTGAATGCCGCTTACAATCTTTAACTAGCGACGCTTTACTACAAGATATCGAATCGGAAACTGTCGATTTTGCCGATAACTTCGACGGTTCACAACAGGAACCTACGGTTTTACCGGCAAGGCTACCGCAGTTACTATTAAATGGTTCTTCTGGAATTGCGGTGGGGATGGCGACTAATATCCCGCCTCATAACTTGGGAGAATTGATTGATGGCTTGATTGCGCTGATTCATAATTCGGAAATTACTGACCTTGAATTAAATAAATATATCCAGGGACCAGATTTTCCCACAGGTGCTGAAATTCTTGGTACTTCCGGGATTAAAGAAGCCTACACTACCGGGCGCGGTTCGATTACCATGCGCGGAGTCGCGAGTATTGAAACTCTTCAACAGCGAGGAAGAGCGGAAAAAGAAGCGATAATTATCACCGAGTTGCCTTATCAAACTAATAAAGCAGCCTTAATTGAAAAAATTGCCGAGTTAGTCAACGATAAACGCATTGACGGTATTTCCGATATCCGCGATGAGAGCGATCGCGATGGGATGCGAGTTGTCATAGAACTGAAGCGCGATGCTTATCCCCGTGTGGTTTTAAATAATTTATACAAGTTAACTCCGCTGCAAGCAAATTTTGGCGCGAATATGCTGGCGTTAGTGAATGGAGAACCGATTTTATTAACATTAAAGCGGTTTTTGCAGGTTTTCTTAGATTTCCGCATTGAATCGATTACCAGACGCACGCGCTATGAATTGCGGAAAGCGGAAGAAAGAGACCATATTTTACAAGGTTTATTAATAGCTCAGTCCCATTTAGACGAGATTATTGCCTTGATACGTCATGCTGCGGATGCACCGACAGCGAAGGGAGAATTAATTAGTAACTACGGATTATCGGAAGCGCAAGCCGATGCAATCTTACAAATGCAGTTACGCCGGTTGACAGCTTTAGAAGCTGATAAAATTCGTTTAGAGCATGATTCCTTACAGGCTCAAATAACTGATTTACAAGATATCCTAGCTCGCAGAGAACGGATATTAGAAATTATTGAAACCGAAGTTAAGCAGTTAAGAGAAAAACACGCTACACCCCGTCGCACGGTAATTACCCACAAGGAAGGGGATTTAGATGATATAGACTTGATTGCCAATGAAAAAGCGATAATTTTGCTGACTCAGCAAGGTTATATCAAGCGAATGCCAGTCAATACCTTTGAAGCCCAGAGTCGTGCTACAAGAGGGAAAGCCGGAGCAAAGGTTAAAGATGATGACAACATCGAGCATTTCTTAACTTGTTGCGACCATGATAGCATTTTATTCTTCAGCGAACGTGGTGTAGTTTATTGCTTGAGGGCTTATCAATTACCTTTGGGTTCCCGCACCAGTAGGGGTACACCGATAGTACAAATGCTACCAATTCCTAGGGAAGAGAAAATTACCTCAATTGTACCCGTCAGCGAATTTAGCCAAGATGAATATTTGGTAATGTTGACCAAAGGTGGTTTTATTAAGAAAACTGCCTTAGCTGCGTTTAGTCATATTCGAGCCAATGGTTTGATTGCAATTTCCTTGGAAGAAGGTGATGAATTACGCTGGGTACGTCGTGCGAAAGCAGAAGATAGTGTAATTATCGGTTCTCGCATGGGTATGGCAATTCATTTCCGCTGCACTCACTCACAATTACGTCCTTTGGGAAGAGCAACTCGTGGAGTAAAAGCCATGAAATTGCGTAAAGGTGGTGACGAATTGGTAGGAATGGATGTTCTTCCTGCCGACATTTTGAATAACATCGCACCAGCAATAGAAGCTGAAATCGAAGCAATTGAAGTTGAAGCAACCGAAGTTGAAGTAATTGAAACCGAAACAACTGAGACTGAAGCAACTGAAATCGAAAATGTAGATAATGGTGAAGCTCTAGAAGTCGCGGATAACAGTAATTCTGGGCTTTGGGTATTAGTTATTACTACGGGAGGATATGGGAAACGGGTACCAGTAGCCCAATTCCGCTTGCAAAATCGTGCCGGACAAGGTTTAATGGCAACTAAGTTCAAAAACCGTAAAACACCAGACCATCTAGCAACTTTACGCATTGTTAGTGAAGAAAACGAAATTATGATGGTCACGAGTCGTGGTATCATTATCCGACAAGCAGTAAAGGCTATTTCCGTTCAATCACGTTCGGCTACTGGAGTAAGGGTACAGCGTCTTGATGATGAAGACTTTATTAACGGGGTAGCAGTAGTTCCCGCTGATAATGGTGAAGAATCAGAAGAATCATGCGATGAAGATACAATTCTTGCTGAAATTGCTGAGGATGCATCAGATGAAGATGTTGTAGAAACAGAAGAATAAATACCGTTTGGTAATGTATTAACCATTAATGTAGAGACGCTCATAGTATCGCGTCTCTACAACTGTTTTGGTATGTAATTAATTATGAAATCTAATATTTTTACCAAACTCGTAAATCGTAATTCAAAATCGATAATTGCTTTAACCAGCGGAATTGTAATGGGGTTAACCGTTGCTCCTGTTGGCGCTTGGTTTTTAGCGTGGTTTGCATTGATTCCCCTATGG
>JAYKJL010000107.1:0-40192 GCA_035285725.1 Nostocales cyanobacterium 94392 | reverse complement strand
TAAATCAGTGAACAGTCAACAGTTATCAGTTATCACGGTTTCAGTCGGGGATTTAACCCCGACTGAAACACACCACCCAGGCGTTGTGGGGGACTCTGACTCCCAATTGATTTACAGTTTTTAACTGGTAACTGATAACTGATAACTGTTGATTAAGAATAGGAATTTTTTGCTGCGATAGGCGAAACCGATACCTTCGGTGTATCGCATTACTAGAAATAAAACGGAAATAACAAGCAGTACTATCCTTGAAAGTTGCAATTATTTAAGTACAACACAGAAAATTGCTTGCTTAATTAATAACAAGTAGTAGGTGATGACAAAAAAACTTCTATCTAACGCTGGAGGTAGTTGGAGCAAGTTTTCTCACTAGAGAGAGATGCTTCAAAGGTGTATATTACCGGATTCTAGGCTGAAGAGCTGGGTATTGCATGAATCGAAAAACTTGATTTTATTTTGGATTATTTTTAGTTTTTGTTTTCCCCACACCAAAAGTTAGCAAGCGAGGAAGTTATTAGGATGATTGAAAGTACGCACATAATGCCTTTGCTGTCTAGGTCTATGACTTGGATAGCTCAGATTATAGTAGAACCACCTACCAGATTAACACCAGCAGAAACTTCGGTTGCTTTTTCCGGGCCGAGGTTTTTTATCGCTTTGATTGCTGGTATTATCTTAGCCTTCGCGATTCAACTGGTGTTGACAAATTTTGCGGTGGCTGCTGGTATTTCTTATTTGGGTCATTCTTCAGATTCGGACTCAAATAACAATAGTAACGACCAAGATGGAAGTTTCGGTAGCACAATTAGTAAGATTGGTACTGCTGTCGGTATTGGGACGCTGGTTTCGGTAACACTTTCCCTGTTTATTGCTTGTTTTCTTGCTGTCAAACTCAGCCTACTGGCATTAGATTTAGGTTTGGGTGCAATTTTGGGTTTGGTAATTTGGGCGGCGTACTTTTGTCTGCTGGTGTGGGTTAGTTCGACTACGGTGGGTTCTTTAATCGGTAATGTTGTTAACACGGCAACGTCTGGATTTCAGGCGATAATGGGAACCGCCATGGCTGCACTAGGAGCAAAAGCTGTGAATAGACAAGTGGTAGCGACAGCAGAAGCCGCAGCCTCAGCTGTACGTCATGAGATAGGTAACGCGATCGATCCTGAAAGCATCCGGGAAAATTTAGAAGATTATTTAGATACAGTGCGTCCGAAAGAATTGGATGTGCAGTCTATACGCAAAGAATTTGAAAGTCTACTAAGAGATGCATCAGTTCACTCGGTTGCAGGTGCGGCGGAATTGCGTAACATTGATAAGCAAAAGTTTGTAGAATTAGTTAGCAGTCGTACTGACCTTTCTAAGAAAGAAGTTAGACGGATTGCTGATACTTTATATGATGTTTGGCAGCAAACGGTAGGTTCTCAACAAGGTGGCGGTGCTGGAAACGGTTTGAGTGAACTGGTTGACTATCTCAAAACTGTAACACCCGGACAAAGTAAAACTGATGAACTCGAAGCTAAGTTAGATCGAGTTATCAATGAAATGCGTTCCCAGAAGCAAGAGAATCGGGATGCACAAGAACAATCGGTGAGTCCGTTGCAGTTAACGATGCAACAAGCTTTGACTAGTCTTGCTGGTATAGTGATGGGAAGAACTGACCTTTCTGACTTGGATGTAGAAAAGATTATCAACAGCATCACCAAAGCTAAAGATAAAGCTACTGAACAAGCGGATAAAATGGGACTTCCGACTCCGCAGTTTTATAGTACGGTTCGTGCTGATGTAGAGAATTATCTGCATAATACCTATGCTTGGCAGTTGAGCAACGATAAAGTTGAGCAGGAATTCCGTGATGTAATTTACGATGAAGCAGCAGATCCAGGTACGGTACGTCGGGAATTGGAAAAGCTCGATCGCAGTGATTTTGTCGCAATCCTCAAACAGCGGGGTTTATTAACTCAAGCAGAAATTAAGCAAATTGCTGACAGGTTAGAAGCACTTCGTAAAGGTGTGTTGATACAGGTAAGGGCAGAGGAAGAGAAAGAAATCCTCCAAGATTTGCAGCGTCGCGTAGAAAGCTATTTGTTAGTAACTCCTAAATCAAACTTGACTGGGGAACATTTGCACCAGGATTTCAAACCGATTTTGGCAGATTCCGATGCAGATTATGAAACCTTGGCAATTCGTTTGTCTAGATTTGATCGCGGACAAATGCGTTCGATACTAGTACAGCGTAATGATATTAATTCCGCAGAAATTGACCCAATTCTTGATGAGTTAGAAAACCAGCGTGACCAAGCTTTGATTGAGTCTAAAGGACTTGCAGATCAAGCCAAGTATCAAGCAGAAAGTTTATGGTTGAATTTAGAGTCATATCTGCGGAATACTGGTAAATCAGAACTTAATCCGGATGCAATTCGGGCTGAATTGAAAACTTTATTACAAGATCCCCAAGCGGGAATGTCAGCAATTCAGACGCGATTGGCGCGTTTTGACCGTGATACTTTGGTACAATTGCTCAACCAACGTCAAGATTTGACCGAAGAGCAAATCAATGAATATATTGATACTGTTGAACAATCTTGGAATAGTGTTCGTCATGCACCGGGACAAATTGTCGATAAAGCCAGAGCCCAATACGATAATGTCACCACCACAATTGCCGATTATCTCAGGAATACGGGTAAATCGGAACTTAATCCCGAAGGTATTCAGCGAGATTTCAACAAACTATTTCAAAATCCTCAAGAAGGCGCGATCGCATTACGTCGTAGACTATCACAAATTGATAGAAATACTTTAGTAAAATTACTGAGTCAACGACAAGATTTAAGCGAAGATGAAGTTAACCAGGTCATCGATTCGGTACAATCTTCAATTCGTCAAACTATCGGTGCGCCTCGTCGTTTTGTTACTCGTACCCAAGAAAGAGTCCAAGACTTCCAAATATATTTAGAAGAATACCTCCGTGAAACTGGCAAACAAGAACTTAATCCAGAAGGTATTAAACGCGACTTGAATTTATTATTGAACGATCCGCGAGTAGGAATGGATAGTTTAGGCGATCGCCTTTCTAAATTTGATCGTTCTACCATCGTTGCTTTGTTGCAAATTCGCGGAGATATGAGCAATGAAGAAGCGGAGCAAATTGCTGATAATATTATGTCAGTACGCGAACAATTTGTTGCTCAAATCAGAAATATTCAGCGGCGGATTCAAGATACAATAGATGGGATATTCGAGAGAATTCGTAATTATCTCAACTCCTTAGAACGTCCTGAACTGAATTATGACGGCATCAAGCGCGATGTTCGTCAACTGTTTTACGATCCTCAAGCAGGATTTGACGCATTGCGGGGTAGATTGTCATCTTTCAACCGGGATACTTATGTAGCGTTGATGAGCTCCCGTGATGATATTTCTGAGGAAGACGCGAATAAAGTCATCGATCAAATCGAGAATGCACGTAATACAGTATTGCGAAGAGCAGAAAGAATTCAAGAAGAAGCACAGCGACGTTTAGAAGAAGTTAAATACCAAGCCCAAAAACAAGCTGAAGAAACCCGAAAAGCAGCAGCATCAGCAGCTTGGTGGTTATTTGCAACAGCAGTTGTATCCGCAATATTCTCTGCTATTGGAGGAGCCTTAGCTGTAGCGACTAATGTAACTTAGAAGGGAATAGGATTGGGGGGAATAGGGAATAGTAACAGAAGTCGGGTTTTTCGGATAAATATCTGTAAACACAAGGCAATTATCATAAAAACGCGACTTCTTACTTCACTCACAGTCTTAAATAATTGAAATAATTTAAATTGTCTTCGCTAAATTATTAAACCTCTCAAAGCGAGAGGTTTTTTCTTATTTTTGAAAGTCTGTTTCTTCAATTATTTCCAATGCATAAAAAAGAGCAGCATCTGCATCGGTAAGAGTGGTACTACCCTTTTCCATCAATCGCTTATTGATAACTCTCCAAGCATTTGGATGATGTTCCCTAAGCTTGTTTAACTGCTGGAAAACTGAGCGACAGTCGTTGTAAAGGTCTTGTTTATTTTCCATGATATTATTATCGAATTATAAAATAAAAGGAGTAGGCAATAGGGTTGGGGGGAATAGGGTTGGGGGCGGTGTTAAACTAATTTCAGATATAGTTTTTGACATGGCTGCAAACAAGCAAAGAAATTCATAACACCTTTATTGTATTTTGGATTTTAGATTTTGGATTTTGGATTAATCTAAGAGAGAAGTTGGGTTTTTACGATGATTATCTTGTGCAAAAGATATTTAACCTAAAAACCCGACTTATTTCTCCACGATGAGAAGTCGGGTTTCTTTGAGAAACCCGACTTGTTTTTTTCAAATCAATCATCAAAGTTTCATTATTACCATCCAAACCACACCAATTAACAAACCGACACTATGAGCTAGATAACCCGTACCGATAGGATTGACACCACCGGGGATATTTAAACTACCAATACTGTAAAACAATTGTTGCACAAAATACCAAAAACCATAGAAAAAAGCTGGTAATTCTACAGGGATATACACAATTACCAGTGTTAGAATTGAGTCAATTTTTACTTTGGGAAACTTATAAATATAGCCTCCTAAAACAGAGGCGATCGCACCATTAGCACCAATCAAAGGTACCGTTAATCCCGGTTGTGCGAAAATTTGCACTATCCCTGTCAAAAATCCGCAAAATAGATAAAATAATAAGAAACGTCCGCTACCAATGATTTTCTCCAAAGTATTACCAAAAACCCACAAAAATATTAAATTACCGACAATTTGGCTATAACTACCATGAATAAACATTGCTGAAAAAATTGACAAACAACGCCAAAACACAATTAACAAAGCAGCCGGATTTCCTGCAATTGCGCTACTAAATGCCGTGGTAATTTGTTGGGGAATCAGCCCCCAGTTATTCACAAAACTAGCCAGTTCACCACTAAATTCTAATTTTACTTGCCATAAAAATAAAGCAATATTTATTCCAATTAAAAACCAAACTACTAAGGGTTTTTTATTAGCTAAAAGAAAAATTTTATCGCCAATAGGTATCATAGAGTAATTTGAGATTTGAGATTTGAGATTTTAAATTGAAACCGTGAGGATTTACCTGTTACGACATGAAAAATAATCTAATAATAACTATTAACTACTCACTGATTACTGCTCACTGTTAATTGGATAAAAATGTTGGGAAATACACTTGTTGGAAGATACCAAATAATTAGCAATTTGGGAGGAGGGGGATTTGGGGAAACGTTTATAGCTTGCGATACTCATTTACCTGGTTCACCTAAATGTGTTGTCAAAAAACTTAAACCTCAAGCAACTGATCCTGTTACATTAGAAACTGCAAGACGTTTATTTGATACAGAAGCAAAGGTTTTATATAAGTTAGGGAGAAACGAACATATTCCCCAGCTTTTAGCTTATTTTGAGGAAAATAAACAATTTTATTTAGTACAGGAGTATATTCAAGGTCACGATTTAAATGAAGAAATCAAACCTGGAAAACCCATAAGTGAAAACCAAGTTATTTCCCTTCTACAAGAGATACTAGAAATCTTAGAATTTGTCCATCAGCAAAAAGTCATTCATCGGGATATTAATCCGCGAAATATTCTCAGACAAGAGAAAGATGGCAAATTGGTTTTAATTGATTTTGGTGCGGTAAAACAAATTACAACTCAAGTTGTTTCCACCAGAAATCAAACTAAATTTACAGTCGCGATTGGTACTCCTGGATACATTCCTAGCGAACAAGCACAGGGTGAACCAAGATTTAGTAGTGATATTTATGCTTTAGGGATAATAATTATTAGTGCAATTACAGGGTTATCAAATGAAGAGTTAGAAAAAGATGACGATACCAATGAAATAGTCTGGCAAAAATACGCTACAGTTAGCCCAGAATTTGCGGAAATTGTCGATACAATGGTACGTTATGATTTTAGAATGCGTTATAGTTCCGCTACTCAAGCATTGCAGGCTTTAAAAAGTCTAAATAAACCATCTTCTGGCACAATGGTGTTAAATATTGCACCATTACCTCCAAAACCCAAGCCTCGAAAAAAAATAAAAGTAAAAAATGTAATTATTAAAACTTTTACGGCGATGCTGTTAACCGGAATTGGAGCAACTGCATCGATATTTATTATTAATACGATTAATTCTGCTAATGCAGGTGAATTATATAAAAAAGCCAATACATTCTATGAATTACAGCGGTATCAAGATGCACTTTCTAGCTACCAAAAAGCCATAGAAATTCAGCCAGAATACGCTCAAGCATGGAACGGACAAGCTAACGTTTTGTATGAATTAAATTCCTATCAAGAAGCACTTTTAGCATACGATAAAGCGATTCAAATTGAGCCAGATTATCAAGAATCTTGGAGTGGTAGAGGTTTTGTATTAAATAAATTACAGCGATTTCAAGAAGCAATTTCCTCTTTTGACAAAGCATTGAAATTAGAGTCAGAAGCTCCCGAAGTTTGGAATGGTAAGGGAGAGGCTTTAAGTAATTTAAAGAGATATGAAGAAGCAATAAAATCCTACGATAAAGCAGTAGAATTACAGCCAGAATATGAACAAGCTTGGTATAACAAAGCTTGGGCTTTATATAGTTTGAGACGCTATGAAGATGCTTTTTCTACTTATGAAAAAGTTCTCCAGTTAAATCCAAATAACGAGCGAGCTTGGTACAATAGCGGTAATGCTTTGGTTAATTTGAATCGAAATAACGACGCTATTAAAGCTTACTCTAGGGCAGTAGAATACAAAGTAAATTTTTATCAAGCTTGGTTATCTAGAGGTAATATATTGATAAGTTTGCGACGCTATCCCGAAGCTCTTGAATCTTTTCAAGAAGTATTGAAATATCAACCTAATAATTATGATGCATTATACTCTCAAGGTTGGGCATTACATCAAATTCAACGTTACGAAGAAGCCGTTGCAGCCTATGATAAAGCTGTTGCAGTTAAGCAAAATGATTTTCAAGTATGGTACAATCGTGGAAATTCTCTTTATAATTTACAAAAATATCAGGAAGCAATTTTAGCTTATAATCGCGCAATTCGCTACAAAAAAGACCATGCGGAAAGTTGGTATAGTAAAGGTAATGCGTTAGTTAATTTGGAACAATATCAAGAAGCAATAATTTCTTATGATACTGCTATTAAATATAATCCAGATTATCGTGAAGCAATTAAAGCTAGTAAGAAGGTACAGGAAATATTAGAAGATAAAGAGAAGGAAAAAGAGCAAGAGAAAGACAAAGATAGAAGTTCGAGGTTTTGGAATTTTTGGAGAGGATAATTAAAAAAAACCGCAGAGACAAGGCAGTGCGTTGCGGTGAATCAGTTGATGGGGTCGGTTTCCGTCCCATCAAACTGATGAACCCGAAGGGAGGCTCCCTCCGTTGTAGCAACTGCCGCGCAGAGAGCGCTGAGTAAAGAGGTTGTTGAGGTATTTTTTTTAAGTCTCTACAGCAGGAATGTAGAGACTTGAGAATTAGGAAGTTTTTTAATTTGTTAATAGTTAATCTGTTAATAGTTAATCAGCAATTACATATTCAAAAAAGTTATTAGCTGTTGTTTTATTAATACAGAAAAGAATCGTTAAATAGATAAATCCGAACATCATTAAAGATTTGATAAAATTCATGTTTAATATCTCCCCAGTTAATTTGCATTGTTTGTGATGACATTAATTAACTAGGGATAGGGAAATTGGATTATGCAACACCTTGGATTTTCGATTGAGAGTTAGGAGTTAGGAGTGAGGAGTTAGGAGTGAGGAGTTTGTCAACTGTTAAAACATATCAGCTGGATCAGCGGATTGAACTTTACGAGTCGCTACAGCACCGGAAATCAAACACATAATGATAGTCATTATCAGTACTTGAATAGCTCGCGCTACAGTCATGTAAAGCGGTAAATTGGTAGCATTGCGAGTGAGTGCGTACAGCCCGGTTGAAATTGCAGCTCCAGGAATAAAGCCTAATATAGCTAGAATTATCGCTTCTTCAAAAACTACGCTTAATAAAAATAAATTACGATATCCCATGGCTTTGAAAGTTGCATATTCTTTCATATGAGCATTGACATCGGTAGAAAGTACTTGGTAAACAATAATTACTCCCACAATGAAACCCATTGCTGTACCCAAACTAAAAATAAATCCGATAGGAGTATTGGTTTGCCAATAAGCTTTTTCAAACTCAATAAATTCTTCTTTTGTTAATACTTTAACATCATTGGCATTTCTTAAATGATATTTAAGTTGCTCTGCGACTTTTTCGGGTTCATAACCTGGTTTTAAGCGAATCAAACCTAAATTTGTACTTCCTGAATCTTGTCTGGGAAATAAGCTTAAAAAGTTTTGGTCGCTAGTCATTAAAGTTCCATCTGCGGCAAAAGATGCACCAACTTTAAACACATTGGCAATGGTTATTGTTCTTCCTTGAATTTCTGTTGTGACAACTTTTCCTTGTTTAATTTGAGCAATAACTTGGCCGTATGTTCCTCTAGTTGCTTCATCAAATAAAATGGTATCCGGTAACTTAATTGCATCGATATTTTGATCAACTTCTGGTAAATCAAATGCCGGTTTATCGGGATTAAATCCAATAATCATTACTTGTGTTTTGAGACGAGTTTGGGGGTTTCTCCAAGTCACAAGACTGTTGTACATTGGTTCGGCTGTTGCGACTCCCGGTACATCCATCGCTTGATAAAGTCGTCTTCGAGTAAAGGTAGATAAATCCTGTAAGTTGAGTGCTTGCGGACTTAATAATATTAAATCAGCCCTTAAACTATCATGTAATCGTGTCGCGCTATTGAATAATGCACTTTGGAAACCAAGCTGCATCAACATCAACAAATCCGCAAAAGCAACCCCCGATAATGCTACTAATAAACGTCCTTTTTGACGACTTAATTGTAACCACCCCAAAGGTGTTCGCCGCTGTAATTGTTGGATAAATCCAATCATATGAATTTTAGATTTTAGATTTTAGATTTTGGATTTTGGATTTATTAAATGTTAATTGGAAAATCAGAGTTAGAAGTTAGAAGTTAGTAGTTAGTAGTTAGTAGTTTTCACGTTCAAAAAAATATTATATTTGGTTGTAAAACAAGTAAATTCATAACCATCAACCATCAACCATCAACCATCAACCATCAATCATCAACCATCAACCATCAATCATCAACTATCAACTATCAACTGTCATTTATATTTCAACTACCGCTCTTACCTGTAAATTGGTGAATCTTGCGGCTTTTTCGCTGGATTCATCGTTTAATCGGACGTGTACTTCTACTACTCGCGAATCTATATTTGTGGAAGGATCGCTGTTAACTACATTTTGTCGCTGCACTTGCAAACCAATTTGATCTACAATACCGTTTAATTTACCCGGTATGGCATCAGCTAATAGTTCTACTTGTTGCCCCAAACGGATATTATTCACATCACTTTGGTATACTTCTACTACTGCGTACATAGTGTTGGTTTGACCAATCTCTACTATGCCTTCATTGACTACTTTTTCCCCTGGACGAGTATGAATGTCAAATATTTGACCATCTTGAGGAGAACGCACGTAAGCTTGTTTTAAGTCTGCTTCTGCTCGATTCATCGCTGCTACAGCACGGTTGACTTCTGCTTGAGCCACTAATACATCTACTGGACGAACTTCAACTATACTTTCTAAGGTTGCTCTACCTTGATTTATTTGTTGTTGTAAAGATGATTGAATGCGCTCTAAATTAGCTTCTGCTTCTGCTAATTGCTGCTGTCGAGATGATTGAATGCGTTCTAAATTAGCTTGCGCTTCTGCTAATTGCTGTTCCTTAGAAGCTTTGATTAGTTGCAAATTTGCTCTCGCTTCTGCTAATTGCTGTTGTGCTGTTTGTAAAACTAAATTCTTAGTATCTCTTAATGATATGGAAATAGCTCCTGCTTTATACAAACTTTCATAACGTTGGTATTCTAATCGCGCATTTTCTAACTGTGCTTCTAATCTAGCAATTGTTGCTCTTTGTGCTTCTATTTCTCTAACTTTTTCAGCTTCTAATCGATTAATGGCTGCTTGTTGTGCTTTAGTTTCTGTATTTTGTTCAACTCGTAATCGATTTACTGCTGCTTGCTGTGCTTTAATTTCTGTGGTTTGCTCAGCTTGTAAACGAGCAACACCGGCTTTCTGGGCTTGGATATCTCCTTGTTTTGCTCCCGCTTCTACTTTTTTCAAGTTTGCTTGAGCAACTCTCACGGCTTCTTTGGCTTCTCTGAAAGCAGCCATAAGTCGATCGCGATTATCTAAAATTGCTACTACTTGATCTGCTTTGACTCTATCTCCTTGCTTTACTAACAACTGCTCAACTCGGCTTCCTTCTCCCCCCATGGCTGGTGCGGATAGCTTAATTACTTGTCCTTTGGGTTCAAGTCTTCCCAGGGCTGTCACGGTTTTAATTTCTGGAATGACGGGAACTGGTTGTGCTGGTTTTTCTGTCACCTCCCCACCCTTAAACTGCTGTAGGGTATAAATGCTGGCTCCACCCATCGCAAAAGCTGCTACCGTAACAATTAACTGTGAAGAACGAGAAACTTCGGGAGACGGTGAATTTTCGAGTCTAAGGTTATCTAACATGGCATCCCCAGAAATACTTAATTTTGACTATTTCTTATTTATAATACAATTAGACTAAACCGACTAGTTTAGTTTTTGTTCATTTGATGAATTTACCGTGCCGTATTTTTTCTGTTAATTCAGATACCGTTGAGTAAAAAATATTGAGTAATATCAGTTAATTTGAGATTATCCGCTGCTAGGAGCTTGTTTTTAATCTAAAATTCGTCTTGGAAAATTTTGGGGTTCGAGAATCTACACCCCAAACCTTCCGTAAAATCTAAACCCTAAAATCAAGAGAGAAAGAAAAAATCTAATGTTAAAGTATGTCTACTTATTATATCATTTTTCGTTTATTTGTATTTTATCCTGATGGCGATATCAACAAGCTTGCATTAGGTTATCGTGTAATTATAAACAGGTAAAAAATGGGACTTTTAAAACTTAGCGAAACTTATACAGAAAAGCCAAAAGATAAAGTAGAGCAAATTCTGCAAGGAGCGATGCAAGAATTTTTAGCTCATGGTTACGCTGGTACTAGTATGGATAGAGTAGCAGCCTCTGGAGGTGTTTCTAAAGCTACTGTTTACAGTTACTTTTCAGATAAACAAGGACTTTTTAAAGCTCTGGTAGAGAGATTAGCAAAAGAGCGATTCCAGTCAGTTTTTGGAACAGACAAATTAGAAGGAGAACCCAAAATAGTACTGCGAAATTTAGTAGTTAAAGCCTTAAATGAAATGCTCAAAGATGATGAGTACATGGCATTTATGCGAGTATTAATTGCAGAATCAGAGCGTTTTCCGGAAATTGCTCAATTTTGTATTAAGAGTTTGATTAAACCTACAATAAAAACTCTTCAGGATTATCTAGCATCTCATCCCGAACTAAATATATCAGATCCAGAAGCGACAGCTAGAATTATCGTTGGTTCCCTGGTTCACTTTGTCATGACTCAGAAAATGATGCACGGTGAAGATATTTTACCAATGGAAAGTCATCGTTTAACAGATGCTTTGACAGATTTATTACTTTTTTCACACAAGAGTGATTGAAGTTGGTAATTGGTAGTTGGTAATTGGTAATTGGTAATTGTTGAATGTTCTCCAATGAATTTTATTACAACTATTTAACCAGATATGATGATATTACTCGTGAACTAGTCTTTGCAAGTCGGAATTTAGGGCGATCGCGATGAAAATTCTTCAGACAAATACTGAAAGTGTTATTGATTATTAAGGTTTTCAGCTATTAGCAATTTTTGTTTTTTTGTTCTTGACATCATATCGCCCGAAACGCTACGTTGTCTCCAGGTATTGCATTGCAAATTCAAAATAATCCTTCCACCGAGATTAAAACTTGCCATTATCGATTACCGATTACCTTTAATTAGGTCGAAACAGAAACCAATTCTCGACATTTTCTAATTTTGCCGTAGTAGAAACATTATAGCCAAAACGTTGATAATAGCCTACATTATTTGATGTTTGTGTATCGAGAGCAACACCGTGAGAATCAGAATGTTGCTCTGACATCTGATGTATTTGTGAAAGAAGTGCGCTACCAATACCTTTTCCTTGACTCTGGGGATGTACACCCAGAGCGTTGATGTAAAAATGAGGAGAGGAAGGTTTATTTACATTTTTTAAATTAAAATATGCTTCGATTCGCATCATTGCTGCTTCCCCAACTACTTTTGCCAACTCTTCTTCTGAAGCTGTTGTTGTGTTTTGAGAATTCTGATTACTTTCCGTTTTTTTTGGAGGAGTTACAAAGGCAACTCCTTGTAATTTTCTTTGTATAAAAGCACCAAGAAGTAAATTATTAATTATAGATGCTTCATCAAACATGGTTTTTATCATGTAATGCATCGATTGTTTATATGTATCTCCGAAGAAAAATTGCATCAGTGGATAATTTTCAAAGGCAGATGATAAGATTTCAATAACATTTTCTGCATCTTGTGTATACAAACTAGTAATTTCAATGGTAGACATTTTCTTTAATTTTAGATTGTGGATTTTAGATTTTGGATTGTTAAGGAAACTGTAAAATTTCGATTATTCGTGGGGTTAGAAGTCGGGTTTTTTAGAATACATATTTGTAGGACAAGACAACAGTTATAAAAACCCGACTTCTCAGGTCACGCAAAATATCAGAAGCCGCAATCACATTTACTGGTTTTTAGCATAAAAAACTACTGGGTCTAATTCCTACTTAATCCAACAGTTATTTAACAAAAAATTGCTAAATAACTTTTGTATCAAGACAAAAACTAAACCCAGTATAAAGACATTTTTCTTGAAAATAACTTAGAAACGTTTACCTATTCCGCGAGAAGGTACTAAGTTTAAGTAATCTAGGCTGGAAGCTCTAATGTTTTGAGCGTAGTTACCTTTATTACTAACAGATGCTGCCATCTCAGCATATTTACGAGGGTCGCCTTCGGGCAATCTCTGGAGTTTGGCTTTTTCGGAGTAGAATTTCTCCAAGGTAAAACGCCAATCGGTTTTGACGGTTCCAGCGGTTTCTCGGAAATCTTCACCGTAGCGAGGAGTTACTAAGTTGAAAGGACGACCTTCCATACGTTTACGCTGGTAAGGTATGGTGTTATCCCCGAAGCTATTAGTATACTCTTCACTATCCATGAGAGCATTAACAAAGCCTTTAAAACCCAAGGTTGCAATTTTAATGGACCAAGCAATTTCTTCGTCTTTGTTATAAGCAGTACGACCTAGTAAACGTCTCAAACAGATGTCTACTAAGCGATAGTTGTTGTTAACTTCAACTACTAGACGGTAAAAAGCTTCAGATTGGGCTAAACCGCGAATAAAGTCCCGTACCGTAATCGAACCATTTTTTAACTGAGATTCTAAATTCTTTTGACGGTTGAAGCTGAGAATTTCATGTTCACTAAAAACTTGACGATATCCAGCCCAAATGATGTTTTCAATATCGGTGTAGGAGCTTACGTCTTCTAAACGATAGATATATGGTGTATCTTCGTTTTGGTCAGCTTTACCAAAGCTTTTGACTCTTTGATTTTGAGTTGTGGGTTTGTATTGAAGTAATGGCAATGCCATCTGTAATTATCCTCTAATTTTATTAAGTGATTCAACCAAAAATTTGAAGAATGAAGGATGAAATTTTGGCGTTATTCTTCAATCCTTATTACTTATTTTCCCTTATTCAGGTCAAAGTTAAGTCATTATCCCAAGGGAAAACTTGCTGTAGTACTGATAGAAACCGGAATTCCTTCGGGTAAACTTTCCTTTGTCATATCAGGAATGTCAATATTAGCGGTGCTAACTGGGGTATAAGTAACTGTTTTAATTGAAGCTGAACGTGCCATCTCCAAGAAGTTGTTAATATCACCCCATTTATAACGACTATCCTCTTCTTTATCGCGCCAATAGTCAGCGTAACGAGGAGTTACCAAATTAAATGGTCTACCTTTATAGCGACGACGTTGGTAAGGAACCGTATTTTCTCCAAAGTTACTCAGATATTCTTCCGAATCAATCAAAGCATCAACGAAGTTACCCCAACCCAAGGTAGCAATTTTAATTGACCAAGCAATTTCTTCGTCTTTATTATAAGGCGCACGTCCTAAAAGACGTTTGAGACAAATTTCGACTACGCGATAGTTAGAGTTTGTCTCAACTACCAAACGTCGAAATGCTTCTGACTTTGCCAAACCCCGAATGAAGTCACGCACGGTAATCGCTCGATTCTTCAATTGAGATTCTATATTGGATTGACGATAAAATTTGAGTATTTCGTGTTCGCTGAATACTTGACGATATGCAGCCCAAATTAGTTGTTGAATATCGCTATTGTCAGGAGAATCTTCCAACCGATAAATTTTAGGTGTATCCTCGCTGGAAACTTCATAACCAGGAACACGCTGGTTTTGAGAACTGGGTTTGTATTCTAATAGTGGAATTGACATGATTATTTAAGGTCAAAGGTTAAAGGTTGAAGGTTAAAGGTTAAAGGTGATTATTTATAACTCCCCATCTCCCCATTCCCCCATCTCCTTGTCCTCTTCTAAGTAGTCTTCCTACCGGGTATGTAACGGTAAGGTAAAGCAACTTCTACGGGTTTGACGCGGGGTTGAGGTGTGGAGGATTCCCTTGTCATGTCGGGAATTTCCATGCTTTGGATTTGAGAAGTAACTCTAGCAATGGTTCTTTGGTAGTTACGTTCGTTGGTAATCATACCCCCAGCCATTGACATAAAGTTACTGGGAATGACTTTGCGAATTTCATCTCCGGTTGCGTATCCTCCGGAAGTACGGGCGGTATAGTAAGAACTACCTCCCAAATATCGAATAGCCATACGGTTGCGGAAGTCTGCACCGTAGCGGGGATTTACTAAGTTAAAGGGTCTGTCTTTGTAACGACGGCGCTGGTAAGGTACGATGTCGTTACCGAAGTTTTGACGGTACTCGTCGCTGTCTACTAATGCGTCGATAAATCCATGTAAACCTTTGGTCGCAATGATAATTGACCAGGCTATTTGCTCTTGTTTGTTATAAGTAGCACGTCCTAAAAACCGTTTGAAGCTGATGTCAACTAAGCGGTAGTTGGAGTTGGTTTCTGCTACTTCTTCGCGGTAAACGTCTGTTTTTCCCAAACCTCGAATAAAATCGCTAACGCTAATTGCCCGATTCCGCATTTGCGATTCTAAAAAGGGTTGCCGATATGACTCTAATATCAAGTGTTCGCTGTATATTTGCCGATAACCTGCCCAGATGATTTCATCAATGTCTTGATCTGAGATGGCATCTGTCAATCTATACATGATTGGTGTATCTTCGCTAGAAACTTCATAGCCTTCTACACGCTGATTTTGAGAACTAGGTTTATATTCAAGTACTGGTATTGACATTATCGTTATTTTATGTAATTGAACATCTATTAACTAACTGGCAACTTGTTCTTGAGCCAAGGTTACACGAGCGCGAACCGCTTTTTGAGCGTCGGTTGAGCGCATTTGAGAAAATCTCGCGGCAATTTCCGGTTTTAAAGTCGGAATTTTTGCTAACTCTTGCAACCCAACAACAGCAGCATAACGAATTGCCCAGTCTCCATCTTGAGTAATTGAAAGCAAGGTGGAGAGTGATTTTCTTTGCGCGATCGCCCTTTGGAAATCATCCAGTTTGTGCCATTGTAAACATCCTAACCCTTTAGCAGCAGCGCGACGGACGCTAGGAGCAAAGTCTGTTGCCGCAGTTTCTAATAATAATTCTAAGGCTTGTGGGTCGCCAATCCCTGCCAAAGTCCGAATTGAATAAGCCCGTGCGCCATAATTATAATCATCAATCTGTCCGAGTAGTTGCGGTACGGCTGCTTCTCCTAACTCTATTAATCCTTTGACGGCTATGACTGCGGCTGCGGGATTGTTATACCCAAACACTGCAATCAAAGTCGGTATTGCTGCCGTATCTTTTGCTGCTACTAAATTCTGTATCGCTGTCACCATTCGCGCTGGTGAATCAGCCTCTGTGACGGCACGAATTAAGTTTTCAGTATCCATAAAAAGTTAGTGGTTAGTGGTTAGTGGTTAGTGGTTAGTTGTTAGTGGTTAGTGGTTAGTTGTTAGTGGTTAGTGGTTAGTACTCTTAAAAACCATCAACTATCAACCATCAACTATCAACTATCAACCATCAACCATCAACCATCAACCATCAACTATAAAAGCGAATCCATTAATTGAATTAACTTAATAGCGTTATCATTGAGGATTAGTTCATCTTCATCTTTGAGTTGATGCTCTAATAAACCCTTGAGGGCTATAAGTTTAAAGCTGTTTTCAACGGGAGTGATCGCAATGGTGTCTGCTGCTGGCATATAGCCGATGGCACCCAAATCACTTAATGCCATGCGACGCAATTTTAAATCGCTGTTTTGTAATACTTGTACCAAACGCTCTCCATATTCTGGCTTGCTTGTTAATTGATACATTGCTCTAGCTGCGGCGCATTGCACCCGGATTACCGGATGTTCGAGAAATGGCTCAATAATATCCACCGCAACGGTAGCACCAATTGCTCCCAAAGCCTCTAATACTGCTTCGTAAGGCTGGATTAAGTGCGGTCTCCCGGGTATTTTTACGGCAGCTGCCACACCTCCATCTAATAGCTTTAATAGGGCGGGTACGGCTCTTGCATCACCCAGCATTTCTAATGATTGGGCTGCGGCTTCGCGCACGTAGAAATCAGAGCATTCTAAGCATTTAATTAAACCCGGCACGGCTCGGTTATCACTTAATTTGCCTAATGCTCTTGCAGCATTACGTCGTAAAGGATAGCCCCCTAACTCGGTTCTATCGGCTTCATCATTTAAAGCTGCAATTAAGGTATCAACGACTTCCGGAGTGCTGACACGAAACTTACCCAACCACCAAGCAGCATAGTAGCGAAGACTTAAATCTTCAGATTGTAAATTGACAATCGCTTGTTGTGGAGTTAACGGTGGTGCGTTATCTGTCAAATATTCTTCTGCACTCGGTTCAATCATCACCCTCAATACTAATTTTGCGAATTAGATTCGCTGTCCGGCTTGAGCGCAGATTCCGCAGTAACTTGCTCAATATTGATAATCTTACCGCCCATGCGAGTAACCCGTTGCATTTCTTCATTCATCCTATTGTATGGTACCGTCATAAATACGCTACCGCTGCGACGAATTTGATAATTATTTTTATCTGTTTCTTCGTTCTGACGCAAACCTACAACTTCATAACGAAACATCCGGCTGCTAGCACTAGAAATTCCATTCGTACCAACTGTTGTTTGTCCGTACATTAAATTATTCCTCCTTTATGATTTTGGATTTTAGATTGAGAGTTAGTACCACCGGAATTGTAGAGACGTAGCATTGCTACGTCTGTACGGGAGTTAGGAGTTAGGAGTTAGGATCTCCCCATCTCCCCATCTCCTTAAGCTTGGTTAATGCTGACGATTTTTCCACCTTGACGCAGAATTTCTTGCATCTTATTTGATAGACGTTCGTAAGGTACGACAATTGCGTAGCTGCTGCGTCTTACTTTGGGATACCCTGGAGAAAGTTGACCTGTTACTTCGATGCGATAAGAACGGTCTCCTACTCCGACTGCGTTTCCGACATTTTTTCTGGGAGATACATCGTTGCTGGCACGATAACTCCAGTTACTATTACTACCTGATGGTCCAACAATTGAAGATGCACTGTTGGTTCCTAATTCCCTGGCTAAACGAGACTTGTTTCCTTCTACCTGAGCGCGATCGCTATTGGCATAACCCCGGTATAAACGGAACATCCGATTAAACCCTACGGTTTTTTGTCCCGCTTGAGTTGCAAATCCGCGATAGTAAGGTACTATATTATCACCGAAATTCTCAGTATACTCCGTCGAATCAATGTAGGAGTCTATTTCAACGTCGTACCCGTCGTTATGATACAAATCGTTGTGGTAACTGACTTCCGACTCATCGTAAGGAGCGCGACCTAATAAATGTTTGTAATTTAGTTCGATAAATCGAGTTTGGAAATTGTTGTAGAAAAACTTCTTCTTATACAATTCCGATTTTGCTACCGCACGCACAAACTCGCGCACGCTCATGTTACCGTCACGCAAAAGTGACTCAGCACTTGTGAGTCTTTCCGCAGCCATTAAATAATCATTACCTAAAAGCTGTTTGTACGTAGCACGAATTACCCCTTCTATATCTTTCTTGCTGGCATTGAGGCGTAATTCCACTCGCGGTAACTCATCAAAGGCTTCTGTTCCCAATCTGGATGCTGCTGATGTAATCGCCATTCCTATTATCCCCTTTTATTTTCACACAAATGGTGAACTGATTTTTGATATTTTTTTATCTATCTTTTAAAAACAATGCCCGGAGACCGATACAACCGCTAGGTGATAAACCCCACCATCCAGCACTTGCATCCCTCTCCGGGCTGACCGCAATACTTAGCTTAAAGCGTTGATTGCATAATCCATGTAGGTGTTAGCTTCGTTAGCAGCTTGACCGCTTAAACCGTGATTGTTTTTAATGTACTTCAAAGCTTCTATATACCAGCTAGGAGACAAGTCAAAAGAACGGTTGATTTCATCCAAACCTGCAATTAAGTACTCGTCCATAGGACCTGTACCACCAGCTACCAAACAGTAAGTTACCATTCTTAGATAGTGACCTACGTCGCGAGCGCACTTGGACTTACCGCGAGAATCAGCAGCGAACTGAGGTCCTTGCATTTGAGTGGTGTAAGGAAACTTTTGATAAACAGCTTGAGCAGCACCATCAATCAATTGCTGAGCTTTGTTGGTCAAAGCACGAGCAGCTTCCATGCTAGCAGCAGCGCGATCAAAACGACCGTTAACAGCTTGCAATTCAGTGTTGCTTAAGAAACGACCTTGGGTATCGGCAGATGCAATTGCTTCGGTAATTGGTGTCTTCATGTCTTACAATCTCCTTTTATATCTTGTTCTTTTTTTTGCCTGGATACCGTTTTTCGGTTCCGGGTTTCTGTATTTTTGCTCTTACAGCGTTCTACTACGCAACAGCAGCAGCAGCACGATCAAAGTAACCACCCAATTCAGACATTAACTGGCTACAATCACCCTTGGTGATTCCATTGGGATCGTTAGCCATTCTGATCGCAGCATCTTTCATTTTTTGAACACCAACTGCTACGGAAGAACCGGGAGTTCCCAAAGCTTGGTAAGTTTCGCGCAAACCATTCAAGCAACGGTCATCTAGTACGCTAGCGTCTCCTGCGATCATGGAATAAGTAACATAGCGCAAGATTATTTCCATGTCGCGCAAGCAAGCAGCCATACGACGGTTGGTATAAGCGTTTCCACCAGGAGCAATTAACTGGGGCTGTTCTTCAAACAATGCACGAGCAGCATCGGTCACGATTTGAGAAGCATTGCTGGTGATGCGGTTAACAGTATCCAGGCGCTTGTTGCCTTCTTTCACCATGTTGCTCAGAGCATCTAATTGCTCGTTGCTCAAGAATTCACCTCTAGAGTCGGCTTGAGAAACTACCTTTGCGAATGCGTCTAACATCGACTTTTTCTCCTGATTGCTTAGTTTTTATGTATGCCTTGATTAAAAATGGCAGTGTTTTATCAATGGATGGGATATAACAGATGTTGTTTTAACTGCCTTTTCTTTTCTCTCAATTTCTTCCTTCGTTAATAATATCGAATTAGAAATATGAGAATCTTGGCTTATTTTATGAGAAATCGACAACCTTGACAAACTGATTGTCTCTTTTAAGTTTTGCCTGTTATTGAACCCCTCCAAATTATGTTTATACACTGCTATCAAGGCATAATCTATTACAAAATATTAAGAAATACGATACTGCAATAAGAAAAACCTCAAATCCTTCACATATAAGAACTTTGCCTGAAAAAGATGCTTTTTTTGCGTTACAAAAGTTCATTTATTTAATTAAAATCGCTCATCTATTTATTTTTCACGTTTTCTTAACTATCGCAAAACCCTATGTATGGCAAGTAATTGAGTACCATGATACAATTCCAACCAGTAGTGACCAACTTAATACTTGTTAACAAAAACGACTATTAACTAAATGTAAAGATTTAAAAATTATTTTGCGATCGCCAAGTCAAGAAAAGCCCGAAAAGCTTGTAATTAAAGGGACTTAGCAAAAAGTTCCTAGAGAACAATTGATTTAGCTACTGAATGTTGTTTATGGCTGCTGAAATCCGCGATAGTACAACTTTGTCATGTTCTTGTTTTAATGCTTGATGTAGCGCCATTTTGGCTAAAGGAGTGGCAATTTTTTGTAAAGAAACCGCAGCAGTATAACGTAAACCCCAGTCTTGGGGATTAAGTAGCGCCCATTTGAGTTTTTCTGAAGCACGGTGGATAATTTGCGGATTGCCAGAAGTGCTACCGATGCGTCCAAGTCCGCTTGCTGCGATACGACGGACATTTCCCTGACAATGATTAGCAACCTCAGTACCGACAATTTCTACAAATAAATCAAGAGCTTGTGGGTTTCCAATAAAAGCTAATCCCTGAAGGATGTAAGCCTGTATAGTTTGGTCAGTAGAATCATAGAAAGCATCAATCAATGGTTGTACCGTTGGAGGTGGCGACTCAATTAAAGCTTCAACCGCAGCAGCACAAACATGAGGATTATGATGTTTTAAAGATTCGATAAAAGCATTACAAATATCTGGCGAATCTGATACGTTCATGGAACAATAAGTGAGGAGTTAGTTGACAGTTGACAGTTATTTATTACGAACCTTTGACCTTTGACCTTTAACCTTTAACCTTTAACCTTTAACCTTTAACCTTTAAAGCTGAATTAACAAATCATCAATTGCGTCAAAAAGTAATTGAGATATTTCTTTTTGAGGGGTATCGCTATCTAATACGGCTTCTAAAATTCGCTTCAAATTTAACAGTTTCAAACTCGATGGAACTGTAGCTGTAAGAATAGCTTGTATTGCTTGATGATTTGCAACTGCACCTAAATCGAAAACCGCAGCCCAACGCACGTACATATTTTCATGGTTAAGATATTTGAGAATGCGCTCAAGGTATTGCGATTCTTGAGTTAAAACATAAAAATATCGTGCTGCGGCACATTGTATTCTCTCAGAAGAATGACTTAAATAAGGTTCAATTAAAGAACGGGCTGAATCAACTTTAAAAGTTGCCAGAGCTTCAATTAAAGCTTCATATGGTTCAATTCGATCCGATTGCATCATCTTTAATAAAGGATTTACAGCTTTGCGATCGCCTATAGCAGCTAAAGCTTGAATTGCGGCTTCTCGTAAACGAAAATCTTCGCATTTGCAAGCTTTAATCAATGCTTCTACAGCTTGAGGATTCTTTAATTGTCCCAATGCCCGTGCAGCTTGACGACGTAAAGGATATCCACCCGAAGGAATGCAATAGCGTTGATCAAACAAAGCTTCACACAAAGCCGCACAACTTTCTTGTATTTGATGCTTTCCTAACCACCAAGCAGCATAATAACGGATTTGATTATCTTCACTTTGCAAAGCTGCTTCAGCCGTCGGAGCAGAAAATATTGGCTGGTTCATCAGGGAATTTTAGATTTTAGGTTTTGGATTTTGGATTGTAAAAGTAAGGAATTAATGGTTGACAGTTAACAGTTGATAGTGGTTAGTTAAAAGTTAACGGTCAACAATTATTGTTTTATTTCCCCCCATCCCCATCCCCTCCGTCCCTCCATATTCTCCTAAGCTGGGGTAATTTTGGTTATCTTACCGCCGCGTTTGTGAATTTCTTGGTATGTATCTGAGAGGCGGCTGTAAGGTACTGTGTAAACTTGTTTACTACGGCGCACGGATACTTTGCTGTTAAGTCCACCTGCGATGGCTTCAATGACAAACATTCGATTGTCTCCCCGTGGTGCGGAACTAATCAATGTTGGTGCTGTTGATGTAAAGCTTGATGCAGGGGAGGTTGGCGGTATAATCATGTTTGCTTGGTTTCTGGAAATTTGTCCGCGCAAGCGTGAATTTTTACCACCATATTGGGCATTATCGCTGTTACCGAAGCCTCTATGTAATGCAAATATCCGGTTATACCCTACGGTTTTCATGCCGGGAATTGAGCTAAATCCACGATAATAGGGAACAGTATAACTTCCGAAGGCGGTTTCGTATTCGGAACTATAGATATAAGATTCGATTTCTGCATCGTAGCCCTTCGCAGCGTACAAATCTGTATGATAAGCAATTTCTGACTGTTCGTAAGGCGCACGTCCGAGTAAGTGTTTGTAGTTTAATTCAATAAACCGCACTTGGGAATTACTTTGAAAAAAGCATTCTTTGTAGAAATCAGATTTTGCTAAAGTTTCAATAAACTGCCGCACGTCAATTTTACCGTTGCGTAGTAAAGATTCGGCGCTAGTAAATTTTTCGTTAGCATATATTCCTTGACGACCAAAAATGTGGGTGTAAGCTGCTCTAAACACCATCTGTAAATCTTCTTCGTTCCAATTTTGACGCAGTTCTACTTTATTCCCAACTACGTCTCTAATTGCTAATCTTTCGGCGACTGAACTAGTCATATTTTCGATTTTTCCTTTGATTACAGGCTTGTTAATTAAACAAATCGGGTTGAATTCTCAACTGTGAGAATACATTGATTATCAGAGCTTATGCAAATAAACCTGGAATATCGGGGGTAATCAAGCAATATTCGCTTTTTCACTCTCGATATTCCTGGTT
This sequence comes from Nostocales cyanobacterium 94392, assembly GCA_035285725.1. Lineage (GTDB taxonomy): Bacteria > Cyanobacteriota > Cyanobacteriia > Cyanobacteriales > Nostocaceae > Rivularia. Next base: position 17,304 of record JAYKJL010000107.1, on the reverse strand, counting down.
TTTAACGCTTCACGAGCAAAGTTTGAGGATAAATAAACAGCCTATTTTAACTCAATGCATTGATTGCATAATTAAGATAAATGTTGGCTTCACCGGCTACATCTCCATTTAAGCCATGATTATCACGGACAAATTCTAGAGCAGCTACATACCAGCTAGGAGATAAACCAAGAGCTGCGTTTAATTCGCTCAATCCAGCAACAACGTATTCATCTAAAGGACCAGTACCACCGACCACACAGCAGTAGCTGATAGTACGTAAATAATGGTCAATATCACGCACGCACTTGTTTTTACCTTCGTTGGTAGAAGCGTATTGTGGTCCTTGCATTTGGGTTGTGTAGGGAAATTTCTGATACACGTGATTCGCTGCTGCTTCTGCCCATTTCTGACCATTCTGAGAAAACGCTTTGGATGCTTCTAAACCTGCTTTAGCGCGGTTAAAGCGACCGAAAACAGCTTGCATTTCGGTGTTACTTAAGTAAGAACCGCGAACATCTGCGGTTGAGATTGCTTCAGTCAAAGGTGTTTTCATAATTCTCGATATTCCTTTTTGATTTGGCGTACAGATTGATGAGAAAAAAACTAAACTAATCTCACAAGAAGTGCGATTTAGAGAGCGTCTATTAGACTACAGCGGAAGCAGCACGGTCGAAATAGCTTCCTAGTTCCGACATTAATTGGCTGCAATCACCCTTGGTAATTTTGTTGGAATCGTTAGCAATTCCGATGGCAGCATCTTTCATTTTTTGAATTCCGGAAGCTACAGCATCACCAGGAGTACCTAAAGCTTGATAAGTTTCTCTTAAACCGTTTAAACAACGGTCATCCATTGCGCTTGTGTCTCCCGAAAGCATGGAATAGGTAACATATCGCAAAATAAATCCCATGTCGCGAATGCAAGCGGCTTGATTACGATTGTGGAAGCAAGCACCACCAGCATTAAAGACTTGCGGACGTTCTGCTACTAAAGCACGATAAGCATTTGCCACAATCGAAGAAGAGTTGCTGCTGAGTCTGTTAACTACATCTAAGCGCTTATTACTATCAGCAACCATTGCTGATAATGCATTGATTTCGTTTTCACTGAGGTAAGCACCTTTTTTATCAGCTTGTTCAACAACTTTAGAAAAAGCATCAAGCATTTTATTCTAATCTCCTGATTTTTTTTATTTTAAATCGGTTTAAAGCTGGTAAATCTTGCGCCATAAATTCAACCAATTCATGGCATTTGTTGCAGACTTTACTACTAAGCAACTGCGTTGTTTACCGCAAAGAAATAGTCCAGAAAGGCTTGATTTTTTTGCTTGATTTGTAATCGCTTTAAAACCTTGTCTGTATTGTATATATCAGTTGAACTTTTTTTATATTAAGTTTATTAACAAAAATCATATACTTGTCTAATTGGCTCAAACTCTTCAATCGCAAGCTTTACAAGCACAGTTTTTGAAAATTAGCTTTACATTTAGATACTTTTCTTTATTCAAGTTTATAAATTAATTGCCTGTATTTATATTTAGATACAAATAATACCAATAATATTTATTTTTGCGTAATTGTCTCATAAAAGCTGCATAAATAAAGATTTTTTGTTGAGATTTAAGTATCAAAAGCAACTTATATTTGGGAATAGTTAATCAAATCAGATGGTTAACGTTTGATTATACAAATATTCAGTGAGAATCTTGCTATCACTGGAATTATTCCTTGAGTTTTAAGTCAATAGAATATTTCAATATTAATTTATTTATGTAAAGATGAATTTCAAAATTTATAAATAGAATTGGTATTTTCTATTTTAAGTAAGGATTTATCAAGAAAATCCTCTTAGCGTCGTCGCAAAACTTGTAATAAAGTTGAAAATACTTGAGGAAGAGGTGCAACAACTTCAACTAAATCGTTGGAAATAGGATGTTGTAACTGAAGTTTCCAAGCGTGTAAAGCTTGTCCGGGTAAGTTCACTCCTACCGAACGAGCGGAACTATAAACAGAATCTCCGACAATTGGATGACCGATTTGAGCGCTGTGGACGCGAATTTGATGGGTACGTCCGGTTTCTAACTGAAAGTGCATTAATGTATAGTTTCCGAGACGTTCTTTTATTTGCCAATGAGTAACAGCTTCTCGTCCACCTTTCTCCACAGGCACAACCGCCATTTTTTTACGTTCTTTGGGATGACGACCTATGGGTAAATTAATCGTACCCGATTCTTGCTTGGTAACACCGTAAACTACACCAAGATATTCACGTCGTGCAGTTTTGGCTTTAAGCTGGGCTTGTAAACTGTGATGTGCAATTTCAGTTTTGGCGATCGCGATTGCGCCTGTGGTATCTTTATCAAGTCTGTGGACAATTCCCGGACGTTGAACGCCTCCAATTCCTGGTAAATTGGGACAATGGGCTAAAAGTGCATTCACTAAAGTTCCATCAGGATGACCTGGTGCAGGATGAACTACTAAACCCGCTGGTTTATTTAAAATTAATATGTGGTCGTCTTCGTAGAGAATATCCAAAGGAATATTTTGCGATCGCAATTCTAAAGGTTCTGGTTGGGGTATCGTTAAAATAATCAAATCCCCTGCTTTAATCGCGACTTTTTTCGAGTGACAAACTTCACCATTGAGCTGGACGTTACCTTGTTCGATCAACTGTTGAATTCGCGATCGCGATAAATCGGTTTTCTTTTGAGAAAGATAACTATCTAAACGGGAAGCGTTTTGCTCTACTCTTAAAGATATTGATTGATTTGATATCATTTGTGTGTGCAAAATTTAAACTATTGAGACATTTAAAAGAAATTAATCCTAATTAAATCAGTGAACAGTCAACAGTTATCAGTTATCACGGTTTCAGTCGGCGTTAAATCCCCGACTAAAACACACCACTTTTAGAAGTAGGGGACTCTGACTCCCAATTGATTTACAGTTTTTAACTGATAACTGTTGATCAGATAGAAAACTAATTATCCGTCAAGCGAAACTTATACAATAGTAATCTTTAGCAATCTTTTATTATTAGCCCTATGGTTTATCAAAGGCAATATTTTGACAAGCATTTACAGTGTTTTGACTCAAGTACTGAAATTTGTTCCACATATAAGTATTGAATGTTACAAATCATCTTGATGAATTGTTGAATTTCTATGATTTAATTTTTTTACCAAAAAGCATCGAAGCAGATGTAATATTTAGAACTTTAGTGATAGGATAAAAAAACTTACAGCGAGTTATAAGTACATTGCTTGACTATTTGAAAAATAATTTTGCAATGTTGAAATTTCCCTAAATGATTCGGCTCAAAATTCCTTATTTTTGTTCTAGTATTTAAATGAGTGACGTTATAAGGAACGCTTAACGGAGTGTTAATAACTATCTAAAGAGTTAAATTGACTATTTATTAGACATATTTGGCTTTTCTTTATTTAGTGAAAGCATTCTGAGTACTAAATTGAAACCGAATTAATTAGATATGCAAAATAATCAATTGTCTTTACAAAAATATTTGTCGTTTGATTTAGAAAAAGTAGAAGATTATCAAAATCAAGAATTAGACCTATTTGATAATCTGAAAGATGAGGATGATTCTTTGAGTGAAAATTATACAGAAGTCAGTAGTCAAAATGAAAATTTAGAAAATTCAAGTTTAAACCCATCTAAACCTGATATTAATCAAAATAATCACAAGGTATATGATAGAGGAGATAGCTTTCTAAATACAAGGGTTAATTCTGCGGATTATGATAGCGAGGATGATGATTCGACTGTAGAAGAAAATGAAATCCACTATCTTAATTTTATTAGAAAATCTGAAATAGCAGTTTATCAACAAAATGCTTTAAGAAATCATCGTTACAGCAATTATCAGCAAGAAGAGAATCTCAAGACTTATACCGTTGTTTGTATTGATGATAGTAGAGCCGTAGTAAACGCTATTAAGATGTATTTAGATGATAAAATATTTTCTGTAATTGGCATCAATGATCCGTTAAAAGCTTTGATGCAAATTGTCCGTTTAAAGCCGGATATCATTTTATTAGATATTAGTATGCCGACATTAGATGGATATGAATTGTGTTCTTTGTTACGGAAACATTCTTCCTTAAAAGAAACGCCGGTAATTATGGTGACAGGAAGAAAAGGAATTATCAATAGAGTTAAAGCCAAAATGGTAAAAGCATCAGATTATTTAACAAAACCCTTTCAGAAAAAAGATTTGCTCAAAGTAATATTTAAATATATTGTTTGATGATTATTTTCAAGGTAAAATCTGTATTTACTATGTCAAATAAACCTTTTATGAAAGCGAATAGCGAGAAGAATAAAAAAAGTACGTAGTTTTACGGCAGTGCAGTCAAGTAATTGTTAAGAGTATAACAGTACTGAACTGATGATATTATGAAACAGCTTTATGAAAAGCATTTACTTGAACTTCTCCGTAAAGACTTCAGCGACAGCGATTAGTTACAGATTTGTATCTACCATTTCTCTAACATTGCTGTGTTTCTCCTCACCCTTACTCATTATTCACACAGCTTCAGCACAGACACCGGATAATACTAACCTTGAACAAACAGCAGTTACAAGTCTCAACGATGTAGTATCTACCTTAATCAAGGTATTGCAAAGTGAAAATGTAGAAGCTAGAATCGCTGCGGCTCGTGCATTAGGTGGAATGGGTACTCAAGCGAAAATAGCCGAAGCAGCTTTAACAGTAGCATTGTATGACAAAGAACCGCGAGTGCGTTATAGTGCTGCAAGCGCGATCGCAAATCTCGGTGGAGATACCAAAAATGCTTTTCCTGTGTTAGTCAAAGCTTTAGAAGATGAATCGAAATGGATTCGTCACGATGCTGCCTATGCTTTGAGCAATATTGCGTTGAATCTCCAAGGGAAAGTTCGTGATTTATCAGCAAAAGAATTAAATCAAGCAGTGACTAACTTTGAAAACAGCTTAAAAGTGATGGAAGATTCCAAGTTAGAGATTCCCCCACAAGCGATTAAATCTATTAATGATTCCCTAGATACTTTGAAGAGGGAAAAACAGCGACAGTAATTTAGATCCATCAGTCGGGTTTCGTAAGAGTTACTCGACTTCTCAGACAACAGATACTTATGACTAAAGTCATAAATTTGAAATATTCAACATCAGATTTCGACCACAAACATTTTTTTTGTTTAGAATGTTAATTAAGTGAGTCAAAGTTGTTAAAAAAAAACCACAACCCGATATCTTGCAATAATTTGCAAAAAAACAGCTTTCATACTTCAATTTATTTCGTTAGCGAGAAAATTAGCTATCGCAGAAAATGCAAGATATCAACAAAATTTTTCCAATATTCCAACATTCCAACAAGTTATCAACAGAAGGTGTAGAAATGAACAGAACATTAAAACGTGTATTCTTACCCAGCTTATTAGCTACAACTATATTCGGTGCTACTTTTATACCAGCGAAACCTGCTGCTGCTGATGATAAATTACTCGAAGACGTAGGAATTGGTGCTGCTGCTGGTGCCATAACCGGAATTATTACCAACAACGATTCCATTTTCACCAACGCCGTTAATGGTGCTGCTGCCGGTGCTGCGGTGAATGCGGCAAATAGCGGTAGAAGAAACAAAAGAGATCGTAACCTTGTTCAAGATGTCGGAGTTGGTGCAGCAGGTGGTACGGTAGCAGGAGAAATTACCAACCGTAGAGGCACCCTGAGTAATACAATTAACGGTGCTGCTGCGGGTGCCGCTATCAATATTTTACGCAATAAATAAAAAATTGGTCATCGGTAATTAAATCCCTAAAATCCGTGGAATCCGTGTAATCCATTTCAATCCATGTTCGGTAATTGTTAGCTTTAAATCCAGCTTATTTTTCCATTAATCTACCCTTAACCGAACAGAACATCTAATTCAGGTATTCTACTTAATATAACGAATCATTTGTTACATTAAGCGCGTACCTGAGTAGAAATGACCAGATTATTTGACACTTTCTTCGCAGGGGGCTTCATGATGTTTCCCCTGCTAATTTTATCGGTTATTACTTTAGCCTACGCGATGCAGCGCGGTTGGTTTTGGTTGAGGTTGGTGATTGAAGAAAGACGGGTAGTGCAGGATGTGCTAAAGGTAGCACAATACGACTTGAACAGAGCAGAAAAAATCGCAAGGGGTAACAAAGATTTAGCAATTGCACGTTTTCTTTCTGCACCGCTAAAACTGAATAATCCAACTCCGGAGAGCTTTAATTTAGCATTAAAAACAGCGGCTGACAAAGAATTAGTTAATATCGGGGGAAGTGACAAACTGCTGGAGAGCGTAATTATTATTGCACCTTTGTTGGGCATTTTAGGTACTGCTGGTGGTTTAATTAGGACTTTCATGATTTTTAGGAATGGTGGTGTAGACGCTAGCAGTGGTAGTACGGTTGCAGATTCTATTTTGCAAGCATTGATTAGTAGTGCAGCAGGTATTGGGGTAGCTATTCTAGCATTTGTTTTTTTTCGGCTTTTTGTAATATTACGTGTGCGTCGTGTGGATTATTTTTCTACACTGGGTAATCAATTAGAGTTGATTTATTTGGACTTTTGGGATAAGCGAGTTGAAGATACTAAAATCAGCGAATAAATAGCATATCCAGGCTATTGAAATATCTAATTAAAATGTAAAGACGTTGCCGGGCGCAACGTCTCTTTACAATTATTTGGAACGTAAATTAGAGAATGCATCCTCCCTCGTTCATCGTTTGTTACAAATATACTTTAAAACCTGTATTTTTCGGTTCTGTGAGAAGTGAGGTTTTGATAATGATTATCTATTTTCATAAGTATTTAAAAGCAAAAATCCAACTTTTTAAATACAGGTAATTTGTAATTGAATCCGATATAGATAAAGACGTTGATTGCAACGTCTCTACATTATTATTGTCTATAAAATTAATGGCAAATTAAGAAGGATTATTTTTCAATAAAAGAACAATTGCTCCTTTACCTTCTTTTGTAGGTACAAAAGAAATATACTTGATAAATTCACCTTTCTTAACTTCATAGACAAGCTCGGAAGTTTGATTATTTTTGATTTGAGATGTTTCAAAACCTTCTGATTCTAGGTTACTTTTAATGAGTAAAGCCAATTCATCAGGAGTGTTTTTTATGTCTTTACCCAAGACTTTTTCTACTTCGGGAGTGACTGCAAAATCCTTTTCTTCTGTCCAATCAAGTTGAATGTAAAGATTGCTGAATATTAGATCAAATGCTTTTTCTTCAGCGTTAGGCTTTTCTTGGAGATTTTGATTACTCAATCTGTAGCAGTCAACTCGCTCCGAAGACAAAAGAATCATTGTACCCGGTTCTTGAGTTGCAAAAAGTTGCAAAAATTGAGTTAGATTTTCTTTGGAAACTTGATAAACCTTTGTATCAGGTTCGTCAGTGAGTTTTTCTACTTGGAAATCTGTCTCTGCTAACCTTTTTTCAAAATAAGCTACAACTGTATCCAAGGAATCAGATGTAAGTCGAGTACGTCTATCTAATCTTGCGATTTTTACTCCGCAAAAAATAGGTCTAACGTTGTTGTAATTAGGAAAATCAGCAAATGGATTTACAGGACTTTCTGTTGTTGTGTTGTTTGGTTTAGAAGATGTTTCTTCTGGTTGTGCTTCAGTTGTTGAATCGATAGATTCTGATTTAACTATTTGTTCTGGTTCTGATACTGTATTTGTAGGCTCTGATTGTGCTATTTGTTCTGGTTCGGATACTGTATTTGTAGGCTCTGGTTCGGGTTCGTTAACTGGTTGTTCTGTTCTAAAAGCAATCTGTGGTTCCGAATTGGGTTGATTTAAGGATAAATCATCACTACCTACAGTTGGAAAATCTGGAGAAGAGGAGATATTATCACTACCTGTAGTTGGGAATTCTGGAGAGGAAGAGATATTATCTCCACCAGATGAAAAATCAGAAGTAGGTGTTTGATCGACAGAACCATCTAACTCAGTATCAGCTAAATCAGGATTTGTATTGTCTTCATTGCTTCCATTTTCCAAATCACTTAGTAGGGGTGGTTCTCCGGGTACTTGTACCAAATCCCCTTGCTTTAAAGAATCTCCTATTCCTGGTTGGGTGAGAGAACTATCTTGATTAAGCAATTTTCCGTCGGTTCCTGCTTCTGATACATTTGGAGTGTCTTTTGCATTCACATCGGTAGAATTGGAAGATATTGGTGCTACAAGTAGTAAGCCATGTAATGTTGCTGAAGCTAGCAACATTTGTGGAGAAACTTGTCGCAAGGGAATGAGCAGACTATTTAGTATAAATGACTTAATCATGTATTTGGCTCTGGAAATCTGGATTGCACAAACTTAAGGAAAACTCAAGAAAAGACAGATGCATAGAGCGAAACCAGATAATTATTGTGAGTATAAAGTATGAGTTATTAACTCTAAAATTTCATACTTTATAGTATTGCTACCCAATTTTTGAGAATTCTATATATCAATACTAGCATTTTTCTCCAAATTAAATAATACCTTGTTGCTCAAATAATTAGTTTGATTGTAAATATTTAAATTTTGTTTATAGCAAAAGAAAGCATATTTTTTACTAATTATAAGTGAGTAAAAATTTTATTTATATGAATTTTGATTGTTTGATTTCACAATTTTTACCTTAGAAATCTGGTTCTTTCCTACATAGCGTGCTTATTTTTTAATAAAAGTCGATAATTTTGTTTAAAATCAAGGCTTGCAGGCACTTACAATCTAAATTTCAGCTTGAAAAAGTGTTTTGAAATTAATAATGGCTGTAAGAAAATACCAGCAAATATTTCAAGATTAGTTTTCAGCCAATTTAGCACGAATCCTACAAGAAAAATGCTTGCTAGGGCGTAACTCTGTGATTTTGTAGGTTATTACTCTAGCAATAAATACCGGGGCTGTGGTATTAGTTCAGTTGCTGAACAGAAGGAATAAGTAGGTAATTACACAAAAGCTGAGGTTAATGCTTGAAACGGAAGTAGTCGAAAAATTTTTCTGTAGAGTTGAGGGGAATGAAATGTAGCAAAAAATATCACTAAATTAAGTTGTCTGCTGTTAAATATTTTTTTCTGATGTAATTACTACCAGAAAAATACAGTAAGACTCAAATTCTCTCGCTTTCAAGTTTGTTAAGTTGCAGTTTATTTTATTGTCAAAGTTTGTTTCTTCATGAGTAAGTTAATTCCAGCCATTACCGTCAAAAATCTTGCTTTATACTATGGTAAATTGAAAGCACTTCAAGGAGTATCTTTGGATATTTACCAGAAGCAAGTAACAGCACTTATCGGTTCTTCCGGTTGTGGTAAATCGGCTTTCATTAAATCTCTGAATCGCATTGGTGAATTAGAGGCTAATGTCAAAGTTGATGGAAAGGTAGAATTTTTCGGTCAAGATATATATTCTTCTCGTGTCAATCTTAATCGATTACGCCGTCAAATCGGTATGGTTTTTCCAAAGCCGAATTTATTTCCCATGAGCATTTATGATAATGTAGCTTATGGAATCCGCGTCGCTAGACATTGCCCCAAATCTGAATTAGATGGTATTGTCGAGTCTGCAATCAAAGATGCAGGATTGTGGGATGAAGTCAAGAACAAACTTGATAAACCTGCATTAACTTTATCTGGTGGTCAACAACAGCGTTTATGTATTGCAGGTGCTTTAGCTGTGAAACCGAGAGTATTGTTAATGGATGAACCTTGTTCAGCATTAGAACCTGCTGCAACAATAAAGATAGAAGAATTAATTAATAGTTTGCGCGGTAAATTAACAATTGTCATTGTGACTGATAATATGCAACAAGCGCAACGTATCGCCGACTTTATCGCATTCTTTACTACTGATGAAAACAGTGTAGGACAAATGGTTGAATTTGGTACCACAGAACAAATATTCAAGAATCCTCTCCATCAACGTACCCGCGATTATGTTTACGGACATTTGACTTTAAGATAAACTCTGGGTGCAAGAAGTCAGGTTTTTAGAATTAGTATCAGTAGGGCAGTTACAAATTTTTTAAAAACCAGACTTCTAGTTCCGTTAAGAAGTCGGGTTTTTAGAATTAGTATGGCTACGATGCTTATATCTGATAAAAACCCGACTTCTGAGCATTGCGGATTACTGATTAACCAAAACGACCGTTAATGTAATCGGATGTTTGTTTCTCTCTGGGATGATTGAAAATAGTATATGTATCGTTAAACTCAATCAAGTTACCCACGTACATGAAAGCCGTATAATCAGATATACGTTGTGCTTGTTGCATATTGTGAGTGACAATCAAAACAGTCACTTGGCTTTTAATTTGAGAAATTAACTGTTCGATGCTATCTGTAGACATTGGGTCAAGAGCAGATGTGGGTTCGTCGAATAGGATAATTTCTGGGTCAGCAGCTAAAGCACGAGCAATACACAAACGTTGCTGTTGTCCACCGGAAAGAGCAGTACCAGGTTGTTTCAAACGGTCTTTAACTTCATCCCACAACGCTGCACCATGCAATGCTTTTTCTACTTTCTCGTCAAGAATTCTTTTGTTGGTTTCTCCTCTTACCCGCAACCCATAAGCAACGTTTTCATAAATTGATTTGGGGAAAGGATTAGGTCTTTGGAAGACCATACTAATCCGCATCCGCACTTCAATGGGGTCTACTTTAGGGCTAAGCAGATTCACACCATCCGGTTGTAAAGCAATTTCACCTCGGTATTTGTTACCAGGGTACAAATCATGCATCCGGTTGAAGCAACGTAGTAAAGTTGTTTTACCACAACCAGAAGGACCAATCAACGCTGTCACTTTTTTATCGTAGACAGGCATCATGATGTCTTTGAGAGCGTGAAATTTACCACCGTAGTAGAAATTGAGGTAATTAACTTCAGCTTTAAGGGGTAATTGGTTGGATGTATCTGTTAGTTCTACCATTTGATGTTCTTCCTTAAACGATAGCGAAGATAAATTGCGACACCGTTCATAGCCAAGGTCATAAATACAAGCACGAAACCAGCAGCAGCAGCAGCAATCTGAAATGCTTCTTGGGGACGGTCAGTCCAGTTGAACATTTGAATCGGTAAAACCGTGTAAGGGTCAAACAACCCTGTTGGTAAGAAGGCGATAAAAGCAACCGCACCAACTACAATTAGAGGAGCAGTTTCACCAAATGCCCGCGATAGAGCAATGATAATCCCAGTGAGGATTGTGCTAAATGAATAAGGTAGAACGTGATCCCAAACGGTCTGCCATTTAGAAGCTCCACAAGCATAAGCGGCTTCACGGATACTACCAGGAATAGCTCGAATTGCTTCGCGGGTTGCCACAATAATTATTGGTAGCACCAAAAGAGCTAGAGTTAATCCAGCAGAAAGAACACTACGGTCAAGCTTTAGACCATAGACAAACAAACCCAGACCCAAAAGACCGTAAATAATCGAGGGTATCCCTGCTAAATTAGCAACGTTAATTTCGATTAAATCAGTAAACCAGTTTTTTGCAGCGTACTCTTCTAGATAAATACCTGCGGCAATCCCCACAGGAATTGCAGCCAAAGCAGTTACTAAAATTACACTTATGCTTCCCACCCAAGCCGCCAAAATACCAGCTTCTAACGGGTCGCTACTGGGATAGGAAGTCAAAAAATTGTACAAATTTTGGAGACGGGGTAAACCATCGAAAAACAAGTCAACAAGTAGTACTAGTAAAATGCCGATCGCAATCAGCATAGATGCCAAACCAACATAGCTAAAAATCTTGTCTGATAGCTTGTTGCGAGCGATGGTTTGGCGGATTTGTTGAATATTTACACTTGTCATATCAATAAACTTCCCGATAGCGCTTGGTGAGGATATGACCGATAATATTGAAAATCAATGTCATTAGGAATAAAGTCAGACCAACCGCGAAAATCGTTTGATACTCCAAACTAGCGTAGGGAATATCACCTTTACTTACAGAAACAATATAAGCAGTCATCGTTTGGGCTGGTTCCATCGGGTTAAAAGTGAAATTGGGTTGTCCACCAGCTGCGATCGCAACTACCATTGTCTCGCCAATCGCTCTGGAAATTCCCAAAATATAAGCCGCCGATATTCCCGAAATCGCAGATGGTAGAATCACCTTGATTGCAGTTTGGAAACGAGTCGCGCCTGTAGCGTAAGAACCTTCCCGCAAATAATCGGGAACTGAGCGCATCGCATCTTCACTCAGAGAACTAATATAGGGAATAATCATAATTCCCATTACCATCCCCGCACTCAACATATTTGAGTAAGGTAATTCAGTTAAAAAAGTCTGTAAGAATGGTGTGACAAACAGTAGAGCAAAATAACCGTAAACAACAGTAGGGACACCAGCTAACAATTCCAAAGCCGGTTTAACTGTTTCCCTTACTTTTACCGGAGCAAATTCACTCAGGTAAATCGCGGCAATGGTTCCCAAAGGTATGGCAACAGACAAAGCTACAAAAGTAGTTACCACAGTCCCAGACACCAGGGTCATAATCCCGAAGTGCTTCTCGTCAAACAAAGGTGTCCACTGGGTATCTGTCAAAAACTGCCAAACAGATACATCTTCAGAATATTGGTAAAAAAATTGAAAAGTCTCATACAGTAAGATCGAGAGAATCCCTACCGTAACTACTACGGACGAAAAAGCTGCGAGAAACAAGATAAACTCAATTACCTTTTCCCGCACGTCCCGCAATACCTTTGGAGATAGTGCGGTTTTAGTCGCTTGTTTTGCAGGTGTTTTAGCCACTATTCTCCGTTATGATGTGAATAGTAAATATTTGATTTTGATGGTACAGTAAATCGGAATTATCCGTGGGGTCAATTTAATACAAGACTTAGGATATTTTTACAAACCCTACATTTTTTTCGCAGATGCTGATTGCGTCAAGCAATGCCGGGATTTTAGATTTTTCCACTAGGGGTGGGGCTTGTACCCCAAAAAATCCCAAATCCAAAATCTAAAATTCGGAGGGTAAATTCTATTACCAATGGAAAATCCAAAATTCTTGACTCTAGATTTTTTCCGCTCAGAGTTATTTTCTCCCTTGACGGAACCCCCCTCTTTCCCAATTCAAGGATAAAAGGGGGGTTAATTGTGATATCTGATTGGCTGATAACCAAAGTAGAATGCAATACAGTTCAGTTAAGAAAATTAATTAATATTGCGATTGAACAGACTGACTTTTCTGGAGGGGGCTTGGGGGATTCTCCCCCAAATCCCCGATTGGGGGAGAATCCCCCAATTCTTGGTTTTCCCACAAAATGAAATATAGATCGATTGATCAATCAAATGGCAACCTTAACTGAACCGTATTGAAGTAGAATGCACCGATTTTATTAGTTAGTTTTGGGGAATAACTAGGAAAAATTAGTCTTTGGGTGTAGCCAAAAGTTCGCTAATTTTCACACCAATTTTCTCCTTACCACCGAATACAGAACCAGTTTGCTTGCGATTAAAGCGGTTCAAAATAGCGGCATAAGCAGTGTTAGGTAGAGCTACGTAACCAACTTTTTTGTTGATAGCAGGAGCATTTTTGATGTAATACTCAACAAATTGCTTAACTTGGGGTTTGTTAGCAGATTTAGCGCTGACGTAAATAAAGATGGGACGAGATAGAGGAGTGTATTTACCGCTTCTAATATTAGCTTCGTTAGGAGCTACACCGTTAATTGTTGCAGCTTGCAGTTTGGTCTTGTTTTCTACGTAGTAAGCATAACCGAAGTAAGAGAGAGCACCCTTGTCACGGATAACACCGTTTACTAATACGTTGTCATCTTCAGAGGATGTTACATCTCCACGGCTAGAACCAGACTTACCGTTAATTGCTTCGGTGAAGTAATCGAAAGTACCAGAAGCGGTTCCAGGAGCAAACAGTCTCAAAGGAACATTGGGGAAACCAGCACGAACTTGGTTCCAGTTGGTGATTTTACCTTGTGCTGCTGGTTCCCAGATTCTCTTGAGTTCAGCAGGGGTAAGGTTCTTAGCCCAAGTATTTTGTTTGTTGATAACAACTGTTAAACCATCGTAAGCAATGGGAATTTCGATGAATTTAATTCCAGCTTTTTTACATGCCGCGATTTCTGATGACTTAATTGGACGAGAAGCGTTGGAGATATCGGTTTCTCCACGGCAGAATTTTTTGAAACCACCACCAGTACCAGATACACCAACGGTTACACGAGTTTTACCACCAGTAGCTTTGGTAAATCCTTCTGCTGCTGCTTCTGTCAAAGGGAAAACGGTACTGGAACCGTCAATACGAATAGCTGCACTTTGAGACATAGCAGGAGGAACTGCGATGGAAATGCTTGCTGCAACTGCGGCAACAGTAGCTAATACTCTTACTTTTAAACTGTTCACAAAGAAACTCCTAATTGAGATTTTTCGCTTCCGCGCAATCACACAACTAACAGAATCTCCGTATTAGGTTAAAAATAAGTTATTGTTTTTACAGTATTACGTAAAGCTTTTCCTAAAATATGCTTGTAATTATGGTTAAGCTGAGGTTAAATGCTTTATAGGTAATGGTTTGAAGATTTTTTTGGAAATGCAATAAAAGCTAGTTGTTTTAACTTCATATATTTCATATATTGGTTAACTTATTACTGCATTGCACAAATTTAAATATGAGAAATTGTAGCTTTACTTAGGTATTTTTTCATCTTCTCTAAGAGGTATTTTTGCGGAATCAGTGATAATCAAATCAAATGTTGTCTGGATTACGATATTGATGTGGCTGTATTTAAGGAAACAATTGTCGTTTAAGTAGAAAGATTATTTACAGTCAAGATGAATAATTTGAAACTAGCTTTAAAAGTTGCAAATTTAAATGTATTCTATGGAGAAAAACCGATTCTTAGAAATATTTATCTTGACTGTTATGAAAATAAAATAACTACTATTTTGGGGTGCGTCAATTCCGGAAAATCAACTTTATTGAAAAGTTTAAATCGGTTAATTGAATCAGAAAATAACGTTAGATATGAAGGTAAAATAGAATTTTTTGGTCAGAGTATTTTTAGCCCTCGTACTAATTTGAATCGTTTACGTCGGCAAATTGGTATGATTTCTGCGACTCCAAATACTTTTTCTATGAGCATTTATGATAATGTCGCTTGTAAAGTCAAGTTAACTGGTTATTATTCCAAAAATGAACTAAATACAGTTGTAGAAATTGCCCTACGTCGCGCGGGGTTATGGGATGAAGTTAAGTACAAATTGCATCAACCAGCGACTGATTTATCTTTGATACAACAACATTTGCTTTCTATTAGTAGGGCTTTAGCTCTACAACCTAAAATCCTAATTATGGATGAACCTTGTATGGAGTTGGGTATAGTTAGAGGCATGAGAATTGAAGAAGTTCTTCAGTCATTACGCCAAAATTTAACTATTATTGTCGCAACGAAAAATCCCCAATTTGCATTCAGTATATCTGATTATATCGGTTTGCTCACTGTAAATAATCATATTGGGGAATTAGTTGATTTTTATCAGACTTCTCAATTTGTAAAAAATTGTTTAGTTCCATATCCTGATTATAATTTAAATTATAAGAATCCTGTTTAATAAATAAAAACTCTGCGACCATTTGCGTATACCTCTGCAACCCTTTGCGTTAAATTTTATAAACAGGACTTACGCAAGCGTCACAATCGGTGGTTGGTGCGTGACGCTACAAGTCTTATCGCTACGTTCAAATTTATTCTAAACTACACACCCTACAAGAAAATATGCCGGTTGCGTAAGTCCTATTAATAAACAAAATTGTGAATAATATACAAATAAACACTCTGCGACCCTTTGCGTATACCTTTGCGCCTCTTTGCGTTAAATTGTATAAATTAATTTTATAAATAAAAAAATGTAAAGATATAGCATTGTATATCTCTACAAAATATGTATATAACGATGAATTTAGAGTAACCTTAATAAGCGCCAGTTTTGTACAGTAACACTTGAAAAGTGCGGATAAAAATATTCAAATCAAGTGATATTGACCAATTTTCAATGTAGCTCATATCTAATTTAATTACATCATCAAAATTATCGATTTCAGAACGTCCAGAAACCTGCCATAATCCAGTAATACCGGGGAGAACTTCTTGACGAATAAAATGTTTAGTTTGAAATTTTTGTACGTCGCGGATTGGTAAAGGTCGAGGACCAATTAAACTCATTTCACCGACTAATACATTAAAAAATTGCGGTAATTCATCCAAACTGTAACGACGTAAAAATTGACCAACTCTAGTTACTCTAGGGTCATTTTTCATTTTAAAAAACACACCATCTTTCATTTCATTTTTAGCTTCTAAAGAAACTTGAATTTTCTCTGCATCGCTAATCATGGTTCGGAATTTCCAAATCATAAACTCTCTACTATGTAAACCAATACGTTTTTGACGGAAAAATATTGGTCCGGGAGAATCGAGTTTAATCAGTACAGCAATAGATAAATAAACGGGTGCAAGTAGGATAATTAAAAATAGCGAGAAATAAAAGTCAAATAAACGTTTAATCCAGAAATCAACACCAGGTAAAATTGGCGCTGTAATAGTCGGGAAAAGCAATTCTCCAATATAACTAAACTGAGATTTGGAGGAAGGAAGCTTATTTTCTGTTGGTAGAATGTGTACGGTAATTCCTGCATTATAAAAATGCCAGCAAAGAAAAGAGCGGTTTTTAATTGAATCCCAGGAAATAAATATTTCCTCTACATTTTGACTGCGTAAAAATGCAAAAGTCTTTTCTCTATTAGCCCAATCTAGACAGCTAGATTCTGCAAAACCTTGCACTGTAT
Organism: Nostocales cyanobacterium 94392; assembly: GCA_035285725.1. Classification (GTDB taxonomy): domain Bacteria; phylum Cyanobacteriota; class Cyanobacteriia; order Cyanobacteriales; family Nostocaceae; genus Rivularia. The sequence continues at coordinate 481 of JAYKJL010000107.1, read as the reverse complement.
AACAGTTATCTTTTTCGACAATATTGATTAATTGCTCTTTTTCTTGAGCGTCTGCGATGATAAAAATTGAATGACGAATGATACCTTTTTGACGCAAAAAGTTAGTCGATAAATCGAATATTTTTCTGACAATACAGACAAAAGCAATAGATACAAACCAATACAGTAAATAATTAGAACGCTGAATGTAAGTACTTGGGTTGTAGATATAAGTGATGAATGATAGCAGTATAGATGATAAGGAAATTGCTTTGACAATGCTTACATAGTCACGACGGTACATACCTGCTCGGTAAACACCACTGTTAACAAGAATAGCAATTTGAACTCCTAAACTGAGTAATAGAAATGGTAGATTTTTTGTCCATTCAGACTGTAAAGGTGAACTGTAAGTAATAACTAAATTCCAAGCTATGCTCAAGGATGAAATATCGAGCAGTATTAATAGAATTACACGCAGCAATCGGATAAATAACCCTCG
>JAYKJL010000106.1:0-16846 GCA_035285725.1 Nostocales cyanobacterium 94392 | reverse complement strand
GCACGTAAAGCAGAATATTGCAAACCAAGAAAGCTATCAACTGCTGCATAAGGTCCGCCCAAAGTAATTGCACCCGCAGCATACATTTTACCTTTTTCGTTACGCATTTCGAGTAATTCAAAGTCGTTAGTTACAACCAACCTTGATAAATGATTCAACGGCAAACTATAACGTTCAACTAAATCTTCTAACAGCGGACTTGCTTGGACTTTAGCATCTAATCCTGTACCATCAATAATAAAATCTGCGTTAAGGGTCATTTGCCCAAAACCTTTTTCTTTGATGTGGGTAACAGTGCGATTTTGACCGTCACGTTCCACACCTTCCACTTCCCCGAATTCTATTTTATACCAACCATCGCGTAAACCTTGTTCTGTAATCCGTTGCCAATCATGACGATCTGCGGTGGTGGTACCTCCCCAATCCGCTAACAAACGTTTACGCTCGTCAGGACTAGCTTTTTCTAACATTACCCGTAACTCACCACCCCAACAAGCCTTGGGCCAGTTAAACGGCTGAAACTCAAAATGATTCTTCACCATCCGCTGGGTTTTACCGAATTTATTACCTTGCGGTTTTGGCGATCGCATTAAGTGCAAAACTGTAATATTGGGATTCTTCTTACGTGCTTCATAAAGCCGCTGAATGATGCGAGAAGCGACAATACCACGTCCTCTAATTAATACCTTACCACCTTGACGTTCCAACTGTTCGTAAACGTGATGATGGTCTTCATAAGCATTAACTACAGACTTAAAATCACGATATGTTTCCCGATAAGCTTGTAAATCGGGTAAAAACTGAATTGCTGGATAACCCGTTGCTAAATGTAAAAAACGAGTCACATAAAAAGCATGGTCTCCTCTTCCTTTTGAATAAGCTACACAATATCGACCATCATCGGTTTTACGAATTCCTCGGATTCTTCCATAACGATATATTTTCTCCCATCCAATACGACGAGCTTCTCTATCTATAGAATCAAAAACATTACCAGCACGGGGAGTATAAGTTTCAGCATAATCCGGTTCAGCAAATACTTTCCATAAATATTTAAACGAATCATTGAACCTTCCCTTAGCAAAATCGCGCCAAGCTTCCCGTAAAGCATAACTGGGCCAACCCCAGATATTATCGGGACAAGAGTCAGAATTAGAACGCAATCTTTCATGTAAAGGTATTTGGGAATTTAGACACAATAACTTATACCGAGCATATGGTTCCTGATCCAAACCCAAAGCAATAATTTTTTCACTTTTGACACCATATAGCCTGAGTAAATCCACCCAAATAAAACTTCCTAAACCCGCTCCTAAAGTCAAATAATCGGTTTCGTCAACACGCAATCCTGTAGCATGGAGTGCTTGTACAGGAACCTTTTCCTCTTGAAAAATTGGTGGAGGAAAACTCGAACCCAGAGGTGTGGCTGCTGGTTGTGGAGCTAAGGTAGGGTCTGGTAAATTAGTATGGGGATTAAATTGAATAGTGGAATTAGTAGTTGTAGGTGCAGATATAGGTGTAGGTGTAGATACTGCTTCATGTGTTATATTTGTTGTATTTAAAGTAAAAGAAAGAGTTATTTCATAAGGTCCAATTTTTAAAATATCGCCATTATTGATAATATTGCGAATATGGCGTTCAGCCGCAAGGCTGCACCGATCGCCATTGACATAAATACCGTTTACACTATTTTGGTCAATTACAACTAATTGCCCTTCTTCCCAATCAATCAAAGCATGATAACGAGAAACTTCGCTACTATTAAGTACCATGCGCGAAACAGGTTTTCCGTTGAGTTGTACCGGCATTTGAGAGAATTCTCTACCAAAAGCAATTGGTACTCTCAAACTTGGTTGTCGTAATTCCCCTGTGGCTGGTTCTTCCCAACTTAAATTAATGTGTAAGTTATTATTCATATATTTTTGTTAGTTGATAGTAGTTAGTTGATGGTTGATGGTTGATAGTGGTTAGTTGATGGTTGATGGTTGTTAAATAGGTGGATAAGAAAAATTATCGTTAAGACAAAGCAGAGGGAAAAGGGTTTTAGCTTGATTTACATTTATTTATATAGGGTTCTTTTTTGTGCTAACTTATGTTGTTATTAACCTTTGACCTTTAACCTTTAACCTTTAACCTGATTTATTGAATATTATCCGGTGCAACTAAAACACTTATTGCAGCAGCTAAAGAAGTACCGCACCAAGGACAACCAACTTGGATATGTTCAATGGAACATACTTTGTGACAATTAGGACACTGTAACCCATAAGAACTTTTTGGTAAAGGTGCAGTTGATGAAGGCGATTTTGATGGTACAGCGGGAATTACGGATTGGTTATTTACACCTGGTTTAGGTGGCTCCAAAATAGTTGCTGGGAAGCTATTCACTTGGAGAATATTAATATTAATCACTTTCAATTGCATTTGCCCCAAACAAATAACGCTACCTTCATTTAAAGACACATCTCCTTGGATTAATTGTTGCCCATCTACCAACGGAGGATTTTTTTCTCTTAAATTGCGAATATTAAACCGTTGTTGTTGAGAATTAAAAAATATTTCAGCGTGTAAACCCGAAACAGTAGGATGACTCAAGACGATATCGCACCGCAAAGGGTCGCGACCGATACGAACAGTACCAGGGTTTTTACTGGGCTGCTGCGCGTAAATTATCTGAGTTTTTTCTTGACTTGCATCGTGCCACTGTAAAGTTAATGAATTCATGAATCTAACGCCGCAATAAGCTTCTTATTAACCAACTTCAATCATTGTCTACGGGATTCCTAACACGAGCAAGTATAAGCAATCAAGTATTACGGAAAGAACTTCAAATAAAATTCAAATAAATTACTACAGTTGGCTGGAATCACACTAATTGAACAAGCAATCCTATTTGTATGTATCGAAATCACGGTGTTCAGCTCCCCGACTTCTTGAAAAAATCGGGGAGCTAAATTCTCATATATGATTTAGGATTGCAATATGACCTACAATAATCGGAATTTTATGGTCTATTTATGATATATTGTGAAAAATTTCAGCGGTTGTTCTGAATGTTGATTGGTTGAGATTTTCAAATCAAAGGGATGGTGATCGCACGCTCATTAGTTAAATGTTTTCGCCATAAAGATTGCAAAAGACTAGTAGACGCAGAAGCGTTAAAAATAGTTGTGAGATTTTATTACAATTTCCGAAAAGAATGTAACATACAAAAAGAATAAAAGGTAAAGTCAAATCATTGGATGAAGAACAGTTGTGCTTCCAATATTAAACTAAAGGCATAAAACTTTTTAACCGAACGAAAGATTCGAGCTTATACAAAGTCAAAATAGGGAACAGGGAGTAGGGAGTAGGGAGCAGGGAATAATAACTAATCATCCGGACTTGATATCATCTGTTGATTTATTACAAATATCACAAGTATTCCTTTGTTGTAATTCATTTCCCAGAAGCTAATTTATCAGCAATACGAGTAGTTTCGGGTAAACGATATTTAGGAGTACAGCGCAATACATAATCGATGGCGGTTGGTAAACTGATACGATGACCACTAGAAACATATACTGGTTTTACATTAGAACGAGTCCGTAAAACTGCACCAATAGTTTCACTTTTATGTATTAAAGGCTGCCAGCTTCCTTTTATTTGAGGGACTTCTTGATGTTTACCTATCAGTAATGATTTTGCTACACCAATTGTAGGCATATCAATAATTACACCTAAATGACTGGCAATTCCCAATCTCCGAGGATGGGCGATTCCTTGTCCGTCGCATAGAATAATATCTGGTATCGTATTTATTTGTTCTAAAGCGTCTAATACTGCGGGAATTTCACGAAAGGATAGAAAACCGGGAATATAAGGAAAGGTGGTAGCACGTCTAGTTATATTTTGCTCTTGCAGTTGTAAATCTGGAAAACTCAATACCGCAACCGCAGCACGACTGATTGTTCCATCAGCTTCAAAACCCATATCGACACCTGCAACGTATTTTACTGGTTCTGTAAATTGATCTTCGGTAATAACTTCTTTTTGTAATTCTTCTTGAATAACTTTCGCTTCTGATATGGTTAAATTCCAATCATGACGTTGTTTTATGTGCATATGTATAAGCCGTTAAACATCTTTGAGAAAAACGATCACTCAATTTTCAAATAAAGAAATCAATGCTTCTGTACTTGCATTGAGTTGTAATTATTTAAACACAAATATCTTGAATTGCGTATTTGTATTGAGAAAAACCCGACTTTATATTTCAATAGCAAGAAAACAATTATACTTAACTACTTGTCTTGTGCTTCCTTAACTGCGAACTGCGATCGGGCTAGCTACCAGTGACTACCGTAACTTGCCCTTTGGCAAATGAGGATTCTGGTGGATACACACATTTTCCTTTATTTAATTCCCGTTTTGGGGAAGCCGTTGCTGTGGCTTGCGGGGTGAAATTTGTCCGGTTTCTTGCGTATGTTGTTGGTATAACTCTACAACTTCCTCGGCGTTAAAATTTCTTAGGGATGCTTTCGTTGCGGGGATTACACCAGATATTTCAAGATAATTTTTAACTATTAACCCACCATTGAAGGTTCTGCTGTGTTGGTATCAATAAATAATGAGACGTAGCACTGCTACGTCTCTACATTCATATTGCGTTAGGAAAATTAAACTGCTGCATTCGTGATATGCAAAGTGTCGGCGTTAACGCCTATCGCAACAGTTTTTTTGTCAGATTCGGGTAATAAACGCTTGACACCTTGATTAATAAAACTTTGCAAAAATACGATTTGCTGGTTTTGTGTAAATACCTGCTGTAAATTTTGTCGGAATTGTTCTAAGTTGAATTCCCTTGAGGAATTTAGGGCAATTTCTTGCTGTTGGAAGTACTCAACTAAAGCTAAACCGGCAATTCTAGTTAAATAAGCTGCACTTACACCTTGTACAATTCCACCAGCGACAAAGGTAATGGCATTAGTTTTTAGTACGGTACTGATAGTCTTGGTAGAAAGTTCCACCAAACCCAACTTCAGCATCAAGCTTCCCATTTCACCAGCAACGGTTCTCGCTTGCTCTAAAGAAAATTTTTGCTGATAAACACCACCCAAATCAACTACCATTTGAGCATTGATTGCCACAGTTGCTAGTATATCAAGTGCCGGTACTGGGTTTGCAAATGCGGCCGCTGCTGCTATCCATTGATATTGCTCAATGACTGGATTAGCCTGTAATTTTCTCACTCCATTTAACAAGCTTTTGGTTTCGGTTTTGAGCAACTGAGCTTTTTTCATCGTAGTTGCCCAAACTAATTGTTGTCTTTGAGCTAATATTTTATCTAGTTGCTCAGTTAAATTGTCGATGTCTGGCGCTGGTTGTTCCATCCATTCTTGTACAGAATTATCATCAAGATGCTTGCGTACTTTGATCGGTTGGGGAGAAGTTGCTGTTGCTACGACGTTTCCAGCGATTCGTTGTTTCAAAGACAGTAAGACACTAGCACGTTCGTCTGGTAAACATTGGTCTTGTTTGTTATAAACTAACATTAACCGTTGATTTTCAGCTTTTAATTGTTCCCAGCTTTGAAGTTCTGTTTGTGTTAAGTCACCATTGGTAAGAAACAGTACAAAGTCGGATTTGATCGCATCTTCTAAAGCAGCAGTATCGGAATTATCTTGGATAAATAAAGGTGTTGTTTCTTGAAATTTTACAGATTCAAGATTCTGCTGTTGTAAAACTTTAATCAACGTGGTTTTACCCACCGATTTACCACCAGTAACTGTTAATGTAATTTCTTCTCTATCTAATTCACTCTGTAATTGAGGAATTTTTTCTTGAAGTAAAGCTGCTTGCTCCAAAGCTTCTTGATAATTATCTGCTACTTCTACTAATTTATTGATTGCGATCGCGCTTTGAGCAATTGTATTTTCTACTGTCGCTCTATCAATACCCATTTTATCTAACTGTTGGCATTTATTGTTAGAGCCCCAAGGCTTAATTAACCATAAACCACCGCCAACTGCAAGCAAGCTCAATAAACTAAATTCAGCAAACTGCATTAATTGATGATGCCAACTTTGTAACATCCACAGAGAAAAGGATAAACCTATTCCTCCCACTAAAATAGGACGCTTTAATTTCCAACCCATGATTCAACTGACCCAATTACAATGGATGGTTTTTCTTCTCCAGAGTATATCAAAATCCTGCGAATAAAGAATTACAAGGAGAAACCGTTGGGGTGAGAAGTCGGACTTTTATCTGAAATATCTGTGAGAAAACACAATCATCCTAAAAACCCGACTTCTGGATTATGGATTAAAAAACAAGTCCTCATAACTATAAAAATTATGAGGACTTGCTTATATTTAATTTGGTAGCGGGAAGTGGATTTGAACCACTGACCTTCGGGTTATGAGCCCGACGAGCTACCAGGCTGCTCTATCCCGCGTCGTCTTTTACTACTATACTATGAACTTTATGATTTGGCAACTACAACATTGATAATTCTCCAACAACTTCCAAACGCTTGTATTGAGCCAATGTCATAAATTTTTCTGCAAGGGCTTCGGCAGTGCTGGGGGTAATCCAACCGAGTTGAGTGAGAAGATGAATGGCTACGGCATATTTTGCTCGTTTGGCTCCATCCATGACTTTAATTACTAAACCCATACCTTCACCAAGTCTGCTAATACACTGTAATCCTTCGGCACCTGATTTACTGATGAGTTCTCCAGGAGCTAAACGCATTAATTCCGTATCAAATTTGCCTTCACCTGCTAACATCAGTGGATGATGATTCATAGCACGGACAATGCGCTCCATATCCAAACTGTTACCGGAAGCTAAACGAGCGTAAAGTGTGGCAATTTGGCAGAGTTGCATCAGGTAAGTAGGTACGCCACAATCATCGTGAGCGCTGATAAATTCGGCTGCGGGCATTCGTAACAATTCTGATATTTTATTTAATACCAATTGCTGCACGGGGTGCTTGCGCTCTAAATAATTAGTTACAGACCAATTGCATTGCTGACAAACGGCTAACATTCCCGCGTGTTTACCCGAACAGTTATATTCTAAACGGCTGCGTTTGCCATTGGGAACGGGACATTGAAGTGCAGTGGGGTCAATGTCGGCTCGCCATAAAATGTTAAATGCTTGTCTAACGTGTTCTATACTTCCATCATGGGAACTACAAATAATTGCTAAATCTTTATCATTGAGATTATAGCGTTCTAAAGTTCCTGTAGTGGTCACAGCCAAGGCTTGAAATGGTTTGAGTGCTGAACGAGCAAATGTAGCTGTTTCGGCATTCCCAGCCACAGAAAGCACCCGTCCTCGTTCGTCGCAAAGTAGAGCTTGGACTGTATGCTTTGATTCAATAATTCCTTCACGCAGCAATCTTACTTCTACGGAGGGTGCTTGAGTTCGTTTTGCCATTATCAATCCTTAGCCAATTATTAGGGATTAGTTATGAGTTATTACCTATTAACTCATAACTTCTAACCAATAACGATTTAAACTAAATGCCAAACCATAGTACCAGCAAAGAACAACATCACCAAACACAATGCAGTGATTTGCAATCTTTGAATAATTGGTTTAATTTCATAGCTGACAACTAAAAGGTCACGGTCTAGGACTTGTTGGGGTTTCATCCAATTTTGACCGTCGTACCAACCGGACTCTTCATAAAAGATAATCGGACTTGTGAGACGATCGCGCACGTAAGACCAACCCAAATATAAGCGTAATAGAACTAAAACTACACCAATACTGGCACCTGCGGACCCACACAATAAAAATTGAATTATGTATTTGTGTGGGGGAAAACTCGAATAAGCGACAGGTCCTGCTACTATCCAGGATAAACCCCATATCCAGGCGATTTTTGTGAGATAAGAGCGGGTTGACAGGCTACAATCTTGAAATAGCCAAGAGTTTTTTAATTGTTCGTACTCATTCAACGGTTGCTGTTCTCTAGGAACCGGGCAATTTGAGACCTCATAATCAATCATATTGGTTCACCGCCGCTGTTTAAGGATGCTTGAAAATCCACACGTTCTGCATGACCCCAGAATGCTTCTAAATTATAAAATTCTCTTTCTGAGGGCATCATAATGTGAACTATGACATCACCATAATCTAGTAGTACCCAACTTCCTTCGGATTTTCCTTCTGTTCGCAAAGGGTTACGCGAGCATTTTTCTTCTACAATACCTTCTATAGTGTTGGCGATCGCTCTTACTTGTACGTTTGAATAACCAGTCATGAAAACAAAATAATCGGCGAGATAAGAGACGTTCTTGACACTAAGCATTAACATATCCCCTGCTTTACGGCTATCACCGGCTTCAACAATAGCTAAAGCTAGTTTTACGCTCGAATCCTCAATATCAAGCTGTTGATCAGCGATTTTGGGGTTGTTAACAGCAACAAATTCGGACTGTAAATTGGCTGGGAAATAATCAGACATTAAACCTTGCTCTGTTTGTGTGGGTGAGGGTTGCGGATTTTGTTTGGTTTGTTTTTCGGTCTGTGAATAATAAATGGCGATGTTAATAGCAAATATGAATCAATTATTAATCAATAGGTTTTTTGAATATTAGCAAAAAACAGATGTTCATGGCTGAGATTGCCTTGAATCAGCACTAGCATTTCAACTTAATTATAAAATTATTTCTAGTAATAATTAGCGATATATCACAATGTCTTCTATAGCTGGAGTTAAGCAATTACGTTTTGTGACGGGGATTTAAACCCCCATTACCTATACTGCTTGGTCTTTGGCAAGGAATTAAACTCCCAAATTTAATTTTGTTAAAGCAGTGATTAAATTTATTGTAACGAAGTTTTCGTTTTGGTTTTTTGCAATTGATTACGAAACTTTGCAAAAAATTTACCCCAGTTTTCAAAGCTGGGGTAAGGAAATGATGATTTATGGATATTATTTGGGGAAATTTTTGTTTATAGCGGTTAAACTTCCTGCTTGGACACGACATTAGTATCAATTGTGGAACGATTCTCTCTCAAAGACTCAAACAACGACTCATAGTTATTCAAAGCTTGCTCGAAAGCATATTGTTCCACAGCATATTTGCGACTGTTGTAACCTAAAGTTTTAACTTTCTCTGGATGCTTATATAAATCCAAAACCGCATTAGCCAAAGCTGAAGCTTCTTCTGGAGGAACAATAACACCACCCCCACTTTGTCTAATAGCTCTTGCTGCGGTACCATTATTAGGAACAGAACCGACGATTGCGCGACCACTGGCAAGTAAAACTTGAATTTTCGATGGCATATTAAAAGAAATGACATTTTTCTTTTGCACCACCAATCCCACATCAGCAGCAGCTAACATTTCCGGTAAACGTTCCCGTGGTTGGAAAGGTAAAAGCATTACATTATTTGCACCGCATTTATTACATTCTTCCTGAAGTCGTTGCAAACCCGATGCTTCACCAACAATGACAAAAGCAATATCTGGAATATCACGTAAAATAGCGGCAGCTTTAACTACTGTTTCCAATCCTTGAGTCAGAGCAATATTGCCGGAATATAGAATTACAAACTTATGATCTAATTTATGCTCGGTGCGGAAAGCATTGCTTTCTTTTGACATCGGACGAATAAAATTCACATCTACCCAATTGGGGATTTGCACGATTTTCTCAAGGGCTACATTCTTAGAAACCAAATTATCTACAAACCCATCGGCGATAACGCTAATTTTATCAGCAGAGCGATAAGCAAATTTTTCTAAAATCGAAAATACACGAATCAGCGCTTTGTTTTTGAGTAAACCAACATGAATTGCAGCTTCTGGTAATATATCTTGTAAATTTAAAACTACCGGACATCTGTGTAGCCATCCTAAAAGCGTAGTCGGTAAACAAACTGGTAAAGATGGTGATGTAGAAAGAATTATATCGGGTCGCCAACCAAAAAGGGCGGGTATAAAACTAGTAAAAACAAAACTAGCATCTAACATTATCCGATCGAACAAATTGGGGCGCGGACGAATCCAAACATAACTTCTTTGAATTTGAACACCATTCTTATATTCTGTTAAATAAAACTTACCTCGGTAGCCTTGATAAATTTTACGCTCTGGATAGTTAGGCATAGCGGTAACGACACGCACTTCATGTCCGCGCTTCACTAATCCCTCAGCCAATTCAGTCATTAACGGAGCAATACCGATTGGTTCTGGATGATAGTTATAAGAGTAAATTAAAATTCGCATAGTAAAAATTAACGACAATCTACTAAAATTCTTAAAAAGACAACATTTATTACTAAATTCATTCCGCGCAGAAAAAAGCGCTTGTATCCTATTTTCCTTTTAATATCTTGTCGCGTCAGTCTATCTTCATTGAAGATTGTTTAAATCTTGCTCTGACATACGGATAAGCGCAGAAAAAACTAGGTATTATTTTAATTTAGAATATAAAAACAAAAAAGTAATAATACTTATAAAATGATAGTATCAAAAATAATGGTTGAGTATTGTATTGTTATGTCAACCGTACTATGACTGATTATTTACAAAAATGCGATCGCACGGAGAAGCTTCTAAAACAGTGATAAATTGTTTTTAGTTTTTAAGTAACTTATACATCAAGAATGTAAACCGTATTTACTTGGAAAACTACGGCTTGATCAAAATTGCACTAAAAAGTGGGTTTTTTGTAAAGTTCTAGTACTCCACCACATTAATTATGAATGGTTAGTTTTTGCCAAAATTGTCTAGAGACGTTATGTATAACCTCTTTACAGCATGTGGGTTGTGGTGGAATACTAGCTCTCAAAACTTTGATTTTTCCTTAATAAACTCGGTTTTTTGGTGAATATCAAGCAAATGATGGCAAAGAAACCCTAAAAATTAAAAAAAGAGGCTTTAATGGAAAATCCATAATTATACCTCCGTTCATAAAACAATTGCTAAGAAATTATTTAAAATTAAATAAAGTTAAGAATTACATCGCACCACTACTTTTATTGAATAGGATAGCAACTGTTTTAAAAATCAGCTTTAAGTCGTACATCAAGCTCCAATTTTTTTGGTATTCTAAATCTAGACGAATTACATCTTCAAAATTACGAATACTAGAACGTCCGTTTACTTGCCATTCTCCAGTCATCCCGGGTTTAACATCCAAACGTTGCCATTCAGGAACTTCATAACATTCAACTTCATCGGGTGTAGGTGGTCTAGTACCAACTAAACTCATTTCCCCTTTCAGAACATTCCAAAATTGCGGTAGTTCATCTAAACTAGTGCGGCGCAAAAATTTACCAACCCGTGTGACTCTAGGGTCATTTTCTATTTTGAAAAATGCACCCTTAACTTGATTAAGCTTTTGCAGTTCGGCTTTTTTAGCTTCCGCATCCACACACATCGATCGGAATTTCCACATCCGAAAACGTTTACCCATCCAACCACAGCGGATTTGACCGAAGAAAATGGGACCGGGGTCGTCAATCATGATAGCAGTAATAATCGGAATAGATAATATGCTTGTAATTACCAAACCGACTAATGCTCCGACAATATCAATTAGTCGTTTGGTCAACGAACGTACAGAAGGGTGAGTTGGTGGTAATTTCTCTTCCCTTCGACGAGGATTAACTGATGGGGGTGTAGATTCTCCCTCTTGAATAGGAAAAACATTTACTAAACCTGTGAGGTTAAGTACAGCCATTACTTGAGGAGTAACATTTTGCAATACTAATGCAATTTCTTTTTCTTGAGCATTCTTATAATTACTAACTAAAGCACCTAAGCCACTACTGTCCATAAAAGTAGTCTGCCCAAAATCGATAATAATTTTTTTGGGAATTGAATTTGCTGTAATTAGTTCTTCACAAGTTTGCTTAAAGGTTAAAGCTTCAAGCACGCTTAAACGGACACTTACCTGGATTGTAACGGTATCCTCTAATAATGTAACCGGAAAGTTTACCTCCGGTTGGTTACTCATGAAACCTTGTACTTCAGTTGCCATATTGATATTTTGCTTTACATTATTTTGTTTGAAGAACTAGCTTAAACGAATGCTTATTTCTGGTGATGTTAACAAGTAATTGCTTGTTTAGCCGGATAAAATTAAGTATTGTCTATGACAGTTCACAATGGAATAAGAAGTCAAATCAAGTCAGTAAATGTTAAGTATAAATTTTCAAACATAAATGTCTTCCTGGAATTAGCCATAATTGAAATTAACTCAAAAACTTCTGTTATTGTGTCGCCATAGCCTTATTACATTGCCATTGGTTCCATGACTACTAAAATTGCCGTTAATCAAGCACACCTGATAGAACTCTTTTCCGCAATTCAAGGGGAAGGACTCAATGTAGGAACCCGTCAAATTTTTATTCGCTTTGCTTTTTGTGATTTGCGCTGTCACTTTTGCGATAGCGCTCATACTTGGAATGCACCACCTACCTGTAGAATCGAACAAACTCCTGGATACCGTGACTTTGAAATTTGCTCTAATCCTGTTTCATTATCAATGTTAATCGAATGGGTTGAAAGACAAAATATACCTTGCTTACACGATAGCATTAGCTTAACCGGAGGCGAGCCTCTGCTCCATGCCAAGTTCTTATCTTCATTCTTACCACAACTTCGCTTAACCACTGGTTTACCTATATACCTGGAATCTGGGGGACATCGCCCGGAACAACTCGCTACGATTCTACCTTACTTAGACTCTGTAGGCATGGACTTAAAACTACCTAGTGTTAGTGGTGAAAATCGTTGGCAAGAACACGAAATTTTCCTCAAATTATGCTATAACTCTCAAACTGAAGTGTTTGTCAAAATCATTATTTCTCAAAATACTAACCCTACCGAATTGAAACGTTCTGCTCAACTAATAGCAGCCGTAAATCCAACAATACCAGTCTTTTTACAGCCCGTCACGCCCCTAAAACCAGCCGAACAGTTTAGCGATTTACCCTTGCTTGCTCCAATTCCTCAACAAGTCATAGATTGGCAGGCTTTGATGAAAAATTACCTCAAATCAGTCCGTGTAGTACCTCAAACTCACAAAATGCTTAATCAGTTATAAGGAATACTATGTTATTGCGTTAATATACGCAGGAAGGTTTCTGAAGACCTTTATATAAAGCCAATTTACGCTTGATGTAGCCCATTAAACAAGGTTTTTAATATTCACATTTTTTCTACAAAAAAGTATTTTATGAAGATATCGTCAAGAAATAAAGAAGTTTTTGTAAACGATTTTAATACAGTCAATTAAGTTAACAAAGTCTAAAATTATGGTTAAAATTCCTGGAAGGAAAAAGTTGATATATTAGCCATTAAAAAAAATAAAAGCAAGTATTTAGGCTTAATTTTTGAGCAAAAAAATAATTAGAACTTAGTTTTGTCTTAATTCTGTAGAAAAATAATTGAGAGTAATTGAGAGATTATTCGTAGATAGAAAGTAAACACCTATACCTTTAAGTAAAATAATCCGCGAAAAAATAATTTGTTCTTACCTAGATACTAGATATAGCAATCCTATTTGATTTGTGGGAAATTACGGTGTTCAAATCCCCGACTTCTTGAAGAATTCGGGGATGTAAATTTTCATATATGATTTAGGATTCCGATATATTTATATAATTAATTGAGCAATTTAATTTTGGCATTGCTGAATAAAACTATGAATTGAAATGTAGAGACATAAAAATTTACATCTCTACAAGGTTTTGAGTATAAAGTAAAATCCTTTTCATGGATGAAATCAGCAACGCCTTACTTTATAAGCCTTAATACTCGACCTCATCCGTATTTCGAGATTTAGATTTTGCCTTGTTAGCACTGCGCTTGAGTGCAGAAAGTCGGGCTTCATATTTGGATCTTTGGCGCTTGCTGGGAGATTTTTCGATTAAGGTTTTTAAAGCGCTGCCTAAACTCTTATAAGCATTGGGCAAACTGTAACCAAAGCGAGTTGCTAAAGCAATAGCTTTCTCATCTGCTTCTATTAATTCTCTAGCTTGCTTTTCGCCATTATTTTTTTGAAATAATCGCCAGCCAGAAACGCCGCATAAAGCTAATGCAAGTACTAAGAGCAATCCATCTTGTACCCACAATTCACCAACAGCACCACCCAAGCCGATGGCTAATGCGGCCATTTCCCAACCATCTTTAGGGATGGTATCGTTTTGAATGCGAGCGACTTCATGCCAGAACAGCAAATTTCGCTGATCCATTGCCAACTCATCCCATTTTGCCAGGTCAATTTGAATTTCTACCTGGTCTTTACCGATTTCTTCACTACGAACTAAAGTTGGATTAACTTCAGTTGTACCTTCAACCGTGACCCAGCTTTGCAATTCTGGGGGTAATAAACCTTTTAATCGCCGGAGTTCGCTCATTTCTGCTTTAGCAGAAGAGGTTGCGTAAGATGTCATAAAACCACTGACCAAGAAAATTTCAGTATATCGTGATGGTATCTTACAAGGAGTATAGCTATCAGATAGATAACTTGACTTTATTCGTGAGGAAATCTTCCCCGTTTTTTCCTCGCTTCCATTGCTTTTTCCAAAAGTTCTAATAATCCCGGAGCTTGTTCTTGAATGCTCAATAACAGTCTTTCACCTACTTCTATATTACCTGGGTCGTGACCAGTTTCCATGACTTCTTGAAGACGAGGTATAGCTACACCGTCAACAAGCTGAACTAACCCGCTCAGACAACGATTAAATTGTTGTTCGGTAAGGGTAGAATCTTCGATAGGAAACTCAATAATGGCTCGAATTTCGCCGTCAGATGGGTCATATTCCCATTGCAGCATTTTGGTTTCCCAAGAAATAACCAACATTGTTTGTAAAATTGCATCTTTATGGGGATGGTCTTTTACACCACTTAGCACGTGAGGTGCAAACACGCGGAAAAATTTCCCATCTTCATCTAGCTGCACTACAATCATAAAATCTTCAAGATTATCGCCTTCTACACCCGTAATAATCCGGTCTTCTTCTGCTTCAATGCGATAGTCCCAACCAATCTGGTCTAGATATTTGGCAATTTCTTGCACGTTTACTGCCATAAAAAGCCCCTTTACAAACCCTCGTGTGCGGATGCTGCCAGATTTAGTTTAACTTGCCGAGGTCAGAGCTAATAAGTGAAATCGATACCATATACGATGCCTTTCTTAAATTTTTTCACAATTGTCATTCAAATGACTAATTTTTCTGCGAATAATTCGAGTATGTATAACCTGTTAATTAATTTTTATGCAGCTTTGCGAGAATATTCCTCCTTTAGATATGTAAAATGATTGCTAAAGTTACTTAAAATATAACAAATTTAGGATTTATCTTGGAATTTATCGAGAATTTATCAATAATTTTAAATTCAAATTTCACACTCCAATTTTCTTCACAAATATGCGTGATTATTCTACCACTACAACAGCCATAATTGAGCAAGCTATAGCTTTAGAGCTAACTTTACCAATCAAAAATCAGGCTTGCAGTTCCAAATTTTTTTTTCATTCCCATCCAACTGAAAAAATTTGCCTTTTCTTTCACGGATTTACCGCAGGTCCCTATCAATTTGAACCGTTAGGTAAAGCTTTATTTGAATTGGGGTATAACGTGATGATTCCGTTACAACCTGGTCATGGAGTCGCGGGAAATTTTGATAGCAATAATCCTCCTCCTTTGCCATTAGAACGGGAAGTTTATCATAAATATGCAGTTTCATGGTTAGAAACTGCTCAACAATTGGGTAATCAAGTAATAGTTGGAGGATTATCTACAGGTGGAACTTTGGCTGCTTGGTTAGCATTAGAATATTATCAAGAAATTGCAAAAGTTCTCTTATTTTCTCCTTATTTAAATAGTAAAAATGCAATTATAAATTTTGTCGTGGAAGTATTACCCATTTATTATGAATGGTTAAATAAAGATAATCCGGGAAATTTTGGTTACAACGGTTTTCAAATACCTGCGTTGCGCTTATTTTTGGATATGGGTCAGGAAATCCTTGATCGAGTGAAGAATCATTCGTCATCACCTCTATTTATTATAACCAGTGAAAGTGATGCGGTTGTTGACCGTAGCGATTTGAAAAAATTATTTGAATCTGTGAGCAAGAGACAGTCAAAAACTTGGTATTTCTGCTTTGATCAATTTTTTAAGATTCCTCATACAATGATGACGGAACTTGAAGGGAATAATTATGTAGGTTTACTAAATACGGTAGCGAAAGCTTATTTAGAAAGTGATATTACTTGGAATCAAGTATTAGAAATTGGCAATCAAATTCTCCAAGGGAAAAATTTTGAAGTTGCTGTAAAAGATTTAAATTTGATAGAAAAAGTTTCTCCGGATTTATCCGTGATGTTATCGGTGATGGATAAGAAAGTTGTTGTTGATTTTGCCTCTAAATAGTTATGGAAACTTACTCGTAATGCGTCCACATCCAAATTACATTAACTATTTTTTCAGATTCAATAACCTCATAAACCAATCGGTGTTGGAAATTTATCCTTCGAGAATAAGTCCCCTCTAAATCACCAACTAATTTTTCATAGGTCGGGAGATTTTAGAACGGATTTTGTACAAGAATAGCGAGTAATTCTTCTGCTTTATCCTTTAAGTTGGTATAGGCTAACTTTTTTGCGTCTTTTTTTTGCTTGCTTTGTGTAAAGTATTTGCAGTGAAATTAATACCCATGCAAGCACCAGAAATTACCATCAATTCGAGTGCAAGTGACGTACCACACACTCCCCTTACGGGTGAGTGTGGGCTTCTCAATGACTCTTCTTTGAAGACATTAATTGAGCTTTAAGACCGTGCGTCCCACGGTTCTTTATGTTTATAGCCGCGTTCAAGTC
>JAYKJL010000105.1:0-23618 GCA_035285725.1 Nostocales cyanobacterium 94392 | reverse complement strand
GCTGCGCGAACGGTGGGATTCTCCCCAAACCCCCGATTGGGGGACGCAGCCGTCCCCCAAGCCCCCTCCAGAAAAGTCAGTCTGTTCGATCGCAATATTAATTAATTTTCTTAACTGAACTGTATTGGTTTATAACGCGGATTTTCGCTTCACCATATAATTATTATTTATTTAGCCTTGTATCAGCTTTAAAATAAAGGCATTTATTAGCTAAGAACAAATTGGGATTAATGGGGATACCAAAACATACCTTTAATGCCTTCTGGATCTGACATAAAGCCGAGATTCCGGTAAAAATCTACAACATGGGGGTCAGCAAAAAGAGTAACGTTGCTAATTTCTTCACTTCTAAGTTTTTTGAGTACATATTTCATTAATGCCTTACCCATTCCTTTGCCTTGAAAGTCTGGGTGAACCACTACATCCCAAATAGTGGCATTAAAGGCATGGTCTGAGGTAGCACGGGCAAAACCAACGAGTCTTCGTGTGTTTCCTCGTACTTGCCACATAGTAGCTACGAGAAAACTATGCTCGATGGCTTTCTTTACTTTTCTTAAAGGGCGACGAGACCAACCTACCGCGTCACAAAGTTCTTCTAACTCGTATAAATCAATATCTCGCTCCGTACTAAAAACGATGCGATCGCCATTGCGATGGTCGTTACCGACCGGGAAATTCGCACTATGTTCTTCAAACTCATGAGTCGTTTTGGTTGTCACGACACCATCATTAGTATTAAACCAAGTTTTCCAAAAACCCATGCCAGCCTGGTTCGGGTAGTATAAATAAAGATATTTTTCACGTTTGGTTACGTGCATATTGAGCAACACGCATCGCACTCAGCTATCTATAAAACTCTAGACTAACTTTTGGGAGTTGGTTTTTAGGGTTTTTGATCATAGATAATGCTAGCCAAGAGAAAGCGTGTCTAACATCAATTATTTTCAACTTTAACATCTTGTTGACAGAACAAGCGTAAAAATTAACTAAAAGCTACCCTAATATCTAAGAATCAATTGTATACAACACTGACTTCTAAGTCGGGCAGTCGGCAGTCGGCAGTGGGAAGAAATATTAAGACTTAGACAATTGGTGGTGTAAATTGTTTTTCATCGGGACTGCCTTAAAATTTTGAGGGGCGGCTTACCGTTTTTTTCAATTGGACGGTCAAAAGCATTAATTTTTACAACAACAAGCAAGTCTTAGATTAAAAAATGGCTTCTGGTTTAAAAACATCAACACTAGAACTACTCAAACGGTTTAATAAGTCGTTTCCCCAATTTTACGATCAATTTGTGAGTAGTGAGATTCAACTGCAAAATTTGCGGCTAGCCTATCGGCTTTATAAAACCAGACGTGCTGTGATCGAACTGAAACCCGAAGCTGGTAAAAGCGCTTTGCATTTTGCCTATCGGAATCAGTCTTTTCTACTCAGCGATATTTTTGGTGTTTTAGCGGCTTACGGACTGACAATTCACAGTTTAAGTTTGTACGGGCAAATCAAGCCACCAATGTTAGTTTTTATTAAACTAATTGTATCTCGTGGTAGCCAAACCCTGTTGGAGAAAACCGCAGAAAACGTCTGTCGCGCAATTCGCGAAGCTTTAGCAGGACGCTTTGAAGTAGAAGAAATGCTCGCAGTCGAATTTAACCTCGATGCTGGTTTAGAAAAAGTAGAAACCGAATTCTACGTAGATCCAGTGTTTCATTTACCAGCTTTAGTTATTGAAGCTGACAACCAACCAGGATTATTTTATAAAGTTATGTACGCTATGTGGCTCGAAGACTTGCTTGTAGTAAATGCCAATCTGCTGGTTTGGAGAGGACGTACCCGTTTGATTCTTTATTTATTAGGACCTAACGAAAGCTTAATACCGGAATATTTGGGTCATAAAATCGCCGAAAGTGTCCGTGGAAGATTTCTCGGTACATAAATCTAAAAAAATGTCGATTGATTCCCAGCCATGGAGTTAAATAATTGTCAGAATTAATAAGAACAACAACAAGTAATTCTTGGAATTCCTCACTGTATATCGGAGAATTTCCAATTAAAAGTTTCTTGTATGTCTCTTTTATCGCTTTCATTACTTAAAGGTACGTGCTGCTCTCATGGCAACCATCGAAATCTTTGGCGTTCCCCACGCATACGAGCTAACGCTTCCTAAACCAAGTCCCTACACCTTAGTGTTTATACACGGTTGGCTTAATAGCCGTGGATACTGGCAACCTGCAATAAAGCGCTTAGAGGCAGATTTTAGATGCCTCTCATACGACTTACGAGGTTTTGGGGAATCTCAATTAAAAGAAAAGACAGATTCTATACTCCGCGATATGCCGTTACGCTCTAGCGAAGCTAATCGCGATCCTTCAAATGTAACCAGCACAGGACGTAAGACAGCCGTTAATCCCTTTGATTCCCTTTATACTCCTGCTGCTTATATGGAGGATTTAGTAGTCCTGCTGCAAAAATTAAATATAAATAATGCTTGGCTGATTGGTCATTCTTTTGGTGGCACCATCGCTTTATGGACAGCCACTCAAATGCCTCAACAAGTCAAAGGAGTCATCTGTATCAATTCCGGTGGTGGTATTTATCTTAAAGAAGCATTTGAAAAATTTCGCAGCGCAGGACAAAGATTTTTACAAGTTCGTCCCAAATGGTTATCTCAAGTACCTTTAATTGAGTTGCTATTTGCCAGAAATTCTGTTGCGCGTCCCTTAGAACGTCACTGGGTACGTCAGCGAATCATTGATTTTCTAGTAGCCGATCCTCAAGCCGCTTTAGGAGCGCTGCTCGATTCAACCACAGAAGAGGAAGTAAATCATCTACCCCAATTAGTATCTCAACTTAACCAGCCAGTTTATTTTTTAGCAGGTGCCGAGGATAAAGTCATGGAACCAAAGTACGTTCGTCACTTAGCCAGTTTCCACCCCTCGTTTCAATACTGCGGCGACAACGTAATCGAAATTCCCAACTGCGGACATTTAGCAATGTTAGAACAACCAGATGCTGTTGCCAATCACATCCGCTCTATTATTAATTGATAAAGGTCAAAGGTTAAAGGTTAAAGGCAACAGGCAACTGTCCACCGTCAACTCACTCATACAACTTCATCACCTCACTCAGCGATAGCCTTGACTCAACACCGAGATTTAAAGAAGAAGTATGTCCTCTGTTAAGATGGTCTGCGGCGCAGCAACCGATCATAGCGGCGTTATCGGTACAGTATTTTAAAGGCGGAAATAATACTCGCAAATTATGAGCCTCTGCTGCTGCAAGTAAATGCTTTCTCAAACCGCTGTTAGCTGCGACTCCACCACCCACGGTGATGGTATTCAAACCATAATCCAAGGCACAGGATATAGCTCTTTTGGTCAGCGCTCTGGCTACAGTATCCTGAAAACTAGCTGCTACATCTGCTACAGGTATTACAGGATGATCTTTCTCTAACTGCTGTACTAATCGTGATACTGCGGTTTTTAAGCCGCTAAAACTCGCATCATAGGGGTGATAGCCTCCTTCGGGTAAAGAAACTCTTCCTTCTGGCAATTTAAAGGCACTGGAATTACCTTTTTGAGCTAGTTGGTCAATGATTGGTCCACCAGGGTATCCTAGCTTCAACAACCGCGCTACTTTGTCAAATGCTTCTCCTGCTGCATCGTCTCGTGTCGCCCCGAGGTTTTCGTAAACTCCGCAATCTTTGACGTAAATTAAACTTGTATGTCCACCGGAAACCAACAAACTTAAAAATGGAGTTTCAAGAGTTGGTTCACTCAGATAATTGGCATAAATATGACCTTCAAGGTGATGAATTCCTAAAAATGGTAAGGAATGCACCATAGATAGAGTTTTCGCGGCAGTTAAGCCGACTAACAGCGCTCCTACTAATCCTGGCGCACAAGTGGCAGCTACACCGTCAATTGCTTTCCAATCTAATTGTGCTTGTTCTAAAGCAAGGTCTATAAGTGAATTGATTGTCTCCAAATGTAGCCGGGAGGCAACTTCTGGCACTACTCCACCATAATTTTGATGGATTGAAATTTGCGACGCTACAACGTTACTACAAACGTGACGATTATTAACAATTGCAACAGCAGTTTCGTCGCAGCTGGTTTCTATGGCTAAAACAGTTGTCATCTATCAAGGTTATCTAATATAAAAATTTTCTTTGAGAAGCTTTAACTTTTATTTACTTCAACTTTACTCAGTTTACGCATCAAGAGTATGATCGCTTCTTAGTTAGACAAATTTAAATTTGTACGAGCCGCTTCGTTTTGTACAAAAATTTTTTGTTTCGTAATAAAGGGAAACAATTTCATGCGACGCTTGTTTGCTCTAATTTTAGCTGTTTGTTTGGCGTTTAATTTCGCCCCACCAGCCTTCGCTCTCGGATCTGACCTTGTACGGTGCAGCGACTCACCCGCTTTTCAGCAACGTGCTGCGGATGCCCGTAACACCACTTCCGACCCTAATAGCGGAGAAAAACGTTTTGAACGTTATTCTCAAGCTTTGTGTGGTCCAGAGGGTCTACCTCATTTGATTGTTGATGGTCGTCTGAGCAATGCTGGTGATTTCTTGATTCCTGGGATTCTGTTTCTTTACATTGCTGGCTGGATTGGTTGGGTAGGTCGTGCTTACCTCCAAGCCGTCAGGGAAGAAAAAGATGCTGAGATGAAGGAAATCATTATCGATCTACCCACAGCATTACCGCTAATGCTTTCCGGTTTTACTTGGCCCTTAGCCGCAATCAAAGAGTTGCTTTCGGGTGAATTGACTGCCAAGGATGAAGAAATTCCGATTTCTCCACGCTAGTAGCGATTGTTAATTAATAAACTTGTTCATAAGTCCACCAGCTATGAAAAAGATAAGCTAATTATCATCAATAATTAATTTATTTATTTATTGTCTGGCTGTCTTTAAAACAACTCTTCTTAATTACCCAAGCGCGTAAATCTACTCGTCCAATTATCTACCTAATTCTCATTTTTTGGGAGTAATGATTAATGCAAAGTGATTTTTTGAAGTATCTTTCCCTCGCACCAGTCCTACTATTTGGCTGGTTAATCTTTACAGCAGTTTTGTTGATTGTATTCAACTACATTTTCCCGGACTTATTGTTCCATCCACTACCTTAAACTGCTTATACAAGAGATTGTTTTTGGTGTTGTGAGTTCATCTGTAACTGACAACTGCAATTAAATCCCTATTTGTGATTGGGGAATAATTTATTGTGAAACTCGCTTTTGCTAGTAGGGCAGAAGCGAGTTTTATATTTGGTTTGATTTGGTTTTACTTGGTTTTAGATTTATTAATTTTTCTAAAAATTACTGTTAAAAATCCCCTGAAGATACATTATTAGTATGTAGAAAAGTACCAATTTGTTCGAGAGGGAAAAATAAAATATGACAAATATGGCGCAAGCAGCAGATGCATCGAAAAATAATTCTAGTGACCCCAGAAATCAGGAAGTTGTGTTTGCAGCCGCAGGCAATCCCCAATTAGGCAATCTAGAAACCCCAATCAACTCTTCTGGGCTAATTAAGTGGTTTATCGGGAATTTACCAGCTTATCGTCCGGATTTAACTCCTTTCAGACGCGGTTTAGAAGTTGGTATGGCACATGGTTATTTCTTATTTGGTCCATTTGCTAAATTAGGACCCCTGCGTAATGCACCACCCGCTAACTTGGCTGGATTACTTTCCACCATCGGTTTGGTTGTAATTCTCACCGCTTGTTTATCTTTGTACGCCAATAGCAATCCACCTAAACCAGTTGCTACAGTAACTGTACCCAATCCGCCTAGTGCTTTTAATACTACGGAAGGTTGGAACAATTTTGGCAGCGCTTTTTTAATTGGCGGTATTGGTGGTGCGATCACGGCATACTTTTTGACCAGTAACCTACCATTTATCCAAGGTTTGGCTGGTTAATTTCAGTTTTATGTCTTGGTAAAGCGTGATCGCTGGCGATCGCAAAAACCAAAGGACACAACACAAACGCTTTGATGCTGTTGCTTTGTGTCCTTTGTTCTTCACAAAGTACGCTTTTGAAACACCTAATTTCGATCAATTAGCGTCATTCAAAATAGCTCACTATCGGGGAACATTGCCATCTCAATCTCATGAACAGCAGTTTCTAAATCGTCATTCACTATTTGAATATCGAATTCACCAGCACAGTCAATTTCTTCTTTGGCACGCTTTAAACGACGGGATATAGCTGCTTCAGAATCTTTTTTTCTACCGCGTATTCGTTTCTCTAATTCATTAAAATTCGGTGGAAGTATAAAAATACTCAAAACTTCGGGAAATTTAGCACGAATTTGTCTTGCTCCTTCTAACTCAATTTCAAGTAGTACGGATTTACCAGACTCTAAAAGTTCAATTACTGGTTTACGAGGGGTACCGTATAAATTACTAGCAAATTCCGCCCACTCTAGAAATTCACCTTCCTCAATCAAGCCTTGAAATTTACTACGACTAATAAAATAATAATCCTTGCCGTCCACTTCTCCGGGACGAGGAGGACGGGTAGTGGCAGATATTGAGTAATTCAGTTCGGGATGACGCGAAAGAAGCAATCGCATTAAAGTGCCTTTACCGACACCACTCGGACCTGTTAAAACAATCAGCTTTCCTAAAGTCAATAATTTAGTAGTAGCACCACTGTTGGTGGATAACACTTGCATCATTCGCTTTCCCTGTGAATCATTTTATATACATTATTCACTAGTCAGCAGTCATTTGTTAGTTTGATAAATGACTATTGGCTAAGGTGGCTTGTAACTTTAACGACGTTTAAAATCGCTTAATTCACATGGTACAAAAAAAATATACATTTTGTTCCTTCGGCATATCGACTCAATATAGAGCCTTAAAAAATTGGCAGGCTTACTTATTCCTAAAATACCGGATAGAACACGAGTTAAGTTAATTTAAAGCCTGCCCCTGAATTGTACGGAAATCGTAACTCATGCTCCTTTAATTATCTACAACATGATGCTCGCGGGAAATAACGAAACGATTCGCTACTGTTTCCGGCTGGATAGCCGAAAGAATAACGTGACTCGAATCAGTTATAATTACAGCCCTAGTGCGACGACCGTAAGTTGCATCAATCAGCTGACCTCTATCTCGCGCATCGGTAATAATTCGCTTGATTGGGGCTGATTCTGGACTGACAATTGCAACTACTCGGTTGGCAGAAACAATATTGCCGAAACCGATGTTGATTAACTGAATGTCCATAAAAAAAACTGCTATGTAATGTGTGTGAACATCAGACAGGATTAATCATGTCTTTAAAAGCAACTCTTTTCCATGTTATCCCCAAAAAATAGCACTAACAACGCATTTTGTTTGTAACTGCTCTTGTTTCTATTTATCTTCTAGTTTTTACAGTTATTCATTACCCTTTCTTATTAAAAATACTCCTTAAGATATAGATAAAATATTTACCAAACAAGGTATTATATGATTCCATGAAAAAATCGACTTTTCTCTCTTACCCGGTTCTTCATCCCCAGTTTTACTACCCCTATTCGACTTCTATTTCTGAGAAAGCATTGCCAGAAAAGATTTAAATAGTTCTCTTTTGGCAGTTTATCCAATAATTCAAATATTCTTTAACTTACGAGATTAGAAATAAATATTTACTTATGTTTACTTATTTTTAATCATCAATTTTTTCAATGTTTACCTTAAAAAAATATGATGCTCTTATTTAACTAAATATAGCAATCTTATTTGTATGTATCGAAATCACGGTGTTCAGTTCCCCCACTTCTTGAAGTAGTCCGGGAGATGAATTCTCATATATGATTTAGAATTGCTATATCTTTTTTGGTAATAACAAATATAGGCTTAATTTTTTGAAGTATTTTTGATCTGCTGCCATTTTTGGTGAAGACTGTTGACATTAGGGTTATTATCCCCATAACGCCAACTGACATAAGCTTGAGAAATTTCCTCGATAACTTCAGCGATTTGGGAAGAATGATGCTGCTGTAATACCTGAGCATATTCTAAAGGAGTCTGTGCTTGATGTTTACTCAAGCCTTTTTCAGCAGCCCACTGAAGCATGTGTTGATAAAGTCTTTCCATGGGCTGCAATTGATCTAAAAATCGCCATTTGCGCCATTTACACCATTTATCCCAGCCCAGCCAACCGAATAAAGAAACTAACGTGACTAAAGTTAATCCGCTTAATATCCCGAAAATACCTTGAGAGAATAAATATAACAACCAAGATAAAAGCTTTACAATGGCGCTAAATATTTTCCCAAATACATTATTAAGTAATCCTGTGACTGGAGAAGGAACCCAACCTGCAATCCAATTCCAAAATTGTTTTAATACAGAAAAAGTTTGAGTTTCTTCTATGGATGGAGGAATTAAAGGATGATTGGGTATGGGATCGAAAGCAAACCAACCGTATTTGGGAAAGTAGACTTCCGTCATTGCGTAAGCATCTGTATTCTTGACTACGTACATCCCTGTAAATGGATTAAAATCTCCGGAAGAAAATCCTGCTACTAACCTTGCTGGAATATCAATAGAACGCAACATTACTGTTAGCACTGTAGAAAATTGGTCTTGTAATCCTCCTTTGTTTTTAAATAAGAAGGCTTCTACCAAGTCATCATTATCATTTAATAATGGGATGGAAAAGGGGTTTTGGGGTACTGTGTAGTTTTGTTTTAAGTATTGAGCCAGGTAGAGAGCGATTTCATAAGGTGACGAAAGATTTTTTTCTGTTTGACTTATCTGTTGACGATTGTAGTTAGCTAAAATTTCTTCAGTAAACAGTTTAACTTTGTCTACGATTTGAGGAGGAACCTGTAGATAGTAATTTTTAATGCTATCTGGATACTGACTTCCACTTTTTGCCAGCCTAGTGCGATCGCGATAGGGTACTTCAGATAGTACGGTATAAGTAAGACCTTCGGATAAACCAACTGGCGATCGCAAACCATCTTCTGTATCGACGGCTATGATTGATGTAGGGAAATAGATTTCTTTGGGATATGTCATTGCCGGAATCAAGTTAGGTAATTCCGACACTACCGTGTAAGTTTGGACTATTTCTTTGGTTTTACCGATAATTAAGGGACTGTCAAGAAAAGTTTGATAAGAGAAAGGAGAACGTTGCAGCCGCTTAACTTTGTCATTCCGAGAAATTTCCCATCCCTCTCCTGTATAACGATCAAATGCTAAAACTCGCCAGAAACCTTCGGCTTGAGAACGTACCCGCATCACTATTTTGGGTTTCATTTCTCCGCGTAAATTCTGATTAATTTTGGTATTAAATCCGTAATAAAAGCTGTCATCAACTTGTTGGCGATCGCCTTTTGCGCCTTGAGAATTACCGTCGCCATTGTTACCACCTTGAGCGTTATTATTACCAGAACGGACATAACCGGGATTGACAATTTTGCGTCCGGTAAAATCACCTTTTACGTCGATAGGTGAACTCACCGGAAATGTCCGCAACCCATAACCGGGAAACCTAGGTAAAACGGCGAAAATGCTTAGTCCTATACTTACTATGATTAAAAAATTAATAATTAAAAATTTGAGATTAAAAACCGCAGAATCGGGATTTTTTGATGGTTGTTTTTTAATTGTTAGGGGTTCTAAACCCAATCGCGAACGATAATCTAACACCAAAGTAGGTAAGACGATAGCTAAAAAGAGCAGCAACACTGGTGCAAAAGCTAAAGTTTGACTCAGGGTTGCTGCTACACCTAGTAAAATCAACCCGATGATCATCGAATATCCCAAATCTTTGCGACGAGGCATATCGAAACTGTGCAGCACCTGGAGTTGAATCAGTAATTCTGCGAGGATAAGCCGGGTATCGTTGAGTTCACCTAGCAATCGCCCAAAAAATGCACCTAATGCTAATAACATTCCGAGCGCGATCAAGAATTTGACTGCGACATTAGGTTTGCGACGACAGTAATAACTCCAAATTCCACCCACTAGACTTAAAGGAACTGCCCAAAAACTGCCTGTTGTTTCACCAGCTATATCTGTCGCGACAATTCCGATAATCACCAAAGCGCTAACTAGCACCCTGAGAATAATCGAATCTTCTACTTCTATCGGCGGTGAATTGGAAATTTTTTGCCGCCAGTACCCGATATTTTGTAGACCCCTAAACCTGTTCTTCATCCGTAAAAATATTGAATAAGCTGGAATTAATCAAAGCAGTATGTTTGATTTACACTTACCAAACCTTGATTAGTCAGTCTGCTTGTTAAATAAAGGTTCAGTTTCACTACTACCCCTAAACCTTTCTAGTTGTCGTGTTTTCGAGCAACTTTTTTCCGATTCAACTCAACTTCTCACAATTTGTAGAAGCCCCCATTGAGTTCAATTAGTATGCAGAAGTTGGCACGATTGTAAAATGCAGTGGTTGAGTATCCATGTCCTCTAACTCAACTGCCAAAATATAATTTACCCCTTGTTGAACTGAATTGAGTTTTAAGCTGACAATTCCTTGATCTGAAGATTGTGCAATTTGAGTACAAGCATCTCCTGTAAGTTTGATTATTCCCTTCTGTGGTAATTCAGCTTCAACTCTTAGTGTTTGGGCAGCTTGATCGTATTTTACTCTCAAACTCAGAGTCCCGATATTGGTTAGCCATTGCCTTGAGACATACTCTTGAGTTGCATCAATAGATAAAGTGAGATTTTCTAACAATTGTCTTGCAGCCAACAATGATAATGCCATTTGTTGACGCGGCTGTAAATCTGAGTAGTTGCCTTCTACATCAGGCATTCTTTCTAAAGTATCAGCAGAACGATACGGACTTCTGAGTACCATTCCGGCTAAATCGTTGAGCATTTGTGGTTCATTAGGGAATAAACTTTCCACCACTCCCACAAGTTTCGCTCCTAATGGCACTGGAAAAGCAAGTAACTCTTGACACTTTGCCAATAACTGCTGAAAAACTTTTTCCGGTATAGTCATTGGCAAACTCAGTTTAGACTGTTGTGCCGCCCAAGGATGAGCGGGAACCCATGCCATAGATAAATTGTCTATGTAATCGGGATAATCCACTAATTGTGTTTCCCAAGGGAATAACGGTGGATTATCTTGGACTTGGCTTTGTAGCCGACGTTTAAGAACAGTTTGGAAACGTGTTTGCACAGTAGGAATTTCTCCCAGTTGAAAAAAAAGATAGGACATCGAATCCGACTCAGAAGCACTGCTTGTGGAAGCAGTGTTTTCTTTGTATGTTTTAGCCCCGTTAATTTCCTCACTTTCGACCAAAAAATCCTCCTCGGTTGTAGCATTATCTGCTAACAACCAAGCGAGTAATTGGTTTTGTAAGGATTCTGTGTCACTATTCATGAGTAGATGCACTTGATCCGGACATAAAAGAGTTACGAATTTCCCAAGCTTGTTCGAGAATTTTAAACCACCTTTTTTGCAGTTGAGCCATCGATAACCCCAAGGTTTTGGCGATTTTTTCATCGGCTTGACCTTGCTGTTTTAGTTCTAATAAACAACGTTGTTTGTCGTCAAGTTGTTCTGTATAAACTTGCCACTGCTGTTCGGTTAAACCTAAATTGTTACGCAAGTCGGCTTCTAACCATTCGTGAACCAATTCCCAACGGTGTAGCAAGGCAAACCTAATTAGATGATATTTAAAACGTTGCTGTAAATAATCTCTCTGACGAGCAGTTAAACCTAAAATTGCCTCAATTTCTTGAGCAGATAAATCTTTTAGGCGTAGAGCAAAGTAATCAGCACAGTCTGCTTGTTGTCGTTCCTCAAGATAACTCATTAATTCGTTAATGACTACGGAACGTAAAGTTTCTTCCGGGGGTTCGGGTTCGGTTTGAGATGCCATTGCCGTTCTTAATTGCTGTACGGCTGGATCTTCCCAAGAACCATCACCATCATTGCTGCTTCCTTCTGCGGCTTTTTCTATGTCAACACAGGTTTCTGGAGGCTGCTGTTGAGAAAAAGTTTGCGCTCGCAAGATAATCAACTGCTGCTGTCGCCCTGGTAAAGGAATGCGTCTTTTGGCATAACGTTCGGTAAACGCCATGTATTCCGCTAATTCTAAAAGAGTCTGGGGACGATATGTTGGTTCAAGTTTATTTTCGCGTCGGCAAGCATTCAATGCTTCCAAATAAAAATTTTGCAGAAAATCTTCAATTACACCCAACCGTCCTTGATAACTCAGTTGTTTATTGGGCGGATTAATGTAACGATAAATAATTGCACTCAAAGTACTGTGCAGTTCTACCCTACCTCGATTGGAACCTAACTGATAGTATCTCAATGTCTGAGATAGCCTGTGTTTGGCTAGGGCGATCGCCGAACTTTTGATGTCCCCAGAAGCTTGGATACGTTTGCTCTCATGGCAAATTCGCAGGACTTCGGCAGCGATTCGTGTTGCGACTTCATGGCAATTAGAATCTGAAGCTTTAGTTGAAGATTTAAGTTCTCCGAATAGGAGTTGAAATATTACCTCCACCCCGATAGACTTTTCTCCCTGAATAGTTGTAGTCGCGGCTGATTTCATAGTCTAGTTGTTTAAAAGACCTTAATATAAACAAACATTACAACCTATATTTTGTGGAAATGCGGGTTGATTGGCTTTCGGACATCCGAACACAACCGCAAGCACCCATTATCCTGCATAAATAAATTTGTCTGGTTATATTATTCCCAAATAAAAGGAAGATTTTTGGTATTTCATAGAAGTTATAACTAATGCCCACGAATTATCAACAGCTAATTATGGATTTACAAACACAAATTCAATCTTTGATTGATAATGCACCCCAAGATGGTATTACACCTCAACTGATTACGGCAATTGCCCCGGAATTAATTAAAATTGCTCAAAAATTACGTTTCCGTCAATACTACATAGTCCAAAACCTTGAGCATGACTGGGTTATAACCACATTGAGTAATCGTACCAATCCACAATTACAAAAACAGATAATATACGCTTATCCTACGTTACAAGATGTCAGTACTACCTCTGGTGTTGGGCTTGACCCTCAAATGATAGCTGCACCGATGGGAGTTATGGAAATTTTATTCCAAATTATCGCTCTTGAACCCGTAGATAGTATCATTTTTTTCAATACTCCCGGTACTACAGCTAATGCTGTAGAAATTCAGCGCTCCCAAGTGCAAAGTATTATTGAAAGGTCATTACAACAAAATCGGCGTAGGTCGGATATTCCTCCTGATATTGCTTGAATAAGTTGAAAATTGAGAGTTATAAAGTTAAAACATATACCTTTAGATATGGTTTTGAGATAGAAGTTATAAGTTAAGGATTTATTACAAATCAATAACTGATAACTACTTTCCTATTATCCAAGAATGTTGAAATAATATCTCCTAACTCTCAATTAAGACGACTTAACACATAATCAGCCATATCAATCAATGTTTGGCGACTTTCAGAAGGTGCCAATTGTTTTATATGCTCGACTCCAAGTTTTGCATGGTAAGCGGCTAAATCACGAGAACGTTGAATTCCTTTGCTATCTTCTATTAAAACAAGGGCTTGTTCTAAATCTCCAGCTTGTTTAAATTGTTGTTTAATCAGCGTTTTTAGTTCCGGTTTTTCTTCTAAAGCATATATTACAGGTGCTGTAAGATGCCCGTCTTTGAGATCAGAACCAGCCGGTTTACCTAGTGCATCTGTAGAACTGGTGAAATCTAAAATATCATCAACAATTTGGAACGCTAAGCCAAGATGACGACCATATTCATACAAGTTTTCGGCTGTTTCTGAAGATACTTCGCTGAGTATTCCAGCA
Organism: Nostocales cyanobacterium 94392; assembly: GCA_035285725.1. Classification (GTDB taxonomy): domain Bacteria; phylum Cyanobacteriota; class Cyanobacteriia; order Cyanobacteriales; family Nostocaceae; genus Rivularia. Next base: position 9,812 of record JAYKJL010000105.1, on the reverse strand, counting down.
GCTTTGGAACTATTCGCGAATAATGTAGCGGTTTTATAGTAAGTCTTCTGGAGGTAAGTATCAATTGAAACCTCGGACTTAAAACGATTCACTCCTTGCTGAATCTCTCCGGTAGCCAAGTCCATTATTACCTCTGAAAGCAATTTAACCACATCTAAATTATTTAAGTTCGCTAAATACCAGGAGGCTTGAGCAAACAAAAAATCTCCGGCTAATATTGCAACTCGATTGCCAAATATACTGTGAACTGTGGAAACTCCACGTCTTTTTTCTGATTCATCGACTACATCATCATGCACTAAAGAAGCCGTGTGAATCATTTCTGTAATTTCAGCTAAGCGTCGATGACGAGGTGTAATCTCTGAATGCTGCATTGTTGCTCTTGATATAAGTAACACAATTGCAGGTCTAATACGCTTCCCACCAGCTCCGAACAGATGTTCTGCGGCTAAACTGAGGATGGGATGGTCATTACCAACTAGCTGTTTAAGGTTATCTGCCAATATATGCAGGTCTGCTTCCACAAGTGAAAACAAGGAGGTGGCTGGGGTCATGAATGGGCGGACTCTGACTTTGGTTACGAAAGTTTACATATCCTATACTCATTTTAAGATAACCCAGTGCCAGAACAAAGCTTTCTATAAATGTTCTTATTGGATCTGAAGGTTAATATCGCTCGGTATATAACTGGAGACTCGCACAAAACAATATATTTGATACTTAAATAAAGTTCTTACTATCAAATGCAATTGCATCCAGCTTCCACTAACACGCGGATTTGAAGAGATTTCTATTGTGTTACGCTTTTGTTACATTTTGAGCTTTATTGATGCAGAGTCTTTCCAAGGGCTAACTAAAATATTTTATTTTGCATACTACTGATAAATTATACTGAAATACCTTAAGTGTAATTACTAGCATCTACATATTTATTCCATAGGATTAAATAGTTTGGACATTGATAAATTTTACAGATAAAAGCTCTTATTAACAAAAAATTAACATTTTACGAAATAGCTTCCAGTATCTTTGATAACAGGCTAAAAACCGAGCTTATCCTTATATACAGCACTGATAACACAGCAAGAATAAGTAGATTAACAATATTATCTCAAAAAATTCAAATTAAGTAACCTTATCACCTCAAAAGTGAGATTTCTTGTGTTATTCTTATATATAGGGATTTTAAATACTTAAAATATTCACTCAGGAAAAGTAAATCGCTTTTTTGCGTATTTGTACTTTTTTACTGATGAAAGTGAGTTGAAATAAGTCGTAGGTGGAACAGAGGATATTATTCGTGTTCGTCGTCTACGAATTAATAAGTTCCTCAATAATAGTTATGTGCTGTCCGAAAATTATATATTGGAACATCTTGACGACTCGTTTTAGGGTATGCAAGGTCGGGCTTCTGTATAGAGAAGGGAAGCACTGCATAACGCAGTTGTAATGCAGGCTAGGTAGTTGCATAGTGGCGATTTGATCATTGCTGCTGGCATAGTCTGTAAAAGCTAATTACGTATAAGTAGATAGGAGAGTATTCATACTCTGCCAAAATTTTTGAATGACAAAAAAAGCTGTAGCAAAAAGCTATGTAGCTTGTGTTTTTGTACTTATGTTCAATTTATTTTTGCTGTACGAATGGGATTGAAAAAAACTTGTCGGGGGAAATATGATGATGATATTTGTTGTGGCTTCTGGTTATTTGTTTGCTGTATACATATTCTTAGCGCTAGCTAAGAGAACAATTAAAAAAACTCCGCCCACAGTGGTTTCTTCGCAATTTGAAGAAGAGTATTCTTCCGAGATGTTTGTAACACCGCTGAGTGAATGAAGCTTCATTTACTTTTGTTTAAATGATATTCAAAGTTATAGGGCAATATAATCAACTAGTTTTAACTTTAGTTGGCAATACAGCATACCATATGGTGTGCTGTATTGCGTTTTATACTAATAGGTAATTATGCCGTCACGGTCTTGCTGTAAATGGTTAAAATTGGGATGCTCCAAGTTTACCAATTCAACCATAGGAGTACAGCCCAACCATTGGAGTGAAGACTCAGCAAATTGCTGGGGGTTTCCACTCACAGCAAACCGAGTTGCCAGCGGTGGATAAGTATTTCTTAAGCCTAGTAAATCCAATTCTTGAGCGCAAGCTTCAACAACACTCTTTCCTGGATCTACCAATTTTACTGATTCACCAACTAGCGATCGCAATAGTGTTGCCAGGTGAGGATAGTGAGTACAACCGTAAACTAAAGTGTCAATTTGCTGCTCTAATAAAGGTTCGAGATAGGAACGTGCTACTTCTCTAGTGTATGGATCGTCGATGCGGTTTTGTTCGATCAGAGGAACAAACTCCGGACAACCAACTTGCCATACTTGAGCATCACGATTAATTTCTTGGATACTTGTTTTATAAGCATTGCTTTTAGCTGTTGCTGGGGTAGCAATTACACCGATACGCTTTCCGGCTTTGACTGCTGCAACTGCACCTGGTAGAATCAGTCCCAGGATAGGTACTTTAAATTCGCAACGTACTGTTTCTAATGCCAGAGCAGAACTGGTACTGCAAGCCATAATCACCATTTTTACCCCTTGATTTTCCATCCAGAAGATAATTTCACGGGTAAACTGGATAATTTCTGCTTGGGTACGAATACCGTAAGGAAGTCTGGCTGTATCCCCAAAGTAAATAATTGATTCGCCGGGTAGTTGTTGGTAAAGTTGACGCAGTACCGTTAAACCACCTACACCACTATCAAAGATGCCTATAGGAGCGCGTTGGGCTTCTGGTTCGGATAGATGGTAAAGATTGCCTTCAAAGATAGAAGATGAAAACACAGGCAGATTTTGATAATAGTTTGTGAATTTAGGACAAAGGATTTACAAAAAACTTCAATGTTTTAACTGATAAATCCGATATGAAAGAGAATTTTACATCCTTACTTTCTATTTAGAAATTTTTACTATATTTTTTGCCGGAATGCAGGTATTCCTTTATACTAAATATCATTCTAAAAAACAGCCGTGTTTTGGTAAATATACTGCCAAAGAGAAACCAAACTTAAAATTTTACCAACATGATTTTGACTGATTAAATAAGCCTTTGCGCCTTCTGCCATCTGCCCTCTTACTTCTGCCTTCATGTACTAGGTTTGGAGGCTCAGCAAAGCGATGATGGCAAGTGGTGCAACAAGTTAGTTATAATGAAGAGTTTACCTTCTTCTAATATAATTTAAAATCCCATTAGCAATACCCTGTGCCATTTCATCTCGATATTGAGGAGAAGCTAATTTTGCCGCATCATCTCGTCCAGTCACAAAACCTACTTCTACAAGAATTGAAGGCATGGAACTTTTTCTGAGTACGTAAAATCTAGCTTGTCGCACTCCCCGGTCTTTAACATTTACAGTATTTAATATACTGCTGCGGACATCTTGGGCAAGACCGAGACCACTGTTGTAATAATAAACTTCTAAACCGCTGACATCCGGACGACTTAAACCAACCGAGTTAGCGTGAATGCTGACAAATAAACCAGCATTAGCTCGCTCAGCCATATCGACTCGTCCTTGAAGACTGACAAAGTAATCCGTATTGCGAGTCAGTACTGCTTGCACACCGTTTTGCTGCAAAATTTCGGCAACTTTTAAACTAATAGGTAAAATCACGTCTTTTTCTTGCAACCCACCGATACCAATGGCACCAGGGTCTTTTCCACCATGTCCTGGGTCAATCATCACTACAATTCTACTATTTGGAACTCGTGATGGTGGCAGAGTCACGATTGGACGGTTCGGTTGGGGAGTCGGTTGGGATATCGGAGGTAAACCAATCGATCCAGTAGGAGGGATAGTTCGAGAACTACGTTGTAATTCTAACGACAAAAGCTGATTGCTAAGTTGATTGAGTTCACCAATTTGCACTCCAGATGCAGGTTGAACAAAAATTGCAACTTTGTTATTTTCTAATTGCTGTAGACGTACTCGCAAAACCGGACTATTCGCCGTAAATTTTGGACCTCTAACTCTAGGAGCCAATTTAGCATTATCAACGGTGATCCGGTACAATCCGGTTTGTCTATCCCAACCACCAACAGCAGATAAATTTTGATCTCCTCTAATTAGTAATTGAGTACTAGTAGGAGCTAATTCCACAGACTCAATTGTTGCTACAGAATTGTTTTGATTTGGGATTGGTGGAACGGGAAAAGAATCTGATTCACTGACTTGAGTTGAATTTGAACTATTAGAATTATTAGAACTATTAGAACTATTAGAACTACCACTTATAGTCGCACTTAAACGATTGGGTAGAACTATTAAACCATTGTTACCACTTGTTGTAGCTCGCCAATCTGGACTTTTTTTGTCCACCCGTAAAGTCATGCGAACTCCAGGTGATTTACCATCCACTTCGCTGAATTCAATGCGGCTAACAGCGTGTTTGTTCACCGATATTTCTCGTTGAACCGCTGGTGACAAAGCTGCATCTGAAATATCGATGTTAATTTCATTGCGATCGCGAGTCGGGCTTTTAATTTTCGGTCTAGCACCGCTGGTACGTAGGAAAAATCCGTCTCCGGTAACTTGTAAGCTTTCAATTTTGGTTGCTGCATTTGAAGTGCTAGCAGCGATTCTGTTGGATGGTGGGGTGTTGGTTGTTGGTGTAACGCTGAAAATACTTCTAGGAGCAACAGCACTTGATTCAACTTTCGCTGAAGGTAGCTGCACCGTCCAGTCAGTAGGGCTTAAACCGACAAATTTTACTTGCTGTGGATCAAGGGTATACCCCGGATTCATTTCTACAACTAAACGAGCCGTTTGCGGGTCAAATTGTCCAACACGAATAGAACGAATCGCACCACCAACCATTTGGGTTGACTGGGGTCTTCCAAATGTCGTTCCTGGTAGATCAATTACCAAACGAGTCGGATTAAAAATTAGTTGTGCTTCGGGTTGAACTGCACCATCAGTTTGAAATTCTAGTTGGTTTTGATTGGCATTAAAACGCCAAGAAGACAGCTTTGCACCATGAGCGGGCGACGATAGCATTAGTACAGATAAAAAAGTAGTACCAGATACTAACCAGTGTATTTTCACAACCTTTTCTCCTAATCGGTATTTTATTGATAACTATTAATTTGTAAAAGTGTTGGTACTTCATACCTCGATATCCAAGCAAGCATCGCCGTTTTTAATTTTCACAAGCAAGGTCATGGCATTGGAACAAGTATTTTATCTCGGATAAAACGTTGTTAATCGTATTAACTTTAGCATGAAGCTTTTTACTTGTTTGCTTTAAGGACATCATTCTGCCGGTTTTTAGCATTTGATTATACCAATATTGAGATAGAAGTAGTTTAGCTCAGCAGGAAAATTCAATCAGTGACATTTTATTCAACTAAAAATTAGATGCATGACTTGTAATTTGGGTAAATAAGTAGTGCTGGTAAAAAATTTAGTGCTGGCTTGGCGATATATTCCATATCAGAATTTTAAATCAGAATTTTAACTAATCGATTCTCAGAGAGTTTTGTTTTCGCTTAGCTTGACTTTTATCTTAAAACACCCATTTAATCTCAATTTTGTCAGATTAGAGGAATTTGAAATACTTCTGATTTTTATTTATACTCTTTGAAAAAAAGTTCCCCTATTTACAAAAAATTATCTTGCTAATTAGAAATCGGAAAATTTGAAACCTCGGGTTTTACACCATTCTCAAAAATAATCAAAAAACCGGGTTTATCAAGGAAAATTCCAGGTTTTGGAATTGAGAAATTTGTAATAAACCCGGTTTTTAATCCAGGTACAATCAGGTATGAAAAGCAACAACAAAATAGATTTTTGGGTAATGCTTATATTTGGCTATACTAATTTTTCTCAATGTTTGTGTGCTCTAAGAATAAATCGATGAATCAACTAGTTTGATATATCGATTTTTCAGCTTGAGTAAAAGCATCAAGTATGAGATTATAGATACAGATAAAATTTAGAAATCTAGTATACCCGGATTTATCAGATTTATATATTTCTAATGGCGAGTTAGACAGCATAGCTGAAAGCTCTTCAAGATAAAATTTAAGTTAAACTTTTGATCCATAAATAATTTTACTTCTTTTTGACTGGCAAATAAAATTGGGGAATCCTTGGCTCGAAAGCAAACAAGAATTTCCCCATAATAACCGCTCTTTTAGATTTAGGATAAGAATGTTTAATGAGTAAATTTACTCAAATATACTCATTAACTATGGTTTATTTATCTATTATTACCTACGCTTGAGGTACTTAAGAATACCATCAGCTATACCTTCTGCCATTTTATTGCGGTAGAAAGCTTGTTTTAAATTAGCGGCATCTTCACGACCAGTGACGTAACCAACTTCTACGAGAATTGCTGGCATTGAGGTTTTGCGGAGTACGTAAAATCTAGCACTTCTGATTCCCCGGTCTCTAATGTTCACGTTTTGAGTAATGCTTCTCCGGACAGTATCAGCGAACTGTTTACCGCTGTTATAATAATAAACCTCTAAACCGTTAATATCCGGACGACTTAAACCCATAGAATTGGCATGGATACTGACAAATAAATCTGCATTTGACTTGTCAGACATATCTACTCGTCCTTGAAGACTGACAAAATAATCGGTGTTACGAGTGAGTACTGCATTGACTCCATTTTTTCGCAATATTTCCGCGACTTTTTGGCTGATGGGTAAGATGACATCTTTTTCTCGCAGTCCACTGATACCAATTGCACCGGGGTCTTTACCACCATGCCCTGGGTCAATCATCACTAATACCTTTCCTTTAGGAGCCTCCCTCGGTGCTGGACTTGGCTTGGGATTGGAAGGAGTAGTAACTGGTTGGGAACCCGCAACCGGATTTGGTTTGGGAATAGGAGGTAAAATAACCGGCGGTTTGGCTGCACTATTACGTTGTAAGTCTAAATTTAATCGGTCTCCTCTGACATCAAGTCTTCCGAAGCTGACCTGTGCTGCTGGTAAAATGTAGATTGCAACACTATTTGAGTTTTCTTGTCGCGTCAGTATCCGTAACACTGGACTACTAGCTTTAAATTGGGGACCTTTTACAGAAGATGATAGCCGAGCATTCGGAATCAAAATGCGGTACATTGCACTCTTACTGTCCCATTGGCTAGTGCTTCCAGATAAAGATTTGTTACCTTTAACAGTTAATGTCCCACCATTGTCATCTAATTCTACGGCTTCAATTTCAGCGAGAGAATTTTGTGTTGTGATGGTTGGTGGTGGCGATGGAGAAGGTAATGGTCGATTAACTGGGGGATTCGGATTACTATTTTGAGAAGATTCGCTAACTTTCCCATTGGGCAGTAAAACTATACCACCAAAGCTGCTGATTGTAGCTCGCCAATCGGGGCTATTTTTGTCTACTCGCAAAATAATCCGAGCGGTTGCTGAATCTAATTGCTTAAATTCAACACCTTTGACACCAAAACGATTCATGGGGAACTCGTTCCCTGGCAAGCTAGATGATAATGTAGCCCCGGAAATATCTACATTGATCAATTCTTGAGTGTTGCGGTTAATTCTTACCGACGAGGCTTTACCACCACTGGTACGCACAAAAAAGCCATCCCCAGTTGGAAGCATTCTTTCAATTTGAGCAATTCCTTGGGCAATTGTTTGACCAGTTTGGATTACCGTTTGATTACTGTTAGATGTATTAGTGGGTGCAGTCTTAGTATCATTGGTTCGCACTACACTGTAAATATTTCTTTCCTCAGAATCTGTTTTTTCCAGTTCTGGTGATGGTAATTGGACTCTCCAACGACTAGGACTTATTCCTTCAAATTTGATTCGATTTGGGTCTAAAGTATAACCGGGACTTAGTTCAACCACCATGCGGGTTGTTTCCGGGTCGAATTGACCGATGCGTACTGTACTGATAGCACCACCGACAGGTTTTTTCAACTGGGGACTACCGAATTTGACTCCAGGTAAATCAATTACTACACGAGTGGGGTTAAAAATTAGTTGCGCTTTTGGTTGTACCGCAGCATCAGTATTAAATTCCAGCTGATTTTGATTAGCGTCAAAATTCCAAGATTGTAGTTTCGCTGCATTTGCAGGCGAAGATAATAGGGAGACAGTTAAAAAAGTCCCAGGTATTAACCAGTGTAGTTTCACAGTGTTTCTCCTAAGTCGCATTTACGAGAGCGGTAAGTATATAAAAGTTTCAAATTTAGCTTGGAATATAACCGCTCAAACCGTCATTAAAGATAAGTATGTTACCAGTGGTGCTTGCCGGGATGAGCCGTCTTTATACTGCTATAAGTCCACCGTGGAAAATGCTTCTTCAAAAAGAACGTGGTTAGCTGTTGGCAAAGAATTCTAACATAAGAAATTCTTCTTTGATGCCGTTGTGGCAATAAAAACCTAGGTTGCTCTCGCTTTGAAGATTCCACCCACAAAGAGATAACCAGAATTAACGATCGCAGTCAATCCCAGGAAAGAAAACTATGCAGGATAAAGAAATTTATGAAATTTTTCAATGAAGCGGTAATTAATGCACGCCCGTAATATTATCGGTTTATTATCGGCTGAATTGTCGGCTTAAAATAATATGGTGAGATGCAATACTTGAAAAAAATATTCAAGTAGCAGTGCCGAATAAATGTCAAAAACTCCTAAAAATTACAATTAAAAGGGACGGATATTTTCAAGTATAAGTTTCCTTTGGTATCATAAATTCTCGAACATAGATACTTTTATCACTAGATTGTGTTTGATTCCTGAAGTGAAAATTCTTGATTTACCAGTAATTAATGAAACCTTGGTTCGATTTCTCACGATTTTAGGCTATTAGATTTACAGTTGTTTAATGGTGAAGGTTTTAGCAGCATTTCTTGTTATGCTTGTAGTTACTTGTTGAGTATCAGCAAACCGTAAGCAAAAGCAAAAAAGATGGTTAGAATCATAATCACCCAAATCGCTGATTAAACAGGTTTTGAATAGAACTCCACCATCCAAATCAATGCTTACAAACACAAATCCTACACCGTTCAACGAAAACGATTGATTTAGAGTTAATTGAAAACGCCCAAACCTGTGATAACTTTACTTGCGATCGCAATGGGAATCAGGAAGGTTGCTAGAAATAAAGCTTTAAAATCAGCGAAATGCTAACTTTAGCAAGCGTTGCCAATGTTCGGGTAAAACTGGAACTATTGATAATCTTGGTAGACGTAATAAATCAAAACCTAGAAAAAATTCGTCCTGCTTGATTTGATTAAGGGTAATCGGTTTGGGTAATTTCTGCACTGCTCGTATATTTATTACTAGTCTTTTAACATCATCTAATTTTGGATCGGGATATGCTTCACTTAAAACTTCTGCAACTCCGACAATACTCCGTTCTTTACCAGTGTGATAAATGAATACTTCTTCTCCGGTTCGCATTGTCCGCATATTTTTTAGAGCAAGAGCATTTTTGACTCCATCCCATACTGCAACATTTTCTTTTGATAAATCGGTATAGGAATACTCCAGCGGTTCAGTTTTTAATAGCCAATTCATATATTTATAATATTTATATATTTTATTTCAGATTTATTCGCGGTTTGCAATCAAAGTTTTATTTTTACCAGGTCTTTTGAAAAACAGGAACATTCAAATTCAGTAAATACTCTGTATATAAATCAATACAGTTCAGTTAAGAAAATTAATTAATATTGCGATCGAACAGACTGACTTTTCTGGAGGGGGCTTGGGGGACGGCTGCGTCCCCCAATCGGGGGTTTGGGGAGAATCCCACCGTTCGCGCAGC
>JAYKJL010000104.1:0-12996 GCA_035285725.1 Nostocales cyanobacterium 94392 | reverse complement strand
ATAAATTTACTAAAAAAACCGATAGTTCATCTTTAACCGTCACCAAAGTTAGAGTTGCATTTGAATGTCCGCGTCTGTTTTACCTCGGCGATAAATTTGGCGGTAAAACGCTATTTATTCCCCGCGAGACTGTAACTGGAATCGGTAAAATTTTTCATTATTTAGCAGATGAATTTATTAATTTAGCACTTATTGAACCTAGATTTCAGCAATTATTTAAACTAGAATTATCACAGTTACAGGTAGAAACAGTTGCTGGAGAAATGCAGCAGCTTTTTTTTGAAGTTAAATTTTCAGCTTACTTAGAAAAAATTGTTGCCAAAGATAGCAGTAAAGCTCAACCAATGCTACAAGTTTGGCAAGGTTTGCGAGGTATAATTCAACGCTTTGCTGAAATTCTGATTGTAAATAGACGCTATTGCAGTGCAGAAAGCGTGATTCGCAATACTTTTATTTCACAAGAACGTCAATTAGAACATTATTTTGATTTACCAAATGGAAGCCAACAACAAGTTAGGGGAGAGTTCGACTGTTTAGTATACAATTGGGAACGTAAAACTCTGTGTGTAATTGAGTTTAAAACCTATCAACCTGTAGATCCATCAGCGCAATTAGCTCAAGTTTCTTTATATAGTTATATGTTGCAACAAAAGCAGCAAGTTCCTGTAGATTCGGCGGTTTACTGCGTGTTACCGGAATTCAAAGAATATTATTATGACTGGGAACAACTGGAAAACACGATAAATCAGTTGATTCCCCACAAATTACAACAAATGCAGGAATGGTTAAGTTGTGAACCACCTCTGGAGGTACCACCACCGACAACTCAACCTTATTTATGCGAAATTTGTCCGCAACAGCAGAAATGTCAAAGTTATTTTGATGATGTGCTTGATACTTCTACCCAGAAGGAAGAAGAAGAAACGGAAGTACAAGAAGATTATCGATCAAAAAACCGCAGAGACGCAGAGGGCGCGGAGGGAGGAAATCAAGAGGTATTGGTTGATGCTGATGGAATTGGTGAAGAGTTGGTGACAACTTTACAATCCTTTGCAATTAATGTAGATTTGATTGGAACTGTTGTTGCTCCTAGTTTTATTCGAGTGAAACTCAAGCCGCAATTAGGTGTAAAAGTTAATGCTATTCAGAAGCTATACGCAGATTTACAGGTACAAATGGGATTGGAAAATCCGCCGTTAATTGAACCACAGGCTGGGTATATCAGCGTTGATTTACCCAATCCCAATCGACAAGCTGCTATTTTTGATGATTATATAAAGTCAGATAAATTACCTAATTCTGTATCAGTAAAAATTGCTATCGGGGTGAATTTAGAAGGAAAATTAGTCGAAGCCGATTTATCAGATCCTAATACCTGTCACTTTTTAGTGGGTGGTACCACTGGAAGCGGTAAAAGCGAATTTTTGCGATCGCAACTTCTGAGTTTACTAGTTCGCTATTCTCCCCAACATCTACAAATTGCGTTGGTAGATCCCAAACGAGTGACTTTTCCCGAATTTGAGCAAATGCCGTGGCTGTATTCACCAATAGTTAAAGATAGCGATACTGCGATCGCGCTGATGGAAGATTTGGTAAATGAGATGGAATTGCGTTATCAGCGTTTTGAAACGACTAGGTGTAACGATTTAACTGCTTACAATCAAGGGAAGCAGGAGCCTTTACCACGCATTGTCTGTATTTTTGATGAATATGCCGATTTTATGGCTGAAAAGGAATCTCGTACTGCCTTAGAACAAAGTATCAAACGTTTGGGTGCAAAAGCGCGTGCTGCTGGAATTCACTTAATAATTGCTACTCAACGTCCCGATGCTACAGTAGTTACACCGTTAATTCGCTCGAATTTACCAGGAAGAGTTGCTTTACGTACTGCTAGCGAAGCCGACTCTAAGATTATTTTGGGTGGTAAAAATATGGCTGCTGCTTATCTTTTAGGAAAAGGTGACTTACTATACCAAGTAAATTCTAAATTGCATCGTTTACAAAGTTTATTTGCGAAAAATATTCAGCTATAAATTACTTACATTTTGTGTCAAACACAAAACCCATATCGTTGGAATTTGTCAAATAAATCATTAGTTTAGATCAATACATTTTTTTCAACCTGTGGGTTTATCAATAATCAACTCACTGGTATAATCTGACTGCTTTAAATAAAAAAATATTCAAAAATCTTAAATCTCGCTATAATTTTTACTTTTATAGAGATATTCACGTTAACTATCTGGAAATACGCTCTTTTGAGGACTTAAAATATGGGATATGTAATTTCGACGGCTAATATGAAGGGTGGTGTGGGAAAAACTACTCTTACGGTCAATTTAGCGACTTGTTTAGCAAAAAATCACGGTAAGCGGGTGTTGGTGCTGGATTTAGATACTCAAATCAGCGCTACTCTCAGCTTAATGTCTCCCATAGAATTTGCTAAGTTGCGAAAAAAAAGGCGGAGTTTAAGATATTTAATTGATGATATTGTTAAATCATCTGATCGAGAAAAATTACCAATTCAAGAAATTATTCAACCAAGCGTTAACAATCTTCCTGGACTTGATTTATTACCCGGAGATATCGACCTTTATGATGAATTTGTCGTATCGGAAATGCTGCATCAACAAGCAGTAAATCTTGGTGAAAATAACTTTGAAGCTATTTGGAATCGTTTTGAAAGAGTGTTACTAGGTAAAATATTAGAACCAGTACGCGCTGATTATGATTTTATTCTTCTAGATTGCGCTCCCGGTTACAATCTATTAACTCGTAGTGCTTTAGCTACGAGTAATTTTTATGTTCTTCCCGCGAAGCCAGAACCTTTATCTGTGGTGGGTATTCAGTTATTAGAAAGACGCATTGCTCAGTTGAAAGAAAGCCACGAAAATGAGGCAAAGATAGATATCAAAATGTTGGGAATTGTGTTTACAATGTCCAACAGTAATATGTTAACTGGCAGATATTACAAACAAGTAATTAACCGTGTTTATCAAGATTATGGTGCTGAAAAAATCTGCGAAACCCAAATACCTGTTGATGTAAATGTTGCTAAAGCTGTTGATAGTTTTATGCCTGTAGTGTTAAATAGTCCTCAGTCAGGTGGTTCTAAAGCTTTTACTCAATTGACTCAGGAATTATTACAAAAACTTTAAGAATAGTTAGTTGTTAGTGGTTAGTGTTTGGTGGTTAGTGGTTGGTTGTTAGGAGTTAGTGGTTAGTGGTTGGTGGTTAGGAGTTAGTTGTTGTGAACTATCAACCATCAACTATCAACTATCAACTATAGCAATCCGAATTGAGATGTGAGAAAATACTTAGATTCAAAGTTGGGAATAGAAGTCAAATTTGACTCATACCTGGCGACTAGAAGTCGCAGCTACACAAACCGGCACCCGCCGTGGCAGCGGGTTATTTAATTAAGTCCACGCAGGTGGACTTGGTTCGTTTAGTAGCGGTAATAAAGCGCCAGATTATATATAAATTTCTTACAAATCATTCATCAACCATCAACTATCAACTATCCACTATCAACCATCAACCATAAACCCCAATTAAAACTCTCCCGCTAATGCACTAACACATCGTTCACACAACAGCGGATGTTCTTTAGATTCTCCTACATGAGTAGAGTAATTCCAACAGCGATCGCACTTTTCGCCGTCTGCTTCTACTACTCCAATTTCCCAGTTGTCTGTCTGCAACTTGTGTTGACAGCTTTCGACTCCGGGAGTGTCTAAAATTTCTGCTTGAGATGTCAGGAACAAGTAACGAAGTTCGTCTGCTCCGTTGTTGCCCTCATTCAACAATTTAACTGCATTTCGCAATTCTTCGTCTTTAATGTAAAGTAAAACTTTGGCTTCTAAGGAAGAACCAATCATTTTTTCGATTCTGGCTTCTTCTAATACCTTATTCACATCATTGCGGATTTGACGGATTTTTCCCCATAATTTAACTTGTTCGGGATTTTTCCATTTTTCTTCTAACTGTACCCAACCCGCTTCAAACACTGATTTGTAAGCAGTTTCGTAAGGTAGAAATTGCCAAATGTCTTCTGCCATATGACACAATACCGGAGCAATCGCTTTGGTTAAATTCTCTAACGCGATTTGCATCACCGTTTGACAGCTACGACGGCGATCGCCATCTTCACTACTAATGTATAATCTATCTTTAGCTGCATCTAAATAGAAGTTGGATAAATCGACGATGCAGAAGTTTTGTATTGCTTGGAAGAATCGGGAAAATTGAAAGGTTTCGTAAGCTTGGGTGACTTCGGAAAACACTTCTGCGATCCGATGCAGCATATATTTATCAATTTCGGCTAAATCCTTGTAAGCCATCGTATCTGTTAAAGGATTAAAATCATGCAAGTTACCCAGCAAAAACCTGGCTGTATTGCGAATCTTGTTGCGAATATCCATGATTTGCTTCAAGGTATTCTTACCAATGCCTACGTCGTTAGTGTAGTCTACCGAAGACACCCACAACCGCAACACATCCGCACCGTAAGCAGGTTCCTGTTTCTGATTTTTCCCGCCTTCAATTACAATTTTGGGGTCAATTACATTACCTAAAGACTTACTTTGCTTATAACCTTTCTCGTCTAAAGTGTAACCGTGAGTCAAGACAATTTTATAAGGTGCAATGCCGTTAACCGCGACGCTGGTAAGTAAGCTCGATTGGAACCAACCCCTGTGTTGGTCGGAACCTTCTAAATACATATCGGCAGGATACCGTAATTCGGGACGCTGTTCAACTACGGATGCCCAGGAGGAACCGGAATCAAACCATACATCCATCGTATCCATACCTTTACGGTATGTTCTGCCGTCATTACGGTATCTTTCTGGCATTAAATCTTCTACGGATAATTTCCACCAAGCGTCGGAACCTTTTTCGGCAATAATGGCTTGAACGTGTTTGATAATATCTTCGTTCAACACCACTTCGTTGGTTTCTTCATCGTAAAATACCGGAATCGGTACACCCCAACTGCGTTGACGAGAAATACACCAATCGCTTCGATCTGCAACCATCGGGGTAATCCGGTTTTGTCCTTGTGCGGGAATCCACTGTACGGATTTTATCTCTTTGAGGGCTGTTTCGCGGAATTTCTCCACCGAAGCAAACCACTGCTCCGTAGCACGGAATATTGTGGGTTTTTTAGTCCGCCAATCGTAGGGGTATTTGTGGGCGTAAGGCTCGTGTTTAATCAGCGATTTGGCTGCTGTTAAAGCATCAATTATTGCTTGATTACCTTCACTAATTTCATTGTTTGCACTTACAACTTTTAATCCGGCAAATTTACCTGCTTCCTCAGTAAACTGACCGTTGCCATCCACAGGAACTAGAATTGGTAAATGATAACGCTGTCCCACAATGTAATCTTCTTGACCGTGACCAGGAGCAGTATGTACCAAGCCCGTACCGGATTCAGTTGTGATGTAATCGCCGCCGATAATTACCGGAGATTCTCTGTCAAATAACGGATGACGATAAGTCGAATGTTCTAAATCCCCACCTTTGAAAGTAGCTTTGACAGTCAACTTCGTGCCGAAAGTTTCCGCAAGACGCTCTGCTAAATCAGCAGCTACAATCAGATATTTAAAATTAACCGCTGCTAAATTCTCAACTTCCACCACTGCATAATTAAGCTCCGGATTCACCGCTACAGCTAAGTTACCCGGAATTGTCCAAGGTGTAGTAGTCCAAATTGCTACACCTAAATTAGGTAGAAACTCGGATAATTGCTCTTTGACTGCATCCGCTAAATTAGTCATCGGGAAAGCAGCGTAGATACTCGGTGAAGTATGTCCTTCGGGATATTCCAATTCAGCTTCCGCTAAGGCAGTTTGAGAACTAGGACTCCAATGTACGGGTTTTAAACCGCGATAGATATAACCCTTCAAAAACATATCACCGAAAACAGCAATTTGCGCGGCTTCATATTGGGGATCTAAAGTTAAATAAGGATGCTCCCAATCGCCCCAAACGCCATATCTTTTAAAACTTTCTCGCTGTTCGTTTACCGCTTCCAAAGCAAAATCCTTTGCCTTTTGTCGCAATTGTAAAGGAGTTAAACTCTGCCTTTCTACCGACTTCATAGTTTGCAAAACCTTTAATTCAGTCGGCAAACCATGACAATCCCAACCGGGTACATAATGAATTTTATGCCCTTGTAAAATTTTATAACGATTAATAATATCTTTAAGAATTTTATTTAAAGCGTGACCAATATGTAACGAACCGTTTGCGTAAGGTGGTCCGTCGTGTAAAATAAATAATTCGCCAGGGTTCTCTTGAGCAAGGCGTTCGTAAACTTGATTTTCATGCCAAAACTGTTGGATTTCGGGTTCGCGCTTTGTAGCATTTGCCCGCATATCAAACTTAGTTTTCGGTAAATTCACTGTATCTTTATAGCTTCCTGATTCAGTCATTCGATTTTAGATTTTGGATTTTGGATTTTGGATTGCTTCTTTTTGAAGACTTTGATTTGTAATTCCTATTATGGTAATCTTACCGAAATTTAGCTTGAGCAAAAATAATTTAGAAATGCGCTGCTTGATTACTTGCAAGTAAAAAGTTCGCCGGCGCTCACAATCGCCATTAACTACCCGTCAAAATTTAACAGTTATCAGTTAAAAACTGTAAATCAATTGGCACGGCTAGTCCCCCACTTATCAGTTATCAGTTAAAAACCGTGATAACTGATAACTGTTGACTGTTCACTGATTTAATCCCGTCTTTAAGGTCAATGTTTCAAACGTTTTTAGTATATACAGATTTACTAGCTAAATTTTTAACAATAACCATTAATTTTCATATAGCTTAATAACCAATTTGCAGCGGTAGCTCTACGTGTTTCCCTGGGACTAAATTCGCCTATTTTATAACCTGTAAAACCTAATTGTTCTTTGACAATTTGTTTATTTTCCTTGGGAATTGAGCGAGTTAACTTAACTGTTGGGGGACGATTAGCGATAAAATCTGGTGGTTGAGGATATTCTGTACGCCATTCTTCAGATACGTTACTAGTATCCCATTTACCTGTAGATTCATCGTAGCGATAACCCAAGTAATGCCATACCAGCTTGTTAACGGTGGTATCATCAATTTCTTCCTTGAGAATCGCCCAAATTGTGTCGGTGTTGAGGGATGGTAGTTCCATTTTAGATTCTATATTTTGCAAACAGTTGCGATGAAGTAGCGCTTAAAAAAGTAGGTCTCCCCCATGAGCGACTACTGAACCCGAAGGGGAAACACAACCGTTGAGCAAACTTTTCAATCAATTGGCTTTAACAGTTATCAGTTAACCGTCATAACTGTATGTTCAGCATGGCACGACCCTGAGCGGGTAACGCGCTTCACTGTACACTGATTCAATAGCCTTTAAGTTAGCATTTTATGAGGAAAAATAAAATAAAAATATTCTATTACCTTGAATGGTTTAATTATCAATTATCAATTATCAACAGTTATCAGTTATCAGTTAAAAACTGTAAATCAATTGGGAGTCAGAGTCCCCCACTTCGCCTGGGTGGTGTGTTTCAGTCGGGATTAAATCCCGAACTGAAACCGTGATAACTGATAACTGTTAACTGTTCACTGATTTAATTGGTAAAATAGCTCTACGCCAAAAAACAATGACTAAAAATGCCGGCAAAAACTAAGTATTCTCAATTTTCTTTCAAATATCTGCTAGACAACGAAAGCTTTGCGGCTTGGTTTTTTCTCGCTCCCGCAATCATATTACTGTTTGTGTTTGTCATCGGTCCGATTGGCTATTTATTTTACCTCAGCTTTACCAATGGTAGTTTTACTAAAGAAGGTATCACTTGGGTAGGGTTAAAAAATTATCTGCGTTTAATACTTAATCCTGATTTTGCTCAAGTGATGTGGAATACGGTTTATTTCACAATTGCTACGGTGATACCCAGTATCGTTATTCCTTTAGGATTGGCTGTACTATTGAATCAAAATCTCATTCTGCGCGGATTTCTACGAACTGCTTATTTTTTACCTTCAATTGTTTCTTTAGTCGCTGCTGGTTTGGGATTTCGCTGGCTATTTCAAAATGAAGGTCCCGTTAATGGGTTTATTTCGGGTATTGGGATTGAACCTATTCCTTGGTTGAGCAGCACTGTATGGGCAATGCCTGTGATAATTTTACTCAGTATTTGGAAACAACTTGGTTTCAATATGGTGGTGTTTTTAGCTGGTTTACAAGCTATTCCAGTTAGCCGTTATGAAGCCGCAGAACTTGACGGTGCTAGCGCTTGGGAACAATTTTGGTATGTTACTTTACCGGGATTACGACCGACTTTGATATTCACTACTATAACCACTATTATTTTCACTTTACGCAGTTTTGAGCAAGTTTATGTGATTACTGGTGGTGGCCCCCTCAATTCTACAAGTTTACTAGTTTATTATATTTATCAAGAAGCTTTCGGTCAGTTTGATTTCGGTTACGCAGCCGCAGCCGCAACTGTACTACTCGCGATCGCAATGGTGTTGGTTTATTTCCAGTTAAAAACTTGGGGTGAAGATTAGTTACTTTTTTGTTTGTTTTGGGGACTTTACCCCTCTTGAATCAAAAATTTTTCCAAAATATACATTACAAGTTATTCTTAATATTTTGGTTAATAAAACATTAAGCTTTAATTATATTTGAATTTTTTAGTTTTTGCTTTTGTTTAACCCCGATTTGTGACTCCTGGATGCAGTAGTCGAGCTTTGATTGTTTATATATTTACTACTCAGTTATATAACCATCCTATTTGTATGTATCGAAATCACAGTGTTCAGATCCCCGACTTCTTGAACAAGTCGGGGATCTAAATTTTCATATATGATTTAGGATTGCTATAAACGGTAAAAATATTACAGTGCAATTGCCAAGAAAATTAGTCAAAAATCAGACAATTAAAAGTTATAATATGGTGACTTTTTGAATTTATATATATGAAAGCTATCAGGTTTTGGTAATCTTATCAGGATGCTTTGACAAATGATTTGACTGTAAAACAGCTATTTTCAGTTGTTTGCGGATTCTGAGATGATTTTTTGCAAAAATTTTCAAATTGATTATTCTAATCTTTTGGTTTTAGGGTGTAACCTCGAAATACAGTAATTGTGAGGTTGACGATTTGAAAATGTTACACTCAGAGGAAATAATATGATTAATCATGCTCAGAAGCAAGAATTTGTATTAAGTCAAATTAGTGATAGTTCTGGACAAAGGGATTTTAGTGGATACAATTTAAGTGGAATCGATTTACGAAAAATTAATTTGACTGGTGTCAATTTTACAGGAGCAGATTTAAGTAATGCTAATTTAAGCGGTGCAATTCTCAAGAAAGCTAAATTAGATCATGCAAATTTAACTCAAGCTTGTTTGCGAGAAACTTATATGCACGAAGCATCTTTTCGTGAAGCTAATTTAACTAATGCAGACCTCAGACAAGCTTCTTTATGTGGTGCAATTTTTTCAGGTGCAAATTTATCTGCTAGTAATTTGCGAGAAGCTTCTTTATGTGATACAGATTTACAAAAAGCAAACTTAAGTCAAGTTCAATTAATCGAAGCATCTTTAATTGAAGCCAATTTGTTCAAAGCTAATCTTCAAAAAGCTAGATTATGTGGTGCAAATTTATTAGAAGCGAATTTGAATCAAGCTGACCTAACTAATGCTGACCTCGCTTGGGCTAATTTAACTCAAGCTAACTTAAGAGAAGCAAATTTACAACACACAAATCTCAAAAATGCTAATTTAGACCAAGCAATCATGCCTGATGGTAGAATTCAGCAAATTCCAATTTTTTGTTTTAGTTGACAGTTGACAGTGGATAGTTGACAGTTATCTATTATATACTCCCTATCTCATTTCCTACCATACAATGCTCCGGGTACTGTCAACTCTTAACTGATAACTCACATTCTTCAATAATTCTTCTAAAATTCCCTTCGGAAAAAAATCACAGAAGCTAAAGCTAAAAGCATTCCGGTGTAAATCAAACTGTATCCAGCACTTATAAATAGCGTTGTGGAATCGGGTAATGCTGATAAACCATAAACAGCTTCATTTTTCAAATCTAAACGGGATAAATCGGGTAAAATTAAATATAAAGCTTGAGTTATTTTTTCCAAACCCGGATTTTCATTGATTCGAGCTAGATTAACTAAATCTTGAGTGATATTTCCCATTAAATAGACTGCAAACGTTAAAGCTGTTGCTAATATTGAAGCTGTAAATACACCAAAAGTAATCGCGATCGCGCCGATTAAAGATAGCTGTAATATCAAGAAAATAGCATTAACTATAATACTTGTGGCAGAATAACTGATGTTATTTATTTGTAAAAATATTAAATAAATAACACTCATTGCAGCAACAATTAATGCTAAAACAGCCGACAAGCCTAAGTATTTACCGAAAATCAATTCATTTCGACTCACAGGTTTAGCAATTAACATTAAAATCGTGCGTTTTTCGATTTCTTTATTAACTAATCCTGTACCCACAAATACCGCAATAATCAGACTCAGGACATTCATTACCCCTAACCCAAAGTCTAAAAACATTTTATCTTCAGTAGCGGCTGCTATTTCCGGTAGTAAATTAACTGCGATTGTCAAAATAATTGCGTAAAAGCCGATAATGAACAAAATGCGATCGCGCACTATCTCCAAAAAAGCATTATTCGCGATCGCAAATATTCGATTAGCATTCATAGTAATTTAACAATTAGTCATTTTCACATCTAGCAATCCTAAATCATATATGAAAATTTAGATCCCCGATTTCTTCAAGAAGTCGGGAACCTGAACACCGTGATTTCAATGCATACAAATAGAATTGCTATATCAGTTATCAGTTATCAATTGCTAATTGTCAATCTATCGTTTTTGTTGAGGAGGTTTTCCGAAACCAGAGCGAATTTCCGGTAAACACTCGATTTCTGCAACAGTGATTTTTTCATTTTGAGGACTGAGGGTTTCAACAGGTTCTGTAATCGGTTCAATTTGACATGACTTCTGGAGATAATATCCATCGTATTCATCGGGTACAGCACTAGGACCATTCCAGTAGCTAAATAAATTTAATATGTATCCAGAATTGGGATTTTTTGGATCAAGATTATCTACAGTTGCTTGAGTTTCCCATAACTCTTTTTCTTCAAACTCAGCTAAATGAATTGTGATAACCGCTTCTCCGAGCTGATTAACCTCTCGATTTGCATTCTTTAACCATAATTCAACGTTAGACCAAGATTTTCCTCTTAATGCTGTTTCTACCGCTTGCTGAAGTTTTTCTAAAATTAAACGCCCGTTTCGCGGGATTGTATCTGTGGATTCTGGAAATGTCAATAAATCACTGCGTTGAACAGTTTTCTGTCCACCAATGTTAACAGTAGCGCTGGGATATTCTCTCATCCATGTATCTGTGACGACATAAACATTTAACCAGCAACTTAATAACATACAGCAACCAATTAAAACTATCAGACTTTCACGGTCTTCTAATTTTGGTAGCTGAGTTTTAACATCGGTACCGCTTCCTTCAAAAAACTCGGGAATAGCAGTAATTAAAGCAGATATTGTTGGCCAAAAAATAATTGTTCTAGCTACAACTGCATCGTCTTGCCGAAAAGCGAAAATACTAACTATACCTCCTGTAATTACTGCTCCCACAGGCATAATAGTACCCGGTATATACAAAGGTTTATCGGTGGTATACCAAGAAGTACCAGCAATTAGAAATACCCAACCAAAAAATGCAATAATACTTCTAATTGCTCCCTCATCAGCTAAATATGACATCAACCAAGAAAATACACTCAAATAAATTAATGTCTGCCAAGAAAAAGCTTTGGGTGGGATGAATATATATTTAATCCGTTCTACAACATCTTTAAAAATATCAAATAGAAACGTTAAGCCAAGTAAATCTAGAGTCTGCCTGATTACGCCCATTTTTTCTCCTAATTAATTACTAATAAATTATTAAATTTTGCGATAATTACTGTACATTATTTATGGGAGCTAACATACGAAATACTATAATTAAAGTAATTGCACTATAACTAAGGGAATTAGCTATTAATGTAGTAGTCAACAAACTAGTAGTTTGAAATGCTTTGTTATTACCCCGGCGCGTTTTTCTTGATAAAAGAATCGAGTTCTCTGGTTCTGGTTCTGTCTTTTTTTCATCAGGTTCGCTTAATGCGATAATCAACAATCTTAACAATCCGAACTTGACCATCAACGTTCCAAAAAAAGTTATAAAAGCAGCCAGAATTATATCGCCATAAATACTATCTTCTAGGCGATTGTATAGTAAAAAATTGATTAACCCTAATCTATAATTACGAAAAAAAATAGTCGGTTCTATCAAAAATAAAACTATCCAACCAATGACGTTGGAAAATACATTCATCGAAATTGCATAAAAAGCACTCGTTCTTTT
Organism: Nostocales cyanobacterium 94392; assembly: GCA_035285725.1. GTDB lineage: Bacteria > Cyanobacteriota > Cyanobacteriia > Cyanobacteriales > Nostocaceae > Rivularia. The sequence goes on along the minus strand of JAYKJL010000104.1, from coordinate 524 downwards.
ATCGAATTTTAATCTCTTGTTCAGAATATATGCTTCTATCGGAATTGCAACTAATAAAAATAGAAAGTCAAATAAGATTAAACCAAAAGGAAAGGCTCGGAAATACCCAGAAAAATCAAAGTTTGGCATATGCTTGTTACCAAATCCTGTGTAATTTAATGTACTACGGTTGTAATGGAATGGCTGTATCAAAAAATAATCTTAAACGGGATTTACGTGTTTTACCATTTTTTGCACCACAACTAGCATAAAGATAAATAATTGTTTAATACAAGGCAGGTTATGAGACAATAAGGCTGAGTGAAAAAAAATCCCAGAAAAGTCTAAATAAATAATTACCATACAACAAAACAGATTGACTCTTCCTCAAGGAGGTTTGGGTGATAATCTGCCTTTTTTATCAAGAAGGCAGAAGTACGAAGGCAGAGGGCTTTTATGGAATCTGTCTCGTACTTCTCGCGACCGTAGAGAGCAAGGGTTTAAGACCCCCGCCACAACGAAGTTTGGCGGCTTACAATTAGTGG
>JAYKJL010000103.1:0-48543 GCA_035285725.1 Nostocales cyanobacterium 94392 | reverse complement strand
TCGCGGGGAATAAATAGCGTTTTACCGCCAAATTTATCGCCGAGGTAAAACAGACGCGGACATTCAAATGCAACTCTAACTTTGGTGACGGTTAAAGATGAACTATCGGTTTTTTTAGTAAATTTATTTGTATTAGCTGGCATATTAAAAATATTATTTTCACCTTCGGAATTAAACTCTAATAAACTGCGATGTACGGCAGCTAGATAAACCGTATCCATAGCCGCATAATGTAATTGTTCTTGTGTTAAAGGTCGCTTTCCCCAATCGCTAGCTCCTCCATCAGCATCTACATTAGTAAAATGGCAAAGTTCTGTTGCTAGAGTTTTGAGCTTTAAATTAGATGTTTGTAACTTATAACGAGTAATTTTTCTAGCTATTTTCAGCGTACAGGTAACATTTGGGGCAAATTTACCTCCCAGATATTTTAAATCAAAACTGGCATTGTGAAATACCTTTTCTATGTGGGAGTTAACCATAATTTCGTTAATAAAATATGCTGCTAAATCTGGTTTATCCAACACATCGAGAATATAAGCCGATTCACCCGTTGAATCTGTAGGGTTAGCTAATACTTGAATTAGAGATAGTTTAGGATTGGAAGTGAGAAAATCAGCAATTTCTGTATCTAGCCATAGTATTTTAGACGAACGAAATTGATTAATTAAAGTTTTTATTTGAGTCGTATCTGTTAGGTAGTGCATTGAGATAATATATTTATTAAATAATTTATTAAATACTCTATTAAATACTCTTTTTAAGACTAAATGGCAAATTCAAATAAACGGCGGTTGAAACCGCTTCTACATAGGCAAAGTCCACCTGCGTGGACTAGTTATTTATAACCCGCGCAGGCGGGTTTCGTTTGTGTAGCAGCGGTTTTAACCGCCAGATATTAAACCCGCCAAATTATCAAATTCCATTCCCTACATACCCCCTAAACATTCAACAAAATCAATTGGTCTTGTAATTTTTTTTCGGTGTTAATAATTTTAACTTTTTTCTGTTCACATAAAGATTGGATTAGTAATTTTACATCACTTTCATTAATATCAGAAAACTCAGTTGTACAATTTGAAATTAAAGTATAAACTGCCATACATTTTTCAGTTTTGACAAGATTAAATAAGAAATTATTGACAGGTCTCCAATCTCTTATAGTTTTATTTCTATCTTCTTCTTTTTCTTTTGTAGGATTTACTTTTGCAATAATTTCTAAACTCTGTAACAAAGTACATTTATCTAAAAATTGAGATTCACGAACCAATGATTGTAGTTCTGGTAAATTAATTGTTTTACCACCAATGACTAACTCATGAGCTAAAGCAGCATTGACCAAACTATGATATGTAGCTAATAGGTGAACCGAAGTTAAATTTGGCTTAATATGAATATTCTCTGTTGCCGTAAAAATCTGCTGATATAGTTGATAGCCTTTAAGCTTTCCATTTCCAACATTACTAATTCTAATCAGATATAGTTTGTCACAAAGCTGATTTTGAATTGCTTTAAGAGAAGCATTCATAATATTAAAGAAACTGGTCATATTAGAATCTTCCGTCCAAACTATTCCTACCCTTTCGCGCTTTCCGGGCTGTAAATAGCTCAAAGAATAACCGGCATATTTACCACTAATAAGCTTTTGTTTAATTCCTTGTACTTGTAATGCTTCTAAGGCTTCTTTGAGATTACCAATTAAATCAGGTGCTGATAATAGAGTAATTTTAGAGATTTTCTCCTGAATTTTATTATATTCTTTTTGCCATATTAATTCAAATTCCGCTGCAATGGTTGGGGGGTCATTCGTTGCTTTTGTAGTAGTAATAACTATTGGAGATTGCCCTGGAATTTTAACAATAGTTGTAACATTTTTTTCGCTGTCATCTTGTCGCGGTCTTTCACTACTATCTATCAACGATAGTTTATATCTTTGATATTCGTTCTTTGCCAAAGTTAATGCATCTCTTGGTAGAGTCTTAGCATTTTTACCAGCTAAATAACTCTGCTCTAAGAATTCCCTACTTAATGGGAAAATAGCTGATGTCGGCTGTGGATTTACTTGTTGATGTAATGGTTTTAGTTGATAAGCCCAAAGTGCTTCTACTTGCTCTAAGTTAATGCGTTTTAACTTTAGCTCTTTGTCAATTCTAGCTTGGTCAGCTTGCTCAATACTGTCTCGATTTCTGTTCCATGTATTAGTAATGATGCTAATAATTACTAAAAAGTTTTTCAGATAGCTATTATGAATAGTTGTATTAACATTAAATAAAGATTGAAAATCCTGAGAATTATCCGGATTGCGAGGAATATTATCTAAATTATCAAAACATAAAACAATCGGTTGAGTTTGAGTTGAAATTCTGCCAAAATTAGCCAAAATATTTCTAGCCGCATCTTCTGAATCAATACAACTTCTGACCTTTAAGGCTTCCATCGACTCTTCACTTAAGTCATCTCCCCGCAACCACTCGCAAGCGATAGGATATAATTCTGGGTTTGTTAAATCGTGTAGTACACCAAAAAAAAAGTCGGGATTGAAAAGTCCATCTATTTTATAAGTTCTTTTCAGATGTTGAATAAATTTACGGCGATCGCTCTGTAAAAACAACCAACTATTATTACTTTTCGTAAAGGCTGATAAATTTTTCAGCCACAACATCAACTGTGACTCTTGCTGTCCTTCGGGAACTTGAATTAAACTATCAACTGTAGAGCGTAAAACGTGTCTCCAGATATAATCGCTATCAGCCCAAGGACCGATATAAGCAAAAAAAGCTTTAGAATTAAGAGTACGCTTGAGCCGACCTAATAAATAACTTTTACCAGAACCGGAGTCACCTAAAAGTAACAAACTGCGGCTACGATTATCTTTAATAACTAAATCGAGAAGCTCTTCAACTTCAGTTATTACTTCTTGATGAATTGAATCAACGCTGTTGCTTAAGTTCTGTTTTTCTTCCCAAAAGTTACCCGGTTTAAGATTTATAAGACCAAAAGGATTGACCTCACGTTTAATAATATTATCGATAGATGTCATGGTTAAAATATGGTGTGAGTAGCAAATTCAAATAAAAAGATAGTTATTCAACTGAGATAAAGAAAATTGGACCGCCAACATTTTGTTCAATTCCACTCTGAATTTGTTTGGAAGTGTAAGCGTTAGCTTCTTGCAAAGTACTCAACTCAATTTTGTCATCAGCTTGCAAGCGATAAAGGGCTTTATCTAAATCATCCCGTGACAATGGAGGTTGTAATTTTTCCCGCAAGTAGAAAATAGGTAAATAATTTCTAGTACCTAACTCTTTATCCAATTTCAGGATGATTTGTAAAATATCTTCGTCAGTAATATTAGTAATTTCTACAGTAGACTCCGTAGTAATACCTGGTTGTTCCGACTTCATCTGTAGAGTTTTCCGTAAAAAGCGCAGGTAATTATTTAATAAATCCAAACTTATAGTCGGATTAGCCCCCTTTTTCGGAACAAAATCATCTCGTAAAAATTCAATTCCTCGCTCAGTTAGCCATACCTCAGCTTTTGTCTTTTTGAGTTTGATTTCAGCTTCAATTAATCCGCGACTGCTGAGGCTTTTTAAAATGTCTTCTTTTTCAGCAGCTTTCAACGAAGATTTTATTTTACTCGGTGCTACTTTACCTGAAGCTTTACCGACATTCTCTAATATCTTAAGTTCTTTATCCTCGATCGGAATTTCTGCTGCATCCAGTTTTAACAAAGCTTGACCAGGAGGTAAAATTTTGACAGATGCAATCTCGCGAGAGTAATCGATGATATCGCGATCGCCCAAATTTTGGCAAATTGTGTTTTTACCTTTAAATGACGTGAAAACCTTGCCGCTCAAAGTCGTGCGGTAGTTTTCGCACCCTAATAACTTAAGTAAAAACTTTAATTCGTTCGTATCCATACGGGTAATTTTGCCTGTATATCAGTCAGCACTACCTGACCGCAAAGGGTATAAATTTGTTTCCTTTTTTTATTTTAATGAGATGTACTCGCTTACGGCAAAATTAGTTATTAAAAATAGTAAAGATGGACGACTCGAATCCACCTTTTACATCTAAATATTTCTGATATTGCTAAATACGGGTATGAATTTAGATTTTGAGACGTTGCACTGCAACGTCTCTACACTCACCCTTTCACTTTCCGTAAAACATCAAACGCTTTACCTCTAACACTTACAGGTAACAAAGATAATCCCAACCCAGTCCATGCTTTAGCAGTAGAAAAAGACTTTCCTTTCTTAACTAACTCTCTTCCTTTTGCAGTTTCACCAGTTTCAATTAACCGCAAACCTAACAATAATTGTGTTTCTTGTAAACGCTGTAATCTAACTTTTTCTAACTTTTCCGAATCAAATTGATAACTTTGTAAATACTGCTGTTTATCTCTTAAATAAGGAATTGCACGATTAATTCCTTGCTGTTGTGCATGAATTCGATATTCCATTAACAATTTTGGTAGATAATAACCTTTTTTCCCAGCCAAAGCTAACCGTACAAATAAATCATTATCCTCACAATTCTGCCAATTTGGCTGCATAAACCCGACTTCAACTACACTTTGACGACGAAATAAAGTTGCACCAATTTGAAAACTTTGATTCACAAATACAACTTCTAAAAGATTATTTACCACCCCTTCAGCTAAATCTTTTCTTCCCCAACGACGAGAATTTTCCTCAGTTTTCGCTTCATCTCGTACATTATTAATATCAATTATCCAATGGTCAGTACCAACAAAATCTATTGTAGAATCTTGCTCTAGGATGGTAGAAGTTTCCGCGATAAAATCTGGGGTTAATCTATCATCATCGTCAAACTTAATAAAATAATCACCCGTCGCAGCATCAAAACCAGAACGCATATTATTACTTTTACCAATATTCTGGTGATGTCGGATATATTTAATCCGACTATCTTGATACTTTGACATTAAATCCGCAGTTCCATCCTGAGAACCATCATCACAAACAATCAGTTCAAAATTTTGATAAGTTTGTTGAAGTACACTTTCAATCGCGAAAGGTAGCAAATCAATACGGTTAAATGTCGGAATGCAAATACTAACTTTAGACATAATAAAAGGAGTTAGGAGTTAGGAGTTATGAATTGTAGAGACGTAGCAATGCTACGTCTCTACGGGAGTTATGAGTTAGTACCACCGGAGTTAGGAGTTATTATACCTTTGACCTTTGACCTTTATCCTTTCTGAAAAACTAACTCCACCCCTATTTTCGCTGTCTTAGACTCATTTAAAATAAATTCAGTAGGCTTTTCATATTCTCTAAATATTTTTTCAATAGTACCTACTTCTATCGGTTCCATAAAATCTAACAATCTTAATTCTGGAAGCACTTCTGATTTATCAATATAATGTTGAATTTTTGTATTAGCACCGCTAATCCCAACACTAGGTACACCGAGAATATCCGCTAATATTATCGAGTGTAAACGGTTGCCGAAATGAAAATCCATTTGACTTAAAATCTCGACAAATTCTGCTGGTTTCTCCCAATTATGCAGTTTATAGTTATCTGAAGGTAAGTATTTTTTAAGTAAATGATGAAATTTATTATCGTTCCTTTCTTCTCCCACATGGGCTGGTAATAAATGGATTACTGAATTATACTTTTTCACAAACTGCATCAACTGTTGTCCGTAAAATTCACCTCTTCCTTCACCCCACCAAAATTTTCCAGAGAAGGAAATATTTTTGATTTCGCTGGATTTATTTACTTTTATATAAGGTTGATAATAATTTAAATCCAAAAATGCCAAATCACCACCCAAACAACAAGCTTTAACCGGCTTAAGTTTCTGCAAAGCTACTTCGTAAGATTGTTTATCTCTTAAATAGAGTAAATCGGCATTTTTAAAAATTTTGCTTTTCCGATCTTCTTCATCCGAATTCATGGTTTCTAAACCGACACCAAGAAAGCAAAACTTTTTTCCAGTCCATTTGGCTAATGACTGTAACCTTAATAAATTAGTTGGTTTCTCTTTTATATTTAAAGTTCCACCACCCCACATTAAACAATCACTTTGTAAAATTACAGAAAGTCTTTTCAGTTTAGATAGTTTATTCGCTGCAAAAAAACTAACTTTATCTGTAGTGCGTTCGTAATAATCTTCTTGACAAAAAACGAATATTTTATTGACATCTTGTTTCTTGGTAAAATATTCTATCAATTGATACAAAAACAAATCATCGCCAACATTATGAAATCCATAATATCCCATCAATAAAACATTCATGTATTTGCCTCATTTCTATATTTTTTTAAATAAAAGACATATGATTTTCTTGATTTATCTATTTATTAATATAAATCTATTGTTGACATTAATAATTGGATAAATATATCATAGTGTTTTCATCAGTAATAAATAATTATTAATTATATGAATTACTGTATGTATTGCAAATTAAGTGAAATTTTCCGGATATTCCTAAATTATTCTTCAACTAAACTTATTCTGATTATTTAAATTAAAATCATAGCTAATCTCCATGAACATCTTAATGTTATCTTCTACATTTCCTTATCCACCTACTCGCGGTGGTACTCAAGTTAGAACTTTTAATTTACTTAAGTATTTACAAGGAAATCATCGCCTTACCCTCGTGACTCAATCCGAACCCGATGTTACTGAAACAGAAATAGCCGGATTGCGGGATTGTGTAGATGAACTAGTCCTTTTTAATCGTCCCCATGACTCTGGTACCAGGGGAGGAATACTGAAAAAAATTCAGCGTTTAACTAAATTCGTCAGTGAAGGTATTCCCCCTTCCGTCTTAAATCGCTACTCTGTGGATATGCAAAATTGGATTGATGGTTATGTGGAATCGGGTAAGTGTGATGTTGTGACTAGCGAACACAGTGTTAATGAAATCTACGTGCGTCCCCATTTTCATCACAAAGTACGTACTGTAGTCAACGTTCACAGTTCTGTTTACGGTACTTGTGTCAACCAGTTACAAAATCGCATATCTGAAAATTCTTTGCGAGATAAAATTAATTTACCATTGTTGCGTCGTTACGAAAAAAACTACTGTGATAAATTTTCGGCAATTGTAGCGACAACTGAAGAAGATAAAATTCAACTGCGGGAATTTAATTCTAACAGTGAAATTACGGTAATTCCCAACGGTGTAGATTTGGTAATGTTTCCCAATCGCACAACAGATCCAGGAGAACACCGTTTAATTTTTATCGGTGCAATGGACAATTTAGCAAATATTGATGCCGTATGCTTTTTCTGTAACGAAGTATTGCCGGAAATCCAGAAACTTTACCCCGATACAACTTTCGATATCGTCGGTTCTCGTCCCGTTGCAGAGGTGTTAGCACTCAAAGATAACCCCGGAGTCAACGTCACCGGAAAAGTCCCTTCAATGGCAGAATACCTGCACAAATCCACCGTCTGTGTAGTGTCGATGCGGACTGGATTCGGAATCAAAAACAAAACCTTAGAGGCAATGGCTGCTGGGATACCCGTCGTCGGTAGCGATCGCGGTTTGGAAGGATTGGCTGTAGACGGTGGTAATGTTGAGTTACGAGCAATGCGTGCCAATAAACCGCAAGAATATGTTAGCGCAATTAGTAAACTGTTTGAAAATCCGCAATTACGAGCAGAATTATCTAATAATGCCAGAAAATTAGTTGAAACAGAGTTTACCTGGGAAAGTGCAGGGAAACGTTATGAACAAGTTTGTTTAGGAAAGTAATTAATCATGTAGAGACGTAGCAATGCTACGTCTCCAGATATTTAAATTTGTATAGAGAAGTCGGTGAAATAGTATCTTTAAAAGATACAAAAACACAAAGAGACGTAGCAATATGCTCTGTCTCTACATAAATTATCTGTTAATAAACAAGATTTGATTACTGACTCAATCCAAACCCAATTCTACTATAAACAGGAATTCTTGTACGTTCGGATTTCTGAATATTAGTAGTAGGAGAGTCTTCAGGTTGTGATTGGGAAATACTAGTAGTATTATCTTGATTTAAACTGCTAGAATCGCTTACGTTTAATGTTTTAGCTGCATCGTTTGTAATGGCAGATTGAGAAAATTCTGTAACTTCCTTGTTTGAATTAGCTGCTGTTTGCGCTTGAGATGGCATTGCAACCAAAGCAGAAACAACTGCTAAAGCGAATGTAAATAGAAAAGAAATATTTTGAGACATTTTAATTCCTAATTGTTTCTAAAATCTAATTGATTAATCTTGCTTGTTTTGATATCAAATTTTTAATCAAAATATATTTTGATTAAACAAAATGTTGATTGCGCTGTTTTTCAAAAACTAATTACATGCGAATTCGTCTTCAACCGATATAACGCTGTTGATAGATACACTTTCAAAAACCGTATTGGTTTGTTAAATATGCCAAGCATGGCGCAACTAAGTAGGTTAGCGTTGAAAATTGTAATTAGGGCAAGGCAGTCGGCAGTGGGAATAAGGGTTTAAGGGTAGTTTACCTAACCGTTATATAGTTCTGTTTTTTTCTGCCGAATTACTTAATTACTTAATTTTTATCAATGATGAAATGCGACTGAAGCAAGATCAGCGAAACTTTTATCGTCTAAAGTATCTAAAATTTTGCTGTCTACTTTAATATCAAATTTGCGAGGGAAGTAATAATTTTTTTTGCGTCATAATCAAATAACAAGTTTGCATTTTTTCTCCTTGTGATAATTAAATTTATGCAATAAATACTCTTCTGTCTAATTTATCTAATATGACACTATCTAGAGTCATATCGAACTTTCTCGCAAAATAAATATTATCTTTAGTGAGAATCGAATAATCGCGACTATTCAATGTACGTGGATGTCCGTGATGACTATTCATAAAATCAGTATAGCGATAATTATTATTACATAAATTAAATTTTTTACTATTGACTAAAACAGTCTGTATCAATGATTCTTCTGGGATAAATGTCCTTTTGTAATAATCGACAACACGGGGATTTTTTTGGACAAAAAAATATAGATACATCACACATTGTCGAGAAAATGTGGCAAAATAAGAACCTCCATAGCAAGCAAACTTATTGTTAAATAAATTATCATAGCTTTTAATTCCAACTGTTAATCCATAGCAAGAATCTAATCTAATTAAAGGCTGGAAATTATTCACAATATGCTTTATTGGTTTCAACATCAATCGTTGCCAATTAGATAAATATTGTTGAGAATGTTTGTATTGGTATAAATATCTGGCATTTACAGTTCTTTTATTCCAAGGACTTTGCGGGGAATATACATCAAAATACTCTATAAAAGCATCATATTTTGTGTTGTTTAAAAACTGCTCAAATTTTTTTAGCGCTTGTGTGGGATAATCTTGACCGGAAAGGTTTATTAACCAATCAAATTTTATTTCTTGGTTTAATAACCAGTCAATTGCATCAAAAAACCCTTGAAGAATAGCGAAGCTACCCATCATTACTCCATTGTTAGGAATTATTGCGACATTTTTAAATTCTTGAAACAAACTAGTACTCAAACTACAACTATTGAAGTTATGACTAATCAATATAAAAGAATTAGAAGTAGTATTTGTGATTAATTTAACAAGTCTGTATATCTGTTCAGGATTTTTATAAGTTTGAATCAAATAGCACACAGTCATATTCGTTTATTTCTCCATAAGTACTCTTGTAACAAATAGTACTTCATGCTTACGGATAACAAAACAAATATGATTACAAAAGAAACAAAACTTTGTCTAATCTTTAAAATAGTTAAATAATCTTACGTAAATGGATATATTGCAACATTTGATTACCATAGATTGCCACAATTGTAAGCAAAGTTCTACGAGGTTCTCTTACTATTAATTGCCAATCAGAATTTAATGCTCGATTTAAAAAATCTACTCCAATGTGGGGAGAAAGATGCAAGCGAAATGCTCGACGTGCAAGATAGCGTAAATGGTTACTTCTTGCTCTAAAATAATGTTTTTCCACTAATTCAGGTGCAATAATTTTGGCTTTGTCCATCAAAGTTTCCCAACCTTCTTCCATTTTATAAAGCTGCGACGAAAGTCCTCCTTGTGTTGTTCTATATCCCAGTAAAACATGATCAATACCTTCAATCTTCCAATGACTACACGCAACCCTAAACAAAAAATCTAAGTCTTCAGAATAATTCATGTTGCAATCAAAATAGCCAATTTCTTGAAATACTTGCCGACGTACTACAAGATTTGATGCTGTCATGGTGGGATTGTCATACAAAAAATGCTGCGGTTGCAGCTCGGTTAAACGACCTTTAGCAATTTTTCTGGTATGCTTTCCTTCAGGAGTTAGAAACTCGACTTTTGCATAACTAACACCTAAATCGGGATTTTTTTCTAAATGCTCATGATGTAATGCTAATTTTTCAGGAAACCATTTATCGTCAGCGTCTATAAAAGCAATGTATTGAGAACTAGAGCTTTCAATACCTTGATTTCGGGTTGCCGAAACTCCCTGATTTGACTGAATTAAAAGTTTAACTCGCTTGTCTTTTTGCTGGTAATGTTCAGCGATGACAGCAGTATTATCTGTGGAGCCATCATCAATTATTACTAGTTGAAAATCGGTAAAAGTTTGACTTAAAACTGACTCAATTGTTTGTGCTAAATATGCAGCAGCATTATAAGCTGGCATTACTACTGTAAATGTGGTATTCATGACTTTTTATTAAGTAGTAAATTAGAGTTTTTCCCAAATACTAATCTTGTTGCCCATACTGTAAATAATGGCATTGCGATAACATGAGAAATCAATACCGATACTGCTACTCCATAAATTCCCCACTGCATACCAATTAATAAACAACCAACAAAAAATCCGGTGAACATAACACTCCAATACAAATTGATCCAGGCTTTATCTAAAGATTGTAATAGTAAAGCCGCAGCAGTCGCAAAAGGACGCGGTATCGCTGATAGACAAATTAATACTAATATAGGAATTGCGATTCTCCACTTTTCACCAAAAACTATGGGTACATAAAATGGAGCTAAACTTGATTGGAGAATCACCAACGGAACTATTACCAAACTAATTGTTTTCAAACTATGGAAATATTTTTGTTTAAATTCATTGAAGTTACGTCTGGCTGCACAAAGATGGGGATACAATGGCCAAACCATGATATTTATGACATTTAAACTGATACCTAAACCGGCATTAAAAGCAAAAAAGTAAGTTCCTAAAGCTTCAACTCCTAATAATCTTCCTACTAATAAATAATCAATATTTGCTCGGAGCTTTTCTAATAATTCATAACCAAGAATGTCTTTACCAAAATAAACTATCTCTTGCCATCTTTTCAGAGTAAAAGACATTTTTGGTCGCCAAGGTTCGTTGATATGTGTCACAATTATCCATACCGGAGTTGTGAAAAGTCCGGGTAATACTAAAGCCCACATTCCCATACCTGAAAGCGCAAATACAGGAATCAGAATGTTACCCAGCATTGACTGAATTGCTGTACTTATAGCCGTAATTTTGAGTCGATTTGCTCTATCAATTAATGCATTATGCACCGCAAAAAACGGCATCATTAAATAGACCAAACTGTATACGCACAGCGGCAATATTAGTTTTTCTTCTTGATAAAACCAAGCAATAGGAAAAGCCGCAGCACATTGAATTAAAAATAACGAAATACATAAAATCCAATTCAACCAGTAAGCTGTATTGCAAAAAACTTCTACATCTTCTTCATCCGCTTGAACTATTTTGCCTCCAATTCCGGCTCTGAGAGTAAAAACTGTGGTAAATTCATTAATCGTTAAAACAACTGCTGCTAATCCGTAATCTTGTGGACTAAGAGCGCGAGCTAGTACCACCGTTGCTCCTAAACGAAACACACGATTTACTAATTCCGCACCCCCAAGCCAACCGATATTACGGATGAACTGGTTTGATAATTGCTGTTTAATTTTTGTAATTATCATTAATTTTTGGAACGAGGGAATAAGGAGTAGGGAGTAGTTAAATTAAAACAATATTGGTTTTTTAACACTCTCTTTCAAGGCAATTCCAATAATTATTAAACCTGGCCAAAAAATGTATCCTAAAATATCTATTTGTTCTCCAAAAGAAAAGAAAATAAGTACTAATAAAATGCTCAAGCCTGTTTCTGCAATTCGGCTGTGACGAGCTTTAATTAACAAATCTATAAAACTACATAATACAGGTAATAGTAACGCTAAAAAACCTACCAATCCCTTGGTATACAGCAATCCTACCCAAGTATGATGAGAGCCGATAGGTAAATTCGCTAATACTGGAGGTCCAGGTTTTTGAGTTCCATGTCCCCAAATAGGAGCTTCTTTCCAAGCATCCATTGCTACTCTTTGCAAGGCTGCACGCACTCTTGAAGAATCCGCTCTGGAACTGTAAAATGTATCAACAAATTCTGTTGCAGCATTTGTAAGTGTGGTACTAAAAATACCAGCAATAAAGCTGATAATTCCAGTAGTAATTTGTATCTCTGGACGAGTCAAGTTTTTCAAGCTCCAAATCATAATTAATACCGTTGGTAAAGTCACCAATCCAGCCCGTGAAAGAGATACAATATTCATCGCGATCGCACCAACTATACCAATGTATCGCCATGTCTTATTCGATTCCTGGAGTACCATGAAAAAGTATACATTACTAACCAGCGCTAAAGCTGGACACCAAGGAGTAAATAAAAACAAACGCACGTTATCAGCACCGTAATCTGATGTGTAAAATCCTACGTCATGAAAAATTGGTCCATTTTGAATTAGTCTTTCGATGGGAGAACTATAAAGAATACCCGGTAAATTTAAATAATAAGCAGCATAAGCAATAGGTATGACAATTAAACTCTGCAAACATAATATACATACCGCTCGATAAATCAATTTTGCTCTGATGTTTAAACAACCGCTCAACAAAAATAACGGTATAATTGTCGAACTAGTTAACCAACCTAAAATACTTCTGAATAAAACATTTGTTCCTAATCTAAAGTCAGTTATACCAGCATAAGTTGCCACTAAAGTAATCAGCGAATAAATTCCCCATAAGTAAATTATCCACGGAATACGAATTTTTTCATTGGGTGGAGTATCTTCTGTTTGTTGGAATATTTTAAAAACTACATATCCACCTAACACCCATCCTAATAAAGAGTAAATCGGAAATAATATTCCTAATGCGTAAATAGCATAGGTACCGATAATTACGTACCAAACTAAACTTTCTTCAAAGTTTTGGGGCTTCATGATTTACTGATAGTCTTCTACAAATTCCGGGTATTCTATGTATTCTCCAAGTTGATTTTGATTTTGATTTTGATTTTGTTGTTGCATTTTACGTTTCCATAATCCAAAAATTCCGCTAGTAAGTAATAGCGAACCGAATGTTGCACCCAGTAAAACTAAGTTTTTTCTCGGTGCGGATGCCTCTGTTGGTAAACTTGGTTTGGCGAGAATTTGAATTTGTGGATATGAAGCAGAAACAGTAGTTTTTGCTAAGTCTGATTTAGCAATCGTCGATGAAAACACTGCTTCGGCAACTTGAACATCTCGCTTTAAGTCTTCCATGACTGACTGTTGCTGAGATAATTTTTGTAATCTTTGTTCTAGTTGAACAATTTGCGCGTCCAAAGTTTCTAATTGAGCTTTTGTTCCTTCTGTTTCTACGCTTGTTGTCACCAATTGCTCGGATAATATAGCGCGTTTAGAGCCAGATGATTCGTTATTACTAAAGTTAAGTCGATTAATTAAAGCCATAGTTATGGGACGATTTAACAAGGCTTGCGCTCTGGCTAAAAGAGCATTTTGAGATGCTTGTTGTTCTGTTTGAAGATTAATAATTGTGGGATGAACCGATGTCAATTTGGCACTTGAGCTAATTAATTGACTATTGGCTTCACTGTAGTTTTTCAGATAATTTTGAAACAGTGGATCTGCTTGTAAAACAAAAGCATCTGAGGCTTGATTAGAAGACAAATTTAAATTATTAGCTAATTCCGACATTCTAGCTTGAGATTGTCCCTCTTGAGCGGTTAATTCAGCCCGTTGTTTGCGTAAGTCTTCTATATTTATTGCTAAATTTCTCAGTTGTTCTTCGGAGTTTAAACCCGAAGCTACTTTAAAAGCACTAAGTCTTTTTTGAGCAGTTATTAATTTACGTCGGGAAGCTTCCATCCCAGATTCTAATCGTACTTTTTCCTGACCAATTTCTTCAATTCTTAACTGCTCTAATTTAACTTCAAAGGCATTTTGTAAAGCTACTGATTTATTTCTCGCTTGTTGAGGGGTAGAGCCTTGAAACTCAAATTTCATTAGCGATGTATTGTCCACTATCTTAATTCGAGGATTACCAAATTCTTTTAACGGCATATTGATATTTGAAGCTGCCGCACTTAAAACTTCCTCAGCAGTGGCAATCGCTTTATAATTTTCTCTAGGGTCGTAATTAGCTCCAGCATAAGCTGAATAATTTTGGGATGTTGCTTGTCCAATATTGGGCAGGTTAATATTAGAAGTTGAACCGGAACCAGGAATATTAATCGTCCATTCGCTGATATATTTGGGTTTGGCTATAGATAAGTAGAACAAAGCCCCAGTCCAAATACCCGCATTCAGCAAAAGTAGAGTTATTAAGTAAAATATTCCTGATTTTTTCGGCGCTGAAGAACTTTTTTGAGGATAATCTCGGTTTTTTTCAAAGGAAGCTGTTGTCGGATGTTCAACGCTAACTATCTTCCCGTTCTTAAATTTAACAAACGGATTCTTGTTCAAATTAACACCTCTTATGAATTACGCTCTATTTATCGAAATTTATATTAGAATAATTTGGTGTTGACAAAATTAAAAAGAAAAATAATACACCTAATAATTATTAAATGAACCCACTGTCAAATATTTTTTCTGATTCAAGTCTTAAACTACATCTTATTTTCTAAAGATTTCTGTAGCCAACCATTTTTGACTGTCTCCGAGTAAATTCGCTTACACTGGGATTTCCCCTAGTTTCATCTACTCCCATGGCTTGTTCCCACAGTTGAGGAGGTGCCACTGATATTGAATAGGATGTGCATCCAACATTTTGCTTGGAGCTTTGATTAATTATTTTGACATGATACCATTTTGTTTCCTGGCATTGATCACACCAAAACGCTTCTAACCACTCGTCTTCTAAAAGCACTGCGGTTTGACTCGCGATTAATATTAGTGCATTCTGTCTTCCTATTCCTTTTTGTTGAAGTTGTCCCGGCTCGGAAGCAAATAGCTTATATTTTTGACTTACACTATCTAAATAACATCCATGCACCGGACACTTGATAGCCCGTCTTTTGGAACGTTTACGATTGCGATCGCACCTTTTGAGCAGTTTAATTTCTGTCATAAATACATCCAATACCAACGACTACAAAACAGAAAAGCAGCTTGACTGCACAAGTTTAGATGCATCCATTTCCCTCAATTCACACTAGAAATAGAATACATGGTTGAACTTTTGCTGCTTAATAAGTAAGGGAAAATCATCAGGATATACAGGGTTTGGTACACCAACAAAAGCCCAATTTTCACTCAACACAAATAATGCAACTATTTAACTAAATTAAATATTGTGTGTTTTTCTGATTCAGCATTAAATAGATGCAATTCAATTTGCTTTTAAGTTATGGTATTTTATAGATATACAAATCTGAAAATATTAGTTTTCATTTCAACCTCTGATTTATTGTTGCTTGTTGACATTGACTGTAAGAAGACTTGACGGTAATCATACAATAGCTTTTTATTTCTTGGCAACTAAATTATCTATATTCATCCCATTATCTATCAAAAATAGTTGCTTCTTAGAAGTCCTAGCAAATAACTATTTTTTAGCCGCAAGAAAAAATTAATTATAGATGCTATCTTTAAAATCGCATTTTATCGAAGGTGCATAGTTACTTGTAATCATATACTCCTTATCGGAATAAGTAATCTATACAGCATTTAGATAATGCTGATTTGGAGGGACTGAGATCCAATAGACCATCAAAGCCCAACTTCCATTAAACACATCAATTAATTGTGGTAAAATACGAATAAAATCCAAATAATAGCCAAATTCAACAGATCAGATTCTTTCCTATGATGTACAACTGAACATATCTCAAACTTATTACTAGATAATTGCTTGAATTACTTTCTCCTATAAACCTGTGGGATATAACATCATTTTATTCTTATATAAAGAGAATATTCAATAGATGTCGAATCTACACTAAATACAGACAGAATCTTAATTTGCTCGATTAAACATCAATTCAGTAACTAATCAATAGAAATCCTCCTTTATGTTTTCTTTTATACGCCCGATGTTATCAACACTTTAGAAATATCAACAATACCTTAGTCGCTAACTTCACAATATCTTGATATTAACTTTATAACACCTTGATATTGTGTACTAGAATACTTTTTTCCATCGATCAGGACTATAACTATCAAATAAAGCTATAGTAGGTGTTTTGGTTGAAAGATTGAGAAAAATATTTATTTTGTTATCAGTAATTATACAGTATCTTGATATTTTCTTTAACATAATTTTTTTAAATGCATATTATTCTGATTAATGGAATGCTCTATGGAGCGGGAACAGGAAAAAATAGCCCAGCTTTACAGAGCCAAAGGTTGCAAACCTCAAATGCTCAATGCACAAATGTAGCTATAGAATAAGCTTTTGAGCTTTTTATGTGAGGAAATTAGGAATAAATTGAGAAAGTCGTCGGAAAAGACGACTTATTCCAATTCTCGTCAAAAATTACCAAGAAAGGCAACTAAGTGTCGGCAGTCGGCAGTGGGAGAATTACTTAAAGGTTTAAAGGCCAATACAGTTCAGTTAAGAAAATTAATATTGCGATCGAACAGACTGACTTTTCTGGAGGGGGTTTGGGGGAGAATCCCGTAATTCTTGATTTTCCCACAAAATGAAATATAGATCGATTGATCAATCAAATGGCAACCTTAACTGAACCGTATTGGTTTAAAGGCACCATTATTTATTTATGGAGAAGTAATAATATTTTTTTCAAGATACGTAGTACGAGAAAAAATACGGCAATCGGCAATCGGCAGTCGAAAAAAGAAGGACACGCTGTTGCCCTTAAAGCATAAAAAACACATTTCTTCCCACTGCCGACTGCCCAAAAGACGAAACTGCCTTCCTTCTTGTCTTTGCTTGAAACCCCTTAATTTAAACGCGAGGGTTACGACTGCCGACTGCCCACTTTCCACTGCCTTCATTTAGACTTGGGTTTATATGTGGAAGTAACCTGCAATTCTTGAAGCTGAGAAACATCTACAGTTGAAGGTGCATCTGTTAACAAGCAACTTGCTTGCTGAGTCTTGGGAAAAGCAATTACATCTCGAATTGATTCTTCACCTGCTAATAGCATAACCAATCGATCTAAACCGTAAGCAATACCACCGTGAGGAGGAGTACCGTATTCAAAAGCTTCTAAAAGAAACCCAAATTTATTGTATGCTTCATCAACAGATAAACCGATGGTTTCAAATACTTGTTCTTGAATTTCCCGTTGATAAATCCGTAAACTACCACCACCAATTTCAAAACCATTCAAGACTAAATCATAAGCTTGAGCGCGTGCAGTTTTTAAATCTTCTAAATCATCAGGATGGGGTGCTGTGAATGGATGATGTAATGCTTCCAAGCGTTTTTGTTCTGCATTCCATTCAAACATTGGGAAATCTGTAATCCAGAGTAAATTGATTTTGTCTGCTACAATTAATTTGAATTCCTTCGCGATAAATTGACGCAATCTATCTAAAGTTTTATTAACAGTATTGGAATCAGCAGCAGCAAACAATAACAAATGTCCAGGTAAAGCATTAGTTAGCTGCAAAATTTCTTGTTTTTGTTGATCAGTCAAGTTATCTTTGATTGCACCTATGGTATCGATTTCCCCATTTTCTTTAACACGGATGTAAGCTAAACCTTTAGCACCAGCTTCACTAGCTTCTCTAAAAATGTCCCCACCCGGTTTAATACGGACATTAGAAATTACATCACCGCCGGGGATTGGCAGAATTTTAATAATGCCGCCTTTAGCAACAGCTTCACGGAATACCTTGAAACCGCAGTCTTTGAGTAAATCCGAGACATTAACTAGTTCTAATCCATAGCGTGTATCAGGTTTATCACTACCGTAGCGTTCCATTGCTTCAGCATAGGTAAGACGGGGGAAAGAATTGGGTAAGTCAATGTTTTTAACAGTTTTGAAAATATGACTGACTAACTTTTCATTAAGGGCAATAATTTCATCAAGGGACATGAAACTCATTTCCATATCCAATTGAGTAAATTCTGGTTGTCTGTCAGCGCGTAAATCTTCATCGCGGAAGCAGCGAGCAATTTGATAATATCGGTCAGTACCCGATACCATGAGAATTTGCTTGAATAGTTGCGGTGACTGCGGTAGTGCGAACCATTCACCGGGATTAACCCGACTCGGTAACAGAAAATCTCGTGCGCCTTCAGGAGTCGAACGTGTTAATATGGGAGTCTCAATTTCGATAAAGTTTTCTTCGTCTTCCAGGAAACGACGGATAGCTTTGACAACTTGGTGGCGTAATTTGAGATTACCCGCCATGCGTTCCCGACGCAAATCCAAATAACGATATTTTAACCGTAAATCTTCCCGTACCGATTCCGTATCCGCAGTCGAAACTTGGAAAGGTAATTGCGATCGCACTGCATTTAGTAGTTCAATATTATCGACGTAGATTTCGATTTTGCCAGTGGGTAAGCGAGTATTTAGGGAATCATCCGGACGTTGGGATACTCTACCCGTGACTTTGACAACGTACTCCGAACGCAGCGAATTCGCTTGTTCGTAGGATACAGGAGTACGTTGTGGATCGCTAACGATTTGTACAATGCCACTGCGATCGCGCAAGTCTAAAAATATCACACCCCCATGATCGCGGCGACGGTCAACCCATCCGTACAAGGTGACAGTTTCTCCGATATGAGATGAACGGACTTCGCCGCAATAATAAGTTCGCATAGGTATTACTTCTTAAAATTCGAGCAGGGATTTTCAAGTTTTTGTAAAAACCTTATTATTATATTTGGGAATGAGTAATTAGAAATGACGAATGGGGAATTTGACCTTAGACCTTAGACCTTAGACCTTAGACCTTAGACCTAATATTCTCGATTTTAGATTAAAACCCCCTATCTCGCCAAAAAAAAGACGCTACATAATTGCAACGTCTCGACTAAATAACTTTATGATTACTACTAAGGCTTGGGACGTGGTGCTGTTAATACATCCCAAGCTGCTTGTGCAGCTGCTTGTAAGCGATCGCCAAGTTCTTGAACTTCTGCAATAATCGATTCAAAGTTTTTGGTTGCTTCATTTTGCACCATATCGAAAGCGTTTTCAATACGAGCGCGTTCGATCAATTGGTTCTGTTCGATTGCTTCTCGCGCTTGACGTACCGCACTTAAATAGGTTTCGCGAGTCAGGGTACCGGCAGATTGTGCTTCAACTTGAGCGCGTCTTTTGAGAGCTTCAATCAAAGCTGCGGTTTCTTGCTTGATATCCTCGCTTTCTCCAACCATCTGACTTTCTACCATTTCGGTGGTTTGAGGGCTGACTTCTACTATTACTTTGGGCTCTTCGTTGTGATCTGTCATGATTTTAGATACAGGTTAGGAACTATGAATTATTAATTATTAATTATTCAGTTTCAAGTTGGAAAACAGTCGTTTTCAATGGCTAAGAATACACGAATTAGAACAAAAACACAATTTAAACAATTTAATTCGTTTTAATTTCTTGGTTGGCAATTTTTGCAAATTTGCTCGATTCAAGCCCAGATTTGCGATTTATTTTCAACCTGAATCTTTGATTAAACTATTGTGGGTAATTGTCCTTCTAACTCTAATAATGCCTCTACTCGCGCTTCAGTACTCGGATGAGTTCTAAATAAATTACCCAAAAATTCGCCACTCAGAGGATTGATAATTAATAAAGGCTCAAAAGCTGGATTTGCTTGCATCGGCATTTGTTTTGCTGTCGCTTCCAATCGCTGCAAAGCTCGTGCTAGAGCGCGGGGATTACCCGTTAATTTGGCTGCACCAGCATCGGCGGAAAATTCTCTGGTACGGGAGATTGCTAACTGAATTACGCTTGCCGCTAAGGGGGCTAAAGTAACTGTTAATAATATTCCTAAAATATTTCCACCTCTATTACCATCCCGTGAATTTCCCCCATCAAACCATAAACTATAACTTACCATCTGTGCCAAAAAGGAAATGGCACCCGCAATAGTAGCGCTGACTGCTTGGGTAAGTGTATCCCGATTAATGATATGAGTAATTTCGTGGGCAAGTACACCTTCAAGTTCTTCCTCTGGGAGGATGTTTAAAATCCCTTGAGTTACCGCAACGGCAGCGTTCTCTGGATCTCTCCCAGTAGCGAAAGCGTTAGCGTTAGAACTGGGAACTACATATATTCTTGGTGTGGGAATGTTTGCTCTTGCTGATAATCTTTCTACCATGCGATAAAGTCCCGGCGCTTCGCTCGATGATACTGGCTGCGCTCGATAAGCCGCCAAGGCAATT
This sequence comes from Nostocales cyanobacterium 94392, assembly GCA_035285725.1. Lineage (GTDB taxonomy): Bacteria > Cyanobacteriota > Cyanobacteriia > Cyanobacteriales > Nostocaceae > Rivularia. Next base: position 27,888 of record JAYKJL010000103.1, on the reverse strand, counting down.
TTATCTGATTGGTACCAAGATACAAGGTTAGTTACTGCGGCGATACCGATACCAATAATTAAACCGCTACTACCGCCGATTATCCAATAACTAATAGCTATCAAAAGTCCGCTTAAAGCAGCTAGCAACGCCGCAGTTTTTACTTGATTGCCCATATTTTTCCTCCTGAAGTAGGCTGTCTGATTATTGATTTTTTTATTAATAACAGCATTACTTAAGCCATACTGCGATTGTATCTATCTAAATTGAGGTTTTTGGGGTAGAAAACGCTAATACTCAAGTACGGTTTTGCCCACCAATACTTTTACAAATATTTTTGATGTATCTTTAATTCTTTTTGATTAATTTACTGTTTTAGAAGTTTTTCTTTAGATAACATTAATGATGGTTATACACATCTATCTGTAGTAACATTTTTTAGATAAATATGAAAAACAGATGTTTAAGAAATGGAGAAATTGTAATTTTCTAGTAAAGCATATAGTTAAAATTACGTATAGTAAAATCCCTTAAAAGCTTTAGATTGCTAGAATAGATGTGAATTAGTAAATAAATTTGAAGTAAGTGGTCATGATTGCGATTTTCTGGAAAAATCGGTAGAATTTTCCACAAATAGAGCATAATTTACGCGATTGACAATACCATCAAGCAGTCGGATTTTTTTTAGATACTACTATATCCTAGTCATTGCTTGCGGTAACGAAGTAAGTCAAAATAAAGCGAATAAATAGATTTTTTTTCATGGGTATAAAATTCAAGGATAAAATTAATGGCTCGAAAGTTGAATAATACCGGAGTTTTAGAAAAGATAGGAAAAACTTTGTATGGATTTGCAGAGTTTATTGTCAGCCCTTGGGCGAATGCATCTCGATTAAAAGTAATGCACAAAAGAATAGAAGGTTTGGAAAGAAAACTATATCAAGCTGAACCACAAACAGAATTATCTCAAGAAAAGATGATTTATTCTTTGCAACAACAATTGGATTTTTTAGAAGAAAGTACAAATAATCGTCTGGAAAAAATTGTTAACTACGAATTACGTAGTCAGGTTTTGGAAGTCATTCACGAACAGATAGACTTTATTGCCAAAATCATCAAACCAACGGTAGAAGTATTATTGAAGGAATTAGAAGATAAAAAACTATCTCATGTGGGAATAGTCAGTTTGAAAGAAATTCAAGAAAGACAAGACAAACTTCGTTACTCTTTAGAATATATCGAAAGAGAATTGACAGCATCGCTTCCAGAATTAGAAGCACAAAGAGTTGGATGTATAGAAGCAGGAAGATGGTTACTCGCTAATCGAATCGAATTAGCCCACACAGTAGCATCAGAATTATTAAATAGGGAACATCCCCATATACAAGAATTTCGTCGTAACATCAGCAAATACCTCAAATTGATTGGTAGCTGTATGGAAAACGAAATCGAACCCCGTTTACTTTATAAAGGAGTCGTTACCCATTATGAACCACCAGTAGAAATATATTTAAAAGCATTCGAGTTAATTAGAAGTAAATATATCAGCGATTGGCAATCATCTGCTGTAGTTTCAGATAAAGCAATTAATGAATTCATTGGTTACTTTGACTATTTAATAGACTATTTCGTTAACGTTTTAGTCTAGTAAGAGCGACTTTTTTATATCTTCTTCAATTGCAGCTATCGACTGAATATTTTTAGTTTCTATTTCCAACACAATATCAAGCATCATTTTAATAAGTTTGCTTTGGTGCCAGCATCTTTCTGCTTCTAACAGAGCAGCCAAATTTTGCAGCGCTTTCATCAAAGCCTCATTATATTCTTGAAAACGCCGGTCTAAAAATTGATATTGAGTCATAAAATAACAGAAGAAATCACAATCATTGTTTCTGTGGATAAATATATACCCAGGATTGTACATATAAAAATTTCATAAAGCTAAGTTAAACTTTCATGAATTAAGTATTGAGCATTGGGAATTAAATCTGTGTAATCCGTGTAATCCTTTTAAATCCGTGATGGTTAATTGGTGATTTGTTCTGAAGAATGCGGCTGATTATTTAGCAATTTTTCTTGATAATAACTTTGTAGTAAATTTTCTAATTGCGCTTCTGGACAACATTCAATCAATGCTTCAAAAACTTCAAATATTTTAGCAGCACTATCTCCTAACAATGGACTTAATCCCCAAACATCCTGTACCCAATCTTGAGGATGAGTATCTTCAAAAATCATTCTTTCTAAAAGTTGCTTTGCTTCAGTTTTTGAAATAGACATTACAATTATTAATGGTTAGTAGTTAGTGGTTAGTAGTTAGTAGTTAGTAAAACAACTGTCAACTGTCAACTGTCAACTAATTCCCAATCTCCCAATAGTATAGAGTCACTTGTTCCTCTTCTTCCTCTTCTTCTACGGTAAATTTTAACTGCTGCAATGGCTCCCAGTCTCCCATATCGAAGTCACGAGATATTATCCGCGTACCTGGTTTGAGTTGGTTCCACAGTTGAGGACGCAATCTTAAGTTAAGATGAGGTAACAGATAAACGAATATTACTGTAGCATCCGATAAATTACTGATAAATAAATCTTGCTGATAAAACCTTAACTGTTCTGAAACACCGTTCTTTAAAGCTTTTAATCTTGCTTCTTCAATTATTATAGGGTCAATATCGATACCTACACCGCGAATTCCATACTGTTTCGCAGCAGTGATTAAAATACGTCCGTCTCCACTGCCTAAATCGTAGATCATATCCTGGGACTTGATTTTTGCTAATTCAAGTATGGCTTCTACAATTTTTTGTGTACAGGGAATATAGGCTATATCTGGTTTGGGAAGCGTCATTCGATTTTGGTTTTTTTCTCCTTTCAAAAAGAGGTTTACAAGTTTGAGGTTATCCTTTATTTAAACTGTCATCATTAGAGATTTTGAATCATTTGGTCACGAATTGCAGTTAAAATTTTATCATCAAAATTGGAATCGTTGACAGTCGCAATCACTGGATTTGCACGTTGATGACGACGATTTAAGTAAGCTTGAAGCACTGCTTGATCATTACGATGTTTAATTAAGTATTTTTTTAATTGTTGATCGGACATTTGAGTATAGTTTGCAGGATTCATTAAAATACCTCTCCATCAATAGTAATTTCAAATTCAATATTTTCTTCTTCACCAGCTAATATATAGACATTTAACGTGCGTTGGTCTAAGTAAACAAGGTGAATTGGTTGGAGCATCACGAAAGTTAACTGACAAGTTATTGTGTACAGACATTTTAATTGTTCTTCTGTAGGCATTTTTCCAGTTCAACCCTGTTGTTACCAGGGTTATCCTACAGATTGTTACTTAAGAGTTTCAAGCAGCAATGCTTACATATATATAATGTTCGCTATATTTAAAAGCGCGATCGCCATTTATAGCGCTCGCACTTTTACAGCATATTTCATCTTTATGATTCGGACGCTCCGGGATGCCCATCCCACACATTGCTTAATAATATAATGCTGTATGTTCTTCGCTAATCCGAATATCAGAAAGCTAAACTTTAAATTTCTCGGTAATCCGCTTCATTGCTTCTTCTACATTTCCTCTACTATTAAAAGCTGAAATACGAAAATAACCTTCACCCGCAGCACCGAAACCGGAACCAGGTGTACCCACTACGTTACAAGTACTTAGTAATTTGTCGAAGAAATCCCAACTACTTAGTTCGTTAGGTGTTTTCACCCAGACATAAGGTGCGTTTACTCCTCCGTGAACTTGCAAACCCGCAGCGGTGAGTTTTTCACGGATGATTTTAGCGTTTTCTAAGTAGAAGCTGACGAGTTGTTGAATTTGCTCTTTTCCTTCCTGAGAATAAACCGCTTCCGCACCGCGCTGTACTATGTAAGATACACCGTTGAATTTGGTCGATTGACGACGATTCCACAACTTCCACAGTTCGACATCGGAACCGTCTTCAGCTTTGGCTGTAAGTGTTTTGGGTACTACAGTCAACGCACAACGGGTTCCGGTAAAGCCCGCATTTTTAGAAAAAGAACGGAACTCGATCGCGCAATCTCTGGCTCCTTCGATTTCATAAATCGAGTGGGGAATTGAGGAATCGGTAATATAGGCTTCGTAAGCTGCATCGAAGAAGATGATTGAATTATTGGCTTTAGCGTAATCTACCCAAGCTTGTAAGTCTTCTTTACTCGCTGTCGCTCCTGTGGGATTGTTCGGAAAGCAAAGATAGATTAAATCAACTTTCTCCCTAGGAATTTGAGCGGTAAAATTATTTTCAGCCGTAATTGGTAAATATACTAAGCCTTCGTACTCACCATTCTTCTTGGCATCCCCCGTATTCCCTACCATCACATTAGTATCGACGTAAACAGGATAAACCGGGTCAGTGACGGCAATAGTATTATTATTACCAAATATTTCGAGGATATTGCCCGTATCACACTTAGAACCGTCAGAAATAAAGATTTCGTCGGGGTCAATTTCGCATCCCCTGGCTTGGAAATCGTGATGGGCAATTTTTTCCCGCAACCAAGCGTAACCTTGTTCCGGACCGTAACCTTTAAAAGTTTCGCGATCGCCCATTTCTTCGGTAGCTCGAATCATCGCTGTGCGGCAAGCTTGGGGTAACGGTTCAGTAACATCGCCAATTCCCAATTTGATGATTTTAGCATCAGCATTAGCTTGGGCAAATGCGTTTACTCTGCGGGCAATTTCCGGAAACAAGTATCCTGCTTTGAGCTTCAAATAATTGTCGTTAATCGTTGCCATAGTTAAGTCATTGAGTGCATAGTTTATCAGCTTACTGCAAAGTGGGAGAGTTAAAAATTAAGGACGTTGCTGAAAAGGGATAACCAAAATCTGTGTAGAGACGTTACAGTGTAACGTCTCAAAATCTAAATTTATGCCCGGAGCAAGCAACGCCAAATTAAGAGTTATAACTTGGGTTAAATAAAGACACAATAGGGACAAAACCACCGTATAATTATTTTTACTTATCAGTTGACCTGGGAGTTTAAAGCCATGCCAATGGCAGTAGGAGTAATCGAAACATTGAGTTTTCCGGCAATACTTGTAGCCGCAGATACGATGGTTAAAGCTGCCGCAGTTACAGTAGTTTTTTACGATAAATCGGAAAGCGGACGTTTCTTTGTCGCAGTCAGAGGACATGTTGCTGAAGTTAACCGTGCCGTCACCGCAGGTCTCGAAGCTGTTGAAGTAGAATCCCATGGAGGTCAAGTCATGTCCCATTACATTGTTCCCAACCCTCCGGAAAATGTCGAAAGCATTTTACCGATTCATTTCACTTCCAAATCAGAACCTTTTCGTTTTTAATACGCAATTGTTCACTTTCTGAGAAGATAAAGAATATATTAGTAGCTATCAAAAAGTGTGTAAAAACATTCATACAATCATTTGTTAGCGCCCCATACGTTTATTAATACAGGAGATAATTAATGGCACTACAGGCAGTTGGTTCCTTAGAAACTAAAGGTTTTCCTGCCGTATTAGCAGCTGCTGATGCAATGGTAAAAGCTGGTCGAGTTACCCTTGTTGGTTATATCAGAGTTGGTAGCGCTCGCTTTACAGTTAATATTCGCGGTGATGTCTCAGAAGTTAAAGCTGCTATGGCTGCTGGTGTGGAAGCCGCAGAAAGCTGTCACGGTGGAACCCTCGAATCTTGGGTGATTATTCCTCGTCCCCACGAAAACGTCGAAGCTGTTTTACCCATTGCTTATTCCGAAGCAGTTGAAGAATATCGACTTTCTGTGGAAAACCCGATAATCGGTAGGTCTAATGGTCGTTAATTAGTTTTATTTAATTAATTATTTAATTAATTTTGATCGCGGCTGGGCAAAGTAATCACCATTATCATCCTACCGGGCTAAAGGTCAACTCTTAAATTACTCGCCCAAAAGCCCGTTTTTACTATAAAACACTTTTCTAAATCGCAGTTTTTTAGCTTGTGAACGGAGAACAAAAAACAACTTGGAAGTAATTGTGTGACAAAAAGTACCCGTTGGGGTACTTCCGTATTTTCCAGAATTTTTCATAATAAGAATAAATAGCTGTATTCTCAAGTTCTCTTGATTTATGATTCTAAATCTAAAAATAAATATCTAAAGCTGGTTTTAGATTTAACTCTTATTTAACCCACAGTACTTAATCCGACAAACAAGCTTTTGCTATTAGTAGATAAGGTGTAAAAATCAATACTAAAATAAATCCTAAAATAAATATAGATTTGATAATTGAAACTAATATGTATAAAGCAACGTCCCAATTACAGTGAATTCTATTGTTTACGTTTAGAATAGTCCTTTAAATTTATCTTAATTAGTACTTTGTACATCTATCTTTGGGTAGATATTAAGAGATTGACTAGAAAATATATTTTCCTTTACAAAAAATGACATTAGTGAAAGTTGAGGAAGACACCTTGAAAACCCGATTAAATTACTTATTGATTGATTGGTTTTTAAGTTGAAATAGAAAATTCAGCATAAATGGACTGGAAGCACACGTAATAAAAATAGAATCCATTAAATGTTTTGGATATTTTAGCCTGCTCAGGCGAAAACTAGTTATATACACCAATTGTAATCAACGGGGGTTGTGATGCAAACTTTAAAGCAGGGTTTTGAGGAGCGCAATCTCAATATGACATCTGAAGCGGAAAAACTGACATTATATTGGCAAGATAGATTAGCTGAAGAATGTTCGCAACACAGCGAAGCCATAAGAGAAAGTATAGTTAAATGGCTGATCGGAAGCTCGGAGCAACGCTTTGACAATCTTGATGTTAAAGAGTTAAAAATTGCCAAGCAAGCGATGGAATATCGCTATCGGATTTTGTGTCAACGCTACCTGGGAATGGGTAGGGAACGTGCTTACCGCAATCTGATTACTCGTTTGGGTAGCTTAGCAACATTGCGTTCCAAAATTCAAACTTGGATTTCCTTGAGTCGCGATCGTCAACGTCAGGTATTGGATGTTTTGCAGGAAGTACTGCAAGAATTATTGCAAAGCGATAGTTATATGCTTTCCCAAATGGCTTGTATTTCTGAATTTACCGAGGATAGCAGGTTGAGAAATGCCTTGGTATTCGCCAGTTTGGAAGAGTATTGTATGCGACCGATACGCAATCAACCACTACTAGTATATCGGTTTGTGAACTATTTAAAGAGAACTCAACGTGGTGGTTTAACTCAAGTACCTGGAAAAGACTTGGTAAGGTTGGTTTCCGAAGAGGTATTTGCTGAAGACGGTGAAAATCGAGTCAGCTTAGTAGATCAAAATGCCATCGAAGATTACCTTGAGGAAGAAAAAGCCCAAGAGCAACAACTACAGCGTCAGTTGGTAAAAAGCGAATTCGAGAAATATCTCCAGGAAAATTTAGGAGAAGATGCAACTAAATGGCTGCAATTGTATCTTAAAGGTTTTACCCAAGACGCGATCGCCAAAGAATTGGGTAAACCAATCAAAGAAATTTATCGGTTGCGAGAAAAAATTGGCTACCATGCAATCAGGGTTTTCGCGCTCAAAGACAAACCGGAACTAGTCGCTAACTGGCTGGAAAATTCTTTATGGGAACATAATTTGGGGCTAACACCAAAGCAATGGGAACAATTGGAAGAGAAGTTATCACCCATACAGAAACAAGTTTTAGAAATGTTAAAAATGGGTAAAACCATAGAAGAGATTGCCCAAAATCTCAAACGTAAAACTCATCAAGTAATGGGAGAATGGACAAAAGTATATTTAGCTGCTCAAGCGGTACGTAGTCAATAAAACTTTTTTGCAATTACAAGCTAAGCTGATAGATTATTTTTTGTAAAAAATTTCATTTTGGTTTACTCAAAAGTCTTTGTCAAAATAGTGCCAAATTGGCAATAAAGCGAATACGATGGAGGAAAATATGAAGCGATTATACCTATGTTGTCTGACGAAGGCAAACCAACTGATACTAGTGCAGCGATTGCCAATCAAAAGCTATTTAAGACGATAGGGACTGACGATGCATCATCTCTTACCCCAAACCAACAGGAGCAGATATTTCAACTAATTGAGAGTATCTTGTGCTTTGAGGCTTGCCTCTATCATCAAGTTTTACCTTTGAAGTTAGAAGATAATAATCTGTTGTTGGGCATCGTTAATCCCACAGACACGGCAGCATTAGATTATGTTAATGGTATATTATCTTACTTGAAATCCACAGTAGAAACTCAGTCCCTGACTGCTGAAACTCACCGCATCATATTGTCAGAATATCTCAATTATAAAAATAGGTCGGTGGAAGTGTCTAAATTACCTTCTAATCAAGGAGAGGAAGCAGGAAATCCATCATTGGTGGAAAATTTAGAAGAAGAATCGAAGCCAGGGGATAATACTTTAATCCTGTTTGATTTTACCAAGGGAGTTGACTTAGAAAGTTTCTCTCACATTCAAGAGCCTAAAAAATCTCCGACGACACCTTTAAATCGCCAAGATTTAGATGAAAATATTGGTGTAGGTATTTTTGAAGTCATATCGGCAGAGAGTTTACCCGCATTAAGATTACCTCTTCCAGAATCATTCACTGCTGATACGCTACTTTCTACTCTTGCTCCGAAAAAGTTACTCAAAGAATTACTCGCAAGAATTCTCGCAGGAGGCATTGGTCGTTTATATTTAGAAAGACAGCCTTATCAAGGTCGAATTTTATGGAGTTTAAATGGAGTTGTGCAGTCAGTAATAGAGGAACTGCCATTATCGACGTTTCAAGGTGTACTTAATGAATTAAAACGCTTGAATTCTTTAGCAATAGCAACATTAGGACAAGCAAAACAAGTAGAAACAGAATGTTTATATCAGCAACAGCGCTTATTATTACGGTTGCGAGTTATGCCGGGAATGTACGGAGAAGAAGCAACTTTACAGGTATTACGTGGAGCTGCATTGAAGTTTTATCAGCAACAACAGCTAACTCGTCTGAGTCGTGATGCTTTAGGGGCTTCCCAGCAGCTAAGTTACAAAGTACACGAACTACAGCAAAAATTAGCGTTAAATAGACGAGAGTTAAATCCTCGACAATTAGAGGCTTTAAACACTTTGAACGAATTAGTAGAAAGTTTAGATAGTCATTTAAGAATACTTACAGATATCCCGACGGTATAAAAAATAGTTATTCAATTTTAGATTTTAGATTACGTGTGAGGTAAAAAGTCGGGTTTTTATGAGTTGTTTATGGTATTAAAGATATTTATATTGTAAAAACTCGATTTCAAAATGAGAATGGTCAGTAAAAACGCTGATGAGTATTCCTGGTGACTGTGTTGTAATAGAAACGTAAATCGTTAATCAGGATAATCCCAAACTAAGTTCCTTATTACGGCTGAAAATCTATATATATTAAATTTTCTCTATCTAGTTTTTTATTTATTTGCGGCAGATATTTCATGCAGACAGAGGTTTTCGGTGAAATCTTCCCCTTACTGAGTACAGCCAATCCCCAAACTTTGGAGTGGCTGCTCAACGTTGCGACAATGCACGAGTATCCGGCTGGAAGAACCGTTTTAATGGAAGATTCTTGGGGTAATGCAGTTTACTTTATTGTATCCGGTTGGCTAAAAGTCCGGCGTACTAACAGTGAAGATACTCGCGCTCTCGCGATTTTAGGTAAAGGTGATTTCTTTGGAGAAATGGCGATTTTAGATGAATCTCCCCGTTCTACGGATGTAATTGCTCTTTGCCCTGTAGAATTGATTAGCGTTTCCAGAGAGAGCTTTATTCAGATACTATTTAAAGATTCCCAGTTGCATCATCGAATGCTGCAATTAATGGTACGTAGAATGCGTTACGTAAATTTACGCTTGCAAATGCGTACCGCACCCCCAGCAGTGAAACTGGCTCATACTTTGGTTTCTTTGGGTGAGAGTTATGGTGAAGAAGCCGCAAAAGGAAAAGACATTTACAAGATTCCATTACAAGATTTAGCTGATGTTACCGACATCGGTATAGAAGAAACCAGCCAAATTATAGAAAAGTTGCAAGAGAAAGCTTGGATTGATATTGATACCAGCCAAGATGTAATTCATCTACTTAATTTTAAACAATTGGTAAATTTAGCTGGCAGAATATAAATTAAAGTGAATAAAAGCTAAGAAATCAGGTTTTTAGGAGTATTTCTGTTGAAAAACCCGACTTCTGTGATTGTCGTCGAACAGCAGTTAGTTTACTTTCATCTGATGAGTTATAAGTTATAAGCTACAGTAAAAATCCTGACTGATAACTTGGAAAAAATGACCGAAATAACTGCTCATCCTCTTGAAAATTCCACAAAACAAGCTCCAGCGACAATTAGTTACCAAATTGCGATGCCTCAGCCTCAAACCCATCTGTTTGAGGTAACTTTACAATTGGAGGGCTATTCATCATCCATTTTGGATTTAAAAATGCCCGTTTGGACTCCCGGTTCTTACTTAGTACGGGAATATGCTAAGCATTTACAAAATTTTTCGGCAACGAGTGACGATAAAGCTTTAACTTGGTCTAAAATTTCTAAAAATCATTGGCAAGTAGATACAACTAATGTTTCAGAAGTTACTATTAGTTATCGTGTTTTTGCGAATGAACTAACTGTCCGCACAAATCATTTAGATTCAACTCACGGTTATTTTAATGGAGCGGCGCTATTTTTTAGAATACCGGAATTTGATCGACAACCAATTCATGTTACTATTCAAACTCCGTACCCCCAATGGCAGGTAACGACAACATTACCAGCAGTTGAAGAACAAAAAAATACTTTTGTCGCTGCCGACTTTGATACCCTTGTAGACAGTCCCTTTGAAATCGGTTGTCATCAATTATATGACTTCGAGGTACGTTCTCTACCTCATCAACTAGCAATTTGGGGAAAGGGTAACGTTGAAGTCGAACCGATGATTGAGGATATTAAGAAAATTATTGAGGTAGAAGCGCAGATATTCGATGGTTTACCTTACGAACGATATCTATTTCTGCTCCACTTATCAGCCCAATCATTCGGTGGTTTGGAACATAAAAACTCCTGTTCCTTAATTTATAAGCGCTTTGGATTTTGCGATCGCGAAAAATACGAGCGTTTTATGCAGTTGGTAGCTCACGAATTCTTCCACCTATGGAATGTCAAGCGAATTCGTCCCAAGGAATTGGAAGTTTTCGACTATGACCAAGAAAACTATACACCTTCCCTATGGTTTTGTGAAGGAACTACAAGCTACTATGACTTATTGATTCCCTTAAGAGCCGGAATTTATAATGTTAAATCATACTTAAATAATTTGAGTAAAGAAATCACTCGATATGAAACCACACCGGGACGAAAAGTACAGCCGGTTTCGGAATCAAGTTTTGATGCTTGGATTAAACTTTATCGTCAAGATGCTAATAGTAATAACTCTCAAATTTCCTATTATTTAAAAGGAGAAATGATTTCATTATTATTGGACTTACTAATTCGTTGTCGTCATCATAATCAACGTTCTCTTGATGATGTAATGCTCAAATTATGGCAGCAATTTGGTCAAGATGAAGTTGGTTATACGGCTGCGGAGTTAAAGCAAGTTATCGAATCAGTAGCGGAAATTGATTTAACAGATTTTTTCCAAAGTTATATTCACGGTACAGCAGATTTACCATTTTTAGAATATCTCGAACCTTTTGGTTTAAAGTTAGTTTCATATACCCCAGATGAGCCTTTTTTGGGAATAAAAGTAACTAGCGATAACGCACGGGAATCAATCAAATTTGTCGAAGTAGATTCACCAGCACAAATTGCGGGGATTGACGCAGGAGATGAATTATTAGCAATTGATGGTATGAAAGTAACAGGAAATAATTTAAACGAAAGATTAAAGGAATATCAACCCCAAGATACTATTGAAATTACCGTATTTCACCAAGATGAATTGCGTAATTATCAAGTTACATTAGCAGAACCTCGTGCGAATAAATATGAAGTAGTACCTATTGAAAATGCTTCTGTTGCTCAGACAGATAAATTTAATCAGTTTTTGGGGGTGTAGTTTTCTTCGTTTGAATTAAAGGAAAATAGTTCGATATTTTATTTGTTTAGATGAGACGTAGCAGTGCTACGTCTCTACATTTATGGGGATGAATAGCATCTGTTGCAGTAGAATAGAAATAGCAAATATGTGGATAATCCGACATTTTTTTGACTACGGATACCCGTTTATTATCAAGAGCATTAAAATATCAGGATAATCTAAACATTTAGCTCCAAATTTCCGTAGAATTCCCCACGCTCGATTACTTGAGCAAAAACTCCTTAATAAACATCCCAAGGAATTTTTTGACTCAAATAGGTATGCTCTAGAGTATTTAAGTCAACGTATGCTAATCGAGAAAATTCGGAATCTCTATCTGTAATTACATATAACCCTTGACCATTTTTACTGAAAAAACCGCCATTATAGGAAATTTTTTCTTCACTTTGTTGAGGTAATAGTAACTTTTTGTTACCTGTAGAAGTATCTACCAACCACAGATAGCTTTCATTAACAGAAACATATTGTAATGCTAAGAACTGACTATCATCCGGGGACCAATCCAATCCGTACCAACCACCACCTTGATTTTGAGTTAATAATTGATTGCTTGCGGGATTTTGCGGATTAATAATGTAAAAATCGGCATCATTACCCGTGCGACCAGTGGAAGTGTAGATAATGCGATCGCCACGGTTAGACCATACACCACCACTGTTTTTTGATTTACCATCGGTCAATAAAGTGGTTTCTCCAGTATCCAAGTCATAGCGATAATTTTGGTTAAATTCATTACCTCCTGTATCTTTACTAAAGATAAAATAATTACCATCACTTGGTTGAAAACTCGCACCAAGAACGGGTTCGGGAAAGAATGTTAATTGTTGACGAGTAGCAAAGGGAGATTTGACTAAATGAACTTGATTCGTATCCCCAAAGCGGGTGTAAATCAACATTTCGCGCCGTTTTGGATGCCAACTTGAGATACCAGCCGAGCGAAACTGAGTATAACGTTCGACTTTCTGCACCAAATCCGCAGGAATCGGTGGAATTCCCTCAACAACAAGATTATCTCCAGGAGTAACAGCAGCAACCATCGGCATAGGTAGTAAGATTACTGCAAGCAGAGTAGCAAAAAATAAAGATAAAAATCCCATTGATTAATTATAAACAGGACTTACGTAAGTGTCACAATACTAGGTTGGTGCGTGACACCAGAAACATCCGGCATTGCGTTCATAATGTCACAAAGTGTCACACACCCTACAATAAAAAATGTGCCAGTTGCGGCCATTCCTAATAAAGATAGGGAATAGGGTTTGGGGAAAATTAACAACTAACGAGCAAAACTTGATAATATTCTCATGGTTATGGTTTTCGCAATTCCAATTTAAAAAAAATATGACAAATCAATACGATAAGATAATTATTTTTGATTGCGACAGCACTTTAAGCAGCATTGAAGGAGTTGACGAATTAGCACGTGGAGCGGGTGAGCAAGCAACTCAAGAAATTGAAAAAATGACTGCGGCTGCCATGGAGGGTACTATTTCTTTAGAAAGTATTTTTGCTCTGCGTTTATCGATTATTCAACCGACTGCTGATACTGTCTCCGAAGTTGGTAAATTATATATTGAAACCGTGGAACCTTCCGCAAAGCAAGTTATTGCAACTTTGAAAAATCAAGGTTGGACACCTGTGATTTTAAGTGGTGGTTATCGTCAAGCAATCAAACCTTTAGCCGATTATCTGGGTGTGGAATTAATCGAAGCTGTTGACCTTTATTTTCACGAAGATGGTAGTTATCGCGATTTTGACCGTAATTATCCTTCAACTCGTTCCGGTGGTAAACCCGAAGTTATCAAAAGTTTACGAGATAAATATTCACCGAGAAAAATTGTCGCTGTCGGTGATGGTGTCAGCGATTTAGAAAGCAAATCTGTTGTTGATATGTTTATTGGGTTTGGTAGATATGCTATCAGGGAAAAGGTTAAACAAGAAGCTGATTTTTTTATTACCAATTTACAGGAAATAGTTTCTTTGGTTGAAAATTTGTAATTTAATTAATATTGTAGGTTGGGTTAGGTTCACCCTCATATATAAACTTGAACAAACAATCTATATTTGAACCGTAACCCAACATCATATTTATCCATAATCGTGATGTTAGCTAAATTTGTTTTCGTGTCTAACCCAACCTACAAGCTGATAATTGATTAACGTTTCCGTTTTACAAACCAAAGCAATAATAAACCACTTCCAGCTAATACCAATCCATTGGAAGATTCGGGTACGCTGCTTTTCAAAGGATTATTAGGTTTTGTCAAATTTTCTTTACCACTTTCTAGTTTTCGATCAAATCTCTCTTTAGCTGCTTCTGCTTCTTTGAGTAAACGTCTTTGTTCGTCATTTACTAACACTAACATGGAAGAATAAGGCGAAACTAGTTTATACTTCTTAGCTATGGCGTGAATTGCATCTAAACTTTCTAGGTTATCTAGTTTAACTTGTTTACTCAATCCCCGAATTAATTGTCTGGCTGCTAATTGTTGAAAATCACTTTGCTCCGTAGAATTATTATCGGATTGTTCTAAATACCAAGCGTAACCATCAACTACGTCAATTACTGATTCTCCCAGAGTTGTTTTTGTGGCGATTCTTTGCAATACTTCGGTAAGTGAGGTAGAAACTCCACCACCGCTATCTTGAATTGCTTTAATGATGCCGTCGGTGTATGCTGGTGGCAGTTCGCCGTTGTGTACTATCCATAATGGTGCGGGAATGTTAGGGACATCTTTGTTATTTTTCGCTAATTCATAATTTCCTGCATCTGTTAACAGCAATATTGCGTCGTAAGATGTTTCTCCCTGTAGTTGATTGAATTGCGTTAACATTTGTGGAGTTTGTAAGCTTCCGTAAAAGGTAAATTTATCGGCTTTAAATTTACGAATATTATCTAAACGTTGCGGTGTTGCTTTTCCCGAAGCGGTAATATATAAATCTACATCGTTATTTTTCAAGTATTTTTGTAGCCATGTTAAGTTTTGCGACAATTCCTTGACATGAGAACCCATGCTGCGAGATGAATCAATAACTAAAGCAAAACGTTTATTTTCAGGTAAAGAGTAATCTTGATTAGATAACGGTTTAGCTGTGATTTTATAACCTTCGGATAAATTGATTTCGTGAGATTTTGGTTTGAATTTTTTGGTATTACTCCTATCTGAATCTAACATTACCAATCTCTTTTTATCTCTTTCCTCTGTGTTCTCTGTATCTCTGCGGTTTTTATTTCCGTAATCTTCTACCGGGAAAAGAGTAATAAAATCTTCCAACCAAACATCTTTGTCAATTTTTACCTGTTTACCATTGCGGATACGTTTAGTTTTATCCGTCCAAAAGATGTTACGCTTTTCTCCTAAAATTGGTAAAGCCACACCTTTATCTTGCACCATAACTTGATAAGTCAACCATAAATTCATCTCTGTAGGAACAGGTGGTTGGTTTTCGATTTGTTGTACATTATTACGAGGAATAGGAAATGCTCTTAAACGATAATTTCTTGGTCCAACTTGTTCTAATAATGCTGGATCAACAGGACGTTCTCTTCTTACTTGAGAATTATAAACCTTTTGTGCTGCACCTCTAGGAGAAACTACAAATTCAAAGCGTTTATTTAAATCGCTGGTGTCTCCTAACCATAAACCTGTAATTACTGCGCTTTCAGGTAAGGAAAAATAGTAGAATATTTCTTGAACTTCTGGTGTTTGGTTTTTGTAAACTTCGTAGAGTTCTACTTCAGCGCGATCGCCATTTTCTTTAACAGTAACTTGCTGAGATTCCAACCAAACTTTTTTCTCGTTGATATTCAGTAAACCAGCTTTAACTTCTTGTTCGTTAAAAGTCGATTGTACCGCATGAGTAATCGCTGGTGCTTCTGCTTTTTGGATGGGTTTATCAAAGAATTCCTCGTACAGTTTTTCGGCTTTCTTAATATCTTGTACCGAACCGTTATATAAGAAAGGTGAGATGAAAAAGTTATGAACTTCCTGTACTGCATCCGCAGCAGATTTATTCAAACCTAAAGTTTCACGATACATAGCGCTGATACTATTACTATCTTTTCTAGTGCTAAGATAGCGATAGGAAGATAAATAAGCGTTTACCAAACCTTGTTTAATTTGATTGGATTTGGATAATAAAGTTTGACGGTTACTATCTGTATTTACTGGATTAGTTAATAAGGAAAATGCTTTTACTTGCGGCTGTTGTTGTAAGGTAATAAATAAAAATATCGCAGTTGTTAAAACTGCACCGCTACCTGTAAAAGCGCGTTTTTTACCATAGCGTCCAGCAAATTGTTTGATAATTTTTTGTCCGGAATAAATGTACATTCCCGACATTACCGAAGGCATAATAACAAGTAAAAAAACGCTGAAAATAAACAACAACGAGAGGAAGGGTACGTACCATAATCCGTAAGTAAAAAAGTCACGAGTAAAAGAATCCCATATTGCACTTAACCATTGAAACTTGAGAAATTCTTGTACAATAACTACCGCCAAAGGTAACGCATAAAATAGTAACAAAGCTCCCGCATAAATACCAAACAACAGCATTAAACTGCTCGCTAACATTTGCATCCATTGCAAATTTTTTGGACGATGATTGTGATAGCTCCAGATTAAATCAATAAAGAATGCTGTCATAGATAAAGCCGCAGTAGCGGTAATATAGATGCTTGCTGGTGTCATTTCTCGGATTAAAAATAACCGCAAACAACATAATAGAAATAACGGTGCTTCCACACCGTAAAATAAACGGATAAGTTGTAAAGGTCGTTTAATGAATTTCCAAGCTCCGATAACACTAGAAACCGTCGGAACTGCAATTAAAGCAATTAGAGTTAAAGAGAATTCAACCGGAATTTCACCTCTGAGTGTTCCAGCAAATAAAAATGGTGCGAGGAAAGGTAAGATACCAAAATATACTACTGCTAAAAAAGTTAGATTCCACAGCCAAAAAATAGCGTAGAAAGTTGCATTCCAAAAAGTTTTCACTCAAAATCCTCCATTTCAGAAGTTTATGTAGCTGTTAATCGTATATCTACATCATATAGTCATTCAATTTCAGATTTTTATGTGTAAACAAATTGATTTTTTATAAAGTTATTCTAAAGCTTATAAAAAGTTTTCAAGAAAACTATTTGATAGTTTATTGCTTTTTAAGTACAAATACGTAAAGCATTGTCCCAGCGAAAGAACTTATAGTAAAACAGGGGAATTAATTTGCGCGATCGCAAAACCCATGATTGAATTTATGATTAGGGAAATTGAAGCAATCGATACTGCTCAATTGCTTCTCAACTCTTACACTCACATATCAAATCCAGTAACTGCTAAGGTGACATTGGTTTAATAGGGAATAGGGAATAGGGAATAGGGAATAGTGAATAGTGAAGATTTACTTATCCTACTTCCCGAAATCTCTTTCTAAATCGTGAATAACTGTTTGGATATACCATTCTTCAGACATTCCTGGATAATACAACTTTGCTTGCTCGATTAATCTTTGAGCGATTTCCCATTGTCCCCCGACTAATCTTAACAACCGATAACGTAACTTTTCATAGTCATTTTTTTTAATTGTAGGAGTAGGAGAATGTATCTTTCTCAGGTTATCTAAAACTTGTTGATAATTATCCCAATCTTGCTTTTCACAATATATACTTGCTGCTCTTTGAAAATCAGTAATTGCTTGGGGAATTTCTTCCATGCGAACATAACATAAACCCCGATTATAGAAAGCTGTCGCACTATGAGAATTGATTTCCAAAGCTTTGTTATAATCTTCAATTGCACCCAAATAATGACCAATGGCTTGATAAGCATTACCTCTAGCAACATAAATTAAATCATCATCAGGCTGCATTTTTAAAGCTTGATTAAAATCAGCTATTGCCCCTTGATTATCGCCCAATTGTAAACGTGCTTTACCCCGGTTACGATAAACCACAGCAGCGTCAAAATTCAACTGTAACGCGGTATTAAAATCCGCAATTGCTTCTCGATATTTTCCTTGCTTACAATATACAACTCCACGACAGCAATAAGCCTTCCCGTCTTGAGAATCTGCTCGTAAAACCCAATTTAAATCTTCCATCGCTTCTTGGGTATTACCTCGTTCTGCTTTCTCCAACAAAGCGTTAAAATAATCTTGCTCAGATATTATTTCTGTAGTTGGTAATTGTGGCTTTTCTACCACAAACGTTTGTTGAGGGGGTTTTAGCTGCTTTAACTTCTCCAAAACCAGCTTTGCATTTTCAGTATCCTTCTGCTCCAAATATAACTCAGCCGCTTTTTTAAAACTTGCGATCGCGCTTTGAATATTTCCCAATTTCCGCTCTATCACTCCCTTAAGATTATAAGCAGCAGCTTGAACTGAATTCAATTCAATAGCGCGATCGACATCCTTCAAAGCACCGGGTAGATTTTTCAAAGCTAACCTTGCTAAAGCACGACAATAATATGCTTCTACACTGTAAGGATTTCGTTGCAAAACTTGATCATAATCAAAAACTGCTTGGGGAATATGTCCCAAATCGTAGTATGCTAAACCTCGTTGATAGTAAGCCTCAACAAACTCCGGATTGACTTGTAGCGCACGAGTAAAATCCTCAATAGCGCCAGCATAATCCTTAGAGCGTACCTTAATCAATCCTTGCTCGAAAAATTCTTGTCCCATTACAGTTAACACTTAACTTACTGAATAATTATAGATACTTATCCTAACTAAAGAATTATGAATGGGTAATTGGTAATTGGTAATTGGTAATTAAATCCGTGAAATCCGTGAAATCCTTTTTAATCCGTGGTGGGGAATGGATAATTTCTTTTTATAATTATAACTCCCAGCAACTATTAATTAGTTAGTTAGTTAGTTAGTTAGTTAGTTAAATATTTCAATCTAAAATCTAAAATCCAAAATTGCTATGTCCGATTTCATCTACCACTACCCGACTTTATATCCCGGTATACTAATAAAGCGCTACAAACGATTTTTTGCAGATGTACAGCTTACTTCTGGAGAAATTGTCACAGCACACTGTCCAAATACCGGACCGATGAAAGGAGTATATATTCCTGGAAATCCTGTACAATTATCAAAAACAGATAATCCTAAACGTAAATTAGCCTACACTTGGGAAATGATTCAGTTGCATGATAATGAACCAACTTGGGTAGGTGTCAATACAGGTTTACCAAACAAAATTATTAAATTAGCGCTACAAAAATATATCTTTCCAGAATTAGGAAAATACGACGAAGTTAAAAGCGAAGTTGTTTACGGACAAGATAGAAAAAGTCGAATAGATTTCTGTTTATTTTCTGAAAAAAAAGCCATTAATTTATCAAATCAACTCGATACTACTCCCTTCCCGCTAGAAGATTGCTGGAATAAAAACCGCAGAGACGCTGAGAACGCAGAGGAAAGAGCTAAAGAGAGATTAGTCATTTTAGACGGGAATAAAAGTAATTATGTAGCAATAAAAAATAAATCATTATTAATAGAAGATAATCGTCCAATATATTTAGAAGTCAAAAATACAACTTGGACGGATAAAAGATTAGCCTTATTTCCTGATACAGAAACAACAAGAGGACAAAAGCACCTGCGAGAATTAATGGCACTTTTACCTCAAAATCGTGGAGTAATGCTTTACTTTATTAATCGGAGTGATTGCACTCATTTTGCACCCGGAGATAATGCCGACCCCATATATGGTAAATTATTACGACAAGCCATATCTATGGGTTTAGAAGTATTACCATGTCGGTTTGAAACCACACCCGTAGGCGTTAAGTATTTGGGGTTGGCAGAATTGGAAATTTAAAAAGTCTACGCAAAATCAAGAAAAGAAATACTACCTGCTTCGATTCCTGATAATAAAGCTAAAGTTTCACCTTTATGACTAATCCAAGTGTCATTGATATTATTACTTGTACCTTGAGTAGCAGTAATATCCTGTAAATTTAAACCACTAGATAATACTAAATAATCTTCACCGACTACAAAATCTGTAATAGTATCAACTCCTTCTCTAGATGCTAAAACAAAGTTATCACTACCACCACCGCCGGTTAATGTATCGTTACCAAAACCACCTTTAATAGTATTAACACCATCGTTACCTATAATTACATCATCGTAACGAGAACCGATGATATTTTCGATGTTGCTCAGACTATCTTGAGGACTATTTTTATTAATAATTGCGTCGTACCAAATATTAGCAACTTTGTTGTAACCTTCTACAGTTGGATGAACTCCATCTTGTAAATCATCGAATGTTAATCCGCTAAAAATATCGACAAAAGTTACATCTTTACCAAATGCTGGTTTACTATCAACAATACCCGGTATGTGAGAATTAAATGTTATTACCTGCTGCTGTTGTTCTTTGGTTCTACTAATTGGTGGAATCGAACTTACTAAAAGTTGAGTATTTGGCAATTGATAGGTAATTTTGTCAATCAAATTATTAAGACGACTGGGTGCAGTACTCATATCGTCCTCTCGGAGTATGTCATTAGTACCAATCATCAAAAGTACTATATCAGGTTGAGCATCATTTAACCAACCATCCACAGCGCTCGTAATGTCACCGATTCTCCACCCACTAAATCCAGCATTATCGCGATCGAAACCTTCGGAACCTGTTGCGTGAGGTCCCACAAAATCTACATTTAAATTATCATTAATAAATGATTGCCATAAATCATCGCGGTAAGCACCTAAATCCCAATTTCCATAACCTTCCGTATTGGAATCACCCAAAGGCATAATTTTGAGCGGTTGTGTAGAATTAGTAGTAAATTTGTGAGTTACTTTACCAGAATTTAAGTCTGCAAAAATACCAGAATTTGCTGCATCATAAGTAATAGTATCTATGCCGTTACTGCCGGAAAAAGAACTATTACCCGTACCACCATCAATCAAATTATTATTATTAACTGTAGAAATGGGAACTAACTCCAAGTAGTTGAGATTAAAAGAACTGGAGAACATATCCAAACGCATTTCATAACTACCTGCATCCAGAGAGAAAGTGTTAGAAGAATCTATATTTTGCCAGTTCCACCAACCACCAGTATTACCAAAATTAAAATTCCCTTGTTTTCCTGCAATAGTTGCTTGAAAATTATGATTTTCATCCACAGCAGAAGCGACACGGGACACTAATTTATAAACTCCCGATATCGGAACAGTAACATCATAAGTTAACCATTCCCCTGGCTCAATCCAACCAAGGGAATAACCACCATCAACATCGTTACTGTATGCAATATCAACATCATCAAAGCGGTATTCTCCACCGCTATTACCCAACGTGTTGTCGATACCATATTTATAATTTTCTGCTTCAATGGGAATTAAATTCATATTTTCCTCGAAACTTTGTCTCTTTTTCGTCAATAAAAGCAAAATTCGGGAATATATAGTGATTTAATCCGAAAAAAACATCAAAATGCGGTTAATTATAATTTTTTAGCAAACTTTAGCAAAAAGTCATTAATTGTTAGCAATTAATACAGATTGTAGGCTGTGTGATGGCGGAACGGTTAATTCTTATGGTTAGGAATGACCGCAACTGGCACATTTTACTCCCAACTATAGTTAGATAATTTACCCAAAAATAACATCGCTCCGACAATATTTACTGCTAAGCTTAAACTATCATTTAATGAGTCACCTAAACGTAGTTTTCTTTTTTTATTAGTAGTAGATATAGCTTGTTCATTGCTTTCTGGTTTATCTTCACTATTGAATGGTGTATTTAAACTATTTTTTTTCGGCAATATTTCTAATTTAAGTTCGCGATTGCCTGGATTATCTGATGGTAATTCAAATTCGTTTATGTGGGATAAAATATGATTATGTCTATCTAATATCTGGTTAACTAACAAATTTGAGAAAACCTGGGATTTTTGATTAATTTCAGCTTGATTGATTTCGTTATTAATTAAATTTGAATTTGTATTTTTAGCTGAATTTAATTCTTCTTCTTGGTTAAACTGACTAAGTTTTGCATCTTCCATTCCTCGTAATTCTATTTCAAATTGTAAAGGGACTTTTAAAATCAAAGATACAAGCATCTTATTGCCTTCTAATTGATAATTTGATTCTGGGATGGTAGACATAATAATTATTCCTTGATTTTGAACGATTAATTCTATAGATTTGATGGAAATAATTCACACTATCCTGATTTTTGATAGTGTGAATATTGAGCCAAGAACAATCTAGGAAGAAACGACAAACAATTTACTATTTAATTTCTACTGATTGCATGACATTTTCGTTGTGTGAATTATTATTTTCACAGCCATTTTGGGGATAGCATGCAGGTGCTTTGGCTCTGACTCCGGGTTCTAATAGCAAGTCTGGCTCAATTACAACAGGCAATATCTGCTTAGTAATAGGTACTGGATTGATGTAAACCGTGGAATTAATCGTAATGGGAACATTTAATTTAACCGGAATGGTGAACTCGCATTCACAGTAGTTTTGATTGGCATGATTTTGTGTGTAAGTCATGGTTTTTGTACTCCAAAATGGTAATTAATTAGTTGTGGGATTTTATTATCTATTAGTTGCATGGCAAGGCTTCTTGGCTTTGATATGGTAGTTGTGGCTGATGCTCAAATTGGGGATAGCACGCAGGTGCTTTGGCTCTAACTCCGGGTTCTAATAGCAAGTCTGGCTCAATCACAACAGGTAATATCTGCTTAGTAATAGGTACTGGATTGATGTAAACCGTCGTATTGATCGTAATGGGAACATTCAATTTAATCGGAATAGTGAACTCGCATTCACAGTAGTTTTGATTGGCATGATTTTGTGTGTAAGTCATAGTTTTTGTACTCCAAAATGGGAATTAATTAGTTGCTGTAATTAGAAGTTGTGGTCTGTTCGACCCTTTCTGATTAGTTATAGAATTTGAAAGAATCAACTTATGCAGTGATAAATAAAGATATGAATTAGTCGATGTTGAATACGGTGATGGTATCTAGTTTGGAACTGTTGAAAAAACCGTCGAAGTTGATACGTCTAGCTACGACGACTTTTTCAATGTATTTACCGAAAATAATGGGTTTAAAGCCCCGTCCACTTCGGCAAACTCAGTGCGTCGCTTATTTGAATTAAATTTGTGTCAAAAGCTTTTTAATATAAGTTAATGAATCTTGAGAAATTTTAGACTGTGTATTAAGCCAGTTATCAGCTTGGTTTGTACCTTTTTGGGATGCGATAATTAAAGCTTTCCATGCTTGTACTTCTGGACGATTGGGATTTACTTGCAATGCTGCATCAATACGATTTTCTAATCTTCCTGTATCGACTTTGAGTAAATTTTTGATTTCTGCGGTGTTTTGCGGTGATGCTTCAAATACTTTTAAAGCTTCTCCCCACCTGCCATCAATCAAGTAAGCTAATACTTGTTGGGAAGGACTTGCCCAACTGGTATCGGCTAATTTTTTGGTAAGCTGAGAATGCAAGCGAATTAAATCGATTTGTGCTTGTGCTGCTGATGATATCTTGCCTTTTTGCTGTTTTTGGATAAATTGCAACCATTGCTCAGCTGGTGTCCACAGTCCACTCTCAGCGATTAATAATGCATCTTTGTATGCTCCATCGTTCAAAGCTGGGGGTTTGAGAGTGATTTCAGATAACTTAATCGGGTTAATGACGTATTCGCTTGGTTGGACTTGATAAACCCGCAGACGAGGTTCTAAACCAACTGTTTGACGTACTACTAATTCCTTCTCTTCATCACCAGTTATCTGTTGCCATTGAGGTAAATCTCCAGTGGGACTTGTCCAAGATATCATTTGTTGGAGACTGCGGCGATCGCGATTGTAATGAAGGATGTAACCGTAAGCTGTCTGGTTGGTACCTGAAGAGCGATCGCCACGTAAATAATACCAAATTCCTGGTTTGGGGGCATTTTTATCAAAGCGTCCGATTTCACTGATGGGTAGAGGAATGCTCGAACCTGGATTTTTTTCCACATTTGCATCTACCAAAGGTGCAATTACTTCATCTTCTTCTAGTCCGGTAACGGAAAATTGTGTAGTTAAATGATAGTACTTTTCGGTGGACGTTCGCCATTCAAAATCTGTTGCTAAATGATAAGTCCTCAGTTCAATTATATTTTGACAATCAGAATGACAGTTATTGCGTTTGCGAAAAACGGGTAATAAAAAAGATTCATCAGTATCGCTTTCTAAAGCAATAATTTCTCCAGTTATACGTTTTTGTTTTTGAATGTCGCTTTGAATTTGCTCTATTGTATGCGGACGTTGTTCTGGAGTGGAACCAATTTTTACCCATCCAGGAACAAAATCATTTAACCAACTTACTTGTTGCGGATTAAATATAAATAAAATACTAATCCAACCCACTGCTATCACTAAACCCCCACTTGCCAATAAAATTGCGATCGCGAACATTGATGTGGCGAAAGTTTTTCGTTTTTGAATTCTCTGACGACGACTTGAATAGGAACGAATTCCTCTAGAAGTGACAGTTTTATCCTGAATATTTTTTTGAGATTTTTTAATTTTTTTGCGGAGTTTGCGAACTTTAGTATTAGGCTGTTTATCAGTTTTTTTATCAGAATTTGATGATGGTGAGGTTTTGGTCATACTAATCTTGACTCAAATTTGGATTGGGATTTAGATTTTTTTAAATAACTTAATTAAGTACTCGTGCAAAATTAATTGTATATTGTCATTGCGAGTGCAGCGAAGCGAAACAAAGCAATCGCAAGGGTTTGAGATGAACCGCACCTTCGGTGATTGCTTCACTTCGTTCGCAATGACACAAATAATTTTGCATACCCACTTAATTAATTTTTGATTTTGATTTACCGTAACAGTAGTAGCTTTTTCTTTTATACACTTGCTTCATAAATTTTGCCCAAAAGTTTTCAAATCTATTTTTATCCAAATTCCGTATAATCACTCATGCCATTAATATAAAAAATTGAATAAGCTCAACCGTTGTATATAAACAGAGTTTTGAAAGTTGAACAACAGTAAAATTTCGCTAATCATCTGTTTTTTAGTTGCGGGAATTACCGGAATTCCAGATAAAGCAATGTCCGAAGAACAGGTTTCTCTAGATTTATCTTTATCTACAGAAGAGTTGCTAGAAACAAAACCATTCAATATTTCTCAAGTAGGTGTTCCATCTGGGGATGAAAATCCCATGGGACAAGTTAATTCGGTGTCGCAATTTTCCGATGTACAGCCAACGGATTGGGCGTTTCAATCGTTACAATCTCTGGTGGAACGTTATGGATGTATTGCAGGTTATCCGAATGGAACTTATCGAGGAAACCGGGCTTTAACTCGTTATGAATTTGCTGCGGGTTTGAATGCTTGTCTGGAAAGAGTCAATGAATTAATTGCGACAGCAGCGAGTAACATCGTTACCAGCGAAGATTTAACAACTTTACAAAAATTACAGCAAGAATTTGGTGCAGAATTAGCGACATTAAGAGGACGAGTTGATGCATTAGAATCTCGTACTGCTGCCATTGAAGCCAATCAATTTTCCACAACCACCAAACTCAGTGGAATTGCCATTATCGGTATTCAAGGACGTGGTGCAAATCGCGGTGATATTGCTCCTAGAGACGGCGTAAAAGATACTGAAGACCCAGGTACTAATACTAATGTAATTAACTTTAATCAGCTATATTTGACCAGTCAATTTACACCACGTAGTTTCTTAGTAACAGGACTTCTAGCTGCTAATGGTTCAACAAACCCTAAATTAAGTAATGATTTTATCCTTGGTTACGAAGCTCCTCCAGGAAACGATTGGACTTTAAGTGATTTGCACTATCACCAACTTTTGACTAAAAAATTAGCAATGATGGTGGGAACCAAAGGTGTAGATATGATACGTGCATTTCGAGGTCCCAACCGTGCCGAAGATGCAGCCAATGGACCGTTATCATGGTTTGCTCAAAGAAACCCAATTTTGAATTTGGATTTTGAAAATGGTGGAATTGCTTTTGATTGGCAATTTGCCAAAAGTGCCAGTGTACAAGCAATTTATAGCGCTAAAGATATTGCAAATCCCGGACAACGTGGAGGTCTATTTGATGGAAATACAACCGCAGCGGCACAATTATTATTAACACCTGCGAAGACGTTAGATGTAAGTTTATATTATGTAAATAACTATTCACCAAATGGTTTCTTATCAACTTTTGCTGGTGATAGCTGTTTAACTGCTTTAAATTGCTTTACAGGAACTTCCAGACCTTTGCAAACAAATGCCGTTGGTGCTACCGTAAATTGGGAAATTTCACGAGGAATTACCTTGGGTGGTTGGGCTGGTTATACTAATTCTCAGATACCTGGAGAATCGGGAGATGTAGAGACAACAAACTACATGGTTTATCTTAACTTTCCTGACTTATTTGGTAAGGGTAATTTAGGTGGAATTTATGTCGGACAACCACCAAAAATTGTTAGTAGTAACTTATCTGGAGGTAATAACGTACCAGACTTGTTAGATGGAGGTAATGGAAGCAATGGGGGACAACCGGGAACAACCACTCATATTGAAGCTTTTTATCGTTGGCGATTGAATGATAATATGAGTCTAACTCCGGGAATTATTCATATTATTGAACCCGGTCATACACCAGATAGCGACTCGGTTACTATTGGAATTTTACGGACTAGTTTTACTTTTTAATAATTGGGGATAACAGTCAATAATTTTTTAAAATAGTGGTTTTTTAGTGTGTCTACAACTTAAAATTTTTTTTAAGATACGGTATTCCACAAATGATTAATTAAGTAATCACAAGTAATATATTTTACTTTAGGCTGAGTACGTAGGGTTTTTGCGATCGCTGTTAACTATCCTTCACGGTATCGGCAAAGCCATCGCAAATCTTTTGTTACCTCAATTTCTAATTTCTGAAATGCATCATCAATCAACTGATTACGCCAAATAATAAATGTATTTTCCAGCGTTATCGCCAAATGGTGCAAGATATTTTAAGAAATCTTTTCTACTGTCAATCCTATTTCCTGTCCATAAGATAATTCAAGTGTGTGACCATCTGGATCTTGCAAAAAAGCCCAATACCCGATTGGATATCCAGAATCTTTTGGTTCCTGAAGCAGAACACCTTCCTCTTTTGCCTTTTCACAAAGAGTATTCATGTGTTCGCGGCTTTTACAACCAACTCCAAGATGTGCGATTGGAGATAGAGTACTATGCACTGAATCTGTTTGAATAAGAACGATCGCAAAAGGACGAGTACCGTCAGAAAGCCAAGCAACAGTTACACCCGTTTCTGCATCAATGCGACGATGAATAACCTGCATTTCAGCATAATTTGAGTAGAAATTGATACTTTTGTCAATATTCGTGACGGGCAGTGCTATATGAGTAAATCCAATATCAACCATTACAGCTTGTATCTCCGATAATATGAAGATTTTGCGGTCAAATATTATTATTCAAAGTTTTGAGTTGCAGATAACTCTATTGTATTTGAGGGTTCCCTAAACGGGCAATTTGCGACTAAAATCGTTACCAAAACTAGACTACCCAAACCAATACATTACAAAAAATTTATATAGTTGATGATTGATTTAGTTAAATATACTCCATAGTATCGATAATATCGCAATAATTAAATCAATAGTTTATTTCCGTATTTTCTCTCTTGGAATAATAACTAATTTAAGACTAAATTTTGGGTAAGTAAGTCGGCAGAAAAAAACAGAACTATATAACGGTTAGGTAAACTACCCTTAAACCCTTATTCCCACTG
>JAYKJL010000102.1:0-14959 GCA_035285725.1 Nostocales cyanobacterium 94392 | reverse complement strand
GTTGATGGTTATTAAGAGGGAAAAGACAGTTTACGCTAAGTTGTTTCACAAATTAACACAGTAATCTTATATTTTATAGTAATTAGGTATTTATAAGTGAACTAACTTTTAAGCAACCACTAACCACTAACAACCAACCACTAACAACCAACCACTAACCACTAACCACTAACAACCAACCACTAACCACTAACAACCAACCACCAACCACCATTTATTCATCAGAGGAAATCGGATTATCTTTAGGATTGACCAATTTCAATAATTTTTGCTTAATTTGGGTATCATACACTTCCCATTTCATTTTGGCGTAACCGGAGTCTTCGTTGCTTCCAGACAAGAAACCCATGGGAATCTCAAAACCTCCTGCACTGGTACGTCCACCACCAAAAAAACGACCCGTACTGTCTTGTCCGAAGGCTTCTTTAATAAATTCATCGGGGTCTAAAGTTAGTTTATTCGTTCTCAAAGAACCAATCACTACTTCTAATTCTTCATCTTCATCGTGAACTATACCGTAGACAACTGCGGTGTGTACGTTGTCTTCTGTCACTAAAAAATCAGCAGCTTGGGGAATCGCATCTCTATCTTCATAGCGCAAGAAGCCAACACCAGCAATTGAAAAATTATTTTGCACAATGCGATTTTTTAAGGAACGTTCAATCACATCCATGACTCGCTTGGAACGAGTTGCCCGCAGTATGGTGTTAAGCAACTGACCGTCATAAAATCTACTTAGATAAGCTGCGGCGATGAAATCTTCTTCTTTTGCCTGCATCAGTCGATTTGTATCTGAGTGCAAGCCATGCATCAACGCTGTTGCACAATTGACGTGTTCGCTGATGCTACTATCTAACTGCAATAACCCACTCTGTAAATATTGGGTAAAAATTGTTGCCGTTGCTCTCACACCGGGACGGATGTCAACAAATTCTGATTTAAAATTACCTTGTAAATTGTGATGGTCTACAACTACAATCGCTGGGATTCCCGCTTCTTTAACTACATCCATTAAAGCAGAGGTGGTACCTTGGTTATCGATTAAAACATACCCTTGATAGTAGGATGATAAATCACGTTTCTTAAGGCTTTGTAAGGGAGTGCGTGTTGCTGGTAAGTTGGTTAACTTGACTAGAGCAATATTTTCTTGATGAGAAAGAGTCCCAGCATAGGTAATATCGCATTTAATGTCGTATTGCTCGGCAATCAACTGATAAGTCCAAGCTGAAGAAAGAGCGTCGGGGTCGGGAAAATCCTGTAATATAATTATCTGACGCTCGTGTTTATGTGCATTAAGCGTTTGCAATAATTGTTCTGATTTTTGCACAGCTACAGAATTACCACGAAAGCCTGCTCCATAATTACTGCTCTCAAGTTCCACTGTCGCAATAGACCTTTTTCTCGATGGAAACGATTCTTCTAAGGATTTTTGATTATTTTCAACAGTTTTTAAATCTGGTGTCAATTGCAATTCTTTAACCTGCTTTTTGTAATAATTTAGTTTCATAGAGAACGTTTGTCGTAGCCTCTCTAGATTCGGTTCCAAAATTTTTGAAACACTACAAATATTTTCACCTGCCACATACTACAATTTTCGCACTCTATGTAGGAAAGTGCGAATATCTCATATATTGATAATTTGTCAACTCAACAGTAAGCTACTCGCTCTCACTTCCTATTTTCAATCATAGCTAAGTCAGCCTAAATTACCCCAACTTACTCCGCTTGCGGTTCGTTGAAATTGGAGATTTTTCCTAGTTTTTACCGCGAATCACAAACCTTTTGGTTTTAGTTCAGGTGCCTGGAGGTGCGATCAAACTAAGTCAGGAATGGCCGCTCACGGAACCGCACCCTCATAGAGTGAATGTCACAATACTCGGATGGTGGGTGACACCAAA
Source organism: Nostocales cyanobacterium 94392 (assembly GCA_035285725.1). GTDB lineage: Bacteria > Cyanobacteriota > Cyanobacteriia > Cyanobacteriales > Nostocaceae > Rivularia. The sequence continues at coordinate 13,061 of JAYKJL010000102.1, read as the reverse complement.
AACCTGATTATTGCGTTAAGAATCTGTCAGTGTACAACCAACGGCAATAAAAGGGGGATATTATCTACACCCCTTTTTGCCTCCCCTACAAAAAATGTGCCTTTTTGCTAAGTCGTATAAGTATAATTTTTTTCAGGCGTGGAACACTTTGCTTTGAAAAGACAAGGGAAAGCAAACGCAGATAGTTCAATTTTTGATTACTAATGTGATTTTCTCAAAGCTATGTTGTCTAAAGCACAAAAATCGGCGCAAAGCACCGTTTTCTCAAGGGTTTTCAACTAGCCTTCCTGATTAAATCCTTGTTCTTTTAAAGAGTTTCACATTAAATTTACATATCATTTTACTTTTTTTTGATAATTAATTTAGATGCACCCTGCTTGCCGTTTTGTAAACATGATGTAGAATATTAAAGTTCTCGTCGCTCACTGTTCTGGATTTGGCTTGGCAATATGAATATTGCACTACTCCGATCCAGTCCCATATTGTGACTGCATAATTCAAAGCCTATTTTTATTTTGCCAACTCTTGACGACAAAATTTAAACGGCAACATTCAAACGGCAATATTCAAATTGTGCTTCACACCCTCAACTCTTTTTTTTTGCCATCAATCCCATCTTAATTATTTGTATCAAAGCAATTGATGCCGTACTCATGACAAATATATTGATTGTGTCAAAGTCCTATAACATACTTTTGCCATTCTTGATGCAAACCACTTTTAAGATGTTTACTAACCTCAAAGTAAAGGCTACTATAAGGTCTGCGTGGGGTATGATGCAATGGCATATGAGCTTCTTGCGGTGTACGATTTCCTTTCTTGACATTACAGCGAACGCAAGCTGTAACTATATTTTCCCAGCTATCGCCCCCACGACGCGATCGCGGTATGACATGATCTAGTGTTAAGTCATCGCCCTTGTAGCCGCAGTATTGACAAGTATGACCATCGCGATGCAATATATTCCGACGAGTTAAAGGAATCTCCTTGTAAGGCACGCGCACATAATAGCGCAACCGGATAACAGTAGGGAGTGGAAAACCTGAGTAAATAAATTTACCGTTGTGTTCTACCCGTTCTGCTTTTCCTTTAATTAATAAAATTGCAGCACGACGCCAGCTCGTAATATTGAGCGGTTCGTAAGAAGCATTCAAGACTAAAACCTTTCCCATTGATAGTCGCTCAAGGTATTAGTTTTACATATATTAACACAAATTGGCTCTAATTTGGAAATGACTTTAATTTATACTGGTCACTGAATTTTAGATTTGAGATTTTAGATTAGATCGCAATTACCACCGTTGTATTCTAATGGTGAATAACGGTAAACTTCCAGATCGACCGAGCAGCTTCTAAGAAAAAGAATAGAAACATAGTTGTGAATGGGAGATCATAAATGTTAAGTCATGAACAAAATAAAAGTGTCAGTTCGATTGTTCCTTGTGATACTTATGCTTGGTTTTCACAACGTGCTTGGGTGGAAATTGATTTAGCGGCATTATCTAATAACATACTTGAGCTACGTAAATTGCTATCGCCGCGCACTCAATTGATGGCTGTGGTGAAAGCAGATGCTTACGGACATGGTGCTGTAACTGTGGCTCAAACGGCTTTAAAATCAGGAGCTAGTTGGTTGGGTGTTGCGACAGTTCCAGAAGGAATTGAACTACGAGAAGCTGGAATTAAAGCTCCTATTTTGATTTTAGGTGCTACCTACACTCCAGAACAAGTCCAGGCAATTGCTCATTGGCAACTAGAACCGACACTTTGTAGTGCCAAACAAGCTTTAATATTTTCTGATATTTTAAAAGCGATAAATTTTGATTGCTCATTGCGGGTACATATTAAACTAGATACCGGAATGTCCCGCTTAGGAGTTGATTGGCAGCATTGCGCTGAGTTTGTCCAATTAGTTGCACGCTTACCTCATCTTCAGATTGCTAGTATTTATTCTCATCTCGCAACTGCCGATGATCCCGATCATACCGTGATGAAACTGCAACATCAGCGCTTTGAAAGTGCGATCGCCATTATTAAAGATAATGGCATAGAAATACCCTGCTTGCATTTAGCAAATTCTGCCGGTACTTTAAGCGATAAATCTTTACATTACGATATGGTTCGAGTCGGTTTAGCTGTTTATGGACTTTATCCATCAGTTCATCTAGGCTCGACAGTTGACTTAAAGCCGGTTTTACAAGTAAAAGCGCGAGTTACTCACGTCAAAACAATTGAAAAAGGTGTTGGTGTTAGTTACGGACAGACATTTATTACCAACCAGCAAATGCCTTTAGCTGTTGTAGGAATTGGTTATGCAGATGGAATACCCCGCAATCTTTCTAATAAAATGCAAGTTTTGCTCCGGGGATTAAAAGTACCTCAAGTTGGTGCGATTACGATGGATCAAATAATGATCGATATTAGCGTTATACCTGATATCCAAGAAGGAGAAATCGTGACTATTCTTGGATCTCAAGGTGAAGAAATTATTACTGCCGAAGATTGGGCAAATCAATTAAATACTATTTCTTGGGAAATTCTTTGCTCTTTCAAACATCGTTTACCTCGCGTTAATATAACTTAACTGCAATCTAATTATCTACCCAAAATAAATTCAACTCATACCCTGACTAAAATAGTCGGGAATAGGTCATAGGTAATAAGTAGGTCAGCACAAAAAATTATCCTTGAGACAAGGCAAGAAGGTTTAAGATTGATTTACATTTCTTTATAAGCGCGTTATTTTTTTGTGCCAGCTTACCAGAAACTTAGCGAGAGCATGAAAGCCCCTGAGAAACAGCAACGTAGTTGCGTAGCATCCTTTTAGAATCCCCCGAATAAATTCGGGGGAGTAGTCAATTAGACTAATTGGGTAAAAGTCGTAGGTATTAAAATCAAAAATAACTCTTCTCAAAAATGTTTTTTTATGATATGCTTATTAACTGAATGCGGATGTGGCGGAATTGGCAGACGCGCTAGATTTAGGTTCTAGTGCCTCCGGGCGTGAAGGTTCAAGTCCTTTCATCCGCATTTTTTATTTGTAACCACCTTGATTGAATCAGTGAACAGTCAACAGTTATCAGTTATCACGGTTTCAGTCGGAGATTTAGCCCCGACTGAAACACACCACTTTTAGAAGTGGGGGACTCTGACTCTCAATTGATTTACAGCTTTTAACTGATAACTATTGAATCAAGCTAACGCTTGTATGTGTTTACATGATTAGATATCAGAAATCAATACGCTTCATGATCTATATCTAAAGATAGAATTTTTTACAGCATACTCTCAGTATGAAATTATCAGTTTAGGCAGGTTGAAATAACCGGCATTAAGCATTGATATTGTGAGAGAACACCATATATTTTCCAGTACTTGGGATTGCCGACAGCAAAGCTGCCCGACTTAGAAATCAGAAGGGAAGAGGTTTTTGGGAAACTTTACGTTTCGTTACATAATGAAGGTTTTTTAGTGCCTACCTACTTATTTAAATAAGATTACGGCTAAGACAACAGCAACTAATTCAGATTCTTCACAATGAGTTAGTATCAGGATTTACAGTTTTTCTTTAAGAAAAATCAAGTATGTTGAACAAAATTTTAAAAAAAGAGAACTTGTTGCATACAACAACCAAGAAAAAGCTTGAATATACTAAATTTTACTAAGTATTTCTAATAATTAGTTTCTCAATGTTCGCAATTAACTATATAAATAAATTTAACTTGCAGCCGATTTTAAAATCATAATTTTTTGTAATGTATAAAGTTAAACTTTCTATTTACCGATAGCTACCTTAATATAAAAGCTGCAATCTTTGTCTGCTTTCGGAAACATCTAATTAAATTTGATTATCTGCAAATAAATAATCAGGTAAAAATCTTTTATACAAGTGAGGAACTAATAAAATAACTGTACTATACTTAAGTAGTAATACTTAAAAAAAAATGAATTAAACAACATTAATCGCTTAATAATTGAAATTGCGTGGGTGAGCAAAACACTCAGTACCTTTAAGTAGTCTTTACAGTTTTTTTACTTCTTATCTAGAAATCTCTGTTAACCTCAGTAAAAGTAAGATGTATAACCAAAATTTACCAGATTATCCTTAAAGGTTTATTAACTAAGATTTTGTTACTTGTATAGCTAATGTACTTAGTTTTATTTATTACGAATAAATATAAAATTATTGGTTTAACATCAGGGGAAATTCGCAAAAAAGTAGATTTAAATTTATTCAATTTAACAGTGGTAAGGGCAAAATGAGTACAACTCCCGTAGATGGTTACAAATTATTCCAGAAACTTCATCCGTTATCTTTGCTGGCACAGTTAAGCAGTCGTCATGCTACAGGTTGCTTGAGAGTATTTACCCAGTCAAACTCATGGAGTATCTATTTGGAGAAAGGAAAACTTACTTATGCTTCTTGCTCGGATAGCTTGTTTGAACGACTTGATACTCACTTACGACAATTGAATCAGCAAATCCCGACTCTGAATAGTTCAGCACGTATACAAATGCGAATGAAGTTTGAAACTAAGGATGAGTCAGTTTCTCAACCAGATTATCAAGCAATTTGCTGGTTAGTTGATGGTGATTATATTACTTATCCTCAAGCAGCAACTTTAGTAAATGAATTAGCAAAAGAAGTATTAGAGTCGTTTCTAACAATCAAAGAAGGAAGTTACGAATTTATCAGTGAAAATCCCTTAGAAGATTTACCAACATTTTGCCATTTAGATGTACGTTCTTTGGTAGAAAACGCTCAAAAAGAGTTAAGAAGTCGTCGGATCAATCAACAAAAAGTCACATCAGGGGAAGCTTCATCTATAGTAAAGGAAACGAACCCGTCAACTATTGAGGTTAGAACTGATGCGGATGTTGAAAAAGAGCTAAAAAAACAAACTAAAAACCAAATTGTCAAGGATAATAAGGATAACCAGGATCATAAAAATACAAATATTTCAAACAGTACCAAAGAACGGTTATATACAGTTGCCTGTATTGATGATAGTTTAACTATTTTGAAATCCATTAAACGTTTTTTGGACGAAGATAATTTCTCAGTTGTGATGATCAACGATCCGGTAAAAGCTTTGATGCAAATTTTGCGTAGTAAACCGGATTTAATTCTATTAGACGTAGAAATGCCAAACTTAGACGGTTATGAATTGTGTTCCTTATTACGAAGACATTCAGCCTTCAAAAATATTCCGATCATTATGGTAACCGGGAGGACTGGATTTGTAGATAGAGCAAAAGCAAAGATGGTAAGGGCTTCTGGTTATTTGACCAAACCTTTTACACAATCAGAATTGTTAAAGATAGTCTTTAAACATATCAGTTGATCGCTCAACATTTACCGTGAATAATAGTAACCTGATTTAATAGATACCGATCAATTTTTGAGGATAGATAAAATGAGTCTTACTTTGCTCGGAACGATTTTAGTAGTAGAAGATTCACCTAGTGAATTGGAATTAATCAGTCATTTTTTAAACGAGAGTGGATATAAAGTAATAAAAGCTACAGGTGGTAAGGAAGCATTAGAAAAATTAGAACTAGAAAAACCAGATGCAATTATTACTGATGTAGTAATGCCGGGGATGAGTGGTTTTGAGCTTTGTCGCTCATTGAAAAAAAATCCCGCGACTCAAAAAGTTCCCATAGTAATTTGTAGTTCTAAAAATCAGGAAATTGACCGTTTGTGGGCAATGAGACAAGGGGCTGATGCTTATCTGACAAAGCCTTATACTCGTGAAGAACTTTTACGTGCGATTAAATCCATCGCAATTTGAACCAATGAATAATTCAAGCATTATATTAGCTAACGGGCAAAACCAAGACCCAAAAAATTTGGGAGATGGTTATCTGAAGTTTTTTGTTAATCCACAAACTCCTGCTATTTTGTCGATGAACCAGACACAAGAAGCCATGGTAGTGTCTGTAGAATCTGTTACAGCGATGCCGAATATGCCTTTCGGTATTTTGGGGTTAATGAATTGGCGAAGTCGGATTATTTGGGTAGTTGACTTACCCAAGATACTCAATCTACAATCCCCCCAGAATCGTCCCCGACAATATAGTGTAATCATTGTTCGGACTCAATCGATGATTTTAGGTTTGGTAGTGCATGAAATTATCGGTACTCTCCGGTTTAATAGCGATGAAATTCGCTCCCCTGTAGGTCAGGTTGCATCTAGTTTAGTTCCCTATTTACGCGGATGCGTTGTCCAACAAAAAGAAATATTACTGGTATTAGATGCACAAGCGATTGTGCATTCTTCTAATCTCCGCAGTGAGTAGGGTGTACTACAAAATTTATGAATCTTTAGTGTAATATTTTACCACTCCGGGGCAATTAATTTATGCTTAATAAAACAGATGCGGCTAAGAGTCGTGATGCTCAAAATAAGACATCACTTATTCCATCTTCTGACAACAACGATCGCGCAGTAGAAGTATCTTCAACTCCAGATAAATTAGCTACTGTAGCTCCTGTTGGCTCTAATAGTTTAATCGCTCGATTTAAACGGCTGAGCTTGAGTACCAAAACGACAATTTTGGCGATCGCGATCGCGACATTTCCAGTATTGATTATTGGTACGGGTGCCTACATAGTTGCTAGTCAAGCTGTAAATAATAAGATTTCTAATTCACAGCAATCAGAAGCCAAAGGTTTTGCGGATAAGATCAACCGTTTTATGTTTGAACGGTATGGGGATATTCAGATATTAGCGAATCTGCCGACTATAAGAATTCCTGGGACAGCTTCTAGTGAGCAAAGAGCGGTGCTAGATAATTATGTTGATACTTATCAAGTATATGATGGCATTGGCATTTTTAATGTGAATGGGGATGCAATCGTTGAGTCAGAAGGAACTAATTTTGGCAATCAAGGAAATTTAAATTATTTTCAGAATGCAAAAAATACCGGCAATGCTGTGATCAGTCAGCCAGTGTTTTCCAAGTCTAGCAATAGCTTTAATATTTATACTGCTGCTCCAATTAAAAATGCTCAAACCAGAGCGACTACATCTGTAGTCATAGCGCGGATGCCGGTTAAATCTTTAGAAAACGTAGTTAAAAATTATGCTAGTGAGGGTCAAGAATATCATATTGCTGATGCTGAAAATAAGATTTTTCTGAGTCAGGAAGAAGGTTATGTCGGTAAGAATTTGACAGAAGAATATTCAAAAATACCTCAAAAAGCTGATTCAGAAAAAGCTTTTACCGATGTGATCAAACATGAAAACCATTCAGAAGCTGAATTGGTAAGTTATATACCTTCCTCAGAACAAATTCAGGTACAAGGTTTGCAGCCTTTGAATTGGGATGTAGTTTTAGCCACGGATGCTTCTAGTGCGTTTGCACCCCAAAGAAATTTGCTGCTAACTATCGCTTTGGGGACGGGATTAACGGCTGTTTCCGTAGCCTTGCTTGCGGTTTGGTTAGCAAAACAGGCTACACAACCGATTTTGAATGCGACAGCAGCGGTAGCAAAATTGGGTAAAGGTCAATTTAATACCCGTTTGGATGTAGGAGCAGAAGATGAAATTGGGCTGTTAAATGCCAATATTAATCAAATGGCATCCCAATTGCAATTGTTGCTTAAAGAGCAGGAAATAGAAGCACAAAGGGAAAAGTTAAAAGCAGATATTACCCTGCGTATCCGTAGAAGCCTCAAAGCAGAGGATATTTATAAAACAGCGGTTCGAGAAATTCGTCAAGCTTTGAAAACAGATCGGGTTGTGATTTACGAGTTTAATCCCGAAACTTGGGATGGAGCCGTGATTGGCGAATCCGTAAGCGCTGGTTTTCCCAAAATGATGGGGGCTTATATCCAAGATCCTTGTTTCCGCGAACGTCAAGTGCAAATGTATAAAAACGGTCGAGTCAGAGCGATCGCCAACATTCACGAAGAAAAGGGCTTGAAGCAAGCCAGTTGCTACGTAAAAATGTTGGAACAGTTTGCAGTCAAGGCTAATTTGGTTGCACCAATTTTAATTCAAGACCAATTAATGGGTTTATTGATTGCTCATAATTGTGAAAGTCCGCGAGATTGGCAACAACAAGAAATTGATTTGTTCAAACAATTGGCAACTCAAATCGGTTTTGCTTTAGAACAAGCCAAGTTGTTGGAAGAGGTTGAGAAAGCGCGACAATTAGCTCAAACTGATTCCGACGACGAAAGACATCAAAAAGAAGAACTGCAAATGCAGTTGATCGAGTTGCTCAGTGAAGTGGAAGGTGCAGCAATGGGTGACTTGACGGTACGTGCTGACGTTACCGCAGGTGACATCGGTACAGTAGCCGACTTTTTTAACTCCATTGTCGAAAGCTTGCGGGACATCGTTACCCAGGTTAAAACTTCCGCAACCAAGGTGAATCAAGCTATTGGGGATAACTCCGGTGCGATTAACCAACTTGCAGAACAAGCGCTTTCTCAAGCTGCGGAAATTACTAATACCTTAGATGCCGTGGACGAGATGACGCAATCAATACAAGCAGTAGCAGAAAATGCCAGGGAAGCAGCTGTGATTGCTAATACCGCTAGAACTACCGCTGCTAATTCCGGAAAAGCAATGGAATTGACGGTACAAAACATTTTTAATTTGCGTGAAACCGTAGGGGAAACTGCGAAAAAAGTCAAGCGCTTAGGTGAATCTACGCAACAAATTTCTCGTGTGGTAGCATTGATTAACCAGATTTCCATGCAGACTAATCTACTGGCAATTAATGCCGGAATTGAAGCAGCACGTGCAGGGGAAGAAGGTCAAGGTTTTGCAGTAGTAGCCGAAGAAGTCGGCGAACTAGCAGCCAGAAGTGCCGCAGCCACCAACGAGATAGAACAAATCGTGGAAAATATCCAGCGTGAGACTACTGATGTTGTACAAGCAATGGAAGTAGGAGTATCCCAGGTGGTACAAGGGACGCAAATTGTAGAAGATGCTAAGCTTTCATTAAGTCAGATTCTAGAGGTTTCCCGCCAAATAGACGACTTAGTACAGTCAATTTCTACAACTACAAATCGTGGTGTAGAAACATCTGAGCAAGTAAGCGCTTTAATGAAAGAAATTGCTGCTGTTTCGCAGCAGACTAGTACTTCTTCCCGTCAGGTTTCCGAATCGCTGCAACAAACTGTTGCAATTTCCCAACAATTACAAGAAAGTGTCGGTACATTCAAGGTCAGTTAAGAGTAATTGGTTACTAGTAATTGAGTTTGTAGTTATAAATAACTAACAACTGATGACTAAATAAATTTTAGATTTTAGATTTTAGATTTTGGATTTTCAAGAATATGCTTCTAACTTGAGTTATCTGGATATTTGAAAATTCCCAAATCATAAAATCAGCAATCCAAAATCCTTGCATCGTAGATTGGTAACTTCCCGTAAGCACAAAGCGTAAGCAGCGTGTAAAGGCATATTTATTCATGGGGACAATCCAAAATCCAAAATCGCAAATCCAAAATACTAATAACTGATGACTAATGGCTAGGGACAAATAATATGTCACAGGACAAAGAATTTGAAATCCAGATGCAGTTCCTGGAAGAAGCTAGCGACTACCTCAACACGATTGAAGGGGTATTGCTAGAAATCGACACCAGCGATCGCATCGATTTGGAAAAAATTAACGCCGCGCTTCGAGCCGCTCATTCCATTAAAGGAGGAGCGGCGATGATGGGATTTCGCTCCCTGAGCGATTTGGCTCACCGTCTGGAAGATTCCTTCAAAGTACTCAAAACGAGGAAAAGCTCTTTAGAAGTAGATACCCAATTACAAAGTCTACTTTTATCTGGAGTCGATTGGCTGCGGCAGATAGTAGAATTGCATTCAGAAGGTCATGAATTAGACGAGCAGTGGTTAGCAAGTTTTTGCTACCCAGTTTTTGAAGAGCTGCATCAGCGTTTGGGAGATCCTAGCCCAGAAGATGCTTCTTCCATGTTATCACCTGAAGATGGACAAGATATTATACCCTTGCTATTTGAAACGGAAGTCGAAGGGTGTTTACAGCGTCTGGAGTCAGTATTAGCCGATCGCGAGCAACCTTGTCTGAAAGAAGAAGTTGCCATTATGGCAGCGGAGTTAGCTGGTTTGGGAGAAATGCTGCAATTACAAGCTTTCAGTAGCTTCTGCGAGTCAGTCACCTCGTTGTTGGAAATTGTCCCCCACGAACAAGTCGAAGAAATAGCTCGTGCAGCCCTTGCTGGATGGAGACGTTGCCAAGCTTTGGTATTAACTTCGCAGATTGAAAGTTTACCTACACACTTAGAGTTGGGTGGTATAGAGGAAACTGAAATCATCACTGATGTCAAAGTAGAATATTTTACACAATCGACAGAAGTAGAGGAAGTTGAAGAAATCGCAGTTGTAGAAGATACAGCAGAAGAAAATTGGCTGGTTGAAGATATTATTACCGCAGATTTTGAAGCTTTAGAAGCGGCTTTTGCTCAAGAAAGCGCTGTTTCTGAGTTTGATGAAGTCGAGGTACATACACCCATAACTGCTCAAGAATTTGAGAATAAGGTAACCCAACCATTTGTCGAGCGCAAACCCGAACCAGTTGCGGCTGCTAAAAGCGAAATCTTAGAAAATACAGTCCGGGTTCCGAGCAAGCAACTTGAAGAAATTAACGATTTATTCGGCGAATTAATTATTCAACGCAACGGACTAAACTTACAAATGGAAAGATTGCGTAAACTAGTTCGCAATCTCAGTCAAAGGGTACAAGTTCTTGACCGCGAAAATCAACGCCTGCGTACTTCATACGATAAAATTGCTACTCAAGCTACAGTACCATATCCGGTTCCATCTCTGGCGATGATTCCAGGAGAAGGTACGAATATCGAATCATCCCACAAGATTTATGAATCCGATAGCATCAATAATGAATTTGATGCTTTGGAAATGGATCGTTACAGCGAGATGAGTCTTTTGTCCCAAGAAGTGATGGAAACCATCGTCATGGTACAAGAGGTGACAACTGACGTACAAATTAGCCTTGACGATACAGACAACGTTTCGCGCAAACTAAATAAAACCTCAAAACAATTACAGCGTAAGCTGACTCAAGTGCGGATGCGTCCGTTATCGGATTTAACTGACCGTTTTCCCAGAGCTTTACGGGATTTGTGTGTAGAATACGGTAAAAATGCTCAGCTAAAAATAGAAGGTGCGAGTATTTTAATTGAAAGGAGAATATTAGAAGCTTTAAACGATCCCTTGATGCACCTGCTGAGAAATGCTTTTGACCATGGTATTGAAGACCCTAATACCAGAATACAGCAAGGTAAGCCAGAACAAGGTTTAATTGAAATTAAAGCCCTCAACCGTTCCAATCGCACCATAATTACTATGCGTGATGATGGTAATGGTATTTCCCTAGATAAAATTCGCAGCCGTGCTATCAGCATGGGGTTGGATGAATCTTTGATTAATCAGGCTACCGATGAAGAAATATTATCTTTAATTTTTGAGCCTGGATTTACCACCTCTGATAAAGTTACAGCATTATCAGGTCGCGGTGTCGGTATGGATGTGGTTCGTAACAACCTCAAACAAATCCGGGGAGATATCAAAGTTGATACGGTACCCGGAGTTGGAACCACATTTACGCTGTCAGTGCCTTTCACCTTATCAGTTTCGCGAGTTCTGTTGGTAGAAAGCAGTCGAATGTTACTAGCTTTCCCGACGGATGTGGTAGAGGAGATATTTTTACTTGATGAAGAACAAGTGTTCCCTGTGGGTGGTGGGGAAATGCTCAAGTGGCAAGGAAAAACCTTACCTTTGATTGGAATTGGTGATTATTTACAGTTTAACTGTCCTCGTTACAATAATCCAGACTTGGAAACTCCTGCCGCAATTAATGCTAGTAGCGTATTAATTGTCAACAATAGTAATCAATTAGTAGCAATCAAAATTGACCGTTGTTGGGGAGAAATGGAAGTGGCGATTCGTCGGGTTGAAGGAGATATACCCTTACCATCAGGGTTTAGTAACTGTACAATTCTCGGTGATGGAAGAGTAGTAGCTTTAGTTAATCCTGGAGAATTGCTTTACTGGATAGCGACTAACGAACGTACTCCTAAAAACAATCAACTACCATCAACAAAGTTAAAAACAGCTTTCCTAAATCAAACAGAGGAACAAGCTGTAGAACACGTAACTAAGGGCAAGGGTACGATTTTGATTGTAGATGATTCGATCAACGTCCGGCGCTTTTTAGCATTAACTTTGGAAAAGGGTGGGTATCAAGTAGAACAAGCAAAAGATGGTCAAGATGCTTTGGAAAAACTTCAAAGTGGTTTAATTGTACAGGCTGTAATTTGTGATATCGAAATGCCTAGGATTGATGGTTACGGCTTTTTAGGTCGGGTAAAATCAAATAGCGATTTGAAAAATATACCTGTTGCCATGTTGACTTCTCGTAGTAGTGACAAGCATCGACAATTAGCAATACAGTTAGGTGCGCTAGCTTATTTCTCCAAACCTTATAATGAACAAGAATTACTACGAACTTTGGAGGAAATGATTTTTTCTATCGCTGGAGTAAGCAAGGGTTAATGATGAGATTGTTTGAGTTATGAGTTGATTAATTAGTCGATTCATAACTCTATTTTTTTATTTGAAAATAAATAATTTTATTAAAGGGTTGGGGAGTTGGGGGGAATAAACAGAAAAATAATTTTTAGTTTTTAGCAGAACTTACGCAATTGTGGCTAAAAAAGTGATTGTTACGTAGCGTTAATTCATGAATTAGCACTACTTTTATTTGCTTATACGTAAGTCCTGTTTAGTACAGATGTCGAAATAATTAGGATTTACGCAATTGTCACAATATACGGGTGGTGCGTGACGCTACAAGTCTTATTGCTGCCTTTAAATTTTTTCCGAAGCGTCACACACCCTACAAGCAAAAACAGATGCGGAAATATTGAAGAAGGCAGAGGGCAGATGGCAGAAGGCAGAAGGAACAATTAGTGGGGGATTCAGACCCGCCACTAATTGTAATCCGCCAAACTTCGTTGTGGCGGGGGTCTTAAACCCTTGCTTCCTACG
>JAYKJL010000101.1:0-81738 GCA_035285725.1 Nostocales cyanobacterium 94392 | reverse complement strand
AATAATTAAAAGTAATACAAATAATTGAATCAAAATAAACGGAATCACACCCTTATAAATATCTGTTGTAGTCACTTCTTTGGGTGCAACTCCACGAAGATAAAATAAAGCGAAACCAAAAGGAGGTGTTAAGAAGGAGGTTTGTAAATTCGCTCCCAAAAGAACCCCGTACCAAACTAAATCAATACCCAATTGTTGCGCTACCGGAACAAATAATGGTACGACAATAAAAGCAATCTCGAAGAAGTCGATAAAGAACCCCAATAGAAACACTACTGACATACTTACGATTAAAAACCCAACTTGACCACCAGGTAGACTACTTAAAACGGATTCCATAAATTGGTCTCCGTTCAGTCCACGAAACACCAAACTAAACACAGTTGAACCAAATAAGATAAATATCACCATGCTGGTAATTCGCATCGTCGAATCACAAACTTGACTCAAAGCTGATAAAGTAAGTTTACGATTTGCAGTAGCTAAAATTATTGTAGCGATACAGCCTACCGCTCCCGCTTCCGTCGGTGTAGCAAATCCGAAAAATATGCTTCCCAACACTAATAATATTAAAATTAAAGGTGGTAACATTACCTGAAAAATTTGCGTTGTTAATGCCTTTGCACCGATATTTCTGACTTCCGGGGGTAATGCTGGAGCAACTTCTGGTTTTAAAAAGGCAATGATTAAAACGTATAAAGCAAAAGCACCAGCCATCATCAAACCAGGGATGATTGAACCAATAAATAAATCTCCTACTGAAATATTGCGATCGCCAATTCTTAATTGGTCGGCAAGTACTATCAAGACAACAGATGGAGGAATTATCTGTCCTAATGTTCCCGATGCCGCAATCACTCCGGTAGCTAACTTTTTATCATAACCGTAGCGCAACATAATTGGTAAGGATATCAAACCCATTGCGACTACTGTTGCTGCAACAACTCCCGTTGTAGCTGCCAATAAAGCCCCAACTATCACCACAGCTAAAGCCAAACCACCCCGCAAACGTCCCAGAATAATTCCCATGGTTTCCAAAAGACGTTCGGCAATACCCGTTTTTTCTAGCATCGACCCCATAAAAATAAAATAGGGAATAGCTAATAGGGTGTAATTATTCATGATACTAAAAATCCGCAACGGCATTAACCCGAATAATTGCAGGTCAAAAACCCCCAATGCCGTTCCTAGTAAAGCGAAAATAATCCCTACCCCACCCAAAGAAAACGCTACCGGATACCCCAAGGATAATAAAACCAAAGCACCGGCAAACATTAATGGTCCAAGCCAATCAATCATGACGGTGTTCCTCCTGGGATTGTATATAACCTTTGAAAATGGCGAAGTTTTTAATAATTTGAGAAATTCCCTGCAATATCAGCAATCCAAAAGAAATAATTATTGTCGTTTTAATCGGATATCTCGGTAAACCATCTGGGTCTGAAGAACCTTCCAAAATTGACCAGGAATTAACAACCGCTTCCCAAGAATAGAAAATCACTAAAATACAAAACGGAATTAAAAAAAATAGAGTACCTAAAATTTCTATAACTGCTTTACGACGGGGATTCCATCTACTGTAGAATACATCAACTCGCACGTGTTCATTATGTTTGAGTGCATAAGCAGCAGCGAAAAAAAATATTAAACTAAAAATGTACCATTGAGCTTCAATATAAGCATTAGAACTCAAACTCCTACCAGTTAAACGTCCTACATATCTACCTATAACGTTCCATCCACCGATAATTACCATGACTAACACCAGCCAACTGGTAATTTTTCCAATTATTTCGTTACAAGCATCAATCACTCTCGACACTTTTAATAACTTCTCCAAGACCCACTACCTCAATCAACCTGCGTAAAAGTAGTTTACATCTGATGGGGGAAGATTTATGTTAACTAGTTCGCAATTCACAATTCTCAATTCTCAACCATGTTAATCTGCTTCCCTTTGCGATCGCGATAAGTAGTTAGTTATGGACAGAAATTAGCAAACAGTTACTACCCCTATTTTTATCAAAATATAACCGCAAATCAATTAACTAATTCAAATTGTTTTTTCATATCAAGAAGATAATAAAGAGAAAATAAGTCCAAACAGATTATATATAATTTTTATTTTACACAAAAAGTGATTTAGATAACGTCTAATAAACAAGTTAACTTGGTTAAATAAATGAAAATTTTTGCATTATTAATGACCTCATTCTTAATAAAGCCAATTTTTGTTAATTTTAATTGCAAAATACTGATTTTTTTTCGTGTTCATATGTAGATTCATAACTTTTTCTCCGTGATAAACGTATTTCATATTACAGATAAAATAATGCAACCGTATTTTAACGGAGAGGAATTCGATATTATCTAAATTGGATTTGTAAAAATAGCGAAGACAGAGTTTTATTTGGGAATTAGATATAAATTTGTTGGAGTGATGCAAAAACAAAGGTATTTTATTTGACATTAAACCCGATAAATCCGTATTTTCATTGAGAAAAAGCGCTGTTTATATTATTGATAATTGTAAAAATTGCAGCACTAATTACGGAATATTCTATATTCTTGAATCAAAGTTAAACCGAACTCAAGCTTTGATAATTTTCTCTGTTGAAAAGATAAAAATGATTATGGTTTGAGATTGCGATAGCAACGAGCTGGCACTACGCGATCGGCTATAACCTATGAGTGAATGCTATAGCTGTATCAATAAATGAAATTTAGATTAATTTACAAAGGGCTATTATTAACAAGTATGATCGCGGTAACTGGAGTTTTAGTGAAATTTATCTTTGATAATCAATTAAAAAAAACGAAAAGGGCTGAATATTGTCGTAATAAGCAACCACTCATTCAAATAAAAGCAGAAAAATACGATAAAAACGGAGTAACCAAGCGTGGAGGAGCGGGAGTAAAAGTAGATGGAGGAACGTTTTACAGACAAGTTTCTTTTAGAAATAAACCTATAGTTTCAGTCGTGATATTTCCAGAAGCGTTAGACGGGAAAAGATGGTTAGAAGTACCGCAATCATCAATTAAATATCTTGGAAAGGGAGGAGATGGAAACAGTTTGCGAGAATGGTTAAGTCCCGATTACTTTTATTTACTTGAAGTTCCTGAAAACGCTAAGAGTTTGGCTTTTGCTAGACTGTGTTATAAGAATGGTGATGCAACAGTTTACTCGATCAAAAATTGGAAACAAACAGGAAGTAATCGGATATTAATCAACGATAAGATTTATCTGGAACATCCTACTTATTTACCTAAAATTAATCCCGCTCATATTTTGGTGAATGCGGGGAGTAATCAAAAAGATAGTTTGGGAGATGCAACGGAGGTTTATTTTACAACTGAGAAATTATAAATTCATAAGTAGCTTTAAAATCACTATCCCAAAAATTCAAAATCTTAAAAAACACAAAATCGAGCGAATTGAACGTCAATTCGACAAATATCACAGAAGTCGGGTTTTTAGGATAAATGTCTGTAGAAACAGAGAATAGAGATAAAAACCCGACTTCTAACCCCACGAAAAATCAGGCTTTTACAGCTTCCTTATGAATTCATTTATCAAATTACTAAATTGACGTATGTAGAATAAGTAATTAGTATTAGTGGATATTTATTATTTATCAACTCTACAAATAAACTCTAGAAAATTATGAAAATTCACGACTATATAAGAAAGGGAGATATAAACGAAGTCACACGGTTCATCAAAAAAGGGATTGATATTAATTGTGTAGATGAAGATTCCGATTGCACACCGTTGATGGTAGCTGTAAGTAGTTTGGATGCAAATGTTGATATGGTACGGTTGCTTGTAGAAAATGGAGCCGATATTAACCCTTAACCTCAGCGAAACTTTGCGTTTATCTCCGCGAAACTCCGCGTTTAATCTTAAACCAACCGTATCCCCTCTTCCCCTCCAACCTTACCAATAATTACAGCTTCCCCATAACCCAACTCCTTCAACTTCCTCAAACAACCATCAGCTCGCTCACGACTAACGGCAGCTAATAAACCTCCGGAAGTTTGTGGGTCATATAATAAAGGATAATTAGGATGAAATACCCATTCTTCCAAATTCTGAATATAACTTGCAGCTTTGAGATTTTCTGGATAAAGGGAACTAAAAATTCCTTTTTCTACAGTTTCCCTAGCACCATCCAAAATCGGAATATCATCAAACTTCAAGGTAACTCCAATTTGAGAAGCTTTGACCATTTCTAATAAATGACCAATTAAACCAAAACCCGTGATATCAGTACAAGCAGTTGCACCATATTCTAAAAAACATAGAGATGCAGCTTGATTTGATAACAACATTGATTTTATCGCATTATCAATCCAACTTCCTTTGACTTCCCGACGCATTTGGGCAGCAAATAAAGTTCCTGTACCCACAGCTTTCGTTAAAATCAACACTTGTTCCTTTTGCATTCCGCTTTTACGTAAAAGTTGATTTTCCTCCGCTAAACCATTACAGGATAAACCAAACGCTAATGACTCTCCTTGAATAGTATGTCCACCAATTAAAGATACTCCAGCTTGATTTAACTGTTTTACAGCACCCGATAATAATTGAAAAAGAGTTTCCTCAATTGTGGAAGATGTACCATAGGGAATAGTAGCTAAAGCTAAAGCACTAGTGGGAATTGCTCCCATTGCCAAAATATCGCTTAAACAATGATTGACAGCGATTTGTCCAAAAATATAAGAGTCATTAATTAAACTAGTAAAATAATCAATCGTCTGCACCATCAACTTTCCCGTAGGAACTTTGACCACAGCAGCATCATCCGGATACCTTAAACCAATAATAATATCTTCTTGTTCCTGAATCGGTTGTGATTCTTGAATTCGCTGTAAAACCCTTTCTAAAACATTACCACCAACCTTAGAACCACATCCAGAGCATTGTAGAGGCGTAGCAATGCTACGTCTGTACGTTAAGTACGTTAAGGAATTTTGGATTGTCAATCTATCATTGCTCATTTCCGGTAAATCACTAAACCGTTTCATAAACTTCCGATCAATGTAATCCTTCCAAAGCCATAATAATTTGTGGGGTGGTAAAGTCAACCATCCACGAGTTGCGATCGCCATTCCATCCCCAGTACCGATTAAACTTAAATAATTTTTCTGCGGTATATACTTTTTCAGAGCTTTTGCCAATAAACTCCGCCGTAAATTTTCAAATAACGGTTTGCCTTGACGTACCGCAAAAACCCCCGCTTTTGCACGAGGATGATTTCTGATTGTCGCAATATCTCCAGCAGCAAACACCTGGGGATGAGATACCGACTGTAAATTATCGTTAACTAAAATAAATCCACGTTCATCCGTGGTAATTCCCGTTGCTGCTAACCATTGCGGTGCAGAAGCTTGAGTTACCCAAAATACATAATTGCATTTTACCTCTAACCCCGATTCACATACAACATTAAATCTTTCTATATCCTCCGGAGGTGCAACTTGACATACTGTCTCACCCAAATGCAATTTCACATCACGTTGAATTAAAACCCTCCTCAACCAACTTCCTACAGAAGCATGATGATGTGACAATAAATTGCGTTTGCGACCAAATAAATGAATTTGCAAATTAGTAGGATGATATCGCCTTAAATTCCCCCACATTGACAGCGCTAATTCAACACCCCCAGCACCACCACCAACAATCCCGATATTCACAGACTTTTGGGGATTTTGTTCAATTTCTTCAACCAACTGATACCAATTCTCCAACAACTTCCCTACAGGTTTCGCAGGAATTGCATATTCTGTAGCACCCGGAACAGAAATTGTTGCCGGAGTCGAACCAATATCAATCGATAATAAATCAAAACTGACATGAGGACGATTTGCACAAATAACTTGATTTTTCTGTAAATCAATATCAATTACAGAATCTATATATAATTGTGCTTGAGCAAAATTTGCTAACTTCCGTAAATCGATATGACATTCATTATGAGTATAAAAACCAGCAATATGTCCAGGTAACATTCCGGAATAAGGAGTATCGCTAAAATCTGTAATTAAAGTCATCCGAACTCCCGGTAAAGCATTCATAGCAAACATTTTCAGCGCAATAACATGAGAATGTCCACCACCAACTAACACCAGGTCTTTTATTATGGGCTGTATATTTTGCTGCATTTTGTTGATTTGAGATTTTGGATTAGAAGCTGATATTTAGAAGTTAGCAATTAGCAGTTATATTTTGATTTCTTTGTGCAGTTTTTTTATGTTATCGAATCAAACCGAATTAAAATACGATGTAATGCGAGAAACTATTTTGTCTTTATCATCATATAGCTAAATAATTATGATAGCGAAGTGACAGCTAATTTAGTATAAATAATGTATTCTATAAAATATTCGATAAAACTGTATCAAAAGCAAACCTTGCTACGAAAACTTTGCGATTATATACTTACTCAATATTAAGAATGAGAGCATCAGATAAAGAAAGTATCAAAAAACGCTTAAAAATCGCCACAAAAAATATAAATAAATCCCAAATAGAAGATAGATTAATCGCCATAAAAGATTTCAAACAAATCGGTGAAGAATATCCTAAAGAATGCCAAAATGTTATCCAAATTCTCAGTAATTTTATTCAAAAAAATCGGGCATTAAAATTATTTGATAAAGATGAAATCAATCCGATAACCGAAATTAGCAGCGATATTCAAATTGCTCTAAAAATCATAACCAATCCGGATATTGATAAATACTTGTGTAGAGATAAGATTGACTTAAGTTATGTAGATATCAGAGGTGCAAATCTTCCGGGAGCCAACTTAGAAAAAATTAACTTACAGCAATCAATTCTGTACCGAGCCAACCTAATTGACGCGAATTTAAAAAATGCTAACTTAAATGGTGCAGTCTTAAGTGCAGCAAATCTTTGTCATGCAAATTTTACTCACGCTAACTTATGTGGTGCTATATTAAATGCAGCAAATCTTTGTGGTGCAAATCTTACCCATGCTGATTTGCGTAATGCTAATTTGTTTTTAGCTAATTTGCAGGGAGCGAACCTCGACGGTACAAACTTGGATGGAGCTAACTTAAGAGAAGCTGAGTTTTGCGGTAACAAAGCGACTCGTGACGCTCTGTGATTGAAAATAAAATATTTCTAAAATTGTTAATTAGCGATGTTTATAGAACAATCGCTCATAGGTTATCTACGTAATTTTACCGTGCCAGAGAATATGATTGGGGCATTATATTAGAGACAATCTGCGAGCTGTCCAACAGCTATGGCGATTGCAACTTTCGATAGATATTGCATTTTTGGGGCAAATGATATACTCTTTAATCCCACTCCTTTCGGTAAGAATTCTGTGTTGTGAGGAATACTGTTTTTATGTCTGCTAAAAAGACAGACGCTCTAACAAATTGGTTAATCGGAATCACAATATTTTTTTCGGTTTCACCAATTGTTATTTTCACAGCGATTTCAAAAATAGAAGGATTGTCAAATGAAGAAAAAATCGAATATAAAAGTCAAGCTTTAATGACTTCTACCGGATTTTTTCTAGGATTGGCAATAATTATCAATGGTTATTATGGAGCTAAACGCACCATAATTATGGAAAAAACCTTGCTAGCAGCTTATAAAGATCACCAAATAAATCAACAAAATATAGAACTTAACCAACAAAAGCTGTTAGCAGAACGTTTTATGAACGCAATTACTCAATTGGGACACGATAGTGTTGCTACTCGTACTGGAGCTATTTATACTTTAGAAAGAGTTGCTCAAGAATCGGCTCAAGAGTATTGGACAATTATGGAAATTTTGACAGCTTTTGTCAGAGAACATACTGTTACTCCCAAGTTTACAAAATTTAAGGCAAGCACTGAAGTCACAACAATTCCTACAGATATTCAAGCAGCACTGACTGTGATTGGTAGACGAAATGCCAATCAAGATCCTGAGAATAAAAGACTGAATTTAAGGAATGCTCAAATTAGGGGAGCTGACTTGAGTAATGCGAATCTACAACGAGCCGATTTACGTAACTCCGATTTATCGGGAGCTTGTTTACAAGCAACTGATTTGTATCGTGCAAACCTCGATGGTGCGACAATATCACAATCGAACCTTTATCAAGTTAATTTGCAACAAGCAAGTTTAAAAGGTGCTAATTTAGCCGGTTCAATTATAAATAAAGGTTTGCTCTATGGTGCTAATCTCCGAGATGCTAACCTTTGTGGAGCTTCTTTACGTGCAGCTAATTTAATGGGGGCTAATCTTTATAAAGCTAATTTGATGGGAGCTAATCTCAAAGCTGCTAATTTAGCGGGAGCAAAATTGTTTTTAGCTAACCTGCAATCAGCTAAACTTGATAAAGCTAAAATGTACGAAACTGGTTTAATTGGAGCCAATTTACAGCAAGCAAATCTAAGTGGGGCTGATTTGCGACAAGCAAACCTGAATGCAGCTAAACTTCAACAAGCAGAAGTTTATTTTGCTAATTTTTCTAAAGCTTCCTTAAGAGAAGCAAACCTTTCAGGAGCAAATTTGATGGGAACCGATTTTCAGTCATGCATTTTGTACGAAACCAATTTTAGTGGTGCTAATTTAACTGCTGCAAATCTTTCTTACACAGACTGTTATGATGTCAACCTTGAAGGAACAATCCTCAAGGGAGCCAAAAATTTTCAGCCCCAGTTACATAAAATGGCTATGGGTGAATATTGACTCCTAGCTGTTTTACCAAAACTATCCATCGGGAGTAACGCTCAAAGATTATTTTTTGCTTAATTACCAGGGTGCTTGCCACCATTTGTGTTTACCAGTTAATATCTTAAATTACTATTAATTTCCACCATTTTTTGCTTGCTCTTTCTCAAAACTATGATATAGTCAGTTTCTCAATTTTTAATATGACAAAATTAAAAATTAAAAAGTCATATCATGTTCATAATCCCAACATTTACCATCTTGCCATGTTCTATTAGTATGCTTGCATTCAGATTCGTTATCAATCCAAGGAATTGATGTCGGAAATACCCCGACAGGCTTAAGAAATAAAGACATTACAGAGTATATAGTGCAATAACCACACACTATTAATAAACTCATGATTATAGTACTAAAGATAATTCTAGTAGGAGTCCAAAAACTAATGTTTGCTCTGGGAGCTTCAAGTCTAGAGCGCATAATTATTCCTGATTTTAATATGATATTTTTTTTAAATGGTCTGAAAAAAACCGCTTTTTAAAACCTGTTTTAATGTCACAATTATTTTTTAATCATGTGCAAACCAATTTTTAAACAACTATTGTAAATCCAATGTTGTCCTTAAATAAAACCCAATACGGTTCAGTTAAGGTTGCCATTTGATTGATCAATCGATCTATATTTCATTTTGTGGGAAAACCAAGAATTGGGGGATTCTCCCCCAAACCCTCTCCAGAAAAGTCAGTCTGTTCGATCGCAATATTAATTAATTTTCTTAACTGAACTGTATTGAAATAAAACCCACATTCCGCACCCTAACTGTCACAAAGGTATTTTTACTGTTTTTTTAGAATAAAACAAAGCTAGCTTATATACTTAATCTCCTTGTTTTAACTGATATGAAACATTATTTAAGCATAATTTTTATCTCAAATTCTGGTAAAAGTTAAGTGATTACCGATTGTGACACTCGATGTGCGGAATGTGGGATAAAAGGGTTAATTCTTTCCCAATATTGGCATAGTAATTTCCGGAATTAAAAGCTCTTATCCGTAGTTTTTACTAAATAAAAATACTTACTATTCTTTTTTTAAAGATTAAGCGGTAGACTCTGCACACTTCTATTATAAATATGTTAAACAAAAACTTTTCTCGATTTACAGCCCCATAACTACCGTTTTTAAGTAGATAATTGTTGCGTAGCAGTATAGTATTTTTCATCAGAATGCTACGTATTTAAAATCGTAATTCGTAATATCTCCCTCCGGGAGATGCTACGCGAAGGTAATTCCTAAGTAGGATTCCCCATAAATAATAAAATTTAGGGGTTTCCACAAAGTCTATAATCCGGACATATAAGTCCTAACTGCTAACTGTTAAAATATTTTTCCACACAACGGACAAAAATTTCGACTCCCATAGCTAATGCTGTTTCATCAAAATTGAATCGGGGATGATGATGAGGATAAGCTAAACCTTTTTGGGGATTTGCTGAACCTAAAAAGAAGTAACAACCGGGAACTTCCTGTAAAAAGAATGACATATCCTCACCACCCATTGTTTGACATTCTGGTACTATCCCTATATCTGTTTCTACAACTTGTTCTGCAACACTTCGGACTAATTCAGCTATGTGGATATCGTTAATTGTCGGTGGATAAAGTTCCCAATATTGTAAGTCATAATTAGCACCATTAATCTGACAAATTCCCGCAATTATTTCCTGGACTCGTTGCTGAATAAATCCTTTAAAATCAAGATTAAAATACCTAACTGTACCGCTCATTCTAGCAGTGTCGGCGATGACATTACCTTTGGTTCCGGCATGAAGTTCTCCCACCGTCACTACAGCCGAATCAATGGGGTTGATATTACGAGCGACAATAGTTTGTAAAGCATTGACAATTTGGGCAGCAACCACTACTGAATCAACAGTTTGGTGAGGCATTGCACCATGTCCACCTTTACCCAAAATTGTACAGTGAAATGATTCAACTGCCGCCATCAAGGCACCAGCACGAACACCTACTGTACCTAAAGGTAGATTATTCCATAGATGGAGACCAATAATTGCATCGACATCGGGATTTTTTAATACCCCAGCTTCAATCATCGGTTTAGCACCACCTGGTCCTTCTTCAGCTGGTTGAAAGATAATTTTAATAGTCCCAGGAAAACTATTTCTATGCTCTTGTAAATATTTTGCTGTTCCAAGTGCGATCGCAGTATGTCCATCATGTCCACAAGCGTGCATTATTCCCTGGTGTTGTGAGCAGTAAGACACCTCATTAAGTTCTTGGATTGGTAAAGCATCCATATCCGCACGAATTGCCAATACTCGATGATTTTGAGCGGATTCGCTTGGTTTAGTCCCATTAATAGTAGCAACAATACCCGTTTGAGCAATACCCGTTTGATGTTCTATTCCCCATTCTGTTAACTTTTGGGAAATAAACTTGCTAGTAATTTGCTCGGCAAAAGCCAACTCCGGCTTTTGATGAATTAACCTGCGCCATTCGATAATTTGTGGATGTAACGAACGAATATCAAGTCTAACACTAGATAAATTGGCAGATGCATTTGGAAAGGTAGAAACCATGACAATTTTGGATTTTGGATTTTGGATTATAAATTTGAAATATTTCTTTCTTTTTATCTCCCCTGAACCCCATTCCCAAGTTATTAATTAAATAATTTTTCTAATTGTAAATCGGATGCGACTTTTGCTAATTCTTCCAAATCTAAAGGATTTTCTAAATAGGGTAAACAACCTAATACGGGAATATTCGTTAACGACTCAATTAAATCTATTGGTGTCCAATCGGCGATTTGTTCGGGTGTTAGTGCTTGAGTACAATTTAAGATAATTCCTATTAAGTGTATTTTTGATTGTTTTGCTAAAGCTACATTTGCTACTGCTTGAGAAATCGCACCCAATTTTATCGGTACAACCAATACTGTCGGTAAATGCCATTCACCTGCTAAATCAGCGACTGTAAATTCATCCGTGACTGGAGAACCTAAACCGCCCAAAGCTTCTACTAATAGGAAATCGTGACTTTTTTGTAGTTGACTAAAAGTTTGCCAAACTATACCTAAATCTACCTCTCGATTTTCTTTTGCTGCGGCTATTGGTGGGGCTAACGGCGCTTGAAAATACAATGGTGTAATTTCCGTGTCCGATTGCGATAGTGAAAATAATCTTTGATAAATTTCGCGATCGCCAATTCCCGACTGAATCGGTTTCATGATGCCTAAACTTAGCTCTTGACGATATTTTTGTAAATAAGCAGCTAAGGCTGTGGTAAAAACGGTTTTACCTGCATCGGTATCAGTTCCAGTAATAAATAATGTTTTTAGCAATTTTAGATTATGTCCTCCGGACACGCTACGCTAAGAGATTTTGGATTAATTAAAACGATTAACTATTGTCTCTTCGTTCGTATTAAATTACAAAAAAAGGCAGCTTTGCTGAGGGCAGAGGGCTTTTATGTAAGAAGTATTAATCAAAACTATGTCCTTTGGACAATTAAATTATTTTATTAAAATATTTTATAAATTATTTTACTTATATTATCATTTAAATCTAATTTGCAAAATATAAAAAAACAGTCAATAAGTCCAAACAGATTATATATAAATTTTATTTTACATGAAAAGTGATTTAGGCGACATCTAAAAAACAACGTAATTTGGTTAGATAAATGAAAATGCTCTCATTATTAATGACTTCATTCTCAACAGAATGATTTTTGTTTAAATTTTATTGCGAAATACTGAACTTTTTTGGTGTTTATATGTAGAGTTGTATCTTTTTCTCAGTAATTAAGGTGTTTTATGTAGCTGCAAAAGTTGCTCCGTATTTAAACTGAGAAAAACTGAATTTGTTGAAATTGAATTAGATTGTGGATATAGCTTGTTGAAAATTAACTATATTTTTAAGTATTATATTTTACGTACAAACTCAAAAAATAGTATTTACATTGAGAAAATGCGGTATTTTTATAACTGCCGTATGTCAAAATTGCTGTAAGTAATAAATTTATTTGGAGTTGATTTGGGGATATTCGCGATCGCCAAACAGAGCTTTCCCTGGTAAATAAAAATAATCTCAAACATTCCACTCCCTTAGCATTTTTCCTAATTGCTTCAGAATCTGCAAAACTTCACTTAGTTCGTGACGACGGGGAAATTGGTAATCGTAACGTTATTTGAGCCGTGCAACTTCTGCTTTTTCCGTTTCATTGAGTTGAGGTAAATTTTCTAGCCATTCCGTGAAAAACCATCTTTTGCTTGATATAAGTTACAACGAGTTTGAAGGTCATTTAAAGTTTTGATTTGAACGGTAACTGCTGCACTAATAGTCATCTGAATAAATATTGGTGTTTTTTCTTAGGTAAACCAAATTCGATGGAATTTAAGTTAAAGTAAATTAACTCTGTTTTATTGCTTGAGAATTGATTTTTTGCTCGAAAGTACTTGTCATTTCAAGGAGTTGTTGAATCCGACTCGGATTCCGGAGTGGGTTCCACAGTTGGGTTAATTGTTTCGTCTTGGGAAGGAGTTGGTTTGAGTATGGAGGGAACTTGAATTGGCGCTAGACTTGGACTGGGGGAGTCGGAATTTGGAACGTTATCATCTGATGGTGTCGGTGTTACTTCTGTTGGTGTCGGAGTCTCTTGTGTAGGTGTCGGTGTAGGTGTTGGTAATTCTGGTTCTCGCAACCGGACTCTCAAGATATATTCGGCTTCTTGAATATCGGGAAGATTGTTTAACTCAATAGTATATTTACCAGTAAAAGGTAACTTCCCTTCATAAAAACTTACTTGTCGTGCTGCATTATCAATCAACTCTTGATTTGGACCTAATACTGATAACGAGACACCGTTTTCTTCAACTAACACTGCTGTAAAACTTTGTTCTTCTTGACCGTCAAAAGTGTACTGAATAGTTTGATTAGCTTTCAATGTACCTCTGATGGTGGCTGTATTAGAAAGTCCCAGATTCAGCCGCTTGCTAAAAACAACTGGTTCATCTAATACTGTTGGTGTTGGAGTGAGAAAAGGTGAAGCAAATGTTTGAGGGGGAGGTGATTCTGATTGAGAAAGTGATGCATTTTGAATAGTTCTGACCAAAGCCCAAGAACCCAACCCGGCAAATGCAACCACAAGCGCAGCGATTGCTCCTACAGCCAAGGGATTATCTACAACCGAATCTTGTCGTGGTGGTGGAATCACCCGGTCAGGTTGACGACGAGGTGGCTGTACTGGGTCAAGTCTACCACCAACAGCGACTGTCCGCATTCTTGATAGGTCGGGTTGACCAACGCCTTGTTGATTTAAAGAATCTAATGCTTCGGAAACTTCCATAGCACTTTGATAACGACCACCAGGTTTATGACTCAACATTCGATTCAAAATTTGAGCAAATCGAGGATTAACTGTTACCCAGCGTTGCCAATTCCAATTTAACAGATTGTCATCAAATAACTCCGTGGTTTCCTTCCCAGTAAGTAGAACTATCGCACTCACTGCTAAAGCATACAAATCGCTACTAGGATAAGCTTGACCCGTTTGAATTTGCTCACTAGGTGAATAACCTGGTTTTCCCACATAAGTTTCAGGAGTAGTTGATCCCGATTTTCCTTCGGAAATGCTTCGCGAACGCAATCGGGTAGCTAATTCTTTAACAACCCCAAAATCAATTAAAACCGGCAGTTTATCACTTTCACGCATAATAATATTATCCGGTGAAATATCGCGGTGAATGATTCCCTTAGCGTGAATATAATCTAATACAGGTAATAATAAGCGCATCAAGCGCAACACCTCAGCTTCCGTAAAAGCACCACCTACAGCTTTACGTTCTGCGAGCAAATCGTAGTAAGTTTTTCCCTCAACGTAATCCTGTACCAAAAATAATCGCTGGTCTTGTTCAAACTTTTCCCGAAATTGAGGAATTTGAGAATGTTTAATTTGATACAGAATAGCCGCTTCTCTAGCAAAAAGCTCCTGTGCTTTTTCCCAAGCAGAAGTACCTGTAGCATTGGGAATCAACTCCTTAATCGCGCAAAGTTCGTTAAAACGTCTTTGGTCTTCCGCTAAATAGGTTCTACCGAATCCCCCTTGACCCAAAACTTTAATGATTTTGTAACGATTTTGTAATACAGTGTCGGAACTAATTGGTGGTTGCATAATAGAATGATTTTTATGTCGTTTAAATGGGGAGTATAGTTCGTTCGGGAGTAGGGAATTACAACCTTTAACCTTTAACCATTTTGTCTAATTTATGAATGGGTCAAAAGATAAACAAGCTACTTTTAAGAAAAAATTAAATTTAAGGAAATTTTGGGTAAAGATAATCACTTGTTATTTTTAAAATAGAACATAGACGTATATTTTAGATAAATAGAATACATTTGCAAGTATTTTTGTCAATCAATTCGACTCAAATTAACTTAGTATGAGTTCCTTGAATATTGGCTGTAATGCGGCTATTCATGGAAAATCTTCAAATTTACTGCTGTTGACAAGCGGTTGTGCATAACTAAAACAACAATCTTGAAAGTTGAGTAAAACCGAGCAGCTAGGGTATAAGTACCAGAAATGTTGATGAAATTGTCAGATTTGGAACATTAAAGCCAAGATGATAGGTTATCAACAAGAGCATTAATATTCTAAAATATTTAATTATTGTAAAATTTATATAATATAAGTAGTTATACTCAAAAATATAAATACATTTATATATTAATACATTGGTTAATAATTAAGTGAATTAACCAATCATTAAAAGTATGATGCCATTTTCAGTTAGAAATAGTTACGAGTCAGAGAAATATGAATTAAATAAAAATATACTTTGACGTCGAAGTTAACTTTGAAGGCGATTTTTTTAGTTTTGTAAAACCTGTAAAGATAGGAGGTTAAAGCTCAATTAATATTCATATCTAATTTTTATTCGCAAAAAAAAAACTACAAAGAGGTCTGGTTAAACTAATTAATATCAGTTAAGCTGACAATGGTTTATTTATCTTCGGTGAGAAGGAAAATTGCTCAAAATGGATAGTTTGATGGGGGGATGTCTGAGCATATAAATCCAAGAGGAATGGAGAAATCATCATCAATTATGGGCGATTATTTAAGCTCAATAAGTAAAATCTCTAATAATAGGATTGCCATGAATGCACAACAAGGGGCTGCTGTGCTGAGTAGTGCCACTTTAAAAATGCAACCAGCTGCAACCGGATCTACAGATAATCATCGTCTGCGACTGTTCTCTGGTTCTGCTAATGTACCATTATCTCAAGAAATTGCCCGTTATTTGGGTATGGATTTGGGACCAATGATTCGTAAAAGATTCGCAGATGGCGAAATTTACGTGCAAATCCAAGAATCGATTCGAGGCTGTGATGTTTATTTAATCCAGCCCTCTTGTCATCCTGTGAATGACAATTTAATGGAATTGTTAGTGATGATTGATGCTTGTCGTCGAGCATCTGCACGACAGGTGACAGCAGTGATTCCCTACTACGGTTACGCTCGTGCTGATCGGAAAACTGCGGGAAGAGAATCAATTACAGCCAAACTGGTAGCTAACTTGATTACTCAAGCAGGTGCAAACCGGATTTTGGCAATGGATTTACATTCGGCACAAATACAGGGTTATTTCGATATCCCCTTAGATCATGTTTACAGCGTACCAGTAATTCTGGAATATTTGGCGAGTAAAAACTTGTCGGATATTGTTGTAGTTTCCCCGGATGTGGGTGGTGTTGCAAGAGCTAGGTCATTTGCGAAAAAGCTGAATGATGCACCCTTGGCAATTATTGATAAACGTCGTCAAGCCCATAATGTAGCTGAAGTGTTGAATGTCATTGGTGATGTTGAGGGCAAAACAGCCGTCTTGGTAGACGATATGATTGATACTGCTGGAACCATCACTCAGGGAGCGCGTTTACTACGTGAAGAAGGAGCGCGTCAGGTGTATGCTTGTGCGACTCATCCTGTTTTCTCTCCTCCGGCAATTGAGAGGCTTTCTAGCGGTTTATTTGAAGAAGTGATTGTGACTAATACAATTCCTTTGGATGAGAGTAAACATTTTCCTCAATTAGTCACACTTTCAGTTGCTAATCTGATTGGAGAAACTATTTGGCGGATTCATGAAGATAGTTCTGTTAGTAGTATGTTCCGTTGAGGACTCAATTTTAAGTGAATAAATATCAAGGATGAAGTTAACGGTTGGTAATCTTCATCCTTTATTTGAATTTTTGATTTCATTTAGGTCAAATTATTAAATTATAAAATGATTAGCATAGGGTTACTGTTATTGCATCACCAGATGCTCAAAACAAAGTCATTACAGCAGGATTAGGATTCAAACCAATTGGTGAGGATATATTCCCTATTTGGTATTGAAATTGACAAAGTTTTTGTTGAGAATTATCGTTTATTTTATTTCCCTATTACCTCCGATTTAAACTTATTTCTTGAACTAAATTCATCCAAATCACTCAAAAATCATACTTAGCAAGCATATATTAATATTACAAGTATAAAAATGATTGAATCATAAATTTAGACTTATCTTTGCTTTTGTAATATTTTTGTTGACATATTACATAAATAATGCATCTTTATAGATAAATCTGATTATGACCAATAATAGTGTTTGTCAAATATGTTCTATTTATCTTATGGGTGAGACTTCGATCAATTTATGCAGTTTTTTTTAAATTTTAGCTTTACCAAAAAAAAAGGTGCGTTACGCTGTCGCTAACACACCCTACAAAAAATTTAACTTCTAATTCAGCAATAAGAGACGTAGCATTGCTACGTCTCTACAACTCCTAAAACCGCTTAATAATCGCTTCGGCAAACTCGGAACATTTCAAAGGCTCAACTTTCGGTTCCATTAACCGTGCTAAATCATAGGTAACTTCACCAGAGGCGATCGCGTTTCCCAAACCTTTCTTAATTAGGTCTGCGGCTTCTTGCCAACCCATGTATTCCAACATCATTACGCCGGATAATATCACGGAACCGGGGTTAATTCGGTCTAAACCGGCGTGTTTGGGTGCTGTACCATGAGTAGCTTCAAATATCGCTGCATCATCGCCAATATTCGCCCCTGGACCCATTCCTAACCCCCCAACGATAGCCGCAGCAGCATCTGATAAATAGTCACCGTTAAGGTTCATTGTTGCCAAAATAGAATACTCATCGGGACGGGTTTGAATTTGTTGGAAAATACTATCGGCAATGCGATCGTTTACCATAATTTTCTCTTTCCACTTACCGTTACCGTGAGTTTCCCAAATTGAGTTAAGAACTGTTTCCACTTCCTTGACAATTTGCTCTTTCTTCTCTGGTGTCAGGGAATCATAACCGGGGTCAATCATCCGAGCATTTTCTTCGGGGGAAATATCGGATTTATTTTCCTTGTTGCCTAAAATCCAAGATTCCCTTTCGGTAACGCACTCGTCGCGAAATTCTGAAGTGACTAATTCATAACCCCAATCCCGGAAAGCACCTTCGGTATACTTCATAATGTTGCCTTTATGCACCAAAGTCACCTGCTGTTTTTCCTTGGGCAATTGTAAAGCTTGTTTGATTGCACGACGTACCAAACGCTGGGAACCAGTTTTACTAATGGGTTTAATCCCAATCCCGGAGTCTAGAGGAATTTGCTTTTTACCATGCTCCGGAGTTGCGGGAATCAATTCTTCATTCAACAGCTTAATGAGTTTGTTGGCAATTTCATCACCTTGTTTCCATTCAATCCCTAAATAAATATCCTCAGTATTTTCCCGATAAACTATCACATCAAGTTTTTCCGGATTTTTGTGAGGAGAAGGAGTGCCGGGGTAATAGCGACAGGGACGTACACAGGCATAAAGTTGAAAAATTTGTCGTAAAGCGACATTTAAAGAACGAATTCCACCACCGATCGGAGTTGTCAAAGGTCCCTTGATAGCAACCCCATACTCTTTAATTGCCGTCAAAGTATCTTCGGGTAAATACTGATAAATACCGTATAAATCGCAAGCTTCATCACCAGCGTAAACCTTAAACCAGCTAATTTTTCGCTTACCGTCATAAGCCTTGGACACAGCAGCATCCAAAACTTTTTGCGTAGCGGGCCAAATATCAATACCCGTACCATCACCGCGAATAAAAGGAATAATGGGGTTATCAGGAACTTGTGGTTCACCGTTGACAAAAGTAATTTTTTCTCCGCTTGTGGGGGGTTTAATTTTTTCGTACATGACCACTCCTTTGGGATTAAACAGCAAGATTTTTAGCTTAGTCAATTTCTACGTAAAAAGAAAATTTAGAGTTATAAAGACTAGCAAATTTTGTTTTATCTTGCTTTTTTTAAACTAAAATGCAATTTTTGATGAAATTTTTAAGTTATGCGTTACTGCAATCATGTAGAGGTGCATTTCTTGAATATACAACAAAATTGTCAAATAGCTCAACAAAAAGCTAGGCTGGGAAAAAGTTATGAGCATAATTTATCAGTTCGTGAGAAAATATTTTACTAGAAGGGAAAGATACAGGTAAGCTATAGCAGCACAATATTTTTTAAAGAGGTGCGATTATCCCTCCTTAAAATGGCTATCAGTCCAAAACTGTCTTTGCTTTATAAAAATATCCCTAAAACTTGTTCATTATTAATTGAATTGCGTTTAACGACTACAGGCATGACAGACCCAATGATTCAAAACAGCACTACTAACAGCGATTTCGACTTTCTTCTGATGCAGTTAATCGCAGGGTCTGAAAAAAAACAGCAGGAATTAGTGGAAAAACTCGCGATTTCTGGGACAGAAGGATTAAAGGTGCTGATGGAGTTTTTATCGAAGCGTCGGGACGTTCCAGCAAATTTAGTAGACGGTAAGGTCTATCAAATTCTTTATCAATCGGATTTGACCGAAACTAAAGAATTTTTACACATTAATTTTCCTCAAGGAATTGTACCCCTAAAATCGGATTGCAATATTGATTACACCCAACTGCAAAAATTATTAGCAAATCAAGAGTTTCAAGAAGCTGACCGTTTAACACTACAAAAGATGTGTGAACTTTCCGGAGAAGAAGCATTAAAAAGAAAATGGCTGTATTTTACCGAAGTAGAAAGATTTCCCATCACTGACTTACAAACAATTAATAATTTGTGGTTAATTCATTCTCAAGGTAAATTTGGCTTTTCCGTACAGCGGGAAATCTGGTTAGGTTTGAGAAAAAATTGGGAAAACCTCTGGGTCAAAATTGGTTGGAAAAACGGGAATAACTGGACACGCTATCCCAATGAATTTATCTGGAGTTTAGATGCACCCAGAGGTCATTTACCTTTGTCAAATCAATTACGTGGGGTAAGAGCAATTTCCTCTTTGTTGTCCCATCCGGCTTGGGAAAAATGATTAAAGGTCAAAGGTTAGAGGTTAGAGGTTATAGGTTAAAGGTGTAAGTTGGGAACTATAAGTTTTTAAGTTCCGCAACTTAAAGCTTGTTATTCTCAAGGAGAAACAATTGATGAGTTGATGAAAAATATTAAATAAGTTATAGAACTTTGTTTAGAATAAGAAAATGAACAAACAATAATAGAATTAATCTAATAAATTTCTCAATCCCCAATTACTAATTACCAATTACCAATTACCCATTCCCAATCCAAAATTGACATGGCAAAAGTTACTTTAGAAAGTATCAAGCGTAAATTTAACAACGTCACGGCTATCGATGACATTACATTCACGATTCCTGATGGTGAGTTTTGGGTTTTGGTAGGTCCTTCGGGATGCGGGAAGTCTACTATTTTACGGACTATTGCGGGTTTAGAATCTGCTACATCCGGTAAACTTTTTATTGGGGATAAGTTGATGAACAATGTCCCCGCAAGACAGCGAGATGTAGCGATGGTGTTTCAAAATTATGCACTCTACCCCCATATGAGTGTGGCGGAAAATATCGCTTTTGGGCTGAAAATGCGGAAATTTGACTCGAAATTGATTCGAGAAAGAGTAGAAACTGTAGCGCGATCGCTATCTTTGGAACACCTACTTGATCGTAAACCCAAACAACTTTCTGGGGGACAGCAACAACGGGTAGCTTTAGGAAGGGCGATCGCTCGTCAACCCCAAGTATTTTTACTAGATGAACCGTTGTCAAATTTAGACGCGCAATTGCGAGACGATACGCGGGCTGAGTTAAAAGAGCTACATCAAAATATTGGTATTACCACGGTATATGTGACCCATGACCAAGTAGAAGCAATGACCTTAGCGGATAAAATTGTAGTATTGAGTGGAGGAAATATTCAACAAATTGGCGAACCACAAAGTATTTACGCTCATCCGATTAACCGGATGGTGGCAACTTTCTTAGGAAATCCACCGATGAATATTATACCGGCGAAGTGTACTGCTGCGGGTTTTGATATCAACGGACAAATTTTAACTATTCCCAGCGATTTAAAAGAGAAATTACGTTTACCAGAAGGACAAACTTTTGATTTGGGCATTCGTCCAGAAGATATCCAAATTCAGAATGAATCTCAAGCCGATATTTTACAAGTAGAAGTGAAATTAGTCGAACCCTTGGGGAGAGAAACCTTGATTCGCGTCACGGTACTCGGTACTGCAATAATATTAAACGTGCAAACCAGTGGAAATATCCGTTTTCACGTCGGTGATAAATTGAATTTACAATTAGATTTGCAAAAATTATTTTTATTTGATTCCGCTACCGGAGATAAGTTGTATCCGTAAATTAGTTGACAGTGGACAGTTGACAGTTAATTGAGTTATTGGTAATGGTTCGATTCACTTTGACCTATAACCTATAACCTATAACCTTTAACCTTGACATTTGTATTTTATAGACTTGCATTAAATACGTTTTATATTTAATCTTTTTGTATCGAGCTATTAAAATAAATTTCTTGAACCCACGCAGGTGGGTTTTGTTTGTGTAGTCGCGGTTTAAACCGCCATATATACAAATCAACAACGCTAATTACACTAACTTATATTAAAACTTATGCAACCAAAATCTAATAATTTACTCAAATTTATCCCTTTAATCGGCGGTATTGTGGTAATTTCTACTGGTTTATTAGCTTTGAATTTTTATTCTAAAAGCGAAAATCAAGGTGATTCTCCAGTTTCTGTAGAAAAAACAGTATCTGCTTTAAATTTAGAGCAATTTTGTCAACAATATCAAACTATAGATAGAAATTTACAACCTTGGGATGAGAAAAGTTTATCTCAAGAACAAATATTGGTAAAAACAGAAGCTGATGCTAATGTTCCTCTTTCTTTGGATGCTGTACCAATACCCTCAATTAACAGTGAAGCAAGAAAAGCTAAAGTCCCGATAGCAATGTATCACGATATTTTGCCGAAAAAAGAAGTATTTTTTGATGTTACCCCAGAAGAATTAGAATCTCATTTTGAATTAATCAAATCTAAAGGTGTAACTCCAATTAGTTTAGACCAATTAATTATTCATTTACGCAGCGGAAGTCCATTACCAGAAAAGCCTATTTTACTATCATTTGATGATGGTTATGGAGGTCATTATGAATATGTTTATCCGTTACTCAAAAAGTACAATTATCCGGCGATTTTCTCAGTTTATACGAAAAATATGGGGATTAATACAGGTCGCTCCCATGTGACATGGGAGCAACTGAAAATTATGGCTGATGACTCTTTGGTAACTATAGCCGCTCATAGTAAAACTCATCCACCAGATTTAACTAAGTTATCTGATGAAGAACTTGTTCCAGAAATAGTAGAGTCTAAGCAATTACTAGAGAAAAATTTGGGTATATCAATCCGCTACTTTACCTATCCTACTGGTAAAAATGATGAGCGAGTGAGAAAATTAGTAAAGGATTCTGGATATATCGCAGCTTTAGCAATGAACGACTTAGATGAAATGTTTGCTGGAGAGTCGGAAAATTTGTTAACTCTCGGACGTTTTGGTCAATCTCGTTTGCAAGAAATGGTTGATCAAGCTTCGGGAGGAAAAGCAATTTCTTGTTCGGAATATTTAGAACTAACATCACAGCCAATCCCGGAAAGCTGATACTTCATCAACACCAATTTCAAAGGTTGTTGCTTTTCCAGGAGGTGGATTTACCCGGATTATCGCACTTGAAGCAAGGGGTTGAAGTTTCATGCCTAATTGTACAATATTGCTCACTATATGCCAGTAAGTTATTATATCTGGACAGTGAATCACTAATGTGAGATATTCGGTGTCAATGGTCAGATACCAAAAACAATTTGATAGTAATGCTTGAGTAATACCGTCACAAGTTTCGTAGAAACATTTTCCAGTACTTCTTTCTAATTCTAGAAGTAACATTTTGTCGCTTTTTGTTACCTCATTCGGTGGTAAATCATCCGCATGAATGAAGGATTTATTCATCATAATACAAGCCCTTTGTATCTAATCTCAGTTAGTTTAATTGGGCAATAAAAAACTTCTTGATTTTACGTTCAGTTGGAAACGGTTTTGAGTTGGAGAGATAATTATTCCTAGTGAATAAATCGGGTCATTTAGAGCAAAGTAATCTCACTAATTATCACCAATAACTAAATTATCAAGGAATAATTTACTATTACCATTACCCTCAAGTACAATTTTTAGCACCAAATTATTCTATTGAGAAACCCATTGCAAATCCAGCCACATACGCGGGTCGGATTCTTTTATCTTGGACATTGGGTCACGCAGTAAACGCGAAGCATTGCGAAATACAACTTGGACTAATCCCATATTTTCCGCAACATCCATAAGTATTTGTTTATGATTTTGTACGTAACATATGATGTCCTCCGGACAATAAATCCCTAAATGTCGCAAGCGCTTAGGAGGTCGTCCCCAGTAAGTTGTGATTACTTTCACATAACAGCCATCAAGTACTTCTCCTACTTTTGGATAATACTCATTAATGACTCGAATATATTCCTTAGCAAGAGTCTCTTCGCTAATCATTTTACTACATATTTCTGTAGATTATAAAACATTATTAATATAGCATAATATGATTTATAAAAAATACGACTATTGAAGGATTTATTATTTATTTAAAGTTGATTATCGAAAATTTTATTTAATGATAAAAATAAAGAAACAGTTAACTGTCAACTGTCAACTGTTATAAATTATCGAGAATTACGTTCGCAAACTAAAACTTCTGCGATTAATTCAGGTAAACTAGTAAGGTCGGTATATCCTTCACAACCGCGAATTGGCGAGATAAATGTGTAGTTGGGGTCGCATTCTGCGGTATCATAAACTTGAAAGTACCATCTATCAGGAAATCCTGGGACAGCAACTTCAACAATATACCAATTTTGACCAATGAGGCGACAATCAATTACTGTAAACCAGTCTTTATATTCATCTGATATATTCCACTCGCTAATCAGAAATTCTAAAGCAATTTGTTGTGCCTCATCTACCGTCAATAGCATTTTTACTCCTTGTTTGGAACTTGAGGGTAAAATCCTAATTGTTTAGATAATTCTCGTGCAATATGTATTAAAAACTTGGCTCCGTCTTCATTTCCGTTATGAGCGAATGATGTTGCAACTTGCATCATTAATTTGATAAATTCTGCATCTAATAGCTCAGAATTAGCTTCTATAAGTTCGGGTTCTTTACCATTAGGACATTTTAATAATTCCTCAATTAAAATGTAATACTGATTTTGACGTTGTTCTGAAGACATCATTTTTTTAAACTCTTATTACTACTTTTCTAGACTTTGCTGCCATAATTTCTCCAACATTTCTACTTGTTGTTGATGTATATGAGCGCGACAAACTAAATATCTGTCATATAAATAAATTGCAACTACCATACAAAATGGTATAAATAAAAAAAGCCATCTCCACAAATGGCGAATTTGATAGTTATTAGATAAGTTTAGTTTTTCATGATTATTTATGGCAAAATTAGTTTGTATTTCAAATGTAGAGCATTCGCTTTCTATACTTTGATTGTATGAAGGTGTATGCTGCTGAATTTCTACAAAATTGAGATGTTTCTTCCATACCATACCAAATACTAGTAGGCTGGGAAAAAGTACCGTTAGAGTAATTAAACAAACAGCAAATAGATTTATTAGTTTTAATTTCATCATGGCTTTTTAAAATTGCCTAACGTCAAGCCAATGAAACAGTATATAGCTGTAGATTTTGTATACTGTCGTAAATATCTAATCAATATCTAAGATTGTGTAGAAAGACAATTTACACATAACTTCCTTATAGAGGGTTTAAGAAGCCCCCCCGAAAAAACGGGGGGGTAGAGGGGAATCTCTGCGTAAATCCTATAGCTGTTATATCAGTCAGCCTTCAAGTGATAACTCAATGCGATCGCCCTTGGATTTATTAAGTTAATTATGTTTGTACTCAAGGCTTACAATTCAATTATGGTAAGGATTTAATATTTTTTGGGGTAGGGGTTCTAGTCTTTTTAGGTAGGGGTATTAGTATTTATAAACTGGGGTTCTATAATTTTTTGTACTCAAAGACAGTTATCAGCTATCAGTTAACAGTTAAGAGTTAACACTTATCAACTTGAATCGCAATGGTAGAATTAAAGTACAAAGAAATAAAACCTATTTTATGGACTTTTCAGCAATTTTAAGTGCTAGTATTATTTCTGCATAACTGTACTTATCATCAATTATCTAATTAAAGATACTTCTAATTTGGAACTTTGCTCAAAATTAGATAATATATATAGATAAATATTTTTCTTAACTATGATTCCAAATGATTTTATTCAAAAATTAGAATAATTCAATTAATTAAAGTTTATTGATGATAACATTTTTATCGAATTACTTTAAAATTATTAATATTTCCGCTTTAAAAATTAATATAAAGTAAATAAATCTGTCAAAAAAAACACAAAAAAAGGATTGAAACAGATGCGAATTGCTCACGATGTCACAGAACTGATCGGTAGAACACCATTAGTAGAACTGAACAAAATTCCTCAACAAGCCGGATGTGTTGCCAGAATTGTGGTGAAATTAGAGGGAATGAATCCAGCAGCTTCCGTAAAAGACCGGATTGCAGCGAATATGGTCAAAAAAGCCGAAGAACAAGGATTAATTGAACCAGGAAAAAGCATTTTAGTAGAACCGACATCCGGTAACACCGGAATTGGTTTAGCAATGGTAGCAGCAGCCCTTGGCTACCGTTTGATTTTAACAATGCCCGAAAGTATGAGTTTAGAAAGACGAGCGATGCTCAAAGCTTACGGTGCTTCTTTAGAATTGACACCAGCTCAAGAGGGGATGCGCGGAGCAATTAAGACAGCAGAAACAATTGTCGCTAATACTCCCAATGCTTATATGTTACAGCAATTCAGCAATCCAGCGAATCCCCAAATTCATCGCGAAACCACAGCAGAAGAGATTTGGGAAGACACCGATGGAGAAGTTGATTTTGTAGTTGCTGGTGTTGGTACCGGCGGAACAATTACCGGGATTGCCGAAGTAATTAAGCAGCGTAAGCCGAGTTTTCAAGTAATTGCAGTAGAACCTAAAAACAGTCCCGTACTCGCTGGTGGACAACCAGGACCTCATAAAATTCAAGGTATAGGTGCTGGGTTTATTCCAGAAGTTTTACGTCAGGATTTGATTGATCAAGTAATTGCTGTGAGTGATGAAGATGCGATCGCGATGGGAAGACGTTTAGCAAAAGAGGAAGGAATACTATCGGGTATTTCCTCTGGTGCGGCTTTGTGTGCTGCAATTGAAATTGCTAAGCGTGCGGAAAATAAGGGACGTTTGATTGTGATGATTCAACCTTCTTTTGGAGAAAGATATTTGAGTACCCCAATGTTTCAAGATTTAGGTAGGGAAGTAGCTGCGGTTGGGTAGTAAGCAAAAAAAAATTCCCATTTAAAGGGAATTTCAGTGCATTAAACAAGTTTTTTCTAATTAATTTAGATATTTGAAGATTTGTATTTACGCTTGAGAGAAGAACCAATAACTGCGCTGACTGCAACTAAGCCTAAAATAGAAGTGGGTTCTGGTACTTTTCTTTTCACAGTTTTTAACGTCTTGACTTGACGATGGTAATTTAATCCCGTAACCGCACCACTTCCAGGTAAAGTAATATTAAATTGTGTAACTCTTTTATCGCCGAAATCGAAATTGTATTCTCTAAGTGAATTGTCACCCGTAACATATCGGTTTCCGTCCCAACTAGTACTCAAAAGTTTCATTTCACTAATATAAGTACTGTTTGCGTTAATATCTTTGACAACAAATTTATTATCAGCTTTCTTATCTTTTATTCCTGAGATGCTGTCATTATTTTCTACATCTATCTCTGTAAAAAAGTTCGCATTATAAATGAAGTTGCCAGTACTAGTACCATCAGCAAAAATAGCACTGAAGATTGGATCACCAGGGTCATCAAAGTCTAATAGACTAATACTATTGAATAAAACCCCAACCCCATCTGTAAATTCATTGAAATCGAATTTTATTGTACCAGGATTATTGCGGTCTGCATAATCATCTGGTTCTAAATCATTTTTCCCATTATCTTCCTGAATAATCAGGACTTTACCTTGTTCGGGAGATTTATATTTCAGATTACCATTTTGACCTTTTCCGGTAGCTAAATCTGGATCGTCACCAGTACAAGTTGTACCTTGGCAATTACTATCGAAAAGCCACAATTCGCTTTTTCCACCTTTTTTGAGGCTCGAATCTAACTTTAAGCCGTAATTAGACCACAAATTATCTAGTTGCGTTCCACCGTATAATGGGTTGCTACCAACACCAACGTTTTCATCAAAGGTGATATTTACTTTTTGGTTTTCAGTTACCAATTTTTCAACTTCTACATATTGATTATTTGTCGTATTTGCAGCTTGAGCAGGATTTGCAGCAATCGTAACTACAGTAGCTAATAATGCACTACTACTCAATCCAGAAAATAATTTATTAATTCTCATTTATTTATTTGCTTCCCTGAAATTTTGATATTTATTGAGTGCTATATCAGTTTTAAGAAATTAAAGGAATAAATAGGTTAGTGAGGAGTAAACACTCTCTAAAAGTTGAAGGTATTTTATTCAAAGCTAAAGTAAAGCTGCTCAGTTGAAATACTGTTTTTTTTAAATATACGTATATTTACGTAAGTGTTTGATTTTAATTAATTTTTACGACCTGATCAACTACTCCCCCGAACCGCCAAACAGATTATGTATCTCTTTTTACCTCTTTCCTCTGCGCACGAGCGCCTCTAGAAGGTTTTTTTTCGGTAATTTTCTGCCGGGAAGGGAGTAGTGTTTCAAGACGAACGAAATAACACCCTTCCGGGAAGGGTTTCATCATTGATTTTGGCATAAACTCGTAGACAGGCGGAAACTTCTCCGGGTATACCACCGATATCTATTTGTAAATCATCCTTTGAGAAGGGGTAAACATCAGCGTAAGTTCCCCATAAAGGACGAATCTGGACGTAATAACCTGCTTGACGTGCTTGTTGTACGGCTGTTTCTAAGGTACGACGTGCTTCTTGTTGCAATTTTCCCCACCAAGAAAAACGGTCAACGCATGGTAAATAAATTAATGAGTGTATGGCTTCATCTAAGTCCAATCTCGCACGCAGGGCGATTGATTTGTCTGTATTAAAAGTGATTTTAACCCGGTTAAAACGTTCTATCAAAGTGGTAATAAATTTAGGCTTATCTGTTGAGTTTAACGAGCGAACACCGAACCTATCAACACTTCTTAAAGCATGGTGTAAATGCGAGTCTACTTCGATAAATTTGAGACAAGTAGAAACAATCGCAGCCAGGATATCGAGTTCACTACCGCTTTTTTGAGTTTCTAATCGTTCGTCAAAATTAATCATATTGGAAAAGCACAACCCCGAAGCTTTAATATTACCTTTTAAACCAGAGTAAATATGTTCGTAGATAGGAAATGGAAGTTGTCGTAGAGAAACTTTATCTTCCACTACACCCAAGGTATTTACTTGTTTGAGGATTTGCGATCGCAACATATCGGCTTGTTTTTGAGGAACTCGCAACAGCAATCGTTGCATTTCGTTCCATAGTTGAGCATCATCGGTAAAGTTAAATTGATATTCACCGATATATTGGGATAATTCTTGATGAGAAAGTAAAGTTTGGGTAATTGGCTTGAGTTTAAGCTCAATAGGAGTTTGCTGTAATTGCAGGTTATGATCAAGTTGATTTGCAATTGGTTCTAAGACATCTTCCCAAGAAGGAATTTCTTCAGTATTATTACTTTGATTACTTTGATATTCAGGTTCTAAAATTACATCTAATTCCTGCAAAAAATCCCGACAAATATCAGAACCTGGGTCAGAAAGTTCTGTTTTCAAAGCTTCTTGTAACTCAGTTCGCAATCCTAAAAGATTTAACCGCAGTAACCAAGCTAACTTTGAATTTTTCGTATTTAATAACTTATTTAAATTAATCATGTGAGTACAAAAATACTTTGCGTTCCTTTGCGTTAACCTCTGTATTCCTCTGCGTTAAAAAATGTTATTTTTGAAAATGTAATACCCAATTCCTAATCCTTAAATCGAAACTTCACCATCACGGGTAAATGGTCAGAAGCTTGTTTTACTTCATCAACAATTCGCCATTCTATTACTTCTATATTTTTAGGAGTATAGAAGACGTAATCGAATTTTACAATGGGTTTATCTGAAGGAAAAGTTGCAATTTGGGGATTATTTAAAGCTTCGGGTGGAAAAGCGGATTTAATTGCAGCAGTTTTTAATAAAATATCAATAGTTGGTTGGGGGTTTTCGGGTATGGGAGGAACTGTACTATTAAAATCACCGATTAACAGTACCGGATATTTATCAACATATTCCGAGAGCAGTTTTTGGATATATTCGGTTTGTTTACGACGGGTGGGTACATCAAAGGCTTCTAAATGTACGTTGATGATAATAACGGAACGATTTTTAACTTTAATTTCGCTGACTTGTGCGACTCTATCTAAATAAAAAGCGTTGTAGAAAAAAGGTTTACTAGCAACTTTATCTAATACTATGCGTTTATTATTCGTGATAGGATAACGACTTAATATCGCTTGTCCAGATAAGATTCTGCCAAAGTGAGCGGAAAATGGCAGGTAGGGAAACGGTACGTAAGTTTTATCCCAGTTAATTGCTATTCCGGCTTGATTAAACGAAAGTTTCTCTACTAATTCATCAACTTGATTAATATTAAAGGAACGTTTAGAATCTAAATCAATTTCTTGCAAACCGATAAAATCAGCATTTAATGGCTT
This sequence comes from Nostocales cyanobacterium 94392, assembly GCA_035285725.1. Taxonomy (GTDB): domain Bacteria; phylum Cyanobacteriota; class Cyanobacteriia; order Cyanobacteriales; family Nostocaceae; genus Rivularia. The sequence goes on along the minus strand of JAYKJL010000101.1, from coordinate 51,701 downwards.
GAATGCATCAATAACAGTTTTAAGGTTGTCATCAAACAGCTTTTTCTCCCTACTAATAGCTTGATTGTTAGTTAATCCAGAAAGATAACCTATATTATAAGTAATAACCGTCAATTCATCTTTATTAGTTGGTGGTGAAGCTGGGTAATCTATAATTTCCCCATACTTGTTACGAGGATAACCGTTAGAACTAGCCCAGAAATAGAAGATAATTATCGTCAAGATTACTATTGAGAAAGTAATTCCACCGATTTTCAGTAGGGTTGGAAGAAGATTTTTCATGTATCAATTATCAATTAACAATGGGACATTAATAATTGTAGGGTGTGTTACGGCACAAGTAATTATAATTGAGGCTACAAATTAGCAAAGCCGTAACGCACCATTAACTTGCTCGACAAAGACATAAGTTAAAATTATTTATATGATAGCGCTCACGTTAAATTAACTTATATATTCATTTTTTATGATTCATAATGATATTTACACGCAGCAATAATCTCTGTATCGTTAATGATATAAATTAAACTATAGGAATCCTACTTGAAAATTGAAAAAACTCAGTACACCTTAATCTTCTAGTTGGTTGGTGCGTGACGCTACAAGTCTTATCGCTACGTTCAAATTTATTCATAGCGTCACACACCCTACAAGAAAAATATGCCAGTTGCGTAAGTCCTATGTATTTAATTTTTATACTCGATGCTCAAATAAATAGCATAATTTTACGTATAATCGCGTCGAATTTGATTAATCGCTGTATCTAATCCTTTGCTGTGAATCCATCCGACGAATCCACCGTAAAGCAGGATTCCGTCTTTATCTGCTAAAAATATATGGTCAACTTCAAAGGGATTTTTCCAAATTCTTACAGTTGAATCATTTCTAAGTCGCATAACTTTGATTCTAGATTACCAACGCAATTTCTCCTAACTGCAAATGTAGGGTGTGTTACGGCAGAAGTAATTATAATTGAGGCTACAAATTAGCAAAGCCGTAACGCACCATTACCCTACTCGACAAACCCATAAATTAAAATTATTTATATAACAGCAATCAACCAAGTTTAACTTATATACAAGCTTTGTGATACATAAGTACTAAGCAATCATGTAAGATGTTTTTGGTATTCACCAAAGGTGCGGCTCATCAAAAGCGGACAAGATTTTTCCTTGTTCGCCTTTTTTCTAATGTAATCGTATCATTTTGTTGATTATAGAAAATTGACCATTAGTGATTCTAGGGTGCATCACGGCACGAGAATGTTAAAATTGAGTTTGTAAGATTGGAAATGCCGTAACGCACCATAACATTTCATAGAGCGTTACGAGAACGGCTAATACAACCTACTGATAACTGTTAACTGTTCACTGATTAATGTATACCACAAAAAGGGTCGCGTTCGGCTTCTACATTAGTAGATTGTGGTTGCAAGGTATCTCTAAAAATACATCCTTCTTGTTTGAGAAATTCGGGATTATTAGATGTCCAATAAGGTACTTCAAAGGGATGTACTCGTAATATTCCTTTAAAATCTAAGGTGACGTAGTAACGACAAGGATATTCGCTATTAACTGGTGGTTGTGGTAGCTCTCCAATTAACTCCCATTTGTTGGATTGGGGGTTGCGAAATTGAAAGTAAAATGTGTGTTTTCCACTGGCTGGAAATGGTGGAAGTTCAGCTATTAAACCGATGGTTTGCGGTTGGTTGGTGTCGTTTTCGTAGCGGAATACTCTTAATTCTTTGCTGTAGTCTTTACCTGCTTTAAATAATACTGTATGTGCATCTGTTTTTAATGCGTTTGCGGCTTCGACTACGTTAACTGCAATATCACAAATAACTTGAGATTCGTCGGTAATTAATTCTTGATTACCAATGGCTTTGGCTGCGTCTATACTGGGGATATTTATAGGTATTAAATAATGGGGAATTCCTCGACAAAGTAGTAAATCAATATCCAATTTTTGATTGATTTCAAATTGAACTTTGATATTATTTTTAAAGTCGTCTTCGGTGATTCCTAATTTTTTCATTAAAGCGTCACCATTATAACTTCCCCATAACTGTAACTTCATTTTTTCAAAGTCTTGTCGTCTGATATTATTAGTTAACTGCATCCCCAACCAATCGCTGCGTAATTTTGCCATTCCTTCTTCAGCTTTGAGTTGATAAAGTTCTTGCCCAGCATGGAAAATGGGAACGGGACTTCCTCCAATAACTTCTCGAACGAAGGAGCAAGGTAGGAAGTAAAATAAATTTTTCACATCTATATATAGTTGATTTGCTCCTTTTCTCAGCAAGTCTTTTGACTCTTGAGGAGAAAAGCTTAATTGACGGAGTTTCTCAGCAAAACAAGCTCCGGCAGATGTCGCTAATTTAGTGTATTCTGGTTCAAAAGTGACTCTTTCTTCATTCCAGACAAAGTAATCCGATTTACTAAATACTCGATAAAGTTCCCGTTCTACTAATTCTAAATTACAGGTTTTACCCGATAAAATTAACCAGTCTACTTGTTCTTTCTTGATTTGCGCTTCATCGGTTTTTATCAAATTTATCTCGCTGACAAGTTTGGATTTAAAAGCATTTTCAATTAATCCGGAAGCGATACCAATTGCTTCTTGAATTACCGGAGATGCGGCTTTATCAAATTGTTCTCCTGTTAAGGTGACGCTAATTTTATCAACTACATCTGTAGGTAATTGAATATCATTTTGAGCAAGTAATTCCGAGATGTTTCGTCCATCTAAAACAAATATTGCTTCTGGGATATCATCTGCAAGAAAACGTTTTTGTCCTAAAGCAAGTTTGGCATTTTCAGCGTGTTCCCAAAGGTCGTAAAATGTTTGAGAACGGGATGAACGATTTTTCCATCGGGTAGGCAAGATTTTTTCCGCTTCGTTTAAAGCTTCCTTATAGGTATCACCTTCACGAATTTCTTGATCGACACAAGCTAAAAGCGAACCTTGACGATATTTACCGTTATTTAAAAAGCGTTCGTTTAACTCTTCCGGCTGGACTTTCAATACATCTTTTGGTAAAATACCATCCGCAACCGCACTTAACAAACAATCCGCGATCGCAACTTTCAACAACAAAAATAATCGTAACGAAATCAGTTCCCCACCCAACTGTAAATGACCAGAAGAACCCAACAGTTTTGGTGTAAGTTTATAATAACGACCACCATCGCCTTTATCTTCGGTAGGTTCAAAGGGGTCAATTTCTTCTAATGTCAATCTAATTAAAGCTAAATCGGTAGTTCCACCACCAATATCCAAGACTAAAACATTTTGCCACCATTTATGACCGTCTCGACGACAGCGACTTTTAAAAGATTCTATCCCTAAATTTAAATCCCCACCAAATTCTTGCCATAAAAAGAAAATAGCTGCCGATACTGCTTCATCGTAAGCCATTTGTACATCTTCAATACCCAACTTCTTAACTAAACTTTCGATTTCCCGACGGATAAATGGGGAAGCAATTGTCGGATATGTCAACACAGCACGATAAAATTCACCATCGCTACATTTACCAGGATAACGCTGACGATATTTCTGGGTTAACTCAATCAACTGAGCGTAAGCAGCCTGTAAAAGCTGGTTAACAGGAATAGTATCTTCCTTACCATCCAAACTTATATCAAAACTGCGTTCTTGACCAAAATAACGTTTAGGAGAATGCAAAAAACGACCATCAATACTTTCCCCTTGTTTGATAGCATCTAATCTGTGTTGATATGCTTGTTCTCCCAACATTACTTTAACCTTTCCTGGGTCTTGAGTTGGTAAGGAAGGTTCTAAATTAGTTACCTCCAACTCCGAAGGAATTTCATTTAACCGTCGATCTTTATCCAACTCCACTGGTAATAAACTTTGCCACTCCAAAGCTGGAACCCGAAAAACTTGATGATAAATCTGATTTAATCGCTTACTTGCAGCCCGACGGAACCATCCTAAACGCTTACTCAGACAGATTTCTATTTCCTTAATCGCTTCTAAAAGCGGTTCACCCCGTAAAAGCTGTAAATTCGCCGGATTAAAATCCTCCAAGTTTTTACTGAGATGAGAGAATAACTTTTGCCACTCACCTTCCCAAACATCACGACTAATACCCGGTATTTCATCCACCGGACGTTCTGTCAACCAAAACGCTAATTTTTCGCTTAACCTTTCCTCTTGTTCGCTCGGTAAAGTATGAGGAGTCACAATTACCTTGGGGTCATAAAGCGTCACCGTCGAATTAGAAGTACCGAAATCGATCGCAAACCAACCAGGATAAGTTATATCAGATTTTGGCGAAACAACCGATGAAGAATGATTAAGAATAGGAGTTTCGCTAATTATATCTTGATGGCGATCGCCTTGTTCTTCTGACGCTTCCAGATTTCTCAAACGAGCATTTTCCACAGCAAAAGTCCAAATACTACAATCAGCCGTAGCAGTTTTCTTGACAGATAAAATAGCTTTATCAGTGTCATCAGAATCAAAATATTCTACAGTGACCCGCAAAGTCAAATTAATTCCTTGTGGTAAAGATTTATCCCAAATACAATCACTTTGTCTCAATCGCTGTGGTGAATTTAATTTAAGTAATCTATTAGTACTAAAGCTGACACTTTTATAAGCCGATTGTATTTCTTTCCCTAATGCTTCAGGTTCTCCCAAAACCGTAATTTCAATTGAAGAAACGAACGGATAATTAGGACTATCAGCCGGTTTTATTTCAATTACCGGCAATAATAAAAGTGAAGAATCTGTTTCTTTATGACGTAATTGATAACGACTAAAAATTTCAATTTTTACTGGCATTTTGAATAAGTTAGGAGTTAGGAGTTGAAAGTTAGTTGTCAATTATTAATCATCCGTGAAATCAGCGTCATCCATTTAATCCGTGACTATTATTCCGGATAAGAAATAACAGTAATCCGCTTCATAGTATCTAACCAAGCGGGAGTTGATGCAGAAGTTGTTTCTTCCGCCGAAGCAATATATCTTAATAAAGGTTCGTGTTTTGATTTTAAAAGTTCTTGTAAACTATCGATAATTTCCTTCAAAGCCATTGAAAAAGAACCTTTAACTTGTTTAGTCAATTCGCTAACATATTGAATTAAATGTAACCCTGCACTTGCAGTAATTTCATCGCGTAATCGTAAAACCGCGATTTGATGATTAAATGGTCTTGGGGGTGCGGGAAATTGCTTATTAGGACTCCAATCGAATATTTGTCCTTTTTGATGTTGTGCATCTTTCCTAGCTAAAGGAAACAAATTATCGGCATTAATTGGTGCTACACTACTAGCCAAACCACTATGCTGAATAATTAAATTTTGCCATTTATTAGTTGGGTCAATAGCCCTTAATAAATATCGAAATAAACGGGTTTCCCTCTTACTAAACTTCTCCTCAATTCGCTGTTCCATTTGCGGTTGGACAATTTCTTTAATTTTGTTCCGCTCTAACTGTACTTCAACAGATAACTTATTAAATAAATCTTTTACAGTTTCCGCAGTTCGTTCATGAGCAAAAGACTGCATTTCATTGATAGTTTTGACAAAAGAATTATAGAAATCATCACTTTGAGTAGGAATTGCATCCTCTTCTTCATCTTCCTCAAAGATACTTTCACTTTTAGTAAAGTTAATAGTACCATTTTTAGTCCGGTCAAATAATAAAGTCCATTCACTCCACTCAAAAAATATCTTATTAGTTAACTCATCCTTAACAACATCACTCAAAGTTAACCCAGTCCGATTTTTTAACATCGGCTGTTTTTCTAAATCTTCCTGAAAATGCCGATATGTCGTTACCAAATTCTCAATTTTTTCCCGTAACTCTAAAAATGCCGGATTTTCCACCACCGGAATATAAGCGGGAATCTCTTCCAACACAGTCTTTAAATTATTTTGCTCCTTCAACACAGTTTCCGCAGCTCTTTGAGTATCTTCCACCAACTGCTTCATACCATGTTGTCCCACATGATCTTTCAATAGCGATCGCAATCTATTGATTCCCCCATCTTCAGCATAATCGCTTAATTGTTTGTGTAAAGGACTCGAAGTCGGTAACATCTCCCCCAAACGTCCCCATTTCTCCCGTAAGTCAACTTCATCAACTGTTAACGGCTTTTCTAAATCCGGTAAAAACTCTGGAGAACAAACTTGTATCAACGAAGAATATTCCGCTTGCTTTGTCAATCCGTAAAGCTGCGATAATAAAACAATATTTTTCTTTTCAGTAGTCAAATTACTTGCACTAGCAAGAGTTAGATGTAAAATTCTCAACTTTTCTAAAACAGCTTCTTGGGATAACAAAGGTTCCTCCAAAACCTCATCCATGGCGATAATATCCCGACTCGTCAAAGGCAGCTGATTAAACCTTCCCACACCAACAATAATCCGATCCCTTAAATCTTGTCCCTTATCCCGTTCCAACATACTGCGAATTTTTGCAGCAGTAGCTCCCCCAGGATATCTACCGTTGAGCAGCAATAAAATCGTTTGTACTTCCGTCAATTCCCGTAGCGATAAAAAAGTATCTCTGATACCCGAATCAGCCGCACCTAAACCGGGAAAATCCAATAATACAAACTGATTCGTCCCTTGTAACCCCGATAAATCCCATATCTGTTTTGCTACCTCAACCGTAATATCTATCCGTCGAATCAACGAGAAACTATTGTGTAAATCTCTCGCAGAAGGCTGAACGTAAGTTTCCCAACGCTTCGGAGACTGGGGTAAATCCCGAAACTTCAACTCCAAAATATTCATCGGGGGTTCAGATAACCTCAACCCCTTATTTGCTGTTAAATGGTCAATTTCGTAACTTCTACCGCAGATATCTTTACCATAAGCCGCATAAGTGCGAATAAATACCACCACTTCTCGTAATAGCGATCGCAATTCCAAACTTTGGGTTTGATTCCAAGCTTGTTCGCACCAAGTCAAAATCCCATTAGTATCAACAAAAGTAGTCGGATACAAACTTCTCAAAGTAGCTAAAGGAGCGGCGGGAACCTCCGCTGACTTTGCTCTACCTTCCACCACCTTGAGCATAAAACCCAAACATTCCTTTACCCCTTCATGGGAAAGATATTCTACCGTAAACTTACTCACCTTCGTCGTCTGCAATTCCGGTTGCTGTACCAAATGAATTGCAGTCACATTACCCGTAGAAGGAGTTTCACTTACAGGTAAAGCATCCGCGAAACCAATTAAACTACCAATTAGCAGAGTTTTCCCACTACTAAACTCCCCCATCACCCCTATTTTCACCGGAGAAGCAGCCAATTCCACCGTCGAACGAGCAGACTGTACCAACCGCTGAATGTTATCATGAATACTAGAGGGTACCCAATCTTCTTGAGGTGGTGGATTCTCCGAAACCAACTCTAGACTTTGAAGTACCGATTCTGCATACTCCTTATAGCGGCGTAATTTCTCTACTGCTATGTCACTTTTCATACTTATTCCCCAACCCGCAGAGATTATTTTATTACCAGATTTTTGGTAGATGGCAGTGATCAAAGAATGCTGGTAAATTAGCTGGTAAATTACCCGGCAAGTTACTTGATAAAAATTGATAATTTTGACCTATTACCAGGGATTTTGGCATTATTTACCAGAATAGTTACACTCTTAATAATTTAAAAAATAAATTAACGTTTCAAATAGATTAATACCATTATTTGGTACTCAAATCATCACTCTTTAAGTTGTTGTTCGATTTTAACAATATAAATTCATTAATTAGTTTAACCTTGGCTAGAGGTGCAAGTTTCCTGTAATTAGTAAGTAGTGTAAGTCATCGTCCGGATAGTTACGAATTATTTTAATTCCTCCCTTGGCTGAGAATAAGAATTTTACTTGGATTATAGTATGTTTTAATACATATGTCAGGATTTAGATTATAGGCTTAATAAGGATTAGCAGTAGTTATAAGTACTAAAAGCAGGATTTTATCATTATTTAGACAAAATTAACTGCCAAATTGGCAAAATTGTCTTGTAGGTTGGGTTAGACGCACGAATAATATTTGTTGTTGACGAAAAATGAAGAAGCGTCGTAACCCAACATTGATTTTTGGTTTAAGCGTATTGTTTGATTAAATATTGAATTTGTTGAAATTATTTTGTTTATTCTTCTAGATAATGTTGGGTTTCGTTCCTCAACCCAACCTACTAACTAACTACTCAAGATGTAGATGCTATAGTCGAAGCGGCTATTTTACTATCAAAAAAACGTTATACACTATCAAGTTACAAAACCCAAAAAAACCGGACATCTTTACGACATCCGGTTTCAAAATACCAATTACCAATTACCTATTCCCTATTCAACATCAATGATGATGCTGATGATTATTAGGACAACCTTGTAAATCCTGACTCATCAACTTTTGACTGACTTCTTGTAAGGTTTCATCTTTTGGTGTTAAACCAATCCAATTATCAATAACTTGAGTATCGAAACCAACTTCCCCACGATAACCAACTTGAATTAAAGGACGACGAATAAACAACGGTTCCTCTAACATTAAATTAATTGCAGTTTCCGCATCTAATTGTTGCGGATTTATCTCACCAGATTTGATTCTAGGTGCAGAGGGGTTGAACCATTCCGCTACTGGACGATTGCCAAAAAACCAGAGCAAACGCTGTTTAGTCCATTTTTCTTCTAAGATATTATGGGCTTCAACTTGATGTCCCGCTGCGGTTAACAGAGTTTTTTGTTTAGTATTATTTCGACAGCCAGTTTTTTCGTAAAATATTACCTTTACCATAAAAATCTCCAAGTTTAGTTGACAGTTGATAGTTGATGGTGGTTAGTTGATAGTTGATGGTTGATAGTTGATGGTGGTTAGTTGATGGTTGATGGTTGATGGTTGATGGTAGTTAGTTGTTAGTTGATGGTTGATAGTTGTTATTAGTTTACTTTTTACAACCTTTGACCTCTGACCTTTAACCTTTAACTTTTGACCTTTAACCTTAAAAATTCTTCGCAGTATGATGAACAATATCAAATGCAAAACGGTCTTTTGATTTAGTTTCACCGTATAAATTAAAAGTTACCGTTGGTTCCTCACTGATTGCTTTTACACTATGAATTGCACCCGGTGCGAAACTAATAATATCCCCAGGATTTAAAATAATTTCTCCTGAAGATTCAATTTTATTTGGATATTCTGCGGTAGGAATTCGCTTCCAAATTGTATTTTTTTCTTTTCCTTTTAATACCGCGACAATTCCCCAAATACCATGATTGTGAATATTAGATTGCGTTCCTGGTGTAAAGGTTACAGTTTGAATTGTAAACGGAAAACCCAACTCATCATATAAAAGTTTAACAGAAGTTCCGGTCTGATAATTAGGTTCGGGATGTTGAGTTTTTATCCAATAAGAATTAACCAGCAATCGTCTTACTAATTGCCTAATTTCTGCTAGATAAACGCTTTCATCTGATTCTTTGATTAGAATATCTTCTAGCTGAGTGAGAAATCGATAAAGACGATAATTTTCAGTAATTAAATCCCATATTCTTACAGATTTACAAGCTTGATATTTACCATCTGCGGTTACAAGCCAATCTTTTCCTTGCATAAATCAGTGAACAGTGAACAGTTATCAGTGAAGAATATTCAATATATAAATTCATCTTAATTTTTCATTTCTCACTTTTGTCCTCAATAATAGACGTAGCAATGCTACGTCTCTACAACAAACTCCTAACTTTTCATTCCTGTTCTTCTGGTGGACGTGTTAAAATATCAAACAATATTCCCGTGCCGAAGTCGTTTTTATCATCTATTTCTTTTACTTTATTACATATATTTTTAGCTGCTTCTGCTTCTCCTAATATAGCTAAAATTAATCCTGTACCAGCATAAGAATTTAAATATAACCGGATAATTTCTTCTTCTTTACGCTTAATTAATACTGATTTTAATTGTTGCCAATCATCCGGTAATTTCTCGATTATTTTCACTTGATTTATTACTTTATTAGCTGTTTCTAGCGCCATTTGATAATTTTGTTTGTAATAAAAATATCTATAAGCTGAGATTAAAACGTCTAGATTATTTTCTGTTTTAGCTAAAGCTTGATTAATATATTTTTCTGACTCTGAAGTATTTTCCCAATTGTCTGCGGCTAATATCAATAGCTGTTTAACATCTTCAGGTACCTGGTACCAGGAGAATTCTTTGTTTTGCATGGTTTTTTAGTCGTAATGGGTAATGGGTAATAGGTAATGGGTAATAGGTAATGGGAGAAAATAATTAATACTCAGGGGTTTTGACGAACACGCTAGGCGCTTCAATTTCAATTCCCAATTACCAATTCTCAATTACCAATTACCAATTCCCAATTTTCAAAATTTAGTGAGGATATAAAGCAGCGTGAAGAGTATAATCCAGATGATGTCTACAAAGTGCCAGTAGATTTCTGCCATCTCGATTCCGGTGTGTTTGTGTTCGTTATAATGTCCGGGACGACGAGAACGCCATAATACACCTAAAATTAATAGGACTCCGATGAACACGTGTAAGCCGTGGAATCCTGTCATCAGGTAAAAACAGTTGGAGAATAAATTGGTACTCAATCCATACCCTAAAGTCAGATACTCATAAACCTGACCAAGTAAGAAAATTATTCCCATGAATGCAGTAATTCTGTACCATTTCCGCATTCCTTCAACATCATTCTTTTTAATTGCAGAATCGCCGAAATGAATCACGAAACTGCTGGATACTAGAATGATGGTGTTAATAGTCGGTAACAATAACTCTACCTCGGTTCCTTCAGGAGGCCAAGTTTGAGTAGTTCCACGATAGAACAAGTAAGTAGCAAAAAATCCGCCAAACATCAAGGATTCTGAAATTAAGAAAGTTATCAATCCCAAAACTCGTAAATCCGCGTGTTCTTCATGGTGGGCTGGACTTTTTTCTGTCGCGATCGCCATAATAATCCCCTGTTAAATTTTGGATTTTGGATACTTCGGCAAGCTCAGCACAAGTTTTGGATTTTAGATTGTGCAGTCTTCCTAGCGTATGCGTCAGTACATACATCTACATCTGACTCGTTGTATATTTGTAGTGTCTTAGTCGTTGTATATTTGTAGCGAGCAAGATGCTCGCACTACAATGAATTAATTCAACCTTTGACCTTTGACCTTTGACCTTTGACCTCTTTAAGCAGTTACTTCTGTTGTCGGTTCTAAAGGTTCACCTTCTGTCACCACACCGTAATCGTAAGGTCCGTGAGTAACAATAGGTAATTGTTCCCAGTTTTCAATTGCGGGAGGGGAAGAGGTTGTCCATTCCAATGTCAAAGCATTCCAAGGATTATCACCAGCTTTTGCACCAGCATTCCAACTCCAAAGAATATTCAGAGTGAACGGAATTACCGATACTGCCAATAGATAAGCACCATAAGTACAAAGCTGATTGATAGCCTCAAATTGCGGATCGTACATGGCAACTCGGCGCGGCATTCCTTGTAAACCCAATTCGTGCATGGGTAGGAAGGTTAAGTTAGTGCCGATGAAGGTAAGAACAAAGTGAATTTTACCCAAGGTTTCATTCATCATCCTTCCCGTCATCTTAGGGAACCAATGGTAAATCGCAGCATAAATACCAAATACAGAACCACCAAATAAGACGTAGTGGAAGTGCGCGACTACATAATACGTATCGTGAACGTGTCCGTCAAATGGTGCGGTTCCTAAAGTCACGCCGCCAATACCACCCAAAACGAACATCATCAACAAGCCGATCGCAAACAGCATCGCGCTAGTATAGCGGATTTTCCCTTGCCAAAGAGTTGCTACCCAACTAAATATTTTAATTCCTGTAGGAACAGCAACTATCAGGGTGGAGATGGTAAAAAACATCCGCATCCAACCGGGAGTACCGCTGGTAAACATATGATGAACATTTAAAATCTTTAATTAGCAAAAGTTCAACGTCTATTTTTAAAACTATTCTCTATATATTCCTTAAGTTTGTATTTCAATGTTGTCTGTTCTTATTGAAATAAGGTTACTAATTGATGATTTGATTCACTATTTATTCCTTATAAATAGATATGATTTTTCTTCTGTATTAATATAAACAAAAAGCCTGAAAATTCTTCTTATTTTCAAGCCTTGTATAGTATATTTTAGAAGATTACGGATTTAAAAACCGCAGAGACGCTGAGAGCGCAAAGAAAAGATAAGAGAGAGGAAACTTTAGAACGGGAAGGGAGTAGTTTGATGTTGGTTATATAATAATTTTATCTAACTTATATTTTTCTAGTTCTAAAGTCAGAGATTCTACTTTTTTCTGTAAATAAATATTTTTTTCTTGAAGCATTTCCATTTCTTGTTTTTCATTTAAAGCTGTATTCATCGCTTTCTTACGATTTTCTAAGGAAAACCATCTTTGATAAACTTTAGTGTGCATTTCGATAGAATGCCCTAAATTATCTGCTGCTGCTTTAAGAGGTATCCCTTGTAAATGCGCTCTGATAGCACAAGCATGGCGTAAATCATAAGGCTTAAATTCTAACCCAATTCTTTTAAACCATTGTGAATTTTTATCTACTATAATAGTCAATTGTGAAAAAGATTTTATTTTATCAGTTCTTTGTTTAAGCATTTCCAGTGCCTTTTTATTTTTTAAATCAAATAGTTCAATCCATTCTGGCATAAAGGGTAATACTTCTCTGGCTCCAGTTTTATTGTCATTATGAACTTTCCAACTATTATCTTTGTTATCTTCACTTATAAACCAATCAATATCAGGTTGGTTGAATACTTCTCTAGGGCGCAATCCGTAATTAGCTATTAAACCGTAAGCCAATCTATATATTAAATAAGTATTCCAATAAGGATTTTTTTTGTGTTTGTTTAATTCGTAATATTTTTCAAATGTATAAAACCCATCTATAATTACTTTATCTTGAGGAATGTCTCTTTTTTGAGGTATAACAGGAAGTTTTAACTTTTTCAAGTCAATATCTATTTCTGAATATTTACATATAATACTAGCTACTTTTATCGCTTGAAATCTTTTACTGCTAGAATCAATTTTGCTCAATGAAATTTCTATATTGTTTTTATTCACAATTAAATCAGATTTAAATTCTCTTTTAAAGACTTTTTTATATTCAGTAAAAGTATGTTCGCTTTTAATATCTCTTTTTCTTGTTTTAAAAAAAATATCCTCAAATTTATCATATATTTCTCCAAAAGTTATATCAAGATTTTGAGAAGCTTTGCATCCTAAATATTTATCATTCCATTCAAAACACTTTCTTGATATTAATCTACTTAATTCATAAGCTTCTTCTTCTGCTGTTTTTAATCCGTCTAGGTTTGCTGGAATACTTAGGGATATTTGATACTGCTTTGTTTGTCTACCTTTTATATTTGTATCATCTGGTTTAAGTGGTAGTGTAGCCCGTAACTGTATTGCATTACCTTTCATTGTTAAGGAAACCTTTGCTTTCATTTCCTTAAGTCGCAAATTAGCTTCTTTTAGTTGTTCTTGTACTTTCATTCTCATATGTGCTTCTTGTTCTTTGGCTGCTTTGTTTATACCTAAGTAGCTACCGTCTGTAGTTGCTGAGGACTTGAAATCTTTAAATGCTTCTTGGTAGATGTCTGCTTTCATTTGCTTTGATTCCCTAATTCTTCCCTAAATATATGTTTCAAGAAAACATTGTTTATTGCTGACAATGTTTACTTAATAATAATTTATGATTATTAAGGAAGTTAAGTCAATAAGAAACATATGATGAACCCAAACGAACAAACCGACAACGCAAATTGCTAAACTTGAATAAGCAATTGCTTTATATCCAAAAATTGGTTTACGTGCATGAACTGGAATCACTTCCGAAAGAATTCCGAAGATGGGCAGAATCATCAAGTAAACTGCTGGATGAGAGTAAAACCAGAATAAATGTTGATAAATAACTACATTACCACCTGCATCTGGCTTAAAGAAAGAAGTACCGAAGTTGATATCAAATAACAACAATACTAAACCAGCAGCTAATACTGGTGTAGAAACTAATGCCAATAATGAAGTAGCTAAAATTGCCCAGCAAAATAAGGGTAATTCATCCCACTTCATCGAAGGAACTTTCATCTTCCAGATGGTAACAACAAAGTTCAACGAACCCAAGATAGAAGAACTTCCCACCAACACAATAGCGAGAATCCACATACTTTGAGCGGTATTCGCTGTCACCAAACTTAAGGGTGGATAGGCTGTCCAACCTGACTGAGAACCACCGAAAAAGAAACTACCTAAAACCAAAGCACCAGCGGGTGGATTTAACCAAAAGGCTACAGCATTCAGCTTCGGGAAAGCCATATCCCTGGCACCGACCATCAACGGTATCAAATAGTTCCCAAAACCACCAATAGCACTGGGGACTATCCATAAAAAAATCATGATTGTTCCGTGATTGGTCAGAAAAGCATTATACAGGTTGGGGTCGAGTAAATCTGCATCTGGTGTCGCTAATTCGGCACGCATGGCTACAGCCATCAATCCACCGATCAGATAAAAAATAAACGATGTCACTAGGTATTGAATACCAATTACCTTGTGGTCTACATTAAACGTGAAATAGTGATACCATTTCCATGCTTCAGGATGAGCATGAGCAGCTACTTCATTTGTAGTATTTTGTGAATGTTCTAATTGCGTCATTCGATTTTAGATTTTAGATTTTAGATTTTGGATTGTCTTACAGAGAGGGGGAAGAGTGGTTATTATTAAAAATAACTCTTAACTCCTCACCTTTGACCTTTGACCTATTCTCAGTTGAGCAAGAGTTGTTGAGTTAATACCGATATCGGAACTGTAAGCAGCAAGATATTCGGATGGTGATAATTCTACGGAGTTGACTGCAATAATTTTGTCATTTTTTTGTTGTGCAATCCGGTTTTCTTGTAACCAACTTTGATATTCTTCGGGAGTCTCAACGATTACTTGACTCCTCATCGAACCATGATAACCGCCGCACAATTCGGTACAAACTATAGGGTAAGTTCCTAGTCTAGTCGCGACAAATCGTAATTCGGTAGTCATACCGGGGATTGCATCTTGCTTTAACCGAAATTGCGGTACCCAGAATGAGTGAATTACGTCTGTTGCTGCAATGTTCAATTGTACGTCAGCACCAACTGGAACGTGTAACTCACCGGATGTGATGTTATCTTGGGGATAATTAAAAATCCATGCAAATTGCATTCCCGTAACATCTACAGTTACTTCTGCGGCTTGATTCTGCTGTAGGGGTGAACCTTTAATCCCAATCTTTTGATTGACAAACGGTGCTGTATCTGAGGATATGCTCGGAGCTTCGCTAATAGTAGCTGCAATTGCACTTCCAGAATGGGAATTATTCTGAGCCTCAATTGTTGTAGGATTAGCTGACGGGAATCCTCCCATTTGTTTGTAAACATCGACGCTATAGATACCCAAAGCAAAAACTATTATGGTCGGAATTGCAGTCCAAAATATCTCTAAGGGTACATTACCTTCAATGGGTAGTCCGTCCGTATTATCACCTTTACGTTGACGAAAATTAATCGCGAAAAACAAGATAGTTCCTTCAACCACCAAAAACAAAGCAATGGCGATCGCGAGCATGACATTAAAGAATCCATCAACTAAAGGTGCTTGTTGGGATGCTTGTACTGGTAATAGACTATGAGTCTGACTAACCCAGATACCTACAATTGTGACAAAAGCTCCAGCAACTAAAGTTAATAACGAAACAGGAATTTGTTGCATAGTGACCTAATGTATAAAACCGATGGTGTAATCTAGTAATGAATGCCGTTGTATGGGATTTTCAGTTTACTTATTGCATTCATTTTACTTTGCAATACTTATAGTATTTTTGACAATTGAATAACTATAAATTCTCCAATATATTAATGAGGCTATATTAATGATCAATCTAAATTTGTTCAATTTAGACGATTTTTAATTTACAATTTTGTTCGGAGCGAACTTATGATTTGTCGGTTGGATATAAGAGATTCCCCTCTACTAATTTATTCAGTGCTAAGTAGGTCAGCACGGAAAATTATCATTAAGATAAGACAAGAGGCAAAAGGCAAGAGTGCTTAAGATTGATTTACATTTCTTTATATAGCGCTATTTTTTTGCCAGCTTACTTATTTACTAGTTGCTCTCCTAGCAAGGCTTAATTTTTTAATACCTAATTGTCTATTGCAACATGGGTATAGCAGTCTTTTGGACAAATTTTAGAACAAGACTCACAACCGATGCAGTTATCTGCTTGAGCAACAACCATTACTTTTCTTTCAATTTCATCGTCGTCTTCGTCTTCTACAAATTCACCTTCTTCGTTCATTGCCATTAAAGATAATACGTTGTGTCCACAGACTTTAAAACATCTACCGCAACCGATGCATTTGTCTTTATCAATTTCTTGCACAAATTTGGGTGTCCACGTTTTACCACCTGCGGTCAAACCTGTTAGTACTGCCATAATTGAACCTGTTAATAATAAATATGCTTACATTGCTTGTAGCGTTCTTCTTAATATTAAACCAAATTTAGCTATTTTCATATTGCGATAATCAAATGATTTAAATCATAGATATTACTTTTAATTTGAAAAGATCAAAGTATAAATATGGATGTCTTTTTGTTTGCCTATTGCAATTCATTATTAAATAATCTGGGCTAATCAACCCGGATAAATCTTACTAATTAAGTATCTTAGGGATTTAAACTATCTTGTATAGCTAAAAAATATAAATTAAAATTTTAGAATGATTCTCTTATTTATTATCAGTAATTAGAAGCATATAAAACTTAGTGTACGCAATTAAATATGTCAATATTCAGTTAATAAATAAGATTATTTTTCAATACAGCACAAAAATAAACTCAAAAAAATTGTCTATATATATACAAAATATTTTTTAAACATTTGTTGGGCTGACAAAAGTATTCAGATTACATTTGCTCCTATTCTTACTAGTTAAGTTAACTACAATTAAGCAGATATCAGCAAGTTCAGGTTAAACTTGAATGGCTGATTCTCATTTCTTTTTTCGATTAAGCATCTCAATTGATAATTTAATTTGTTACACAAATAATTGTAGAAAATACTGCTAATTAACAAATATTTGTAAATAGTTATTATCTAAAAAATAAAAAAAAACTAAATTATGAAATTTCTGTGAAGAGTATGTTAAGATAGTAAATAGACAAAAATATTTTTGAACATAGCTTTGAAAAAACCTTGATATTATTAGTAATTGGTTTGTTCTTCAAGAACAGTTTAAAAACCACGAAGATTTGAATATAAAAGGTACGGATTAATCTTTTATTAATAATAGAAAAAATCATTCATAGCTCATTACGAACAAAACTTTTTAATAACTTTATGAAAACTATAAATAAGGAAGTTTGAAATATAGGCTCTGGTTAATACTTGTAATTAAGAGAGCTATTCTTAGTTAGAAGTACATATTATAGATGTGAGTTCGGATTGCGATAAAAAACCTTTATTTTTATCGTCAAGTGTGGTAGTTAGCATATCTAAAAAACACATCTAGGCAAGACTTGAGCCAAACATCGCAAGAAGTTAAGTGGCACATAGCCTTATTATGCCTTATACAATTTCTAATAACAGTTGCGCTGGGTGCGATAAATGTCGTTTTCAGTGTCCAACAGGTGCTATCAAAATCGACAATGGTGAATATTGGATTGACCCTCATTTATGTAACAACTGTGAGGGTTATTATTCCGAACCCCAATGTGTATCAGCTTGTCCGAGTAAGTCCCCAATCCCATTACAGGTAAAAAAAGGAAGGTGTAAAATTGATGATCGAGAATTGACTAGTTCAGATTTATTTTTTAATGGTAAGAGTAATCCATTTGCATCAGGTATTCCCATTTGGGAAGCTTGTAACGTATTGTCTCAAAGGACATCTTTACCTTGGGAAATCGATGAAACCGATCAAGTCCGCTATAGCAAACAGATAAATCAGGGACGAGGAAAAATTGCTTTTCACATCAACTCTTCTTCTGAAGCATACAAACTTGCAACAGACTTAGAAGCAGTTGAAGAACTTGATATTCGGGCTGCTTGCGTACATCTAATTTTTGCAGCTTACGCGACTTTCTCAGAAAAACCTTGGGAAGAAGAGTTTGTTGTAGATGATAAGCAAATAGAGAAATATTTGGGATTAGAAAAACGCAAAGATTTGAACAAAACGACAAAATTAGCTTTGATGAAAAGATTAGTCCAGCAAGTTTGTTCCTTACTTATTTCCATTGATTTACCTGAACAAGGACGTTTAGAGCCGATTTCCTTTGAAAAAACTTGCTTGTGGGATTTGATAGGAATACAGCATCATTTCCAACAGGACGAACTAGGGTGTAAATATCTGATTGGTTTGACATTTAGAATCAAAGCTGGTGTCTGGTCGAAATATTTCTTAAATAAACAAGCCTGTAAAGAGCGTACAGCATTTTATCAATACGGTAACTTGCCCAAATCTTTGTTAACTACAGTTATGAGTATTTGGCAACAGCATGAAGGTGCAGCAAGATTGATGATGTGGTTGATGTTCAAAACAAAAATGGGTAAACAACAACGCATTACAATACCCACATTAATGCGAGTTGCCTATGGCGATCGCAAAGTCGCGATTGCTTGTAGACAAAGGGAAGAACGCAAACGGTTGCTACGAACATTTGAGAGTGATTTAGAAACACTATCACATTATGGAATGAAACCAATTTTCGATCCGGTTAGCTATCCAGCAGCAATTCAACCTTTGTGGGCTAAGTTAGCAGACATTCCCGAAGATCCAGACGAAGCCATCGAATTTTGGATTAACGATGGAGATCAAGGAAGAAGGTTAACCGATGTCAGTCCCCGTGGTAAATGGAAAATGTTGATGAATGCGCGAATTTTATGTTTTGAACTTGCACCGCAATGGGAGCAACCAAACCTAACAGCCAGGAAAAAACAACAGCAAACCACAAAAAAAAGCAGAACAATTAAAACAGCAAGTGGTTTACTTGGGGAACAGATTCGTTTAGCCAGAAAAAATTTAAGTATTTCTCAAAGGGAACTAGCAAATCTGATGGGTAAAAGTCAAAGTTGGATTCGGGATATAGAAAATGGTCGTCTTAAAGTTAAATCAGAAGATCAGTTAGTTTTACGTAGACTGCTAAGAATCGCTTAAATATTGATATTTTTAGGAAATTTAACTCGGTTTCGTTAAGGAATCGGGTTTTTTGACTTTGAGTTCGCTAATCATACAAGTCGAGTTTTTACGATCTAAATATCAGTAACATCATGTCCGGTTAAACACTTATCATCTCTGTGAGGGCACTTAATGAGTAATTGGTAATGGGTTTTGGATAAATGCGTAATCGTCATATAGTAAGCAATTAACCGGACTTCATATAACAGGCTTCTAATTATGATTAAAATAAAAAGATGAAAAGTTAAGGATTTGCCATCAAACTCAGGTTAATATTAGAGAACCCAAAAGCACAGAAATCGGGAGTCTGGTTGTGTCCTACAGTCAATTTAAAACATTGACAAGTGTAAAGGAAGCATTTGCAATTGTCACCGAGGAAGGTGTGCGTTTTTTACCGCAATTGGAACCGATTAAACCCTCTGAAACGCTCAAGAATTTTTTAAAATATAGTTTACCTGTAGCAACTGCAACGGGAAGCGAAAAAGCTCGCTCGGAATTAATTATTAGTCCGGTTTTGTTAGAGGTACGGCAAATTTTAAACCAACAAATTAGCTTTTTTTCTGGAGAAGATTTTACCGTTGATGAGACACTGGGGCTAAATGGTACTTGTGATTTTCTATTGAGCAAATCCACTGAGCAAATTGAAATTGAAGCACCAGTTTTTATTTTGGTAGAGGCAAAAAAAGCCGATCTCAAAGTTGGTTTGGGGCAATGTGCAGCAGAGATGGTAGCCGCACAAAAGTTTAACCAGATCAAAGGGCAAATGATTCCGACTATTTATGGTTGTGTGAGTAATGGTACACAATGGCGCTTTATGCAGTTACAAGACAAGTTATTGACCATCGATTTGTATGATTATCCCTTACCTCCAGTCGAACAAATTCTGGCTTTTCTGGTGTGGATAGCAAACAATTGACCTACATATTACCTATGCGATCGCGTCGGGGTCAACACCCAATTCCCGCAATTTTTCTGCCAACAACCGAGCGCGTTGTGCTTGTTGTTGAATTTGTTCCTGTGGAGTTAAGTAACGCTTACCAGCTTCGTTGTACCAATACAACCATTCCCGCGTGACTCCACTGTAATTACCCCTTTCGCTACCAATTCCTAAGCTAATTTCCGGCAACCAAACGGGATTTCCTGGCTGTAACTGATATTTACCATTAATTAATTTATGTACTTCTAAACGTGGTTTGCGACGACGACGGGAAGAATAAATCACATAATAAAGTACCCCCATTTGTGCGTAGTCTTCGAGTTTTTTTGTATACTCTTTACGATAATTTTGCGAAACAATTTCTAGTGTCAAAATGGGAACAACATTTTCATCCCAAAGTACATAACTAGGACGCAATTCCTCATCATAAACCCGCTCTACACCCAAGCAGAGAAAAGCATCTGGGACAATTGCTGGCTCATCTGGGTCTAAATAGATACCCATATCAATTGCAAATAACCAGTCCATTCTTTCAGCCCAAAGGATTAATAAAATAGACTTTAATAAACCTGGGATTAATTCTTGCAATTCGTTATCCACGGGTGTTTCGTCGGAGTCAGGAAGCTCGTCTGCTGAAGGTAAATATTTTGATAAGTTGTACTCTAACATAATTGCTATCCCAAATCTCACCCAAATTATAGCGAGAAATGGAAATGATTTTTCCTGATCAAGTTACTTGAGATTGGTCAAAAAAGAAGAAAAGAGAAAATGCCCCAACTTTGATTGTTTGCTTTATTTCTTCTGCTGGAAAGCCAAATTTATCTACTTTCTCGGTTCCCCCTACCCCTCTAAGTTGAACATCAAGTTCTTCAGCAAAACGGCGTAAAATTGCATAATTAGGTTCGTCAACAGGGGAGCAAACCAAAGATGCAATTACAGCATAAGCTCGTGTCTCCGCTTGATCTAAATCTGGTGCCAATACTTGGATTGCGTAACCAAGTACCTTTGGGATAGAAACCAAATTCGTCTTCAAATACCCCATCTAAAACAAAAATTTCCTCTCCTCCCAGATGACTGTGATGTTGAAACTGAGTCCCAGGTGCCCACTGAACTAAAGCAACTATCTCTGTCCCACAGGTGTGGAGGGGAATGACCTGTAAACCTTTGACTAAACCGGGCATCCAGGGGGTTTACTTGGTATCAATCACCACTGGTTGTTCGTCATCGGGATGCATCTGCCAAAGTTTGACGAAAATAGTACAACCTTCCCGGCTAAAAGGTTTATGTTTGGAACCGATTGGATTGCGTATGTATGTTCCTGGTGGATAATCACCATGTTCATCCGAAAAAATACCGTCTAAGACGAGGAATTCTTCTCCGCCACCGTGGGTATGCTCTGCAAAGTAACTGTTGGGAGCATAACGGACAATTGAAGTTGCCCGCGCCACTTCTTCCCCGTCTCGTTCGAGCATTCGTCGCTGTACACCGGGCATAGGCGAATCCACCCAAGGGATATCTTCACTAAATAACACTACTCTTTGACTGATATCTGCGTTAAGTTTCATTGTTCCCTACTATACTTGATTTTTTTTCTCAGTACTACCAGGAACCTGTATTATCTAGAAAGCGGGAGAACTCCGGATTTGACCAGCGTAGAGGAAGACTGCCTTCGACTCGATATCCTTGTTGCAGATGAAAGCGCAACAACCGCTCTGCACCGGCATAGGTGCTAATTTCAGCCCCTTCCCAAATCACTTCGGCGGTGCCAGTGAGGTACAGTAGATTGCCCCGGTCAAAATCGACAAATAATAACCCAGTACGGGGATTTAGTTCTAGATTACCGAAGGTGTTAAAGTGACAATTACCAGCAAAATCAGGAATCGTCAGCGTATACTGATCATCCACTCGCACAAACCCCGGTTTACCGCCGCGATGGGAAACATCCACGCCCTTCGCCGCACCCGCCGATTCATCTTGATAGGCTGTGGCAATGAAGAATGTATCAGCTGTTCCAATTAGATTGCGTTCTGCTTCCCCGAATATTACCAACTCATGGATGGGTTTGGGCGTTATCACATCATATTCACCTAGCTCAAACATCCGTGCCTGAATGTATTGGGGACAGTTACCAAAGCTTTGTCCCACCTGCACCTCAAAGCCGTCGGTAGAGGTTGCGGTGACAATGCCATTTATGCGGTTACGGCGACGGGTATGCAGTTCAATTCCTAAAAAGCCAATATCAATACCTTTGCTGAGGGTAGTTGCTAAAGGGTCGCCAAATAACGGTTTAGCCGTAACTTGCAAAGTGCGCTCATCGAGTGAGGAGAGAAAACCCGGTTTTCCTGCCAAAATCGAAGCCCACGGATAACCAGATGCATCGACAGTACCGACAATTACATAGGGAAGTTGGGCAAAGAATTGGCGATGCTGATCGGGTAAATATTCCCGGATTACCCTTCGTCCTTGTTTATCCATGCGCTCTTGCGCCCCTAATCGGGCTTGAATTGCCAGTTCGCCAGCATGAAACGGTGATTCGGTGCGTGACCAGCCTGGGTTTACCATTGTTTTCTCTCCTTTCAAAATGTGTTAACGCCAGCAGTATTTTAAAGTCCCGCCATTGGGATGTAATGGGGGAGTTGCTTAACCCGATTAATCCACGTTACTATATGAGGATAGGGGGCAAGGTCTATTTTGCCATCACCAGCTAGGGCAACGTAAGGGAAAACAGCAATGTCAGCAATGCTGGGGTGTTCAAATTCTAACCAGCTGCGCGTACTCAGATGTTGGTTCAACTGGGTCAGAATATGTTCTGCTTTTTGATATGCCCGTTCAATATTGATGCTGGTTGCACCAAATAGATGGTAAAGGCGTGCATTTTCCGGTCCCTGACGTATTTCTCCTGCTGTAGTTGATAACCAGCGTACCACTTGGGCTAAAGGCAACGCATCTAGAGGTAGCCAGGTATCGCCACCATACTGCCGTGCTAAATACACTAAAATAGCTTGAGCATCCGCCAGTTTTATATCCCCATCAATTAGCAAGGGAACCTGTCCAAAAGGGTTGAGCGCTAGATACTCCGGCGATTTGTGTTCGCCTTTCATTAAATCAACTTTGTTCCATTCATATTCAACATTTAACAGTTCCAACAACAGGCGGACTTTGTAACTGTTACCTGACATGGAGTGACCGTAGAGCTTAATCATTGTATTGTTCCTTAGAATTACACATCTGAGCAAAAATCTGAATAAAACTTAGGGTGTACTTAAATCGCCCTTTCGCCAATGAGCATCTGCATTGTTGCGAAGCGTTTCCTCTGAGGCTTCCCATTGAGGTTTAGTATTACCAAATTCAACGTTATAAAATAGATACAATTTGCCGTCTGTAACTTTGTAAGTCTCTGGATCGATATTCACCAGCTTACCTTCAGAAACTGCCACGGCACAAAATCCACCATATTGAGGAATATACTGTTCGGGATCGCTCTCAAATTTAGCTTTGTTTTCTTCGCTGATGAAGTAGTAAGTTGCGTCTTCATAAGTTGAGGTAATTTTGGGATTCCCTGCAACTGGATGGTCAGTGAAATAGGAAACCGGGTCATAACCTTGAATGGCAATACCTTGTTCATTCACGTTAGTTAGATTAGCCATGATTTAACTTCCTGGGCAAGATTGCTCGATAGTAAGGGTTAATGTTGGTCAAGCTTGATGATGCACATCAAGTTTGCAAAATAATGTTGAGATTCTTGATAGAGTGTTGTAAATGGTAATATTTAGTAACAAAGCTGGTTAAAACTTTAGGAGTTGAACCAATCTGAGTTGAAGGTGATGCTGCCTTTTTTCCGGCTCAAGATTCCTTCTGATTCCAACTGGGTAAACGTTCTAGATAGTACTTCTGGTGATAATCCCAATTCGATCGCTAGACTTTTGAGGGATTGGGTGAGAGGAACGGTTAACTGTCCTGGTTGGCGCTGATAGGAAAGGTAATGCAATAAGCGATCGCGGGCTGAACGAATACTTCGTAACTCCAATAACCGTTTCACAGCAGCAAACCGATAGGTTAGATGAGTTAGGTATTGTTCAAACAGCGTCGGAGATTGGCGCAATACTTCCAAAAACACCTGTTTGGGAATGGCAATGACTCGTGAAGTTTGCTCGGCGATCGCCGTACAAGCATAAATGTCACAATACAATGCCGTTTCTGCAAAACTTTCATCTGCACCTACCGAGTAATGGGTAATCATTTGTTGCTCGGCGAAGCTGACTAATTTCAACCGACCCGATTCTACCCAAAAAATATTTTGTGCTGGCTCTTGCTGCTGAAACAAAACTTGACCTTTCGCCACCAGAAGATAAGTAGTGGTGTTCTTGAGAGCAGGGGGCAATTCTCTAGCTGTGAGCATTATTCCTCCAATAAGGTTCGGAACTATTGCAATCATTATTTGTTGTCTTTGTCATCTCCTAGACAATAAGTAGGGAAAGCTTCACGCTCCAACTCAAACAGCGATGAGAAAAACCAGATTTCATCACCACACTGAGGTGGTTGAGGTAAGGTAATATGTAGTGCGTTAAATAACCGTTCTAATTTCATGATGGCTTCTCCTTAGACGACAGTGTTACCAGCAATTAGAGTTGCAAGGCGATCGCATTTACCTGGAGTCCAAGTTTCACCGAGCAACTTGTAGTTCATCCGGGGAAAGTAACCATAGCGCTGTCCTAATTCACCACTCAGTAGGGTCATCCGTTCAATTGTCCGCGCATTTTTCAACTGACCTGCATCTATGTAACGGAATGGGGTTTGCTCAACCAATTTGAGTAAGGTTGTTTTTGCTTGAGTATCATCGCTGACTACAAATACATCACTCACCGTATCGCCAAAAGTTGGGGCATCAAACACTTCCCACCAAACATTTTTGAAGGCTCCTACCACTCGCGCTTTCGGAAAACGATGCTGAATTTGCTCGGCTCCGCTGGTATCCCAAGGTAAAACAAAGTCAGTGTAAGTATCGTTAAATGGGTTAGAAATATCTACGTACACCTTGTCATCGAAGTAATTTCGCCAAGGTTCTAGGGTTTCTAACATCCCATCCCGCAAAAACATCGCTGGCAGAATAATCTCAGCCTTGGCAGCATCCTCATAACTTCCCGCAGACAATGTTACTTGTCCCAATCCTTGCACAATTTGAGTTGCACGGGCAATGTCTCGCGAACCTAAAATTACATCAATCCCTGTTCGAGCAAACATTTGCGCTAAACGTACTCCCATTCTGCCTGTACCGAAAATACCGATTGTTGTCATGACCTTTACCTTCCTACTAGTTGGTTGTGAAATAACAAAAAAAATTAGCTTTTGATTAACAGCATCATTTGCTCAATTACTTGATGGAACCCTGTTGCTCCACCTTGAACGCGAGCAATCAACATACCTCCTTCTAGCAAGCCAAAAATCAAACTCGCCATCGCTTGTGGGTCTCCATCAAACTGGAAACTACCATCAGCAAGACCTGCGTTGAGCAGAATTACCAGTCGTTCTTCGTTAGCTTGATAAAAACTGCGAACGCGCTCTACTAAGGGATGATTTAGGGTTGCTAATTCTGCCCCTAACATGGCACATAGGCAAGCTCTATCCTCATTACCACTGCTAAGAGTGGCTTCAAACAGCCCACAATACCGGCGCAGTTTTACCTCTGGCGTATCGCTAGAAGCTAGAATCCCGTCCACTATCCGCAAAAAACGATCGCGATAACGGTCAAGTAAGGTAGCCAACAAATCATCCTTTTTAGGAAAATGTGTGTGAATACTTGCTTTGCGAATCCCTATGCTTTCACTAATATCTTTATAACTCATGCCGTTTACGCCAAGGCGTTGAATCAGGTCTTGAGCTACATCAAGGATTAGGGTTTTGGTATCTGTTTGCTTCATTCCTACATCCTACTAGTAAGTAGGAGGAAAGTCAACCATTTTTTTATGAGAAAAATTTGAGTAAAAATTATCTTTAATCGTCACTCCTAACCACTAACCACGTACTAACTATTCATTATCAAAACTTTCTGCAAACGGGAAGAGTAAGATACAATTATTAAGGGATGTTTACAGAATAACCATTTTTATCCGAATTCTGTTAATACAGCCTTCACACGTTTAAAATATAAAATCCGCAGTTCATCGGACGCACTTATGACGCTCCCAATCCGTAACGTTGCTATTATCGCTCACGTAGACCACGGCAAAACAACTCTCGTTGATTCCCTGCTCAAACAATCTGGCATTTTCCGTGAAGGGGAAGACGTTCCGGATTGCGTCATGGATTCCAACGATTTGGAAAGAGAACGAGGTATCACGATTCTTTCCAAAAATACAGCCGTTCGCTACAAAGAAACTTTAATTAATATTGTTGATACCCCCGGACACGCTGACTTTGGTGGAGAAGTGGAACGAGTACTAGGTATGGTGGACGGTTGTGTCCTGATTGTGGATGCAAACGAAGGTCCCATGCCGCAAACACGCTTTGTGTTGAAAAAAGCTTTGGAGAAAGGATTGCGTCCAATTGTTGTAGTTAACAAAATTGACCGTCCGCGAGCAGACCCCCATGTTGCAGTTGATAAGGTATTGGATCTGTTCTTGGAACTAGGAGCAGATGACGACCAATGCGATTTCCCTTATTTGTTCGCTTCTGGTTTAGCGGGTTTCGCTAAAAACAAACTTGAAGACGAATCCACTGATATGAAGCCTTTGTTTGAGGGAATTTTACGTCACGTTCCACCCCCAGTAGGCGACCCTGAAAAACCGTTACAACTACAGGTTACAACTCTAGATTATTCCGATTATCTAGGACGAATTGTCATTGGAAGAATTCACAACGGTACCATCAACGCCGGACAGCAAGCAGCTTTGGTCAAGGAAGATGGCAAAATTGTCAAATCCAAAATTAGCAAGTTGATGGGTTTTGAAGGTTTAGCGCGAGTTGAATTAGAACAATCATCCGCCGGTAATCTTGTGGCAGTAGCTGGTTTTGCCGATGCTAATATTGGAGAAACCATCACCTGTCCCAACGATCCCCAAGCCTTGCCACTTATCAAAGTGGACGAACCGACTTTACAAATGACCTTCTCTGTGAATGATTCACCGTTCTGCGGTCAGGAAGGGGATTTCGTTACTTCTCGGCAGATTAGAGACCGTTTGATGCGGGAGTTGCAAACCAATGTGGCTTTACGGGTGGAAGAAACCGATTCTCCCGATAGATTTGGAGTTTCCGGACGTGGGGAACTTCACCTAGGTATCTTAATTGAAACCATGCGTCGTGAAGGATATGAATTTCAGGTATCCCAGCCACAGGTAATTTACCGTGAAGTCAACGGACAACCTTGTGAACCTTACGAACTTTTAGTTTTAGACGTTCCCGAAGAAGCCGTTGGTGGCTGTATCGAACGACTCGGACAGCGTAAAGGTGAAATGCAGGATATGCAGGTGGGTGGTGCAGGGCGATCGCAATTAGAATTCATCATTCCGGCTCGTGGTTTAATCGGTTTCCGTGGTGAATTCATGCGTCTGACTCGCGGTGACGGCATCATGAACCACAGTTTCCTCGATTACCGTCCGATTATTGGTGAGATTTCTGCTCGTCGTAACGGTGTACTGATATCTTTTGAAGAAGGTGTTGCTACTTTCTACGCTTTGAAAAATGCGGAAGATAGAGGTTCTTACTTTATTACTCCGGGTACCAAAGTTTATAAAGGTATGATTATTGGAGAAAATAATCGTCCTCAAGACTTGGAATTAAACGTTTGTAAAACCAAGCAGTTGACAAACCATCGTGCTGCGAGTGGTGATGAATTAGTTCAATTACAAGCACCCACAGATATGAGTTTGGAAAGAGCTTTGGAATACATTGGACCTGACGAATTGGTAGAAGTTACACCCGAATCAATTCGTTTACGCAAGATGTCGAAGAAATTTGCGAAGCGGTAATTTAGGTTAAAGGTTAAAGGTTAAAGGTCAAAGTTGAAAGTCTCAGAAGTCGGGTTTTTTTTGATGATGATTTTCTGGTACTAACGATATTTATTTTAAAAACCCGACTTCTTATCCCACGTCTCAGAAGTCGGGTTTTTGATGATGATTTTCTGCTATTAACGATATTTATTGTAAAAACCCGACTTCTTATCCCACGAAAAATTCAGGTATAATTATTTCCTATTCCCAAGTTGCGACATCTCGAAATATTTGGGGAATATCTGTAGATTGAGGAAATTCTAACATGGTCTCCCTAATACCTAAATATCCCGATTCCGTAAAAGACATCAACATCCTCGATAAAGCAAACCAAACCTCACTTTCATACTCCCAATCACTGTAACGTCCAGCTTTACCAGCAATCGATCGCAAAGCCCAAAAATAACTATTTCTCACCACAGAACCGCCTTTTTTATACTCTGGAATATCTTCGTGATTGATATATATTACGTCGTTTTCGATTCTGGCTTTCATAATCGGCGATTAAAAGTTAGGAGTTAGGAGTTAGGAATTAGGAGTTAGGAGTTAGGAGTTAAGATCACCGGAGTTTCTTGAATATAGCGCTATATTAATCAATTACCAATTAGCAATTACCATTGATAACTGATAACTGATAACTGATTTTACATTCCCAACCAAGAAAGAAAAGTTTGCCAGAATGAAATACTTACTTGTCCTTCAATTTTCATCTTTTTGCGAATATCTTGAATATTCCAATTAGTTAATTTAGCAAGAGTTTGCGCTTCTTTTTCAAACCGATTTCGTAAAGACTTTTGATATTGTCTACCTGCGGAACAGTTAGTTTCACCAGTAAAAGGATGCTGCAAAACATAACGTCCTTGGAAGCTATCACGATTAGAAGTTTCCTGAAACATCAAATCTTCGGGGAATTTATCGCGAGTATAACGAACGTGCAAACGAGTTACAAAGACGTTACTACTCGGAAAACCACCGCGAAATCCGGGAGGTACAATTCCACTTGAATTATCATCTAACCAAAATACACCCGCATCAATAAGCTCTTCTCGATTTAACGGATCAGCAGAACAAGGGTCACAATTACCCATATCCCAAGCATATTCTAAAAATGCAACTTTTTTGTCTTCCTTTGTATAGGAAGTTTGGAACATTGATTTATAAAAGTTACCAAATTCTTCTTTGACATACACGGGAATATTAACCTCTGAAGGAACTTTCACCGTGCGGTAGTTAGTAAGTTCTGTTTGTCCTTTGGATGAAAGAATATAAGCAATTAAATCTTGTTCCGATGTTGAATTAACCATTCCCAAACGAATCGGCAACATAAATTTAGAAGATTCGTAGGCAATTTGTAAAGGACGAAGATTCTGATAACCGTTTTCGTCAAACTTTTCTAAATTTACTTTGGCAACAAAGAATTTCATATTCTGGCGAATATAAGGATTCAACAACTGTTTTGCACCTCTAGGAATTTTATAACCGTTGCCGTGCAGCCATCTTTCTAAACCCCTAGATTCCTTCGCACTCAAAATCACAATATCGTATTCACCGACATTAAACTGCGCTTCCACCGTCACACCCAAATTGCGATCGCTTCTTTTACTTGCTTGAGCGGTTGGTGCTGGAGCAGACGTAGGTGCATTTTCTAATACTCTGTCACTGTAAGCAGGAGCGCAAGGATCTTCATCAAAATATTCAACTAATCGTGGTGCGCTAAAAGCATCCAAACGTTCAATTATCTTGGGTTTGGCAACCGTTACTTGTTCTTCTTTTAAGACTGTAGGAACGGGTACCACCATTGCAAAATCCTTTACATCACCCTGATAATCATTTGCCATAGTCAACACTGTGCGATTATCTTTACGAGCAATAACTACCTGAGAAGCCTTGTTATACAACTTTGAATCTGCCTTGGCAACATAAAATCCGCAAAAAGCCAAAGCAGAAGGAGTACAACAAATAGCGATTACAAACGCTAAAAATACTGAAATTAACAAACGCTGGAATTTCATAAAATACCTCAATAAGGGATGGGGGGATGGGGGGATGGGGAGACAAGGGGATGACTTTGAACTGTTCACTGTTAACTGTTAACTGTTAACTGATTCACTGATTCACCCCATTTAAAACGTGATGCCTTCCAAACCCGATCAAAAATTACAGTCAGCGGTGCTAAGGCAAATAATGCCCAAAATACTGCTGTGGAAACATAAAAGTTATTTCGCAAAACAAAGGTAACAAGGGCAATGCAGGCTGCCCATATTACTCTTCCAATGCGGGAATTTGGGATGGAACGAGGGTCTGTTACCATAAATAAGGCAAACAATAGTAAAGAACCACTCATTAAGCGATGCCAGTAAACATCCCAAGTCCAATTCAGCCATAAATTGCGTACAGCCTCTAGCAGCGCGTAAAACCCCAAAAAAGCTGCCGTAGTATCCCAACGTCCGACACGATGCAAAATCATGCCACCAGTACCAACAAATAGCATTCCATACCACCAGTCTTCACCCCACTGTCCCGGAGAAACCCAAGCGTCAGGGGTTAGTACTAGTGCAGAAATAATCCCGAAATTGGCAGGATTAAAAAAATGCTTATCTCCAAACTTGAACACAAATTTACTGGCGATCGCCATTGCAGCAGCAAAAACCATCGTTGTGGAATAATCAGCTCGTAAAAGCAAACTAATTCCCAAAGATGTAATTAAAGGACTGCGAATATTTGTTTTATGTTCTTTATCGTCCGCAAATGACAAACGATTAACGATTAATGTCAAAAGCAATTGAGTCGCCAAACTAGTAGTAATTGTTACTACAATCATCGACGGTTTTAATGTCCAATCTCTCGTACCTATACCTAAAATAAGGAATAGAGCAAGATAGAGTATTTGATAGTCTCGTATATCTTTAAACAACATCACCCGTTTATTCCGGGATTACTCCTAAATTTATCCCAATCTAAACGAGAAACAAGAAAATTGATTAGATGGTTACAGAATTTGTTACGAAAGCATATCAAAAGTGTAAAGTTACTGGTTTTGACCCATAACCTATAACCTTTAACCTTTAACCTTTAACCTACAACCTTTAACCTATAACCTTTAACCTTTAACCTAAAATGCAGCTTTATCCTTTGTTCCCGCTTTTGTACCCAATCCTTAAATCAAGTTTTCCCAAATGTCTCTGGAGGGGTAATCCAAATTCTAAAATCATTGCTCTCACTTTTGATGATGGTCCTCATCCGCAATATACGCAGCAACTACTACAAGTTTTAGATTATTATCAAATTCAAGCGAGTTTCTTTTGGTTGGGTATTTGCGTTGAACGTGCGCCACATATAGCCCAACAAGTATACTCTCGCGGACATTGGATCGGGTTACATGGCTATTATCATCATAATTTCCCTTTTCTCTCCCCAAGCGAACTCAAGCAAAGTTTAGAAAAAACCCAAACAGCCATTCACAATGCTTGTAATTTACCACCGGAAAAAGTACGTGATATCCGACCCCCTAATGGTCTATTTCTGCCTCAAACTTTACAACTTTTTCAAGAGTGGAATTACCGCCCTGTGATGTGGAGTGTTGTACCAGAAGATTGGGTACGTCCAGGAATAACTAAAGTTGTCAACAGAGTTATGAATAACTTAGAAAATGGCTCTTTGATTGTATTACACGATGGCGTTTATGGTGGAGAAAATGTCGCAGAAATAGCACAAATAATTATCCCTCAATTATTAAAAGAAGGATATTCTTTTGTCACTATAGATACTTTATGGCAGGAGAAAATAAGGTTAAAGGTCACAGGTTAGAGGTCAAAGGTTTACTTTGTCTTTCCGGCTTCCTCTGCTTCCTCCGCTTCCCCTACTTCTTCCTCCTCGGTACCTAATAAATTATGTATTTCTTGCAAAGAAGCTGGTTTTGTTGATGCTTCTTCTCGGAAGTCGTTTTCCAATTCGAGCAAATCTTCTACTTGACAATTGAGAGCTTTACAAAATTTTACTATTCTCTGAATGTGGTCTATTCCTGTTCTTCCACTTTCCCAGTTCTGGATGGTGCTTTCTGTCACACCTACGAGACGAGACAGTTCAAGCTGGGTTAAACCCGCCTTTTCACGAAGAAAAGCTATCCTTGGTTTTGGCTTCCTTTTCACAACTAAACTACTCAAGCACGTCTATTGCGGTACATCCTAACATCAAAAAAATATTACGCCCAACTTTTTTAACCAAAGACTTGACACACCCAAGTTCTTTGGTT
The DNA here is from genome assembly GCA_035285725.1 of Nostocales cyanobacterium 94392. Taxonomy (GTDB): domain Bacteria; phylum Cyanobacteriota; class Cyanobacteriia; order Cyanobacteriales; family Nostocaceae; genus Rivularia. Next base: position 19,268 of record JAYKJL010000101.1, on the reverse strand, counting down.
AAAGTAATTAAGTATAGAGGTTCAACTTTATATGTTAGTTGTTCGCGGTGGATGATCGAAGCATGAATTATCAGCAATGGTAATTCACCAGAAATGGTAGCTGATTAAAAGCACGAACATTTATTTTCCCAAAAAAAATCGGGGAAATCCGGAATAAGCAAACTAAATTCTGTAGCCCCGTATATCCCACAAGAGAAAAATAAAAACTTTAAAAATTCATCAAAGGTTGTTAATAAATACCTGTTGAAATTTTAAAGAAAGTTGCTCTTCTGGGTAACAACACACAAGATACAACAAAACACACAACACTATTACACGAGGTTTATAAAATGTTGAAGAAGTCTTTAGCTTTCGGTTTATTGGCTGCTGGTTTAATGGTTGCACCCGGTGCAGCTTTCGCTAATTCTCAATCTCAGAATAGCAATCAACATACTGTCCAAAATGGTACTGCAATCAACGGTAGCACCAATGCTCAAAGCTCTGAATCTTTGAACATCCAAGAGCAAATCCAAAACCGTCGCGACAGTATTGGTAGAGGTCGTCCTTACGGTCGTCCTGCTTACTGCGCTCCTAGCTATAGCGGACAGTCACAGAATTCTTCACAAGGGACATCTCAAAGCGGTGGGGCTGTAAACGGTTCAGTGAACGCTCAATCTAGCAGCAGCGTTAATGACCAGAAGCAAGTTGCCAATAACACCCACGCTTGTAGATAAAAATCAGTTATCAGTTAACAGTTATCAGTTAACAGGTAAATATGGCTTTGCATATATACATCAAAGCCATTTCAATTCAACAACACAACACACAACAAAACTAATTACAAGAGGTTCAGACAATGTTTAACAAATATGCTGCTTTCGGTTTATTGGCTGCTGGTTTAATGATTGCACCTGGTGCAGCTTTCGCTAATTCTCAATCTCAGAATAGCAATCAAAATACTGTCCAAAATGGTACTGCAATCAACGGTAGTGTAAACGGTCAAAGCTCTGAATCTTTGAACATCCAAGAGCAAATTCAAAACCGCCGCGACAGTATTGGTAGAGGTCGTCCTTATGGTCGTCCTGCTTACTGCGCTCCTAGCTATAGCGGACAATCACAAAACTCTTCACAGGGTACAAATCAAAGCGGTGCGGCTGTAGATTATTCTGATAACGCTCAATCTAGCAGCAGTGTTAATGACCAGAAGCAAGTTGCCAATAACACCCACGCTTGTAGATAAAAATTAGTTAACAGTTATCAGTTAACAGGTAAATATGGCTTTGCATATATACATCAAAGCCATCTCAATTCAACAACACAACACACAACAAAACTAACGAAAAGAGGTTCAGACAATGTTTAACAAATATGCTGCTTTCGGTTTATTGGCTGCTGGTTTAATGATTGCACCTGGTGCAGCTTTTGCTAATTCTCAATCTCAGAATAGCAATCAAAATACTGTCCAAAATGGTACTGCAATCAACGGTAGCACTAACGCTCAAAGCTCCGAATCTTTGAACATCCAAGAGCAAATTCAAAAAACTCGCGATCGCGTTGGTCGTTATGGTCGTCCTTACGGTCGCCCTGGTTACTGCGCTCCTAGCTATAGCGGACAGTCACAAAACTCTTCACAGGGGACAAATCAAAGCGGTGCGGCTGTAGATTATTCTGATAACGCTCAATCTAGCAGCAGTGTTAATGACCAGAAGCAAGTTGCCAATAACACCCACGCTTGTAGATAAAAATCAGTTATCAGTTAACAGATAAATATGGCTTTGCATATATCCATCAAAGCCATCTCAATTCAACAACAAAACTAACTACAAAAGGTTTAGACAATGTTAAATAAATCTTTGGCTTTCGGCTTATTGGCTGCTGGTTTAATGGTTGCACCCGGCGCAGCTTTGGCTAATTCTCAAAGACAAGAGAGCGTACAAATTACAACTCAGGAAGGTGCAGCAATTAATAGTAGTGTAAACACTCAGAGTTCAGAAGGTTTAAATATTCAAAATCAAATTAGAGTTCGTCAGCAGGGTGGTAGTTATCGTTTACGTAGCTACTGTCCTGGAACTTACAGCACTCAGTCACAAACTTCTACTCAAGCATCTACACAAAGTGGTGCTGCAATAGATGATTCTGATAATGCTCAAGGGAATAGTAGTGTTAGCGAACAAAAGCAAGTTGTAGTAACTAGCACTGGTTGTTACCGCTAATACTTACATTTATTGCAAATCAATAAGTAGTTTCATCCGAGTGGGGATAGCTACCTGTTCGGATCGTGCTACTTTTTGAAAAATTACAATACACAACACACAACAGACAACACACAAAATTAATCAGGTCTATAAAAGATGATTAAGAAAATTTTCAGCTTGGGTTTACTAGGTGCTACTTTAATTGTGGCACCAAATGCAGCATTTGCAGGACAAGGTACAACCCAAGAAATAAACCAAGAAGCTACTGTAATTGGTTCTGGTAGTCGAGTTATCCAACGTGGTAATCAAGTAAGCAGCCAGCATCAAGAAAGATTAGGTCCAGGAAACCGTAGATGTAATGTAGGTTCCCAGTCACAGCAATCAAATCAGCGAATTGATCAAAATGCTGTTGCTATTGATGGTGGTGTTGTTGAGCAAAATGCTGACCAGAAAAATATTCAGCGTCAACTTATATTGGGTTCTCGCTACTGTTACTAAATTGCATGGGATGAAAGTCTGCGGTTATACCATTTTGGATTTTGCGGAAAGTTGCTGGAGTCGGTTTCCGTTCTAGCAAACTTTCCAAGACGGATTTTGGATTTTATAAAATATCCATTTTTCAGATTGTTTTTCAAATTGGTATTAATTCTAGGGTTTTATATGAAGTCCGGTTAATTGCTTACTATATGACGATTACGCATTTACCCATCACCAATTATCGATTACCCATTACCCATTAAGTGCCCTCACAGACAGTAGGAGTGTTTAACCGGACGTGGCTTTACCGATTTTCTTAATCGTTTTTATCTGTGGTTCATCACCATAAAAATCGGTTTTTCTATTAAAAGAGGTTCCCATGTCTACAAAACAAACGATTTCCATCCTTGCATTTTCTGTACTAATAGCATTACCAGCAGGAATCGCTAGTGCTGATAAAATTCAAGTTCAAAACGGTGACACCAGCGTCAAAATCAACGACAACGGTGATATCCAAATACAAAACAGTCCTAGAAGATTCTATCCTTCTCGTATTTATCGTGGTTCTGCAATCCGCGTTCCAACACGTACCATCTACCCCCAGAATACCAGGAATATAAAGAAATTCGGCAATTGCACAACCTCCAACAGCACTTATAAAAGTGGTTCTGGGAACAACAGTTCTCATGTTCAAACTAGAACAACAACTTGTCAATAATCTATAAGGATGCAACTATGAAGCTAAAATTAATATCTTTTGGCTTATTTTCGTTAACTACTCTATCCTCAGTATTTATTCCTTCTTTACAGGATAAAGCATTTGCGGGATGTAACGGGATTGATGTTAACGTCCAAGTGTCAATCGATGATTCACCAAAAGGACAACAAAGAAACGATGTAACTCAAGAATTCGGCGAGAATTGTAAAGGTACTGTCGGTACTACTGCTGTTACTACCTCAACTCAAGTTTGTAATTCTTCTAAATGTGAACAATCACGTACCAGCCGACAACGACTTGATGGAGATCCTAATCGTCGTACTGGTGTTGATACTAATAATATTGGTATTAAAGTCGATGTTCCCGTCCACGTAAAAAAGCCAAAAAAACCTAATCTTCCTGCTTTTGCACGGTAAAATTTTCCAGGAAGTTTAGTTTAATTAAAGCTCTTAAATGCCTGGGGATTTTATTCTCAGGCTAATAGTTGTAATTAATAAAGGGAGTAGGGAATAGGGAAGAGGGAACAGGGGATAGGTATTTTCATAAGGGGGTTTCTTGAAGCTTTACATATTAGTAAAAACTTTGCGTCCTTTTGCGTATACCTTTGCTTCCCTTTGCGTTAAAAAATATATGATGATGCTTTTATAAGTAAATTTTTGTGAACAATAACGGCTTTATATAACCTCGGCAGTTATTGAATCATTCATAATAAAAACATAATATCAGCCTGTATTTAATAACAAGTGAGAATTGAACATGAAAAATTTACTATTTTTGATATGTAGCACCGCTGCATTAATTACCATTTCCGCAGTTTTTGCCGGAAATTTTGTGAATAATAATCAAAGTACTGTTGCACAATCGGATATTAATAATATGAATAGTAATTCGAGCAGTTATACTACATTTACCAGCAATTCTTCCGGATATCAACGTGGTAAAGTTAGTTTAAGCAATGCGAATCTATCACAACCACATATTCTAAAAATTGAGACTTCAGCAACTAAATTAAATGGGAAAATAGTTGTAAATGGAAAAATTGTTAAAAACCTGAATCATAAAACCACAGAGATTGATTTATCGCCTTATTTATCAGTTGGGGAACATCAAGTTGAAATTTCTGCAAATTACGCTCCTGCTATGTCTCCGATAACAGTCGAACTGAATGCTCCCAATAGTAATGTGACTCAACAAACTAGCGGCAATGGGATTTTGAACTACCAATTAGATATTTACGTGCGGTAGCTATATAGGGCTTGTTGAATAACTTGAAAAGAAAATCATGGAGGGAAATTTAACATTATTACGTCTTCAAATTGAAGAAGCTTCTATACATTTAGAACGTTTACAGAAATCGTCTGATACTTCCACAAATAATCAGCAATAAGCTAAATGAACTGTTGTATTTGTAGTTGACTTTCTAGATTAGCACGTATCCACAATTCTTTCATAGACCAAATCCAAAAATTATCTGATGCTTCCGCAAAATCATCATATTTATGAGTGACAATTGCGTCGAGTTTTTGATAGCTAGCACAGATAATTTCCACGGCGGATTCAAAATCTTTAATCGGTGAGAAACGCGCTTGTTGTAAAATATTTTGGTTTACGGAGCAAATTTGAATTTTTTCTTGCAACCAATTGATTACCATTTCCGCAATTTTCGTATTTTGTAAATGACTCAAATAAGTGTATATTTTTTGCCATCCAACATCTGTGATATACATCTGAATCAAAGGATTTACTTTATCCAATAATTCTCGAACATCTGTCACGGTATTACGGTTCATTAGAGCTTCCAAAATTAGGTCAGCATCAACTAAAATCCGAATCACTTTTAATCTCCCTGATTAACGTTATCTCTTACAGTTAATGAGATTGTTATTTAGTCTCTCATTCTTGACATGAATAACTTCATATACAAATTGCATAAGTTGTATTTCAGATTTGTACCAAATATTTATCAAAAAAATATTTTTCGTCAACACAAGTAAGTTTTACGATGAAAGTATTGACAAAGTTTTTAGCTTGTGAACTATTTTATACAGACGAAAAATAAAAATAATAGTTCCATATTTTTAAAGCAATTTATTCAGAAACTATTCCAGATATTTACTCTCTAATCTTTTAAAAATCAAAAAAATTGCATTAAAAATATTAAATTAAACTTAATATTTGGAATACAACTCATCAGTAACTCAGCTAAATATTTTTAATAACATCTATCAAAAGGTAGATGATTTATCTTTAAGTAACAGGTAATAAAGTTGTCCATCACTAACTGTAACTCCAGCGCGATTGCCAGCAATTTTTCCGGTTCCTAAGAAGTAATTGGCAAGTAATATATAAATACGATTTAAAATAACTTTTTATGCCACCACTAAAATTTAGTGTTACATTATTTAATACTTATAGCCCATCACTTACCACGGATTCAACGGATTTCACGGATTTCACGGATTTTATTACCCATTAAGTAGGTTGGCGTTGAAAATTGTAATTAGGGCATAAAGTCGGCAGTCGGCAGTGGGAATAAGGGTTTAAGGGTAGTTTACCTAACCGTTATATAGTTCTGTTTTTTTCTGCCGACTTACTTACCCATTACCAATTACCAATTACCAACTACCAATTCTCTATTCATTCATATTACGATAAGTGGCGACCGCAGAAGGAGAAATACGATTGAGATAACGGAAAATCCAGTATTTAAAGATAGTATCTAGAATTACTGGGAATGTGGCAATGAATAGGAAAATAAATTCGTGATTTGCAGGTAAACCCCAATGACGAGATATACCTTCTAGAATCACTTCCCAACCGTGAGGAGAGTGGAATCCGACAAATATATCCGTAAATAGAATAATAATAAATGCCTTAGCGCTGTCGCTTAAACCATATACTATATAGTCAAAAAATTCTTTTAAAACAGCGATTTCTCGTTTACTAATTATCAAAAACCAGATAAATGCAAAAACAGAAATAATATCAGCAAAAACATTTTTAATTGCATTACCGCTGATTACTCGATATTTTTCGGCAATCTCCAATGCTTTGTCTTTTACTTGTTCTTCTATCTCTTCTTCCATCTGTTGGGGAGAAAGTGAAGGTGTACTATTAATTAAAGTTTGAAACTTGATTTTTTCTTCAAATCTTTCTAGCTCTAATAGTGCTTCTTCTTCCATCTCATAATTAATAAATAATTGAGGTTGTTCGCGGCTTCTAAAATGATTGACAATTGGACTAACTAAAATAGCTTTTGATATTTGATGAGTTAAAATAGGAATGATTATTAATAATAATAAAAATCTCACCGAGATAATTGTTCTTCTTTGAGAAGTGCGGAATTTTTCGACAACATCCTGTTCAGCATTTGGATCTAATTCAACTTGTAAACGATTAAATGTATTGAAAATTGAACGCGGTAATACCCCTGTAGTGTTAATTTTACCTTTAGACTGATTGTTTGATTTATTTTTTGTCAAATCTGCTCTTCTTGTTTGAACTACTTCTGATTCAATTTTTGGTATAATTGCATCAGATTGAGTTGAAGATGGAATTACTGAATCTTGAGGAAAAGTTTGTTGTAAAATTGGTGTAGTGTATTTAGCAACTATTTCATCTATCAATCTTAACTTTTTTAAAACCAATTCAGAATTAGGATGTTCAACATCAAATTTCTTTGCTGCTTTTAAATTTGATTCATTAAGTAAATAATGACTCGCTTTAAATTCCGTCAACCTCATCCGCACAATTCTTAAAAGTTGTTTGAGGTCAGATTCAAAATAATCCATAACACTACTGCTATAGGTAACAGAGTTAATATCTATTTTTTGGCCATTAAAATGTTCATCTTCTATAATCTTAATTTGTAATGCTGCTTTATAAGCTTCATCTAAAGAGCGTTCCTGGGTTCGTAAGTACCACTGGTAAGCTTTTACTAAATACGAATAAATTTTTTGATTAACGGAAAAGTTTTTCATTTTAAATAGTTATCTAGCTTTTTAGTAGTTTTTAAACTTACATTAACGCTGTTCGATATCTTAACAAAAACATCGGGAGACGGTTTGTGTTAAATCATTCTCTTTGGATTGAAGGTCCTAGTCGTAGTGGCAAGACTCAACGTTTGGTAGAGCAATTTTGTATTTGGGTAAACCATCGCGAAGATAATAAAGAATTATTTTATACTAATAACCCAGTCAAAAAAAATAGTCCTAGCATACCAAAAAGCTTGCACCTGCAACATCACGAACTTGGAGTTTTAGTTTTGGCTGCAAATGGGGATAATCGTCGAGAATTAGGAGATAAAATTGTTACCGCTACCTGGGGGAAATATCCGGTCAAAGCGAAAACACCTTTAGGTTTTTTTCAAGATGAAGTGATTTTATTTTGGCCTCTTTTGATAGAATCATTACAGTTAAAAGCACAATTTCCGGTAAGATTACGTCCCGAAACCGAGCAAGAATTAGCAACTAAATTGTGGCATTCTCGATTGAATGAACAAATGTTGCGTAGTCTTGGGATGAACGAATCTCGTTTAGTACGCCGTATTCTTGACTTAATGCAATTAGCAGCTTTAAGTGGAACACCATGTGAAAATATTCCGGACATTTTAACAAGAGTAATATCGCAACAAAATAATTTTACTAAGTTAGAACCAGAATTTATTGGCTCTTTATTATTAGATTGGCTTAACTGGTGTTTGGATAAAGGCTTTTTAACCTACGGAATCATTACGGAACTTTACGGACAGCATTTATTATCGAATCACAATTATCTTTCCCGACTCAAAAAACGCTATCAAGCAGTTTTAGCAGATGACGTACAGGATTATCCCGCTTTGATGCGTCATTTATTCGAGTTGATTATTACTGATGGTGTGGGAGCCTTTAGTTATAATCCCGATGGTATAGTGCGTTTGGGATTGGGAGCAGATCCAAATTATATGTCTGGGTTAGCAGAACATTGTCACAGAGAAATTTTGACTCAACCACCCATGTTATCCTTATCAGATTTGCTCTTAAACTCAATGACGCAATTGATCACAGAACCAATGACGCTTTTGAGTTTACCTTTATCGGTACAGTCAATTCAAACCACTTCCCGCGCTTCATTATTGCAAGAAACGGCAGAAACAATCATCAAAACAGTCAAATCCGGAATCGTACAACCAAAAGAAATCGCCATAATTGCTCCCGGTTTAGATGCAATTGCACGTTATTCTTTAATCGAAAAGTTTAGTAAAGCCGGAATTGCGGTGAATTCGCTGCAAGATCAACGTCCTTTAATCAGTTCACCTTTGATTCGTGCTTTACTAACTTTATTAACCTTAGTTTATCCGGGTTTAGGACGTTTGGTTGATAGAGACGCGATCGCGTCCATGTTAGTAGTACTGAGTCGCAAACCTAACAATCATGAAATCGACCCGGTAAGGGCTGGATTAATTGCAGACTACTGCTTTGAACCCCATCCAGACAACCCCAATTTACAAAGTATCGACTCCTTTGAAAGGTGGGATAGATTGGGTTACGCTGCGACAACTGCTTATGGAAAAATATTAAACTGGTTAGAGCAACAGCGCTCAAATTACGAAAAGCGTTTAATTCCGACTCCCGTTTCCTTTTTATATAGCGCTATAGAATACTTTATATCTGACGTTGGTTATTCCAATTACGAACAACTAGCGATTTTACGGCAATTACTAGAAACTGCTCAACATTACTGGGAAATTGATACAAGATTAAATCAGTATTATTCCACAAAGAAATCTTTGCAAGAAGAGCAGCTAACAGAAGCAGTAGAAAAACCAGATAAAACCACAACCATCGCGGAATTTATCCTGTTGCTGCGACAGGGAACCATTACAGCAAGTCCTTATCCCATACCTCCTATGGGAAACTTAGGGAATGCGGTTACATTAGCGACAATATTTCAATATCGTTCCTTACGTCATGCTCATCCTTGGCATTTTTGGTTAGATGCAGGTTCACCATTATGGACAAAAGGAGGAGCAGCAACCTTATTTGGTTCGATGTTCTTTTTACAACATAGATTAGGTCAACCGTGGACTGCTGAAGATGAAAAATCAGCCGAAGACCAAAGATTACAAAGGATTATAGCTGATTTGTTATCTAGAGTATCTGATAAAATTTATCTGTGTCACAGCGAGTTAGCAGTAAACGGACAAGAGCAACTTGGTTCCCTCTTACCCTTAGTAAATGCTTGTGTGGGGGTGGGGAGTCAAGATAATAGTTAGTTTATATTTCAATACGGTTCAGTTAAGGTTGCCATTTGATCAATCGATCTATATTTCATTTTGTGGGAAAACCAAGAATTGGGAGAAGTTGGGGGGAAGATTTTCTTCCCCCAAACTGAGTCCTTCGGACACGCTGCGCGAACGGTGGGATTCTCCCCCAAGCCCCCTCCAGAAAAGTCAGTCTGTTCGATCGCAATATTAATTAATTTTCTTAACTGAACTGTATTGGTTTATATTTGAAAAATTCTTTTACTTGAGAGCAGCTTTGCAAAAACTTGGTTTCCATACTTCCATCAGGTTTTGATGAAACTATAATTACAAAGCATGAGAAATTTTTCTATCTCAAATGTGGAGCTAATTTTGCACGATAAAATTTACACTGACCTCAATTTTGATGATGATTGCATCAATCCATTTGATCAACTTAATCATAATTTATGGGTGAAAATTGAGCATTTAGGACGTTATTTATTTGCAGTTGATTACCTAAGTCAATTTAAACTTAGTTGTATTGCTGATATTGCTTGTGGTGTTGGTTATGGACTAGCAGAATTAGAAAAATCGGCTAAATTAATCATTGGTATAGATAGAAATATAGAAATACTCAAACAGGCAAAAAAACAATGTAAAAATCTAAAAACTCAGTTGATTCAACATAACCTAGATCAACCTGGTTTGTTAGTAGATAAATTTAAAAAACCTATTGATGCAATTGTCAGTTTTGAAACCTTAGAACATTTAATTAATCCTAGGTCTGTTTTAGAAGAATTTTTTCAACTAATAAAACCGGGAGGATTTTTAATCTGCTCCGTTCCCAATGTTTTATATGAACCTCGTGATGCAGCCGGATTACCAAGTAATACTTGTCACAAGCAATTTTTTAGTTATAAATCCCTGTCTAACTTACTCGAAGAACATGGATTTGAAGTTAATTATCGAGTTGGTCAAGCTTGGTCAAACATTTTATTTAAGCGAGAATCTCAGCTTTTACGTCAACGAGCAATTCGACAACGTATTGGAGATTATTCCCACTTACATTCTCCAGAAATTATCCATCACCTTGCCTACCTTATCGCTTATCCCACAGTTGAAGATGTAGATGGTTCCTACTCATTAATCATTGTTGCAAAGAAAGTTAGATAGTGGAAGTACGGTATACTTTGGAAAAACTTGAATAAACAGAATCAATCGATTTTGCCTTGTTTACTTATCTATTCGGTTTCTGATAATAACCCAAAACTTTTTTGACATAATCAGCAGTAAAACCACTATTGCAGCCTTTGTACTGACCAGTCATCCACCAACAAGCAGTACCAAGCACAGCTTGTGTTTCATTGTTATTACTAGCTTGCAATTGTCCTTTTAATTCTCGTTGTACGATACAACTAACAACTTGACGAGCTAATTGAGGATTGTTTTCAAACTCTGTTGGTGAAACTTCTTTTTTCAGACAAAATTTTGACCAACCTTTCAAAGTTTCTGGTTTAACTTGCCATTCGCTGTATAGTCCATCATTAGCAGAACCTGTGTTAGGTGCAGCCAATCGTAATGCTTCTACCATTCTTGCAACCTGATTATCGAGCGATCGCGGTTGTGCTTGTACGCTCAAAGGTAGCAGACCTAAAGTTACAATTACACCACTGAGTATAAATTTCATCACTATTTGATTCTAGACAAACACGCATAATTATACAACATTATCGTTAAAATTAAATCTAAATAATAAGTGATATCTGTAATAATTGCTTAGACACAGAAGTCGGGTTTTTACGATATAAATATCCGTAATATCATGTCCGGTTAAACACTCCTGTATATCTGTGAAGGTTGTTAATGGGGAATTACCAATTGGTAATTAGGAAATTACCGATTACCCATTACCAATTACCAGTCAACAGCTAATAATAACTAATCATCCGGACTTGATATAACACCACAAAACATGAATAAAAACCCGACTTCTTACCCCATAGAGGATTCTCATAAAACTGACGTATGATTAAGCTTGTTGTTTTATTGGGTGTATCTTCAGAACTATCGTGATGTTGGGTTTCACAATGTTCCACCCAACCTACAACACAAACTATAAATTATTCTTGTATAGCGTCTAAATCTACAACCTTTTTACCAAGATTAGTAAAGTCAATATCAGCTAGCGGTGCTTGACTACGCTGAATAGTAAAAACAGCTCCCTCGACTTTACCACCATTATTGTACTCAACAACATATGTCATCTGCTTCTTTTTGAAAGCTAATGGCAATAAACCTAAAGGACCAAATGCAAGAGTAGTCCAAATCGCAGTTTTGCCCAGACGTTTTGCTGATTTGCTTCGTTCAACTTTTTTAACAGAACTTCCTGGAATTACTTGATTAGCTGTTTGATTGCTATCCGAATTCATTGTTACACGAATATTGCTATTATCAATAGTCACGCTACAGCTATCCATATCTCGTTCAAGCTGGTTGAAGCACTTTCCCTTATAAGTTCCAGCCTGTGCAATCGTCGGCGCGATCGACATGAAACTTGTCAGCGTCAATAGAGTAAAAGCAGTAACTGATTTATTCATTATATATAGTGAATATACTGAAAGAAGAATAGATTCATACTAGTTAAATTAGTTCGGTGGGTCAAGTATTCGTATACTCAATGATACTGATGATTTCGGAAATACTTAGCATAAATATTTCTAATACGAAACAACAGTTATAAAAAATTCAAAACCCTTCTCTAATAATCAAGAGAAGGGTTAAGGCTTATTCTTGAGTAAATCTATGCAATATCACTTCTAAATTTTGACTTTTTCTTTAATTCCACATTCGCTGGTTGAGAAATCATCCAAAATATAAATAAGTGAAATTACGTACCTTTCTAAGAAATTTGGAACAAGAAACTGACCAAATCTCCCTTACCCATACTTACTTTATCTCCCGATCGCAAACGGTGACGGTTGCCGGGTAGCAAAGACATTCCGTTGACGTAGGTACCATTGGAACTTCCTACATCTTCGATATAGTAAGCATCTCCTTCAACTCGAATATCGGCATGAATTCGCGAGACAACTTCCGAATTTTCAAATCCAGAAACATCAATATCCGGAGGAACGCGATCGTTTGCTTTACCAATATGAATTACAGAAAGATTTTGCGGTAGTTCAACTTGTGTATCGCTTTTAACATGAATCAAGCGAGCGCTGACCTGCTGTAATTGAGTTCTAGAAGGACTAGCTACAAAAGCAGGAGCAGGAGCAGGAGCAGGTGTGGGTGTTGGTTCGGGTTCGGGTTCGATTGTTAAATCTGGGAAAAAAGAATTATTCTCTTCCTCTTCCTCTACGCTCACAGGTGCAGGTTCGACAACATTCACCGGAGGTGGTGTTACTGCTGGAGGTGGAGTTGGTATTTCTTGTTCTCCGCTTTCGGGTTCAGAAGGGGTTGTTGGCGGTTCAAATCCGGGGGGAGAAGAAACTGCTGTGGGTGGTAAAGAAGAAGCTTCTATAGGATTGAAATTTGGCAGGTTGCCCAAAGGTGGTACTTCTATTGGACTTTCAGGAGCAATGGTTGGCTCGACTCCGGAAGGAGAGGAACGTAAGTTGTAACCACACTGCCCGCAAAAAGCCGCATCTGCTTGCACGGTTGCCCCGCAGCCCGGACAGCTAGTAGTCGCCGGTAGGGGGGTATAGCAAGCTTCGCATTGGACAGCGCCATCTGGATTGGGATGATTGCAGTTCGGGCAAACAATCATGGAATTAAACCTTTTCTCAAGTTCATCGTAAAATAGTGCTGGCAAGCAGACGAGCATCTGTCAGTCAATTTTGGATTTTGAATTTTGGATTTTGAATTTTGGATTGTTGCCATGAATCGCTTTCCTCGGAGCTTAAATATTTTAGATTAATGTTCGCTCGCTGTGTGTCTGTAGGATATGTTTAGATTTGTCACCTACTTGAAACTAAGGGCTTGAAACCATTCGTAATTCAATCCAAAATCTCAAATCTCAAATTTTCTGTCGCTTATGATTTTAACAATTACTTACAATTTCGCCGTTAAATTTTAATTTCCGCACCAGCAGCCTGATCTAAAAGCCACCAAAGTTCTTTTTGGGGTTGAATTAAACGAGAAGGGTAGGTAGTTTCTGATGCTGTGGGTGCGAAAACTTGAGCTAAAGCTGGTCTTTTATTTTCACCAGAAACCAAGAATATGACGCACTCAGCCGCGTTAATAAATGGATAAGTAAAAGTTAAACGTACAGAACTATCTTTGTTACCTACTGTAATCAGCTTATCAGTAACTTTCAATGCTTCGGTGTTGGGAAATAAAGATGCAGTATGAGCATCATCGCCCATTCCCAGTAAAATCACATCAATTGCGGGAAATTCTCCTTGAGCGGAATTTAACAATTGTTGTAAATGTTGTTCGTACTGTTGTGCAGCTTGTGCAGGTTCGGCTGCATCGGTAGGCATTGCGTGAATGTTTTCTGCTGGAATATCAACTTTATCCAGCCAGGCATTACGCGCCATTAATTGATTACTATCGGGATGGTCTGGTGCAACATAACGTTCATCACCCCATAGTACATGAATTTTATCCCAAGGCAATTGTTGTTGGCTCAAGGCTTCATACAGCGGTTTAGGAGTACTACCACCAGATAAAGCAATAGTGAAACGTCCCCGTTGTTGAATCGATGGCTCAACTTTCGACAAAATTAAAGACAGCGCTCGTTCAACCAACGCATTCTTATCCGGCAATACTTCAACTTTTTTATTCATCAGCTTCCTTCACAATTTAGCTCACTTCTGGGATAACCATACCGCCGATATCGGAATAGTGCTTTTACTTTGTGAAACTTTTAAGAATGGGAATTGGTAATTGGTAATTGGTAATTGGTAATTGGTAATGGGTAATTGGTAATTGGTAATTGGTAATGGGTAATTATCCCCTTGTCCCCCCATCCCCCCATCACCCCATCACCCCATCCCCCATATCTCTTCCCATTCCGGAATAGCTTCTCGTTGTATGGCTAATAATTCACTGATGCCTTTTTCGGCACAATCTAATAAATTATTTAATTGAGTACGGCTGAAACTACCTGCTTCTGCGGTTCCTTGAACTTCGATGATGCCGAAATTTTGATTCATGACTACGTTAAAATCTACTGTAGCTGCTAAGTCTTCGGGGTAATTTAAATCTAAAAATGCTTGTTCTTCTAATAAACCTACAGAAACCGCTGCGATTTGCCCGACTAATGGCGATCGCTCTAAAATACCTTCATTGATCAACTTGGAAATGGCGATCGCTAATGCCACAAAACCACCAGTAATTGCTGTTGTGCGAGTTCCAGCATCGGCTTGGAGTACGTCTGCATCTACTGTTAAAAGCCGTTCTCCCAATATCTCGAAATCTAACGCAGCTCGCAAACTGCGTCCGATCAACCGCTGAATTTCTTGGGTTCTTCCAGATAACTTCATAGTTTCTCGTTCGTGCCGCTGTTGAGTAGCTCCGGGCAACATTCGATACTCAGCAGTCAACCAACCTTTACCACTATCTACGAGAAATTTCGGGACTCGTTCGCTAATACTAACAGTACAAAGTACCTGAGTTTCTCCGCACTTTGCCAGAACCGAACCAGCAGCATAGCGCGTAAAATCTTTTACAAAGCTAACTGGACGCAGTTCGTAAGCTTGTCTACCATCGGGACGCTGCCACACCATTGGGAATGCCTCAATTTTCCCATATATGTTACCAGGGAACAGTTAGTCATGAGAATTTTTTATTTTCAAAAGTCTGTCCAAATCCCCAAGGAAGTCTAGATTACTAAGGAGTAGTGAAAACTGGTTAATTTATGGTCGTATTAAGCTAAATTCTTTAAGTGGCGTAATCACCATTCCCGTCCAAATATTTTCTATGGATTTCCATTCTTTAATTTTTTCGTCATATACTCCATTTCCATACGAACACCATTTTCTTTGGGGGCTTTACTTTTCTTGGATGATTTAGATTTTTTACGTCCCATAGGAGACTTAAAACCGACGGGAGAAATTGTATAAATTTATTATTTGTCGTACAAGCTGATTACAAATAAGACAGCTAATTAAGTTGGGCTGCATTCCGTTTATTATAGACTTCTCAAAAAGCAACCGCTAACTGCTAATTTAAAACATGAATCCCGATCAAAAAAACTTTTTAATCCCCGATTCTGCACTTTCAATAGCTGGTTTAACTAACTACATCCAATCACTTTTAGAATCCGATTCAATCTTACGACAAGTTTGGGTCACTGGTGAAGTTTCTAGTATTAATAACCATCGTGCCGGATTATTTTTTACTTTACAAGATACTGGTGGCGATGCCGCGATTAAATGTGTCACCTGGAAGGGACAAATCCCGAAACTCGCTCAAATTCCCACTGTTGGCGAGCAATTAATTGTTTTAGGTAGCATTCGACTGTATCCGGCGCGGGGAGAATATCAACTTACTGTGTGGCAAGCTATACCTGCTGGCGAAGGTTTACAAGCATTACGTTACAAACAATTAAAAAACCGTTTGATGGCAGAAGGTTTATTTGATGACGAAATAAAAAAGCCGCTTCCGACTCATCCACAAATGATCGCGATCGTAACTTCACCAACTGCTGCTGCTTGGGGTGATATCCAGAAAACACTGAAAGCTAGGTATCCCGGTTTACATATCTTATTTTCCCCCGCAACTGTACAAGGAGAACAAGCACCGGATTCCATAGTCAAAGCAATTCAACGAGTGGAAAATGATGGACGTGCGGAAGTCTTGATTTTAGCTAGGGGAGGAGGAGCAACCGAAGAATTAGCCTGCTTTAATGATGAACGAGTAGTCAGAGCGATCGCCGATTGTCTAATCCCCATAATTACTGGTATCGGACATCAACGAGATGAATCTTTAGCGGATTTAGTCGCAGACAAAAGCGTTCATACTCCCACAGCAGCAGCAGAAATAGTTGTACCATCCCTCGATGATTTGTATAATCAACATTGCGATCGCGTTGCAGTTTTATCAGAAGTAGTAAATTATTCTGTAAAAATGGCTCAAGACAAAGTAAAAACACTGAAGAATCGCTTACGGCGATCGCGATTGGATAAGCAAGTAGAACAAGAAATAACTGCTTTGGGTTGGAAGCGGGAAAAGCTTTTGCAAGCAGTCAATTCCAAGTCACAAACATCAAAACAGCAATTAGAAATATTGCGACAAAAATTGATAACTTTAAACCCTAGGGCAGTTTTACAACGCGGCTATGCAGTGGTAAGAAAAGAAAATGGAAGTATTGCTCGTAATGCATCAGAATTAAACATAGGAGAAGAATTATTAATTCAATTAAATCAGGGAGCGGCGAAAGTAAAAGTTATAAAAATAAAAGATTAAAGATTAAAATAACCCACGAAGGTGGGTTTTGTTTATGTAGTAGCGGTTTCAACCGCCAGAAACAACCTAATAATAAAAAACAACTATGGAAAAAAACTGGAATTACGAAACTAAAGTAGCAGAAATAGAAACCATAATATCTCGCATTGAAGCAGGAGAATTACAGCTAGAAGAAGTATTTGAACAATTTCGCACTGCGGTAAAATCTTTGCGCGAATGTGAAATATTTTTACAAAAACAACAGCAACAAGTCGATTTAATGATTGAAACGCTAAAAGACAATGAACCTTGATAATTCTGACTTAAAATATCGTAAATTGATTATTGATAACTAATAATTGTTAACTGATAACTACAATGGTTTTTCAAACTCAAGAATATCAAGCCCAAGATTGGGTAAAAACACGTTGTTCTCTCGATGATTCTCAATCAACTTTTTTGACTTGGAAAGGTAATATTTATGCTTTTGTACCCGGTGAAAAGCGTAAATTATTATTTAAAATTTTGGGGGTAAGTGTAGGGAGATGTATTCTCCATGAACAAGAAAGTTGGGATTTTACATCCAGAGAATTGACTTACTATCTCCATCCAGAAACAGAAGAAATATTGCATAAATGGGAGAATCCTTTTACCGGAGAAACAGTAACAGTAATGCACGTTGCGAATAATCCCGTCAACGGTTATTTTCAAGGTAAATTTCCCGCTCAAGTAGAAGGTGATACAACAACTTTTGTATTTGATATATTTCCTACTTATCCCAATCCCTTAGCAGAAAATCCCAAATTTGCCGAATACAGTCCCCAAGAAACTTATCAAGCAGCAGAATTATTTAAAATATCGGTTCCCACAGCAGATTTATTGAATCCGGAATTACATTCAGTAACTCAACTCAAACTTAGCTGGGATAGAATCGGACAATGGGTTCCCTGGATGAAAATGGGTAAGAATCCCGGACAATTAATTTACAGTGCTTATGGTAGTAAAGTAAACGGTTTGTCAGAACTACCGCAACTACTACAAGATGAAATTAACAACCGTGTACCTTTATATAAAAATGCGCCAAAGTCATTTAAAGAAGGAGAAGATATGACTTCTTGGCTGTACTTTCAAAAATACTTTGATGCTTATCTTGCTGGAGAAAGATTTCCGCTGACAGTAGAAGAAGATTAAGAGAGAAAAAACAATAGGGAGAGTTGTTTTTAGAGGATGTTTTAAAAGTATCCGGCGCTTTTTTACCGCTACTACAAAAACAAAGTCCACCGTAAGGTGGACTCCTCCCGTGAATTTTTATCTAAAATTAATCAAAATATCAATAAAAATATTTGAGTAAATCAGCAAAACCGTAAAGGCTAACAGCAAGTAAAAGAAACGCTGTTAGTTTTGTAACTCGTGTTTGAGGAGATGGAGCAATTGCCTCTCTCACTAGTATAGAAATTGATGCACCAATTACAAAACTTAAACCCAAAATTAAGTAAGGCAAATCCCCGATAAATGTAGAAATTGTCAGCATTATTAATGCCATACTCAGCATGATTAATTCTACAAATCTCGGTGGATTGTATTGACTCGCTAATGCTAGGGTGTGTATCCAAGAGTAACAGGTTCTAATCATAATCGGACAAGGGGACAAGGGGATGGGGGGACAAGGGGATGGGGGGACAAGGGGATGGGGGGACAAGGGGATGGGGGGACAAGGGGATGGGGAGAAATAAATAACTCCTCACTCCTAACTCCTAACTCCATACTCCTAACTCCTAACTCCATACTCCTAACTCCTAACTCCATACCCTATACTTTTAAGAAAAATCTTTCAATTCAGCAGTACGTAAAGATATTTGCTGGGTACGATTACCTCTTTGTACTTTTAACTGTAAATTTTCACCGACACCGCTATTTTCAACTATAACCAGCAACTCCTCTCCGGTGGTGATGCGCCTTCCATCAACCCCAATAATTACGTCTCCGACACGGATACCCGCATTAGCTGCTGGAGAATTTGGTATAACTCTTCCCACCAAAACACCTTGTACTTCCGGTACTTGAATTGGAGAATTAGGATTAGCGTTGATACGTCGCGCTTGTTCAGGTGTTAAATCATCCATTCCTATACCTATAAACGGATGAGCAACCTTCCCGTTACGTTGCAATTCGCTGGTGATTTGCTTGGCTTTATCGATGGGAATCGCAAATCCGATACCCGTTGCATCCGCCCGAATTGCCGTATTTATACCGATAACTTCGCCTCTATCATTTAATAAAGGAC
>JAYKJL010000100.1:0-36057 GCA_035285725.1 Nostocales cyanobacterium 94392 | reverse complement strand
TTACGTTGCAATTCGCTGGTGATTTGCTTGGCTTTATCGATGGGAATCGCAAATCCGATACCCGTTGCATCCGCCCGAATTGCCGTATTTATACCGATAACTTCGCCTCTATCATTTAATAAAGGACCTCCGGAATTTCCCGGATTAATCGCTGCATCAGTTTGAATAAACTCCAAACGCTTGGAAGAAATACCAACTTGAGAACTAGGACGTTTCAAAGTACTGACAATTCCCAAAGTTACCGTATTATCAAAACCCAAAGGATTTCCCACCGCGATCGCCCAATCTCCAACTTGAACCTCAGTAGATGAACCCAGGGGTGCAACTGGTAAATCGCTACCAGCGTTAATTTTGACAACTGCTAAATCAGTTACTTCATCGACTCCTTGAACTTTACCTTCAAATTCGCGTCCATCTTTGAGACGAACTGTGACTCTATCTGCCTTATCAACTACGTGAGCATTGGTTAAAACGAACCCGCTTTTGTCAATAATAAAACCAGAACCCAAACCGCGTAACTGCTCTGGAGGTAAGTTCCTGGGCAGAGAATCGCCGAAAAATCTCCTAAAAAATGGGTCTTCCATAAAAGGATCGGGAAGCCGACGGCTTACCGTGCGCTCGGTATCAATCCGAACCACTGCACTGCCAACTCGATTAACTGCTGCTGTGACAAAACTTCTGTTTGCGATCGCAGCCGCCGCATTAGAAGGTTTTTGGGCTATCGGTGCAGGTTCCGCTTGAGAAGGCAATACCGAAAGAGTATTAACACTCAGCAAAACCCCGACTAGAATTGCTAATAAATGAGTACTTAGTTGTCTTATCGACTTGGGCAAATTTGTAAATTTCATCACCAAGACCGTTTTTTCAGTTTAATTGTTAATTATTCTTGACAATTGTCTTTAAAGTTATTCAAAGCAGGCAATTGTCATATTTATTTGCTTATTGACGTTTTGTAGAACCCTGAAGTTTCGAGATTTTCTGCGCTAATAGTTAGCTATAAGACGTTAAACAAACTGTACCTGCTGTTGGGTTTATTAAAGATATTAGCAAAAATTGGGCAAACCTTTCCTTTTAATACGAATACATTTGCCATCGGGCAATCTGGGGATTACACAAACTCTAACGGACTGTTTGACCTTTGCGTTAGGATGATAAATACTGCCTAACCCCCAATAAACAGCCCATGAATGGAACCTCAAATCAAAACGACCATATATTGAGTAATAATACAGACGCGAACAAGTCAGAACATAACTACAATCATACCCACTCAGCTCATCCCCACGTCCATAGTGAAGAGTCCTTACGAAAAATAGTTAACCGACTCTCACGTATAGAAGGACATATTAGGGGTATAAAAACTATGGTGCAACAAAATAGCCCTTGTCCTGATGTATTACTGCAAATTGCTGCGGTTAGAGGTGCAGTTGACAGGGTAGCGCGGATTGTTTTAGACGAACATTTGACAGAATGCGTTGCCAGAGCCGCAAAAAATGGCAATATTGATGTTGAAATGGAAGAATTAAAGGCGGCTTTAGACCGATTTTTGCCTTAATTTACCTTAATTAAGCGGTAATTTGTAATTTTAAGTTGAATTTAGCAAAGCATCGAGTATCTATATTTTTAATAGTTTAAACTGTAGGGTGTGTGACGCTACCAGATAATTGGAATGGTTCTATAGGACTCATAGCGTCACGCACCATAAACTAATTGCCATCGTAACAGATTATTATTTATTACGTCCAAAACTTCTCAAAGTGTCACACACCCGTTGCAAAAAAAAGCCTTTTTGCTAAGTCCTAAATGAATTTAAATCCATCGGAATGAGTGTGAAAAATCATAGATTTAATTATTGTTTCAGTGGTAATCCCGATAAACCACTGATTCTTTTTTTGCATGGTTTTATGGGGAATATTTATGAATTTAACGAAGCGATATATTTATTAAAACATGATTTTTATTGTTTAAATATTGACCTTCCCGGACATGGAAAAACTCAAATTTTGGGTGATGAGAATTGCTATACCATGGCTGATACTGCCGATGCTTTAATAAATTTATTAGATGAATTAAAAGTTAAACAATGCTTTTTAATTGGATATTCAATGGGTGGAAGATTAGCTTTATATTTAGCATTACATTTTCCCCAAAGATTGTATCAAGTTATCCTAGAATCTGCTTCTCCTGGTTTATTGACAGCAAAAGAAAGATTAGAAAGAATTAAACGAGACGAACAAATAGCTAGAAAATTAGCAAGAAGTTATAAAAAAGTTGATTTTATGAGTTTTTTAGAAAATTGGTATAATCAGCCTATTTTTGGCAACATTAAAAATCATTGTGGCTTTGAGCAAATGATAGAAAATCGGTTACAAAATAATCCGGTGGAATTAGCAAAATCATTGCGGTTGATGGGTGTCGGGGTTCAACCTACTTTATGGGAAAAATTACCTGATAATCAAGTTGCTATACTTTTATTAGTAGGAGAAAACGATAAAAAATTTATTGATATAAATAAGAAAATGACTCAAATGAGCGATTTATGTAATTTAAAAACTATTAAAAATACTGCTCACAATATTCATTTAGAAAACACATCGGTATTTGTAGAAAACATTCAATATTTTTTCAAGTTATCATGATTATTCAGCGTTCCAGCATTCACATAAGTCGGGTTTTTATGATGATCATAAGCGTTTTACGGCTAGAAGATAGTAAAAAACAGGCTTCTTACCCCACGAAAAAATTAAGATTTTACAGTTTATTTTCTGTAGAGCTAGAAGTCGGGTTTCTAAGAAGAAACCCGACTTCTTTCCCCAGAACCTTATTGAACATTTTGAACCGCACTTAATTCCTCTTGTAAAACTTTCTGATAAATTCTTGGTAAACTACTACTGATCGAATTAGTTTCAATGCCATATCCCAAACTTGTCCAAGTAGGAGAAAGTTTTTTTAAAACTTGATTTACTTTTCCTTCTCGCAACAATTGAGAAATATTAACACCCCACTCCTTAGAATCACTCAACCAACTATAAACTACTCTATCTTGATATTCAGGTTCAAAACTATAGCTAGCCCAAAACATCATCGGCATCGGCTGCTTTGGATGATAACGCTCAGCAATCCGAAACCAAGTAGTATTAATAACTTGGTATCTACCCGCAGCTGTGGAACAATTTCCTGTATTTGGTCCCACAGTAATTTTGACACATTTTTCAGGATGACGACTCAAATCGCTGACGTGTTCACCACCATACAAAATAGAATAAGGACGTTTGCTATTAGCTTCACTAGCTCCAATAGTTCGCATTAAAGCGCGAATATAAGGATCACCACCTTCCATGATTAAAGGTGGCTGGTTCTTTTGAAATACTGGGTCGCTATTAGGTTCCAAGCTACCGTAAATATACCACTGAAACATACACACAAAGGCGAGGAGAGCGGCTACAGGTCCGATAAACTTTTCAACACCTTTGAAGTAAAAACCTTTAAGAGTTTTACTCATTAATATTACTTAAGATAGCCAAATAAAATATAACAACAATAATAAATTGAACTATTCCGGGAATATTGATTAATCAAACCGGACTGTTAAACAATTCCAATTCTAACAGTGATTATTTTTGTGCGACTGCAAAATTATCTAGAAAGGGGACTTTCGGGACAAGGGGAAAATTATTATTAACTCCTAACTCCGAACACAGATTAAATGGATGATACTGATGCCACTGATTAATAACTCCGGTGGTACTAACTCCTCACTCCTAACTTATTTTATGCGACTCCTGTAAATAACTCTTCAAAGCTTTTAGCAGCAGCATCTTCTTTAGAAACAATTTCTACAATTTTATTGCGGGAAGCCGGTTCAAATAGTGATTCTACACAAACTTGGGCTACCTTTTGACGAGGAATACTACCATCAAACATTGTATCTGCACCTTGCATGACGATGGGATTGCTGTTATCTTCGTTTTTCAATCCACCCGGACGCACTATTGTATAAGTTAAACCGCTTTTCTGGAGGTATTCTTCTGCTTGTTTCTTCCAAACCAAAATTAACCAAAATAAATTTAGCGGATGGAACAGCTTAGAAGTACACAAAGAAGAAACAAACACAAAATGCTCTATTCCTTTTGATTTCGCAGCATCCACCAAATTTTTCGTACCTTCATAATCTACTTTGTAAGGTCCGGTGGGGTCAAAACTTGGTGCCGCACCAGTGGCACATAACAATACCGTGCTATCTTCTAAAGCAGTGGAAAAAGTTTCGGGTTTTAACACATCACCTTGTACTAAGTCCACATCAGCAGGCAAAATACTTTTAGCTTTTTGTATATCTCTGACTAATGCACGAACCGGAATATTACGCGCTATCAACTCCTGTACAATGCGTCTTCCCGTCTCGCCTGTTGCTCCTGCTACAAAAGCTTTCATGATAATTCTCTACCCCTGGAAACATATATCATTGTTCTTTCTTCTCTATTGTAGAGATTAGGTGAACTTTATGTCAGATTGTTAATGTTTCGATGAATTTGTCTTATTAATGCGAAACATCTCATCTAGGATGGGAAAGATTATTTTAAATAAAATTAAAAGTATATAGGAATGCACTTATGGTTTCAACTAATCGAGAGTATAAATCTTATGAAACAAGGGAAACAATTATATCTGTGACATCAAGTGTATCCGAGACTCAGGAATTATCTTTAGAGTTAGATTTAGACCAACAAACTAAATTTTACGGTACTTTCAGCGACTGCATGGAATTATCCGCACCAGCCCCAATCGTTGCTGAATATTTAAACAATCACAATCAATGGTTTTCTCATTGCGCTCAACCGATGAAAGTGCAACCTTTGGGAGAAAATGGTTATGAATTAACAATCGGTTGTTTTGGCGCTTTAGGTTACGAAGTAGAGCCAAAAATCGGTTTAGAACTTTTACCTCCCCAAGAAGGTGTTTATCGTATTCGCACCATTCCCATTCCCGACTATCAACCTCCCGGTTACGATGTCGATTATCGCGCATCCCTACAGCTAGTCGAAAGCGAAAACCAAGATACTACAGCACAATCCAATCCAATTACTAAGGTTGAATGGGAACTGTATTTAACCGTTTACGTCCAATTTCCCAAATTTATCAACCGCTTACCCAAATCCTTAATTCAAAATACTGGCGATCGCCTACTCAATCAAATCGTTCGTCAGGTATCTCGTCGTTTAACACGCAAAGTCCAGAATAATTTTCATCAGTCTTTAGGTAGGGAATAGGGAATAGGGAATAATCACTAATCTCCGGACTTGCGATAAAATTCCTTTATCGCTTAACCCGGTTGTATACCTTTTTCAAATAAATCAAAAAAACATCAGAAACAAAAGATAAAGATAAAGTATGAAGTATGAAGGATGAAATTAATTTACCTTCATACTTCACAGGTTATTTAGGCTTTACTAAGAATCTTCTGGACAATTTGTACCCCGGTAATAGCTTGCCAGGTAAAAAGTCCTAAGATAGTGAAATTCAACAAAATATGAGTCATGCGTGCCCAATTTGCTCCTTTTTGCATAAACGGAGACAAAGAAGCGGAAAAACCAATCAAAGCTGTCATTCCCAACCCAGCTAAGAGATGAGGACCGACAAATAATTTACCATTATTAATATAGGTAACAGCCATCCCACCAACAGAACCTGATACCATCAGCGCTAACAATACAGAGCCAATTTGAAAGTGTTTGATATTGTATTTGCCTTTAATTAGCTCTTTCTTCTCTTCACCTTGAGCATTTCTGGTACGCTGTACCTGTAAACCCAAATAAGCTGCATAAAGACTACATAACAACAGCGCCCACATTAAAACTGGATGGAAAAATTGCATCCAATATTTAACTTCTGGCGAAAGTTCCAAATTCATCGTGTTCTCCCCAATACTGAAATCTTCATAAAAATTAGCATAGCGCGTCGAGGGAATGGGAAGTAGGAAATGGGAAAATAAGAATTAATTGTGTATGGGCATGGGGAATTGGGCATTGGTTAATTCTTAACCCTTAATTCCTGTAGAAACGTAGCAGTGTGTCCGTTTCTACAACAACTAACTAACAACTAACCACCAACCACTAACAACTAACAATGATCAAAAACAATGCTTCCCTGCTAGAAGCAGCTAAAAGCGGGGATATTAAAAGGGTGCAAAAACTTTTAAGTGCGGGTGCTTCACCGAATGTCAATGATCCAGATGGCACTACAGCGTTGATGTTTGCAGCGAATTCTGGTTATACGGAAATCGTCAGAATACTCATTGATTCCGGTGCAAATATTAATTATCACAGAAAAAATTATGGTTTAACAGCTTTAATGTTGGCTTGCGCTACAAACAAACTTGACATTGTACGCATATTAATATCAAAAGCTGCTGATATAAATGCCGTAAATGAAGACGGTAGTACCGCTTTGATGATAGCTGCTCTCAAAGGTTATATCTCTATAGTCCAAGCTTTAATCAATGCTGGTGCTAATATCAATGTTAAAGATAAAGACAATGATACAGCTTTAAAATTAGCTGTCAAACAAGGACATTCTGCCGTAGTGGAAAGTTTAGTCAAGGCACAAGCCGATGTAAATATCCGGGATGAAGAAGGCGAAACTTTATTAATGATAGCTGCCGAAAAAGGATATTTAGGAGTAGTTGAAGCGCTATTAACTGCGAGTATAGATGTAAATTCACAAAATAACTATGGAGAAACAGCGTTATCCATTGCTGTAGCAGGAGGATACACTTCTATCGTCGCGACTTTAGTAAATCACAATGCTGATGTCAATATCCAAGATCAAGATGCAGAAACACCTTTACATATTGCTGTGGTTGAAGGTTTTACCGAGATTGTAGAAGTGCTGCTGAATGCTGGAGCCGATGTGAATAAAAGAAATAAATTAGGGGATACACCCTTACTTGTAGCAGCTTTACAGGGATATAGTTCTATTGTCAAAGCATTGATCAGCAAAGGAGCCGATGTAGAAGCGACAAATTTACAGGAAACACCGTTAACTCTGGCAACATTACAAGGAAACGCCGAAACGGTCAAAATATTGTTAAAAAATGGGGCTCTTGCTAATACTCAATTAAAAGATGGAAAAACCCTATTAATTGAAGCTACAAAACGCAATTTTAAAACTATAACTCAAGAATTAATCGCTTATGGAGCCGATATTAATATTCAAGATGGAAACAGCGCTACAGCCTTAATGTGGGCAACATCTTTGGGTTATTTTAAAGTAGTGGAAGTCTTATTAGAAGCTGGCGCGGATATTAATTTGAAAAATCGAGGTGGTTACACTGCATTGATGCTCGCAGAATTTAACAATTATCCAAATATTGCCAAAATTTTGAAAGCTGCTGGAGCTGAATGAGGAAGATGGGGGGATGGGGGGAAGATAGCGCAAATAGGAAGCTTAATTTAGGTAACTAAATCTAAAGTTCTTCTGAAATTACAGTTATCTTTCATGAAGTATGAGATAGTACGGAGTATTTTATAGATTAGAAATTGTATATGAACGCCAATCAAAATTTGCAGTTAAGTTTGAGTTTAGGTTTACCTTTACATCCTGCTGAAGATATAGATTTAGAAGTTTTTAATTCTATTCAAAGTCCCGATTATAAACAAGGGAAACCAATAGAAGATATGAAACGATTATTTAACAAACAAGTAATCGTTGATGAGCAAACTACATTAGACATCAAAACAATCGAAGTAGCCGGTTTTATAGGTATTGCAGATGAGGAAATAATTACCAATTCCCAAGGAAACACGGTTTCGGGACATCAAGATATTGTCCAGTTTCTTGATAGATACGGTTTACTTGTCTGTACTTATCAGTACAATAAAGACCGTTATGGGAAAAAAATTGATTTACGTCAGAGTCCCCAAACTGCTTCCGAAGTTAATGATTTGATGGAAATTTTCATCAAAAATGAAGGACATCATTCCGGTGCAATTATACCCGCGATTCGGGAAGGTGAAAAAAAAGCTTTTGCTTCCTTTAACGAACCGGATACCTATCATCTTGGTTTATACGGTGAAAATGGGTTTATTGCGGTAGCTCAAAATTTAGTTTTTCCCGACTTTGTAACTCAGCAGCAGCAGAGGGGTTATACCGATAGTATTATCTGCTGGATGGCTTTGATGAATCCCTTTGTCAAATTTTCCCAGAACGATTTTAATGGGGGAGATCCGACTAAAGTTATTGATCGCGCTAGTCTGAAAGAATTTTTGCAAAATTGCGCTTTGGCTAGTCTTGGAGATCAAAGCGCCATCGCGTTTCTGAATAATTCGGATAATAAAGCTTATTGTGCTGAGTTTGTTTATATCAGCTTGAATACTCCCGTTTATCCCTTTAATCTCAACGGTTTAAGTTTATTATTGAATGATCAAGTCAAAGCCAGAGAAATCCTTGCAATTCAAGAAAAACAAAATCGCAGACAAAAAAATATTCTGAGCGATCGCAGTGGAAATCCAGAATTTCAAGCTTTTAATATCCAAATGCCAGTTGTACCTCCAGATTTACCACCTTTGGACGTACTCATGGCAGAAAATGGAGTTAACATAGATTCTCGCAGCATTCCTTTTCCCGCTTTTACTCTTTCTCAAGTATT
This sequence comes from Nostocales cyanobacterium 94392, assembly GCA_035285725.1. GTDB lineage: Bacteria > Cyanobacteriota > Cyanobacteriia > Cyanobacteriales > Nostocaceae > Rivularia. The sequence continues at coordinate 27,413 of JAYKJL010000100.1, read as the reverse complement.
GCGTCGTGCTTTCCGCACCTTGTTACCCCGTCACAAAGACGTTAATAATCCCAAAATCATTGAAGCACAAGTCAAACTTTTTGGGTATTTAGAGCCTTTAATTTTAAAACAATTAGGACTTGATAATCCTTATGGTGGTGGATTTACTCCAGAAGCAACTGCACAAAGAGATGAAAAAGTCAAAGGAGTACGGGAATTTATGGCTTTTATCAAATCACAACTGCAACAGAGCTATAACAACTACAACGAGCTTGATGCTGTAGTCGATCAAATTATGCAACAAGCCGATCAATTAATCGGTGTAAGCGATGTTAATTATTTTGTACCACCACGCATTTATATAGATTTGGGACAAAATGATCAAGATGGTAACTTGCCTCAAGGTTGGGGATTTAAATTAAATACTCTAGGTGCTTTGATTTATCGAGGTGCTGTAAAAGATATGGTTGTAACTCCTCAACCACCGACTCCAGAAATACCAGAGGAGATTCCAGAAACTCCCGATACTCCTGATACTCCTCCGGGAAATAATCCCCCACGTCAAAAATCACAGATGAGGTAATTTCAGCTAACAGCTAGTAGGGTGTGTTGTCGTGTAGCGCAACGCACCATAATTAAGTAATATCCTTTACGTTTACATCGGAATGATAAAAAGTATGCACAAAAAAACTCTGCGTTCCTCTGCGCTTACCTCCGCGTCACTTTGCGTTAAAAATGTATAATTTCGATACAAACGGATTTGATATAATACTGATTGAGATATTAAAGCAAATGGCACAGGGGAATACCGTTAGATTAGTTCCTGTTAAACCGGAACTTACTACTCAAGAAGCTGCTGACATTTTAAATGTTTCTCGTCCTTATTTAGTTACACTACTTGAATCTGGTGAAATTCCTTATCGTAAGGTGGGAAGCGTCGTAGAGTGCTTACTCAAGATGTACTTGAATATGAAAAGGCAATTGATGCAAAACGAATGCAAACTTTAGATGAATTAGCAGCCCAAGCCCAAGAGCTTAATATGGGATACTAATAAAAGTTGTGGCTTTAAATGTAATACCCAAATCTACCAGCTAACAGGAAACCCAAATTGCTCTTCACCGAATTCTCTCCCATTGCTTTAATCACTACGACTCCCACGGGTGCAAAGAAACTTCAACCCATGAGTCAAAATAGCGCTGCTACTCTGTGGGTTCCAGAATCTTTATCGGAAATTACCCATGCACAAATATACAAAAGTTCCCTGAAAAAACACGTAGCCAATTTGTGGGATAATCATCAAGCATTTGTCTTCTGTTTGGCTACAGGTGCAGTAGTAAGACTGATTTCACCATTATTAAAAGATAAATCTACCGATCCAGCAGTAGTAGTGATAGATGAAACAGGGAAATTCGTGATCAGTTTGTGTGGTGGACATCAAGGTGGTGCCGATAAGTTAGCAAAATTAATTGCTTTACAATTAGGTGCAACACCCGTTTTAACCGGCGCAACCAACGGTTTAGAATTACCTGCGGTAGATATGTTAGGTGTTCCCTTCGGATGGTGTCGCGGTGCAGGTGATTGGAATGCTGTGAGTGCAGTAGTCGCGAAAGGAGAAGATGTAGAAGTAATTCAAGAAGCTGGTTCTACTTTATGGCAAAATCATTTACCCCAAACACATCCCTTCAAATTCCACCAATCCCCAACCACAAAAGCCAAAATATTTATCACCCACAAAAAATCTTCCCCCCCTCTCCCCCTCTCCCCATCCCCCCATCCCCCCCTCCCTTCCATCACCTGGCACCCCCGAATAATTTGGGTAGGAATTGGTTGTGAAAGAGGTACATCAAAACAGGTAATTGCAGACGCGATCGATCAAGTATTTCAAGAAAATCAACTCGCACTTGCTTCCATAGCAGGTATTGCCACAATTGATATTAAGAGTAACGAAGTTGGTTTAATAGAACTTTGTCACGAGCGAAATTTACCTTTAAAAACCTTCCCATCAGAAATTCTCCGTACCGTAACAGTTCCCAATCCTTCCCAAGTTGTGGAAAAAGAAGTCGGAACCCCCAGCGTTGCTGAAGCTGCTGCAATTATGGCTGCTAGTCAAATACCAAATGTAGAGACGTTATATATAACGTCTCCCCAGGATATCGCGTCTTTAAAAGTACCCAAACAAATTTACCGTCCTTCAATCCAAAATCCAAAATCTAAAATCCAAAATCTAAAAGGTGCTGTCACAGTTGCAGTTGCCCCTTCGGAAAAAGAATACATCGGTAAAGTAGGTAAATTACTGCTTGTGGGAACCGGACCTGGAAACCTCGACCAAATGACCCCGGCTGCACAAACAGCAGTCGCTAGCGCCGATGCAGTCATTGGTTATAGTTTATATATTGATTTGATAGCCCCTATCCTCCAGAAACATCAAATCATCGAAGCTTTACCCATTACCAAAGAACGCGATCGCGCTACTCGTGCAATTGAGTTAGCACGTTGGGGTTTGAGTGTAGCAGTTGTATCTTCTGGGGATAGTGGAATTTACGGCATGGCAGGCTTAGTTATGGAAGATTTACAACTTAGCGGTTGGGATGGGAAAAGTCCCAGTGTTGAAGTATTTCCAGGAGTTAGTGCCTTTCAATCGGCTGCTGCACGGGTTGGTACACCATTGATGCATGATTTTTGCTCGGTCAGTTTAAGCGATTTACTTACCCCTTGGGAAGTCATCGTGAAGCGTTTAACAGCAGCAGCAGCAGCAGATTTTGTCACCGCTTTATACAATCCTAAATCCCAAACCCGTACTCAGCAATTAGTTGAAGCTAGAGAAATTTTTCTGAAATACCGCAACCCCGATACCCCAGTAGCAGTAGTGCGATCGGTTTACCGCGAAGATGAAAAAATTATTTTAACTACTTTAGAAAAATTATTAGATGCACCAGTAGATATGTTAACCACCGTTTTAATAGGTAATCAAAGCACCCGTAGTTATGGTGAATGGATGATAACTCCAAGGGGATATCGGAAATCAGGTTAAAGGTTAAAGGTTAGAGGTTAAAGGTAATAAAAGTTGACAGTTGACAGTTCCCTCTTCCCTTTATTACAAATACACAATTCGATAACAATCTTTGCACCCTATAAATAAGCTTGATAGCGAACGATTTGAGCATTGAGAGAAGTACTTTTCAGCCCAAGTACTTCTTAATGGTTATTGAGTTGTTTCTCATTCATCTCTACAATTTAGTAAATTAGTACACAATTTTAAGTTACATTTTCTGATACTTGAGGGGGTAAAATGAATCGTCCGATTATATTGGGTATTGTGGGTGACAGTGCTGCGGGTAAGACAACTTTAACTAAGGGTATAGCACAGGTATTAGGACCGGAAAACGTCACTGTTATTTGTACGGACGATTATCATCGGTATGACCGCAAACAGCGTGCGGAGATTGGTATTACCGCTCTTCATCCAGATTGCAACTATTTGGATATTATGCAGCAACAACTTTTACAGTTGCGTAATGGACTGCCAATTCTCAAACCAGTTTACAATCATGCAACTGGTAATTTAGATGCACCTGAGTACATCAAGCCCAGTAAATTTGTGATCATAGAAGGGCTACTGGGTTATTCCACTCATAAAGCCAGACAATGTTACGATGTTAAAGTTTATCTAGCTCCTCCTGAATCCCTGCGTGCAAAGTGGAAAGTGAAGCGAGATACTCAAAAGCGTGGTTATACCGAAGAACAAGTTTTAAGTCAGCTTCAAAAACGCGAACCAGACTCAGAACAGTTTATCCGTCCCCAACGTCAATGGTCGGATATTGTCATTAGTTTCTATCCTCCCAATGATGATTCCGAGCAAAGTAACGGACATTTGAATGTACGGTTAATATTACGTCCCACAATTCCTCATCCAGATTTTATGCAAATTGTCAACTCTGGAAATGGCAATTCCATGTCAGCAATTCGCTTGGATTTAGATCGAGACATGGGTAAACCCGTTGATGTTTTAGAAGTCGATGGACACGCTACATTAGAGCAGGTGAACCGATTAGAGCAGGTAATCTGTTCCGATATGCCTAATTTAAAAAATATTTGCGATCGCCAAAGTAATCCAGATTTAGGTAAAGTCGCTGGTACCACCGGGGAGAGTATTCAAAGTTATCCCTTAGCGTTGACTCAGTTGCTGATTACTTACCATATGCTCAAAGCTACACAAACTTCCCAAGAAGGTTTGCAAGTGAAGGTTTAGTTAATAATTCGTAATTCGTGAAACTGTTGCCTTTTGCCCCTTGCCTCTTGCCTATCAGCACTAACAGACTTTTACAGCTAGCGCTGCACTACCCGAACAGCAAACCCTAATTAAATAAAATTAAATATTTGCTTGCATTTAGGTAAATTTTGCGGTTTAAACTGGGATAACTAAATATAGGTACACCTCTCATCGTTATTCCCTAGTTTATCTATGACATACTGCCTGAGAATTGCCGATATGGCTGAAAATGAACGTCCGCGAGAACGTTTATTAACCCATGGTGCAAAAGTGTTAGCGACTGCTGAATTAATTGCAATTCTACTAGGTACAGGTCAAGGTCATGGGAAGTTATCAGCTGTAGGTTTGGGACAATATATTTTACAGGAACTAGGCAAACATCAGCGCGAGCCGTTGGCAGTTTTACGAGATATTACCGCTGCTGAATTGATCGCAATTCCTGGAATTGGTCCAGCAAAAGCAACAGCAATTTTAGCAGCTATAGAATTAGGGAAACGTGCTTTTCAAGCTCGTCCGGAAGAAGGTACATTAATTGATAGTCCAGCGGCTGCGGCTGCTGCACTAAGTCAAGATTTAATGTGGCAACAAAAAGAAAGATTTGCAGTAGTATTACTAGACGTAAAAAATCGTTTACTGGGAACCCAAATAATTACCATTGGGACTGCAACGGAAACTTTAGCACCCCCTCGCGATATATTTAGGGAAGTCATACGTCAAGGTGCAACCCGTTTGATAGTAGCACACAACCATCCTTCAGCAAGCCTCGAACCTAGCCCCGAAGATATCGAATTAACCCGTCAACTGTTAGCTGGAGCGCAATTTTTGGACATTCCTTTGATTGACCACTTAATACTCGGTGATGGAGATTTTCAAAGTTTACGCGAAATTACTACCTTATGGGATGAGTATCCTCAAGGAGTTTGATCTTAGGTTAAAGCTAGAGGTGTGCATATCAAAGTTGTTATAACCGGATTAGCCAGAAATTTCGTAAGCCTTGTAGAGACGCTCATAGTATCGCGTCTCTTTTTCGATAATCACAGAAGTCGGGTTTTTTACGATAAATATCTGTAATACCAGAAAACAGTCACAAAAACCCGACTTCTTACCTCACGAAAAATTAAGCTTTTACAGCTTGTTTTCTTGCTCAGGACTTACGATATTGTCACAAATGGTTGATGGTGCGTGACGCTACAAACCTTATTACTACCTTCAAATTTAATCTAAACTACACACCCTACAAGGAAAATGTGCCTTTTTGCTAAGTCTTATTACTAAAAAGTAATCGAAGATTCGCCATCAAACTCAGATTAATCTAAATTAAATTATTTAAATATTTATATTAGTTGAATTATTTTAACGAAAATTACGATTTAATTACTATTTATAATATTTATGGGGAAAAGCTTCCCCATAAATTGCCATCCTACTCTACATCCGGACTCTTCAATACGCATCTTCAACTTCCAATTGAGCAACAGTCACAGCATTAAATGCAAACGCTGCAACCATAGGTATCGGACACCTCAACCAATAAGTCACACCTGCGGCTATCATTGTGGCAATTACTGCTGCTATCGACCAAATACGTTCTTCACAAGTTAATCCCTTTTCTGCTTTAATTGTTCTTAAAACTTTTGTGGGAATTGGTTCTGGCATTACTGCACCTGGAGGAAAAGCCCAGAAGTTATTACACCGTTCGATATACAAATCAGTCCAACCATTATCCTCGCACCATTGGACAATCCATTCATCGTTATAATGTTTCATCGGATTGTTTGCAATTCTATTTAAATTTTTCAGCATAACTTGCCAATAACAATAAATAAAAACTTCTCGACTAATACTTATAGTTCACAATCCTGTACGACAAGATTTGTAACTATCAAATGTAACGCTTTGTTAAGACAATATTTCTATCGCCTGATGTCTATAAAAATATCGAACAAAGCTTTCATTAATTACAAGAATAACAGCAGTTCTTTTATTCTTTTATTAAATGATAATAAACTTTATTTATTCCCTTGAAGGTAAACTTTGTTCAATATTTTGAGAGTAAAACAATCATTTATTTAAACAAATGTAAAGTTTAACTACAAAAAGAAATCAGTCATAATGCTTAATTGTTAATAAGCGTGAAGAAACTCTTTAATTGGTAAAGTTTTGAGATATGAAACTATAGGCTATGGGAGAACCAGATAAACTAGACGGAGATTGTTCTCAAAGATGCCTGAAGAGTAGTAACATTTGTTAAAAAGAGGGAAGAGGGAGGAAGTTTGGAATAGCAATGGGGATTTAAACCCCAACACAATTATTACACCGTATGACGGTGGGGAATTTAACCCATATTTGGACGGATGTTAATACAAACGCAAACGTTGAAAATGGAGTTTAGATTAGATGACTTTGTGAACAAACTAGTACAATAAGACTTTGATTAAAAAGCTGATTTTATGGGCTTTTCAAAAATTTAAAATAGTAGTATTATTTCCGCCAAACTGTACTAGCGGTAAAATTATAAAAATGGTGTAGAAACTAATTATTTTTGATAGATGGATTATAAGCGTGTTGGTGTAATTGGTGGCGGACAATTAGCATTAATGATGGGTACTGCTGCCAACAAATTAGGGGTAAAATTAATTGTCCAAACTCAGAAGTGCAATGACCCAGCTGTTGGGATTGCTAGCGATACTGTTTTTGCAGCGATTAATGATGCTCAAGCCACAGCAGAGTTAGCAGCAAAATGCGATGTGATAACTTTTGAAAATGAATTTGTTGATATAGAAGCTTTAGCTAAAATTGCTTCACAAGGTGTTTGTTTTCGTCCTCGAATCGAAGCTTTATCTCCTCTACTCGATAAATATCATCAACGTTGTTTTTTGCGTGATTTGGGTATACCAGTTCCCAAGTTTATATTACCTGAATCATTATTTGCCCTTTCATCTGTTAATCAAAGTATATACACAAAAATCTGTGAACACTCGGAGTGGGAATTAAATTTTCCATCTGTTTTAAAAGCTCGTCGTCACGGTTATGACGGTCAAGGTACTTTTATCATCAAAAATTTAACTGATTTAGAAACAAAAATTTGTTTAAATTCTAATTTTTTGTTAGAAGAATTCATTCCTTTTCAAAAAGAATTATCCATAATTGCGGCACGTTCAACAAGTGGTGAAATTTCTCCTTTTGTAGTTGTAGAAACCCAACAAGAACAACAAGTTTGTCGTCGAGTTATTGCACCTGCTGACATCAGTCCTCAGACAGAAAAAACCATTCAAGGAATTGCTTGTACTATACTAAATAGCTTGCAAGTAGTCGGAATTTTTGCTATAGAGTTATTTTTAATCGATGACGAGAAAGTATTAGTAAATGAGATTGCACCTCGAACTCATAATTCCGGACACTTTTCTATTGATGCTTGCTTTACTTCGCAATTTGAGCAACACTTAAGGGCAGTTTGCGATTTACCTTTAGGAGATGTCACAATGAAAATTCCTTGTGCTATTATGGTTAATTTATTAGGTTATGAAACACGAACAAGTAACTATATCGACAAACGCTCTACCCTCGCAAGAATTCCTGGAGCCTATCTTCATTGGTATGGGAAATCAGAATCTCGTCCCGGACGTAAACTGGGTCACATTACAGTTTTCTTAAATGAATTAAACCGCGATAAAGCAATGACAATTGCCCGAAATATAGAGTCTGTATGGTATTCTCAATAAATCAGGAATAAAAGGATAATAAAAAATATTTATTTACTACACAAGAACAACAGTGAAAGTTATAATAGATTTGTTGCACTACGACGTTGGTGACTGCCATACAGTTTTGTGATCTATGCTTTTTATGATATGGGAACTGGATAGTTTCGTGGCAGTATACCGGGCTTGTACCCGGAAACTTTAAACGATGTAATTTGGTACCCCCCTGGTTTAACCAGGTCATAAACTTAGGTAAAACGGCGTTGCGGTGAACTATAATTTTAAAGCTTCTCAAGTCACTTGTTGATTTGAGGGCTTTATTTTTTGAGTCTATTTTTTTGATCACCCGCTCGCGAAGTCGAAGGGTAAGAGGGTTTAAGATTGAGTTACATTATCTTTATATAGCGTTATTTTTTTGTGGCAGTTTACTTACGAATTTCTTTTTATCCTTGACTCATTGAAAATTCAAAATCAAAAAATATGTTTCATAAAATTAGACAAAAAACTGTATTATAAATATCTATTTACTTAAAACATTTCATTAAGAACAGGACTTATATCATGTCCGGTTAAACACTCCTGTATATCTGTGAAGGTTGGTAATGGGTAATTGCCAATTGGTAATTAGGATTGGGGATTGGTAATTGGTAAATTACCGATTACCCATTACCAATTACCAGTCAACAGCTAATAATAATTAATCATCCGGACTTGATATTACGCAATGTTCCAATTCAAAATTGAAAATATCGCTGATGACAACCTTGCCAAAACAAATGAATCTCCATCGTACCGTATTGAAGAATGGGATAATACTACTGGTTTCGGAAAATTCCGCTGCTGATATTATTGCCGCTCGAATATTTATCCGTGCTGGAAGTTGTGATGAAAAGCCACAAAAAGCTGGTTTAGCCAATTTACTCAGTGCTGTAATCACTAAAGGATGTAATGGGCTTTCAAGCTTGGAAATTGCCCAACGTGTAGAGTCTGTTGGAGCGAGTTTGAGTGCTGATACCACAACAGATTACTTTGTTTTATCCTTGAAAACCGTCACAGCGGATTTGACTCACATTTTGGAATTGGCAACACGAATATTGCGATCGCCAACTTTTCCAGCAGAGTCGGTAGAAATGGAAAAGCGGATTGCTCTGCAAGATGTGCGTTTGCAAAAAGAACAGCCTTTTAACGTCGCATTTGAGCAATTACGGCAGATTATGTACAAAAATCATCCTTATGCATCATCGGGATTAGGGGATGAAACTACTATTAGCAGTTTGACTCGCGAGGATTTAGTAAAATTTTATTCAGATTATTTTCGCCCGGATAATATAGTTATTAGTATTGCCGGTCGTATTTCCCCAGAAGATGCAACCAAACAAGTAGAACAACTTTTCGGTGATTGGCAAACGTTAGATACAGTACTACCAATTCTAGATATACCATTTTCTGAAACTAAACCGCAACAAATAATTACCCCCCAAGCAACACAACAATCGATAATTATGTTGGGTTATTTGGGTGCTTCAGTACATTCTGCTGACTACCCTGCTTTAAAGCTGCTTTCTACTTATTTAGGAAATGGGCTTTCCAGTCGCTTATTTGTTGAATTACGAGAAAAACTTGGTTTAGCCTACGATGTGTCCGCATTTTACCCCACAAGGCAGTATTCTAGTGCCTTTGTCGTCTACATGGGTACTGCACCGGAAAATACCACCACAGCTTTAGCAGGGTTACGAAGAGAAGTTGATTTACTTTCTAGTAGTAAATTAGCAGAAAGCGCTTTACAAACTGCGAAAAATAAAATACTCGGACAGTATGCTTTGAGTAAACAAACCAACGGACAAATTGCTCAAATATATGGTTGGTATGAAATATTAGGATTGGGAATTGCCTTCGACCAAAAATTTCAAGAAGATATTACAGCTTTAACACCTGTAGAAACTATTAACACAGCTGCTAAATACTTAAAGGAACCATTCGTATCTGTAATCGGTCAAAAAGAAGCAATTAACCGTGTAATTGCTTAACAGTAGTCTCAAGTATTTAGTCGGCATCAATTACTGACAATTTACCGCTTGTATTAAGCATTTATACTGCTGTGGCAATTTAAATTTATACTGGTTAATAGATAGTATATTTGTAAGAGACTTGCCGGGGGCAAAAACCATGATAGGTAGTAGAAAAATAAGTATTTTCAAGTACTTAAGCTCTCTCGTGTCGTTTGGCTTCCTTCCGATAAATAGGATTTATTGGTTAGTTTTACTTTCTTCTACTCCTCTGCTATTTGGTTCCCAAATTGGAATATCAATTGCAGCAAAGCAACAAACAATTGCTCAAGTAGTCGTAGAGGCTAACATTAACCGCCCTAACCTGAAAATAGGTAGCGAAGGAGTACCTGTAAGAGAATTACAAGGAGCTTTGATACTTTTGGGTTTTTATGAAGGTGAAGTCAATGGTGTATTCACCGAAACAACTCAAAAAGCAGTTGCACGTTTCCAACAAGCAGCGGGTTTAAAAGCAGATGGGGTTATGGATGCGAATACTTGGGAAACCCTTTTCCCCAACGCAATCGCATCAACAGAAGTCGTTAATACCCCTACACCACCTCCTGCTGATAGCTTTCCCGTACCCACAGAGTCCCTCAGTAACGTTAGAGTGGTGAATACTGTAGATACTCCGGTGAGGATTGTTCAACCTGCACCAGAACCAAAACCTGCAACACCACCGAAAACAACTCCCAAACCAAAACCTCGAACAACTAACACTGTACAGCGTAAACCAGTACAGCAACAAACTGCAACAACACGTACCCGTCAAACTACCACATCTTCCCAAAAAAAAATCCCTGAAATCCAATATACCGCTCAAGGATTACCGATTTTACGTCCGGGAATGCGAGGTTCTCAAGTTGTTGAGTTACAAAAAAAATTATCTAATCTTGGTTTTCTTAAAACTGGTGTAGACGGAGATTTTGGTCCGGGAACATTAGAAGCAGTAAAAACATTTCAAAAAAGTAACGGTTTGGAACCTGATGGTGTTGTTGGAGGAGCTACCTGGCAACTTTTAGATAGAGGTAAACGTTAAGGGAATGGTGAGTTAATTTAATATCCGATTTTTGTAGGGTGCGTTATCGTCGTCATGGTAACGCACCATTATTGTTTTTGATATCAAGTGTCGTAAGTGGCGATCGCACTTTTAATATTAACTTCGGATGAACATTTCTCATTGCAAGCAAAGCAAAGCAATTGCAGGGGTTGGGAAAGATCCACTTCATTTCATTACGCTCGCAATGACAATTTGATATCCAGTAGGTTGGGTTGAACGGAGTGAAACCCAACAGTACCAAGGGTTTTAATGATACTTGAGCAATTGATTCAAAAGTTAAATATAAAATTTGACCTTCCAACCAGCAATTGTTATTGAAGTGACTGCTCCAAATAGAGTCAAAGCTAAAACAATACTCCCAACACGAATCCGCTGTTTAGCTTTCTGATTCGCTTCACTCAATACCAGATTTCTCTTTTCTACTGCTTCCTTATCCTTCCTCTCCCTTTCCAACTTTGCTGCTTGTTCATCAGCAGTGATTTTTTCCTGAATTTCCTTTTCCCTACTAGCAGCTAAAAACTGCTTATCTTGATAACTTAAATTCTTATCTTTCCCCCATTCCTCAGCATCAACTAAAGCTTTTCCTCGCAACAGTCGAGATTCATCTTTACCTCCAGAAGCAACCCAAAATTTAAAACTTTCCGAATAGGGACGCAAATTTTTTAATTCATTTTCAACCCAATTCTCGTTAAAAACTTCTTGATATATAAGGTTATAAACTCTTAATTTACCTTCTCGTCTTGCAACTAATCCTGAAAGCAGTAATTCACTTTGTTCTAAAGTATTATCGGCTGTAATCTCAGTTTCTACTTCTGAACGTCTAACTTGCTGATATAAATCCAACAAATATCCAGCCCGTTCCTCATTCCTTAAAATTCTGGCTCGAATTGTGCGTAAATGTTCGGGTTCATCTTGAGATTCCCAATTTTCAATAATCCGCTTATTTACTATCTCACTTACCAAAACAGAATAATCTTCATCGACTTTTGACTTCCGCGAAGCGGCTGATTCTTCCACCATAAACTGACATAATTTTTGCGTCAGAAACGGTTGTCCTTTCGTCCAATCTAAAATTTCTTGCATCACCGCTTGGGGTTCACTAAATTTTCCCTTCAAACCCTTTACTAACGGTTCAACTTCGTGTAATTGAAACCCCTGAAGAGAAATAGCTTTACCAATATTAAACGGAGTGCGTTGTTTATCTTGAATTAAATTGCTGGGTGAAGCGACTCCCAACAAACAAAATGTCAAACGGTTATATGCGGGATTATCAACACGCTGGTTATAACAGGAACGAATAAAAGCGAAAAAGTCATCAGTAGGAAAATTTAAACTGAGAACACTATCAATTTCATCAATAAAAATTACAATATTTTCTTTAACTTCAACAAGTAATATTTCTTCCAGAAACTTACGAAATTTGGTAACAAGAGAATTTAATTGATTTGCTCCCCACCACTCCCCAAAATCAACATCCAAATTAAAACTATCAATCAGCGTATCAATCAAATCCGCATACCATTGCTCTGGTGGGACATTTTGAATACCACCCGCAGAAAGATCGATCGCAGCACATTCGACACCATTTTCCCTTAAACGGCGCATTGTTTGCACTCGTAAGCTGGATTTACCACTTTGACGGGAATTCAACACATAACAAAACTTTCCCCCTTGCAATCCATCATACAAATCGCGATCGGCATCTCGCGTTACATAGGTGCTGGCATTTTCCGGTAGACTTCCAGAGAAAATATATTGGTCAACCATAATTTATTCCAACTCCAAAAAACTCAGCGTCCCTCTGCGTTTACCTTTGCGCTCCTCTGCGTTTAAAAATACAATTAAATATCACACCAAACGTTCCGAAAAATACCGACGATATAAATCGTAGCTAGGAACACAATCATTACCTAAAAGCTTGACCAATCCCATGCTATGTAGTTTAAACCCAGTTTCTGCATCAAGTCGCACAGGTTTGTTTGCTGTCACCACTTTTTTATAAGCCGACTCCAACTGAGGATTATGTTGTAAATTCCATAATTGTTCCCGTAGATGGTTGCTAAAAATTCCCTCTTCTGTGGGTGCAAGTTTTAAAAGTTGCTCTAGAGTTATTTGTTTGGTTTTGAGATTACTAATAGCTTCCTGTATTAAATAAGGATGTCCCCCTACTAACTCCATTAACTTATTTAAACCTTCTTGTCCCAACTGACTGTTATCATAGCGCTTGGCAATATTTTCTACTTGTTGCAAATTAAACTCAGGTAAATCAATTGCTATCCCAACATTAAAAGGCGAGTGATTGGTATCCAAGCAAGGATAAGCTTCAGTAGAATGAACTACCACTAACCGCAATTTCTGCCAAATTTTACCAATCCTGTCTCCTTGCTTAGCAGATTCATACCATCCCCGCAGCAGCAAGCAGAATTGAGGGAAAATATCGGGATATTCAAACAGTCGCTCAAAATTATCGATCGCAAAGACTAAAGGTTTATCGGTGACAGATAATAAATATTTTTGAAAATAACGAGTACAGTTTTTATTCAGCCCATAAATATCTTGCCAGTATTTATCCAATTCTGGCTCCAGTTCCAAACTGTCAGAAACATCAGCACACAACCACTGTAAGAATGTTTTTAAATCAGCGAGGGTATTAACATCAGCTTGTTTTAAATCTAATTTTGCTGTTTGATAACCTTGCTCTGTGGAATAGCCGAGCAATTTCTCCAAAAGCGAAGTTTTCCCCATTTTCTGCGCTGCTTTTCCTCATCTAGACGTAGTAAACCAGTACCTCTGGGGTTCGCTGACAGAAGCAAAATTTTTCGAGTTGGATTATTTCCATTCATGAGTAGCCCGAATATCTTGATGGCACTGGACTAAGAACAGCCAATGATTCAAATTTTGATACAAGATAAGTATGTAGTTTTCCGGCTTCAAAAGCAATCTCGCGATTTTCTACATCACGATTAATACTGCGATCGCGCAACGTTACCTTTAAGTAACTAAAAGTAATCAACCAAATTTAAGCCGTAATAGCCGCAATAGGATAATATATATACCTTGTGAATTGAAGTATCATTAGATGCCTAGAGAATCAAAAGTGTTATTTCTCTATCGGAATAGCATAACTACTGAAAAGTTTATTGTGAATTACAGAAAAGCAAATCAATAATTTTCGTACACAAAGCCTATGATGCATTTTCTATTAACTTGGCTTGGCACTGCGGTGTCATTACTAATTACCGCTTACATTGTTCCTGAGTTCAGGATTGAAAGCTTTGTTGCAGCTTTAGTTGCAGCTGTAGTTATAGGATTGGTTAATGCTTTTATTCGACCGATTTTAAGCATTTTAACACTGCCGATAAACTTACTTACCTTTGGATTATTTACCTTTGTCATCAACGGATTTACCCTTTGGTTAGCAAGTATTCTTACCCCCGGTTACGGTTTTACCATCGGTGGACCTTTAGCTGCTTTACTTGGTTCAATAGTATTAGCAATAGTTTCTAGCGTAATTAACTATTTATTACGAGCAGTTGATTAAAAGGTTATGGTAGCAGGTTAATTACACTTCTTATCCAACGCGCAAGGTTGGGTTAGACGCACGCAGAATACAGAATTAAACTATTGACATCCTCCCACCGCTAACCCCTGCGGGTGTAGCGGGGTATTCCAAGAATCACTTCTTGGGCTTCCTCTTAGAGCCAAAGCTTACAAAATACACCAGTGCAACACCTGCTCCCTTGCCTTATAACGATATGTTCTGTACCTCACTCAAATGCAATCGCCTGTAAAGGTAAATCAACAATAAAAATTGCCCCTTTCCCTTCCTGCCTATTTTCAGCCCTGATTGTACCACCATGCAACTCTACTAAATGACGAGCGATCGCCAATCCTAAACCCAAACCTTTTTGCTTGGTTCCACAATCATTACCTTGACGAAAGCGCTCAAATATGTGTGGTAAAAGTTCGCTGCTAATCCCTTTCCCAGAGTCGCTAACTTTAATTCGAGCAATGCTTGCAAGTTGCTGTAAACTAACTTTGATATATCCAAGTTCGGGTGTAAATTTGATTGCATTGCTAAGTAAATTTCCCAGTACCTGCTGCAAGCGGTTAGCATCTCCTATAGTATTTTTGATAGTAGAATCAATCTCCGATTCTAAGCGAATATTTTTCGCCATCGCCATCGGGTATGCAGTTTCAATCGCTTTAGTCACGATAGATTGCAAGTCCACCGGATGAGTCTCCAAGGTAAAATGACCCTGTATGATTTTTGATACATCTAATAAATCTTTAATTAAAGCATTTTGCGCTCTGGCATTACGTGTGATAACTTCTAAAGCATGGTTTCTCATTGTTTGATCGTCACCATTTTTTTGTAATAACTGCGCCCAACCCAAAATTGCATTTAATGGCGATCGCAAATCGTGAGAAACCATTGCGATAAAATCATCCTTGGCTCGATTGGCTAATTCAGCTTCTTTTCGCGCTTGCTGTTCCCTAATTAATAGCTGAGTGCGTTCTGCTTCTATACTTTTGCGTTTTGTAATGTCAAGTATAAAACAAATAGCCATAGAAGAATTTTCTAACAACGAAGCACCTAAAAGAATGGGAACTCTAGAACCATCTTTACGAAGATATTCCTTCTCCAAAGGATGACAAACTCCACTAGTTCTAATTTGCTCGATTATTTCTCGATCAACTTCTTCCCATTCCGGAGGTGTTAATTCATCCCAACGAATTGATTCTGCTTGCAAATCTTCACGACTGTAGCCGATTATTTCTAAAAAGCGGGTATTGGCATCAACTATTTTACCATTGGTTTTCCAAAACATTATTCCAATCATATTTGATTCAAAAATGTGACGGAAACGAGCCTCGCTTTCTCTTAAAGCTTCTTCTGACTGCTTTTGAGCGGTAATTTCTCTGACAACTCCTAATAACTGTCTGGGTTGTCCATCATTTGTTTTATTAAACACTGTATCGCGACTGCTAAACCAACGCCATTTTCCTTGGCGATCGCGCATTCGGTATTCAAACTGCAAAATTTCGTCTTTATTTACAGATTGAAATTTTTGATGATAAATTTTTAGCCGTTGTAAATCATCTGGATGAATAATGTTTTGAACAAAATCCACTCCCATTTCCTGAATATGCTGTGGTGAATAACCCAAACGTTTTTCAATTTGACAATTAACGTAAATATTCCGCTTCTCTTTTAAATCAAATAAATATAAAATATCTGGTGTTGTATCGGCGATTTGTTGAATCAACTGCTGATTTTGCTGCAAAGCCTGTTCCGATTCTTTACGTTGTGTAATATCGCGCCAAGTTGCGACAAAACCATCTTCTAATTTAGAGATTCTAATATCGTAAGCTTTACTTAAACTTTGCTCGTTATTGTTAAAGTATAAAACTTCTCGCGAAAGCGGCACACCCGTTTGTATAACTTGACAATACTGCTTGAAGAGTTCTTGTTCCTGCTCGGTATTATAGTTTTTTAAACCGATTAAATTACCTTCACACACCGCAGCAGTATTTAAATACTCGTCTTTAAAGCCGATAATCTTTCCATAAACATCGCGAATGCAAACATATATACCAAAGCAATCAAGCATATTTTCTACCGAAGCAAAGAAACGCCGCTGACTCGCTTCTAATTGCTGCTGCAAAAGCTTTTTTTCAATCACATTTCTCACAGCAAGACGCAGATTCTCTGCCGTCGTATCTCCTTTAACCAAGTAATCTTCAACTCCATACTTCATCGCCTGTACGGCTATCTTTTCATTACCTGCACCAGTCAGCATCAATACCGAGGGCATATTACCATTAAAGTTAGCCTTCAATTCTTGCAAAAACTCCAAACCATCCATATCTGGAAGTAAGTAATCCAGCAAAATAATATCTGGTCGCATGGAAAAGCAAAGCTCTAAGCTATCTTGCCCATATTCTTGTTCTAAAAAATTATAAATATATTTTTGATCGTTCTGCAAATAGCGGCGATAGGTGTGTCTATCTTCGAGGCAATCATCAATAATTAAAACTCGATAATGGTTTTGCATTTTATTTACCTTTCAATGCTAAGGTTTGCAGCAACCAACATTTCTCACAAGTATTTATATTATGTAACCGCAACTTCTACTTTAAACAGACAAACTATAGCAAAATCTTATTGACAATTTATACAATCTTCAAATAACTTATAGTTTTTTTTAAGAAGAATCTGTACAAAAATAATATAGTTGAAAAAAGTCGCAAAATCAAATTGAAGATCAACAAGCTAATCTACATCAGACATTTTGAATTTCATCCGGAAGAATAACGGTATGAAACCAATAGTTAACAATAGATTGCATTACTGCTTTGGCTTTTGTGATGTTCATTGGCTTGAGAATATAACTATTGACTCCGAAGCGATAACAAGTTTCAATATCTCTAGGGTTTGATGAAGTTGTATAAACTACAATTGGTATAGTTTTAAGTACCTCATCTTGCTTGATTTGTTCTAAAACTTCTCTGCCATCGGTTCCCGGTAGATTCAAATCTAATAAAATAATAGATGGACGGGGTGCTTGTGCAAAATTTTGGTAATTTCCTTGGCGGTAAAGGAAATCTAGAGCATCTTCACCATCGATACAGCGATAAACCGGGTTAGAAATTGCCGATTTTTGTATAAAGCGTCTGAATGCTTCAAAATCCTCGTCGCTATCCTCTACTACTAATAAAGCTAGATGTGATTTGCCTGGTATTTGCTGTGTCATTCCTAATTCGATTGCAAAGTAAAATAGAAAGTACTACCTTCTTTAAAAGTTGACTCCACCCAAATTGTACCACCGTGACGTTCTACAATTTTTTTGACAATTGTTAAGCCAGCCCCAGTACCCCCTCCATATTTATAGGGTGCGTGTAATCTTTTAAAAATGCGGAAAACAGTTTCTAAATGTTTAGGTCGAATGCCGATACCATTATCTTTTACATAAAAAATCAGCGGTAGTTCTGACTCATGGGGATGGTTGTAAAGTTTTTGATATTGTTCAGTATCTACAACCGGGTCAATAAAACTAATTTCTATAAATTTTGCTGATTTGTCATTATATTTGATGGCATTACTAATTAGATTGGTAAATAATTCGCTAATTTGAATTTTATCGCATTTAACTATAGGTAAAGTGCGGGGAATACGAATATCAACAACTTCGTTGTAGCTAATTTTTAAAACATCTACAACATTATTAACAATCTCATTCAAATTATAATTATTTAAACAAAGTTCGGTTCTTCCTAAGCGAGAATAATGCAGTAAGGAATCAATTAAGTCTTCCATACGTTTAGTTAGCCGCATCAAAGTCTCAAGTTTGGCAACTCCATCGTTGTTTAAAGATTCTCCATAATCTTCGATTAAAAAGCTGGAATAATTATAAATTCCCCGTAAGGGCTCTTTCAAATCGTGGGATGCGATGTAAGCAAAAGAATCTAAGTCATCATTGCTGCGTTCTAATTCTAGATTGACTTTTGCTAATTCTTCCGTCTTCCGCAGTAAAATTCCAACAATCGAACTCCGCAATTCCAACGCTGCTTCAATTTCGCACGTTCTCCAAGGAAGAGACCTTTGCTGTACTACTTCTTGCCATAATTTAAAAGATTGTCGCGGAGATATCTTTACAGTTCCATCTGATAACACTTCTCCAGGTTTATGAGGATTTCCTCCCCAACTTACCGTTTGCAAAACTTCCGGACGGAACCATAAAATGTAACTATTTTGGACTTTAGAAATTGCCAGTATAATCAAACCGCTACCGACATCCTGAAACTTTTCTGCTTGTGGATAAACATGAGCAAGGCAATCGGTATGATAAATAATTTCGCTTCCCATTTGCTTTTCTACCCAAGGAATTAGTTCTTTAATTTGCAAGTCCTTGGGAGTCATACCTTCTTTAATTAAAATACCACCATCGCAAATCACAACTCCTTTAGCACTCACCAAATCCAATAAATCCTGGGGCTTTTGAGTTAAACCATTAATTAAATCTTCCGCTTGAGTAATTGAATCAACAAACCGAGACTGAATCGACTTCAATTTCATTTTGTAGTCCAAGTCTTCATTTTCTTCTTTCGCTGCTAATTCAAAGGACATGATTTGTCCCAAAAATTCACATACCGTGCGGATTTCATAGGAAATAGTTTTTTCCGATTCGTAATGATGACAAGCAATTAATCCCCAAAGTTTTTTATCTTTTAATAAAGAAACCGACATCGAAGCGGTAACGTTCATATTTTTTAAATATTCAATATGTAGCGGTGAAACACTCCGTAACACCGATAAACTCATATCTAAAGGTTCATTCGTCTGGGGATTTAGTTGAGGAATCAACTCTACTGGCTGATAATCCGCATTCCGAATCAAACGTAGTAAATTTAGTGTATATAATCTTCTGGCTGGTTGAGGAATATCAGTCGCAGGGTATCGTAAATCTAAAAATTTTTCTAAATCTTCTTTGGACTCTTCAGCGATAACCGTACCCGCTCCATCTTGATCGAAGCGGTAAATCATTACTCGATCGAAACCAGTGATTTTTCTAATTTCTTTAACAATAACTTGACAAAGTTCGCTCAAAGTCGCACTCTTTTGTATCTTATTTAAAGAGTTTCTTACTAAATGATAAAAATCAAAAAATTTAGTATCTGCTGGTGTCGATAGCGTTGGTTCTAATTCCAAAATTATCGCACCATTACTGCGATGAACGATACCATCAAATATCAATGTTTGATCACCAACTTGAATCGAAACTTTTAACGGATTAATGCTCTCAAAATCCTCCGTCAAACACCTGCGGATTGCTTCAATTTGACTTTCATCAACCAGCAAACTCAACTTTTGATTTAACAACTCTTCCGGTGGCAAACCTAGATATGCAAAACTATTGCTACTTACTTGGATAATAGTAAATTCCGGTTCAGTCAAAGCCAATAATACACCATGAGGCTGGATTGCATTCGGAATCTGAATTGCTTCGCGATCGCAATTTGTTAGATTCACATTTTGTGCCGTTACATCCTGACTTTGGCTCATTCTCTTAATTCCTAGGTATTCTTAATCGTTAATATCAAATAAAAGTTTTTATTTACGGGTAAAATGAGAACGCCAAAAAGTGATCAATGATTATTTTTACTTGAAAGAAAATTTAAAAAGCATAAACATGATTTTATAGTCAACGGCGCACTTTTATCCGTTTTAATAATCTTAAATGTAATATTATTATTCGTGTAAATTCTCCGATAATTGATTACTGTTCATCCACACCCAAATCTTTCAACTTAGCCAGTAATTCTTCAATTCGTTGCTGTGCTGTTTCAACTTTCTGCTCTGCTAGCATTGCTCTTTCTTCCGGTGTGACAACTAATTGTTTATTCGGAGTAAAAAACCTCAGTTTTGCATCGCTGACTCCCAAAAATAACTCTAACTGCTCGCTCCATAACCTCGATTTGTTCCTGATGTAAGTCGCTCTCCAAAGGCGGTTTATCACTCCACAAGTCACATGGGAGAGTTAACCATAAAAGACATAATGGTGCCTTACAGATCAAACAGTAAATAATTTCGACGTTGCTCAATTAAGCCGTAAATTATGAAACTGTTGTAGAGACATAGCCGGGCGTTACGTCTCCAACAATCTGAAAACATCACGTTATATTTTGAATGATCGCGGTTAATTCGTACTATGTTTACTATTATACCTAACCCTAGTTCCCGCCCAGAGTAATTTTTCCCGTAAAGTCTTATAGTACGAATAGTTTTCCCGTAAAATAATAAACTTAGATCGACATTCTGCCATCCGTACATCTACGCGGTGTCCGGGCCAGATCGAAGTCGCTAGCACACCATCAGTCCACAATTTAGTACTTAAATCAAAATCCCCCAAAGGCCAAATGCTAATCACCGAACCCGGAGGTAAAACAATTGGACGACTCGAAAGACTCATGGGACAAATCGGAGTAATGGTAATCGCTTCCATCCCATCATGCATTATCGGACCATTAGCAGAAACCGTATAGCCTGTAGAACCAGTCGGAGTAGAAATAATTAACCCGTCTCCCTGATATTGGTCAACCACCTCATTATCAATTTCCATTTCCAAAATTGAGGTAATCATCCGGTGTGCGGAAGCGGGTTTAATACACATTTCGTTCAAAGCTAAATAGCTTTCGGTTATTGGTTCCAAATTAGAACCATGTCCCTCATACACCGCTGCTTGCAACATCATTCGTCGCTGTATAGCATAACGGTCTTCTAGTATTCTATTCCAAACTAATTCGGTATCCTGGAATTCTTCTACGGACTCAGTTAAAAATCCTAAATGACCCCCTACATTTACAGCCAAAATCGGAACACCAGCAGGCGCTAAATGTCTAGCAGCAGTTAGAACCGTACCGTCACCACCAAGTACTATAGCCAGGTCAATTTGTTGGGTCTTAGAAGCCAAAAAAACCGGGTATGGATTATCTTTTGGACCGCTAGGACCCATTAGGACATGACATTTAAGATGTTCTAACTGGCTGGCGCAGATTTCAGCCCAGCGCTTGCTTTGGGGGTCTCGTGCCTTATAGGCAATAATTACTTGGTTAAGCTCCACGAAATTACCACTTGAGCAGATTAAATTGCTCCATATCAACAGTATCGCGATTTCGATAGATTGCCAGTACGATCGCCAACCCTACAGCTGCTTCAGCCGCAGCTACAGTAATTACAAATACGGCGAAAACTTGACCTTTAATTAATGTTGAATCCAAATAGTTGGAAAAAGCCATTAAGTTCAAATTCACTGAATTGAGTAACAATTCAATCGACATTAACACTCGTACCGCATTACGACTAGTAACAATCCCGTAAATCCCGATACAAAATAGAGCGGCAGATAGTAATAAAAAGTACTGAAGTTGCATGATTATTTACTGTTCCTATTAGTGCTATTTATCTTCACTTCGAGCCGATACTAATTCTCTCGGACGTTCGGGCAATTGTAGAACAGTTTGTGGTAATTGGTCTGAAGTTTCTTCGGGAGGTAAATACTCGCGACGAGCTAAGATTATTGCTCCTACCATTGCCATCAATAGTAAAACAGAAGCCAATTCAAAAGGTAACAAAAAGTCGGTGAAGAAATGTTCACCAATTAAAACAATTGAGTTATTAACAGGAGTCCCAGTTGAATAACTCCAAGGGGTTGCCAAAACCATTGTACTTAACAGTACAAACAATCCCACACTAACTAATCCTGTTAATGCTTTCCTTGCCCAAGTTTTCGGTAAAGGAACAAAATTTTCTTGTTTGTTTACCAACATAATGGCAAACAAAATTAGTACGTTTACTGCTCCAACATAAACTAGTAATTGTGCTGCTGCGACAAAATCCGCATTCAACAGCAGATACAATCCTGCGATACTAACGAATACCCCCCCTAGCAAAAAAGCAGAGTAAACAATATTATCAAACAGCACAACTCCCAGAGCCGAGCCAATCATCATCGCAGCCAGGATGGCAAACGAAATTATCTGTACTCCATCAGCTAAATTCACTTTTTTCGTCCTTCATTATTGGTTGTTGGTTGTTAGTTGTTGGTTGATGGTTGATGGTTGATGGTTGATAGTTGATAGTTGTTAGTTGATGGTTGTTTTTTTATTCTTAACTATTAACTCATCATTCCTAACTCATTAGGACTTACGCAAAGGTAACGTAACTGCGTCATTACGAGCGATAGCGACGTAATCGCCAAAATCCTGCGATTGCTTCCCTACACTCCGTTTCGGTCGCAATGACAATTTCAGTTTGCGTAAGTCCTGCTCATAACTCCTAACTCCTAACTCATAACTCATCACTCTTAATTCCTAACTTAGTTTACTTTTTTTCTTCCACAAGGTCTTGTGGAAAAGCACCAGCACGGGGAGCATCGGCAGGTAAATCGTGGGGTTCCATTACTCCTTCGGGAAGGTAAACTAGTTCCCGTAACGGTGTTACCATTGGGTCATTTGTGACTTTGTAAGGTAGACGACCAAGAGCAACGCTATCATAATTTAATTCGTGACGGTCGTAGGTAGAAAGCTCGTAATCTTCCGTCATTGATAGACAGTTCGTTGGACAATACTCTACACAATTACCGCAGAATATACAAACTCCGAAATCGATGCTGTAGTGATTGAGCTGTTTCTTTTTATTGGCTTTATTAAATTCCCAGTCTACTACGGGTAGATTAATTGGACATACCCGCACGCAAACCTCACAAGCAATACACTTGTCAAACTCGAAATGAATTCTACCGCGAAAGCGTTCGCTAGGAATTAGTTTCTCGTAAGGATACTGTACCGTCACAGGACGACGCTGCATATGGTCAAAGGTAACGGCTAAACCTTGACCGATATAACGAGTAGCTTCCCAGGTTTCTTTGCCGTAATCAACAACTTGTTTGAGAAATTTCAACATCACAGTGTCTCTCTCTTTATAATTTTGGATTTTAGATTTTGGATTTTAGATTTATTAAGTCAACCCCAAATCTCAAATCGTTATATTCACCAAAAGCAACGGGAAAAGTTCATAACCAATTTTAAATTGGTTTACTTCTTCCAAGTAAGCGTAAAATTAGTTTTAGATTTTAGACAGGACTTAAGCAAGTGTGACAATCGGTGGTTGGTGCTACAAAAAAATATGCCTTTTTGCTAAGTCCTATTAGATTCAAGAACTAATCCAAAATCCAAAATCTAAAATCTAAAATTGATTCATCCACCAAAAGCAACGGGAAAAGCTAATTTTAAGGCTGCGGTTAAGAGTAAGTTAACTAAGCCAATGGGTAGTAAAAATTTCCACCCTAAATCTAACAGTTGGTCAATACGAACTCTCGGCACTGTCCAGCGTAACAAAATTGCTAGGAATACTAAAAAGTAGGCTTTGAGTACAGTCATTGTGATGCCTAAAGAAGCAGTAACTATCTGTAATACGGGATTAGCTTCACTAACTCCTAATACACCAGCAATTAAGTTGATGGGAATCGGAAAATCCCAACCACCAAGATACAAAACCGATACTAGTAAAGCAGATAGTACTAAGTTTACGTAGGAACTCAGATAAAACAAAGCAAATTTCATACCGGAGTATTCGGTTTGATAACCTGCAACCAGTTCTTCTTCTGCTTCTGGTAAATCAAAAGGCATACGTTCGCATTCTGCTAACGCTGCTATCCAAAAGATAACGAAACCTGCTGGTTGTCGCCAAATGTTCCAGCCCAATATGCCGTAACCCGATTGTTGATTGACAATATCTATGGTGCTAAGGCTATTCGACATCATCGCGATCGCTAATACAGCAAGAGCCAAGGGAATCTCATAACTAATGGATTGTGCTGCGGCTCGCAACCCCCCTAAGAGGGAGTATTTGTTATTTGATGCATAACCAGCCATCAATAAACCAATCGGTTGAACGGAAGAAAGAGCAATCCACAGGAAAACTCCCATTCCGACATTAGTAATCAATAAATTCTGTCCAAACGGCACAATTAAATAGGACAGAAATACCGGCAGCACAACAATAATCGGACCAAGGGTAAACAGGAAGGGGTCAGCTTTTGCCGGTACGACATCTTCTTTAAAGACTAGCTTCAAACCATCCGCAACTGGGGCAAGTAATCCCAAAGGTCCAATAAATTCTGGACCAATCCGCTGCTGGGCTGCGGCTGAAATTTTTCGCTCTTGCCAAACACAAACCAGCACCCCTACAGTCGCTCCAATGAGCATCAAAATCATCGGTAACGGCATCCAAATGGCTTTAGCTGTACCCGCAGGCAGTCCTAAATCCATCAAGCTTTGAATAAAATTTCCTTGGAGATCAATTCCTGAATTCATTTTTATAATGATTGAAGTTAACTCAAGCTTGACATTACCCACGATAAATCAAACGCGGGATTATTCATAATTCATCTACCTTTGGTTATTTACAACTATCTCTAATTATTAACAACTGTAAAGTAACCAAACAATATGTTTACCTCAAAAAGGTAAAATTTAAGATTTTTGACAATAACCATGTTTAGTATATCGCTCTGTGGCTTGGTATTCTCTCACCCCAACCACAGTTTCTAGTTATCTTATCGATAACTGAATTAAAGGTGGGAAAAGGGAATGAGCAAGCTTACCATATCAGTTATCAGTCTCGTTTATACTTGGGAAAGGGCTAGTCCCCCACCTTTATGAAGGTGATGGGCGCTGGAGTATTGGTTTAAATAGAACACCATACGCCCGTGTTTACTGTATGACGCTACCGCGTCACGCTGCGCTAACACTGTTCACTGTTCACTGTTCACTGATTTAATCCCGTTCAGTTATGTGTACATATTCAACTTGATGATGACCTTTGTAAACCTGACCAGGACGGAAAATTCGGTTTTCTGCAATCTGTTCTTTCCAATGGGCTAACCAACCAGCAACACGAGCCATTGCAAATACTGGTGTAAAAAAGTCTGTAGAAATACCTAACTTTCTATACACTAAACCGGAGTAAAAGTCAACATTAGGATAAATTCCTTTATGACCTAATTTTTCCTCGACGACTCGTTCCATTTCTTGGGCAATGTCATAGTATTTGTCATACCCAAATTTGGCAAATAGTTCTTCTGCTAAGTTTTGTAAAATTTGAGCGCGTGGGTCTTTTACCTTATAAACACGATGACCAAAACCCATTATTTTAGTTTTGCGCTGAATACAATCTAAAACGTAAGGACGAACATTTTCGATAGAACCAATTTCTTCTAGCATCCCAATTACTTCTTCGTTAGCACCACCGTGTAAAGGTCCACCCAATGTTCCGACTGCACTTGCGACTACTGCGTAGGGGTCTGTAAGAGTAGAAGCTGTCACCCTAGCACTGAAAGTGGAAGCATTCATGGTGTGTTCAGCATGAAGTATCAAGCAAACATCAAATATCCGCGCTGCTAAGGGGTCTGGTTTTTCCTCATTGAGCATATACAAAAAGTTCGCAGCATAGTCTAACTCATCATGAGGACGCACGGGGTCATCACCTCGTCGCATTAATTCAAATGCGGCTACCATCGTCGGAATACTTGCTAAGAGACGCACAACAGCATCTCTAATGTAAACTGGATTATTTAAATCGCGGCGGGAATAAAATAAACCCAATGCTGCTGCTGAAGCTTGTAAAACGTCCATTGGATGGCCGCTTTCGGGAAAACACTTCATCATGTCCCGAATGCGGTATTTTATCCGTCTATTTTGTTGAACTTCACGTTCAAACAGTAATAGCTCTTCTTTATTCGGCAATTCTCCCCAAATTAGTAGATAAGCAGTTTCGAGAAAAGTACTCTTTTTTGCTAGTTCTTCAATTCTGATGCCACGATATTCCAATATTCCCTTTTGCCCGTCAACATGACTGATACTAGACTGAGCTGCGGGAACACCATCCAATCCGGGCTTAAATTCGGACACCATCATGGCAATACCATATGAACGTTTGAAAGTTTTTATAGAGCTAACTTACCAGAAAGTTTCACTACCATAACAGTATCGGTTAATACAAAATTTCTGGGAAAAACAATTGAATAGCTATCAGAGCAAATATCTGGGTGGTGTTAACCAAAACATTTGACAACGACCGACAAGAGAACCGTTAGGGGGTGTTTCTATTCCGATGGTACCTGCTTTTTTGAGGACTAAGCTATCTTTAGCTTCACCCCAAACTAAAATTTCTGCCCAATTGCTCAAACAAGGTTCGTGTCCCACCAGCCCCAAGCGTGTGGAGGATGGATAGTTTTTCGGCATTAACCATTGTGTAATCCAATCTTGGATACTACCTTCAGGAGCAAGGTAAGAACATTCTTCTAATTGCGAACTTAGACCTGCGGAAATTAATATCTCGGCAGTTTGTTGCGATCGCACTAAGGGACTTGTAGCAATTAAATCAAAACTTAAGCCCAAGTTTTTTAAACGTTGAGCAACTTTTTGGGTTTTTTTCCGCCCATCTTCGGTGAGGCTTCGTTCTTCATCTTTCATCTCGCTGGTAGCAACTTGTGCGATACCATGACGAATTAAATATAGTTCCACAGCATTTAATTTTGGATTTTAGATTGATAGTTGTTAGTTGATGGTTGATGGTTGATGGTTGTTAGTTGATGGTTGTTAGTTGATGGTTGATGGTTGTTAGTTGATGGTTGATGGTTGATGGTTGATGGTTGATGGTTGTTAGTTGATGGTTATTAAGAGGGAAAAGACAGTTTACGCTAAGTTGTTTCACAAATTAACACAGTAATCTTATATTTTATAGTAATTAGGTATTTATAAGTGAACTAACTTTTAAGCAACCACTAACCAC
>JAYKJL010000099.1:0-14307 GCA_035285725.1 Nostocales cyanobacterium 94392 | reverse complement strand
TTTTAATTTGTTTCAATTTTGACATAAAACTATGCTTTCTCAAGTTTTGTTTGGATTGGGCAAAATCTTTAATTAAAAGATATAGCTCGTCTAGATATTCTTCATTGAGGCTATCAATTTCAGCTTTGATGTTGTCTTTTGCGGTCATTTTCGCCTTTCCTGTAAATACCATACTTATTGTAACTTTTAGGAATAGTTGGAGAGCGATCGCACACCTCAACCACCCCAAACCGCGATCGCACACCTCACAACTTCCCCACAAAGGTGATCGCACTCTCAAACAAACCACTTAAAACCAAAACGCGATCGCATAACTCCACAAACCCAAAATGCGATCGCACACCCAAACAAACCACTCAAACTAAAACGCGATCGCACTCACACTTCTCTGTCATTGCGAGGAGGAACGACGAAGCAATCGCAATATCTTCAATACCAACAAGTTGATGGGATTGCCAAGCTCCACTTCGTTACGCTCGCAATGACAGAAAAAACCCCTTTCACCTTTTTTCACTTCAACCCCAATTTTTTCCGAAACTCGTCGCTATATTTTGCTTTTTCCCAATTCTTGGTAGCTTTCACTTGCTCAGGTGTGAGGTTTTGTACATATCTCAAGTCCGAACCTTTCAAGTTGGCATTGGTCAAGTTGATACCTTGAAAATCAGCAAGCTCAAAATAAAAATTACTTAAATCAGCATTACTTAAGTTAGATTCAGGAGCAGCAAAAAGCATCTGCTCCTTAGTTGGGTCAAAGTTATCAGAGAATTTTGTTGCTTGATCATAAATAGCTTTTTTGAAGTTAGCTTTTTTAAAGTTGCCAATATTATTTCCGAATAGGTTGAATCCGAAGAAGGTATCAATCCCGCTCTTGATACTGCTGAGGTTGGCACCACTAAGGTTGGCACGACTGAGATCGACATTTATAAGGTCAGCACGGTTGAGGTTGGCACCACTAAGGTTGGCATTACTGAGGTTGGCTCTGTTGAGGTCATGACACTTACCGAATAAAGCTGTAGTTAAAAAATTACCTAACATTTGTTTCCATTTATATTCCACCCAGCATCCCTCAGTGAGTAACTCCAATGCTTCTCTTGTTCCTACTTGTTTGGGATTTTTGATTGCTTCCTTAGCTGCATCATAGTTTCGCTGCCTCAAGTGTGGAACAACAGCCAAAAATGCAACAAAAATGGGAATTGTCACCCACCCAGCAGTTAGCAATAACGCCCTTTGTCGATATTTCTCACTGGCTTTAATAAACTCTTCAGCCAGTTGTGAAAGCCCCAATTGTTTCCCTTCACCTTTCTGCCATGCTTTCACTTTCTTTAATTGTCCACCCGGCAACAAATAATCCTTTTTTCTCCCTTGATGACTCCATTCCAGTACCGCAGTTTCAATTTTCCGCTTTTCTCTCAACTTATCCCGGTTATCATCCAACCATTTTCGCAACAGCAACCAATGACGAATCAAAGCTTCATGGGCCGTTCGTTGCGATCGCTACAGAGGGTAAACACCTCCTCAAATTGGTCAACCAACAAGACGACTCGCGGGGTATCAGCAACGGTAATTAACTGAGAAAAACCACCCCCAGCAATCAATGTTTCTGCTTGCTGTAACTGGGATGCGCGGTCAATATCTGATAACCCAGCATCCACAAAAGCCCGTGCTAAGTTCTGAAAGGGATGCTCACCAGGTTGAAAAATCTTGATTTGCCAGGTGTCACTCCCCGATAACCGTTTACCTTGCTGCAATTGATACAGTAACCCCGCCCTAACCACACTCGATTTTCCACTTCCCGAAGCACCCAAAACCGCTAGAAAATTACTTAACCGAACTTTTTCTAATAATTGGTCGGTGAGTGCCTGCCGACCGTAAAAATACTGGGCATCTTCTTGAGTAAAGTCAAAATATCGTAACCCGCGATAGGGACAAACCGGACTCGTCACCCCATTCTCAGCCACTTCCTTAATTGCTTCCTGGGTGCGGGTGATGTACAATAGCCGCTTCTAATTGAGTTAAAGTAACTTGGGTTTTCTGCCCGACGCGAATCGTATTATTTTGCTTATTTTTAACCGCAGGCAGTCGTTTAACGTTAAACTCACCGTAGTCTTCCAAAAGTTTAGCTACTGCTTCCGCATCAATAGCTGGTGCTGTCAAATTACTGAGACGCTCGTAACTATAAGTATTAATTCCAACAACCAAAGCGTCTCGACTCATAGCAGCAGGACCTTACTTCGTTTTTCGAGTAATGATTTTACTTATACAGTTACAACATATTTACCATGATTTCCAAGTAATTTTGCTGAAATTCCGTTTAAATTAAAAATTGCAGATTCTGTAGATAAAGTCACCTTAGAATTTGGTATCGAACTGGGTGGAGAAGCAGGAGTACCCTATGTGACCAAAGGTACAGCTAAAAGCAACATGAAGATTACTGTCGAATGTTCGTTTCCCAAAGAAGAGGAAAATAAATAGCGATTGCTACTCCGAAATAATTAGAGATGTTATTGGATTCAAACACTTGTTTATTCAAATTAATTTGCGTCCATATTCTTTCAGTGCAAGGGTATAAATGGTGAATCAATTCTTTAATGGCACAAGGGTAAGTAGTACGTTGTATTATGCGAACATGAAAGCAATTGCCTTCCTCAATTACGGCATAATATCATCAAGTTTGAGTTGTAAATTTGGAAATAAATAAGAACAAATCACATTCCCTAAACGATATCGCTGCTGCTGATAGATGTGATCAACTAATTGACACATAGTAAAAGTTGGTTGTTTGAGATTCTTACAACTTCCGCAACTAGCTTTATGCTATCGCCTCTACAAATAATCGGTTCTTTCTGCCATAATGGCTCTTGTTTTAGCTTTTCTTTATCTAAAACAATTACGTCTAGACGTAATGCTGTTGCTTAGTAAGACGGGTGGTGCCCAATTATGTTTCGGAGATGTTTAATGCATAAGCTAGCTGCACGCAGAAATAGAAATAACTAGCCGGAAATTACGAGGAAATGAGGGTGTTAGAAGAACTTTACACACCGGAACAACTCAATCACATGCATAACTCCTTATGGGAATGTGTGTTGCAATTTGCAAATCTCTCAGCAGTGCAAGAACGCAACCGCATTGCACGGGAGCTACACGATTCTTTAGGGCATTCACTTACTGGGCTGAATTTGCAATTACAAACAGCAATGAAATTATGTCAACTCGATCCAAATCAAGCGCAGGAGTTTTTGACAGAAGCACATCGTTTAGTGGCGATCACAACTCAAGAAGTTCGTAAGTCAGTGAAAGAATTACGTAGCGATGTATCTGAAAATCAATCATTAGAAGAACTAATCAAACTTTTAGTTGATGATTTTCATCAAACTACTGGGATTTTACCGTCCGTCAAGATTAATAGAACTATTCCGATATCGCAACATTTTGTTACCCCTATTTATCGAATTATTCAAGAAGCACTCAATAATATTTGCAAATATGCGACTGCTACGGAAGTAAAAATTAATCGGGAGCATCCAGTTTTGGCAGAAATAGCTGGCAGAGCCAAGGCAAACACATTTAATGTTAGTAGCAAGTTGTGACAAATTAAAATGTAACTAAAAACACTACATTAAAATTATAGTTTTCACTTAACTATGATCAATTATTTAGAAAATTATCAATAGTTTTAGCAAAAAAAACTAACATATATTAACCCAAATTACGGGTTATCAACCTCTGGGCGCGAAGCACCCAAACATGCGATCGCACACGACAAAGTTTGCGGAGGGCGCGTAGCGCAACTCAGACCTAAGTCAAACCTAATTAATTAAGATAAAAACAAGGGTGGCTTAAATGTCAAGTAATCCATTCAGGTAAGCACAACGAAGTCCTAAAACTCGGTTAACACTTTCAAGATTCCACTGTGCCCCAGAGATTTTAATTCGTGTTCCGATCTGTTTAATTGCAGATTCGACTGCTCCTGAACCAATAGAACACAGTTGTTCAGCCTGGTAGTAACTATAGTTAATAATCCGAGAGCGGTGTTTATCAAGATAAGCAAAAAAATTCTTGACTTGCTTTCCTCGGCAATTTGTAAATAAAGCTTTGGTTTCTTCAACAGCACCCGACCATAATAGCGCTTCAGCAGCTTTAATGCGTTTTAAAGAACCACCAACTTTATAAAGATTTTCTATTAAATGATACCAATCCAAAATTTCCAAACGACTAGATTGTTCATTTCCAAATTCTTTAACTAAATTCCAAACTCCCGGACTGACCATCTCCTAAACAAACTAATGGGTTTGCTAGAGGCTGGCTATTAACATAATCAATTAATGATTGGTTATCATCAAAAAACGCACCATAATAAATTCCTTGAATCCGAACAGTTTTATATTCTTTCATAACTTGTATAGTTTACGTTGTGTACATACTTTTTGCGATCGCGTAGCTTTCCGGGTGCGAAGCACCCGGATTCATGTAAGTTGTGAATATATTAAGAATAATTATTAATAAGCTACTTGTAGTTGAGTAAAGTCCGTAATTTTCATGTAGTATTTTTAGCCACTTTTGAATTTGTCAAAACTTGGTACTAAGATAAAATGTGTTTGCCCTGGCTCTGCCAGTTATTTCTGCCAAAACTGGATGCTCCCCCATTTTTAACTAATGGAGACTTACTAAGAGTGGCAAATGATGAAGAAAGAAAGGCTTTTTATAAGTTGAAAAAGCAAGAGAATGAAGTTATCAATTTTAATTATCCAGAAATCAACTATACATTAAGTATAGGTGATACTTTGGAACCAATACTGGTATGAGAGCCGAGCCTTGCTAGTATTGATGGAGTGGGACGGGTTTCAGTCATAATTAACACACCTTTTTCCAAAGTCCCTATAACTAGAGAACCTTTAGAAAATAACTAATTTAAGCGATCGCAAAGCTGATAATCTATGGTGGGTAAACAGTTACATCTGAATATCAGTATATATTTGGTGCTATTAGTCTGACGGGACTAAACTTCCAATTCCTTCATTACCTGCAACCATTTGTCTGGTGTTGACAGGGTTTGCTGGAGAAATTTACTCGTCAGATTACTGGCATTAGCTTGATATAGTAGGGTGGCATAGCTAAAACAACGAGCTGATTTTTTGAACCCATCGTTACCATAAACAGAGATTAATTCTGCCAGTTTTTCCTCCACTTTCAAGATTATTTTGGGAGCAAGAGCAAGTAAATCGTGCATCCACTGTTTCTTCTGAGCAATAAAAGCCGATAATTCTGGATTTGCAGAATTTCTAAACTCATCACAAATCGCCTGAATTTTTTCCCATTTATAACTACCCCAGGGTTTAGCCATCATCACTGGCAACTGCCATTTAACTATCTCTTCTTGCCAATAGTCTTTAGCGGCTTGTACTTGTACAACCTCAAAACTAGGTAAAATTAGGGCAGTCAATGTGCCACCATGACAGGCTCCAGTATCGATACCGTAGGCTTTTTGGGGGATTATGAGGGGATTATCCCCAACAACGCGATGACCAAAAATTACTGGCTTAACACCAGTATATAACTGACTCCAAGAGGTCTCTCCATAGCGTTTTCCCAGATGCTTTTCACCCGCAGTGCAACCACACAAAACCTCTTCCCTTTGTTCCTCGATGGGTATACCATCTTCCACCGCAGCATGAACGAAAATTGCCGATTCAGTTTCATGGTAGTAAGGTAGATGGCTAACCCATTCTAAAAATTCGTCATAGCTATCGCCAAATTGTAATTTGACAATTTCCTGGGAATAGGAAAGAGTTTGCCTGAGATGTTTACGTTCGTGATTACCCATCAATACGATGGTGTGAGGACGATTTTTGAGAAAATCATAAACCTTGACTGAATCAGCCCCGCGATCCACAATATCCCCCAAGGAGACTAAACAATCTTCCTCTGTAATTTCTACTTTGACTAATAGCTGAAGCAGTTCTGCATAGCAACCATGAAT
This sequence comes from Nostocales cyanobacterium 94392, assembly GCA_035285725.1. Lineage (GTDB taxonomy): Bacteria > Cyanobacteriota > Cyanobacteriia > Cyanobacteriales > Nostocaceae > Rivularia. Next base: position 8,330 of record JAYKJL010000099.1, on the reverse strand, counting down.
ATCGCCAACTACAATTGTTCGCATAGCTCAAGTTCAATCGAATAATTTTAGTGTAGCATATTTATATTACTGTTTGTAGTAGCAAGGAAAAAGTTGCAAAGGTATGGAAATTTTGCAGATGAGAAGTAAAAAGCTTGTTAATTTTATCAGTGGACATCTTGATATAACTCAAGCAGAATTTGATATGCATTACCGTCCTTCGATTGATCGCGCGATCGCTCAAAACGAATGTTTTGTTGTTGGAGATGCGAGGGGTACGGACACCCTAGCACAACAATACCTTTGGGGACGGACAGAAGCAGTAATTGTCTATCATATGTTTACCAGTCCTCGCAATAATCCCGGATTTTCAACCCGTGGTGGGTTTCAAAGTGATGTAGAGCGAGATACACAAATGACGCTGGATTCTGACCAAGATATAGCTTGGGTAAGACCTGGAAGAGAGAAATCGGGTACACAAGCAAATTGCGCTCGCAGAAGTTTGCTTCGATAGATGGTATTAGATGCGATAGTGTTCTGTATACTTGTTAAACAGCGTGATTCTCAGTTAAATTAGCTAAAAAATTAGATTTTTGTTGTCTAAAATAGATATTTTGTAAAAAATTATTACCAAGAGTAGAGTAATTCGCCACAATTAATCATCAATATGGTTTTTGGAGATTACTCGCTGGGGAAAACAATTGAATGGGAATCGATTTGTTTGACCGGAAGTCATAGGGCGCAAGCCCCTAAATTCTATTTATGGGGTTAGCCCGTAGGACAATTCATTGTCCGTCAAACTTCTTTCTGGTTAGCTACATATTGTTTTATAACTTCTAGGGGAGCGCCGCCAACGGTAGAAACAAAGTAAGAATTAGTCCATAAAGTAGGAATACGACTTTTTAAATGTGGAAATTCTTGCCGCAAGTACCGACTAGTTGCGCCTTTAAATCTTTTAACTACTTTGTGAACCCCAAATTGCGGGTCACATTCAAATAAAACATGAACGTGGTCGGGCATCGTTTCAAGCTCGATTATTTCTACTTGAATTTTTTCTGCAATCTCAAACAATAACTCTTTAAGTCGCTTCTCCACTTCATCGACTAGTACTGGACGACGATATTTGGGACACCAAACAACGTGATACTTACAGGAGTAAACAATATTTCTGTTTGATTTAAACTTGTTCATTATTTTAGTTGCAATTATATAGATAATACGTATATAATATATAGAAGCGAGCAAAATAACAAGGAGGTGATGCAAGAGTGCTTGTAATGGAATATAAAGCAGTAATCAGTAAAAACCAAAAAACAGCGATAAACGAAGCTATTCGGACATCACAGTTTGTGCGTAACAAGGTATTACGTTACTGGATGGATAATCGCGGTGTTGGTAAAAAAGAGCTTTATCGTTACAACACGAAAGTTAGAGATGAATTCAAATTCGTAAAAGACTTGAACAGTCATGCTTGCCAAGCATCTGTAGAAAACGTAGAACGTGCTATTAATCGCTTCTTTGATAACTGTAAAAAAGGTAAGCCTGTTCGAGCGGGATATCCAAAATTCAAAAAACATAGCCGTTCAGTTGAATACAAGCAATCTGGCTGGAAGTTGCACTCAACTAAAAGACGTATAACTTTCACCGACAAAAAAGGTATCGGAGAGTTAAAGCTTTTAGGAAAGTGGGATATTCACACCTTTGATGAAAAGCTGATAAAACGGGTGCGTATAGTCAAACGTGCCGATGGGTTTTATGTGCAGTTTTGCGTCAAGATTGATAATACTCAACCTGCACCCGATACTACTTCTGAAGTGGGCATCGATGTTGGGCTGCAATACTTTTATTCGGACAGTAATGGCAATCATGAAGAGAACCCCAGATTTTTACGTAGTGCCGAGAAAAATATAAAGCGTTCTCAACGCAAGATTTATAAAAAGAACAAAGGGTCATCTGGCAGAAGAAAGGCGCGTGGTGTTTATGCCCGCAAGCATCTGAGAGTAACAAGACAAAGGAATGAACACGCAAAACGGCTTGCGCGTAACTTATGCTTAGCTAACGCTAAGGTCGTCTTGGAAGACTTAAATGTAAGCGGCTTGGTGAAAAACCACAAACTAGCCAAGAGTATCGCTGATGCCTCTTGGTATCTTTTCCGCCAATGGCTCGAATATTTTGGCAACAAGTTCGGACGGCAAGTAATCGCAGTGGCACCACACTATACATCTCAAGAATGTAGTAATTGCGGTGTTAGAACTCAAAAAAGTTTAAGCACTCGGACGCATTCTTGCTCAAATTGCGGACACACCGAACAACGTGATATCAATGCTGCCAAAGTAATTTTAAATCGTGTAAACGGTAGGGGAGGGCATCCCCGAACTAACGCTAGTGGAGTTGTAGTCCCTACTTCTGTTGGTAGCAATACCTGCAAAAGCAAACAACGACAGTGAAACTAGAATCCCCTTCAATTTATTGATGGGGAGTGTCAATTCTCCGTTCATGGTTAAAGTTTTGATAGTATTAAATGGGTTGTAATGTCCTTTTTCCCAGCCTCCATTTTGGAAAATAAAAGATAGATAAACCCATGCCTTATGAGCATCTTGGATGACAAGGTTATCACCCTCTTGGGGTGTATAGTCAACATCAAAGCAATTTCTGTCATTGAGATTGAGTAAAACCCATTCGTCCGTTAGTCCTTTGCCTATATCCGCCGCAGGAAACTCGTATAGCCCTTCCATTAGTGGCTCGTCGTCGCTTATATATCTTTCAAATGTATATAAACACCATCGATATATCTTGGGAGTTGTTCCTTGCTCCCGTTTGTATCGCCTCGAATTTTTGTTATGCACAATGGGTTTTTCTTTATCCTTGCAAGTGCATAAAATAAAGCCTTCGTCAAAGTCGCACATAATCGTAGATACTAAGATTTGAAGTTTTTTGCTATGCTCACTTTAATTCTTTAAAGTTATGGTGAATGCAATAAGAAAGAACAACTACCTTAACATAACGAGCAAACGGTAGCAATGAAACAATTTATACTTATATTGGGAATAGGAATTTTACTTATACCTGTAAAAGTAACTTGCGGTTCTCCTGATGCAGCCTGCGCTCAACCACCATTACCTGGAACCAATAGTCAAGCTAGATATTACTACGAATATGAACCACTGGGTGTAATGCTAGTAGAGTTAGTGATTCGGACAAACTTGCCGTTTTATTATTTCAGTGGAACTGAGGATACCAACTAAGTTAAAAATATTACTTATTAATATGGGAATTGTTTAAGTGTGGTTATTTTGTATTGGTGGGTAAAATTAATGATGTGATTGTTGCCTGTGTAATAAATAGTTATGTGAAAATGCAGTACATAATTTCGGCAGTTTATTTTTTGATTCTGGTAATGATGGTGATAACGCCATTTGCAATACCTTTTCTGTTAAGGCGGAAGGGTTATGTGACTAGTTTACTATTAGGTAGTTTTCTATCTTTGATGACGTGCGTATTTCTAGTTTCTTTGTTGGCATATTTACCAGATTTATATGCCGAAATGCGGCTTGATTATCTGGGTTTTGATTTTGATGGCTGGTCAGACGAAGATCGACTCAGAAAGATTGCCCCAGAATTCAAAGACGAAGCTATAAAACTTTATCGATCGATTATGGGCATTGGGTGGACTTTTAAAGCTATGATTGGGGCTGTTTTGCTCATCCCCTATCAAATTTTTGCTTCTGGCTTAGTTTTCATGGTGAGTAAGTCGAAAAAACATAGCAGTTAGCACCTAACCATAGCTGAAAGTGGACATTAGGGTAGTGGCTTTTATGCTCATAATTTTAGTAAATGCAATACAATGTATCCTCGAAATTTTAATTTTATACTATTTGTAATTACCCCATTTATTGCTGTCGTAATTCTATTTATCCCAATTATTCCAACTTTGGATGGTGCTAAATTTTTATTCTCTATAATTATCTGGCTACTAAGTTTCATTTTCGGGTTTTTATTATTTAAAAAGCCTCAAAATTTACCATTTAGAAAAAAGCTAACTTTTATTTTTCTATATTTATTATTATCGAGTGTGCTATTTTTGTTTGTCTCATTGGTAAATTAGTAATTCAACCTCAGTTTGATACTGCTTGGTCATTTTCTAAGGGTTTAGCAGTAGTACGGGTTGGTAAAAAATGGGGATTTATTAATACAAAAGGCAAATTAGTCATTAAACCTCAGTTTGATGCAGCTTGGTCATTTTTTGAGGATTTAGCAGCAGTCAAAATTGGAGAAAAATGGGGATATATTGACCGCACTGGAAAATTAGCGATCGCACCACAGTTTGATAATGCTTATTCCTTCTCTAATGGGTTAGCAGAAGTGCAAATTGGAGAAAAATCTGGATATATCGACCGCACTGGTAAATATATTTGGCAACCAACCCAGTAATTATATAATTTTCAATAGATTTGAGTTTGAAATATTATGAGATAATGAGATGACAATAGAAATGGGAATTCTCCAAATTAATACCGGGAATTATGAGGTAATTCCTGTTGCGACTAGCGAAATATTTTATCAATTTTGGTTGCCTGCTTGTAGGTGTCTTGGGTTACAATTCATCAGTCATTTTCATGATGGGTCTTTAAATGTCGTCTCAGCAGAAGATATTACTAAAATTTTAGAAGAATTAATTTGTTTACACTCTTATACTTTAGAACAAGAAAATTTAGCTTTCATGAGTGAGAGGATAGAACGTATAATTCAGGTATTTCAAACAACAGATACTACATCCTATGAATATGATTTTGGATAATGAATGTAATTTTAAAGATTGATATTTTCTCAAATGAAAAAACTAAGCAAGGAACAAATTATAGAATTTTTAGCGGAATTAGCAGCACCTATTAGTCCGGAAATTTTTGCAGGTTTTGGCAGTGAATTTCAAAGGAATAGATATGAGTGGGAAAAGCAAAATCAAGAGTTTGAAAAGGAAGAAGAATATATCTCTGCTTGGATTGATGAGCAGGAATTAATACACACCTTAGATATCTTACTTGAGATTGCAAATAATCCACCACAGGGAGATTTCTATGATGGAATTGCCCAGCGCAGACAATTAGACTGGGAATATTATTTAGCGTTTAATTTACTTGTAATACTTTGATACAGCCGTCTTTGATTTCGATTTTAGAGTCATCTTTGACTTCGACTTTTCCACAAGATGTTTCAATGACAGCAGCTTTACCGCTACCTTGTATCGTTGCGGCTCCAGTCGTACGACCATTGAATGTAACTTCTTTCGTTGAACCATCCATCTGAACTTTCATTACATATTTGTCCGAGTCGTTATTGGAATATTTGATATAAACAGAAGCCCAAGAGGGACTAGAAAAAATAATGCTTGGGATAGCAGACAATATCGCTAATAAAAGTATTTTTTTCATAGCTTTTCTAGCACCATTTTCATCAATGTTTTTATGTATATTTATTTTTTACTTTAGAAAAATAAAAAACGACCTGAGTAGTTGTACGTAAATTATCTGACTGTGGCTATAACTGCATAAAAATAATTATTTTCGCGCAAATTTCACATTTTTAAATTAGCCATAAGCGAACGCCGGGTCTAGCACACTCACCCTGGAAAAATAGATCCAGATGATGGGTCATTTAGGGATACGATATATTGTATATGTACTCCAGTCTTTCTAAAATTCGTTGTGTTCGCAGTTCAGCTTGCTCTGCATTAAACCCAAAATTGTACCGCATCTTACCCATATTCTCAATTCGCCATTGGTTGATTTTATAATCTATTTCATCGCTCATCCTCACTTGCTCATTTGTGAGTTCAGGATCGATATCGAGTCCAATGGTTTCTGCAAGGAGTCTGGCAAAATCCACAGTGTGGAAGTATGGATAATCTCGAATTAATTCCCCAGAGCGAAGAAAAGCCAGTAATCCTTCAATTGGAGATAACCCATATTGAATATCATCTAGAAAATCCTTGAGCCATTGTTCTGGAGAAAACTCACAAAAACGAATCCAATCCCCCTGAATTTCAACCTCGTATCCTTCCTGGGTGAGAAACAAATCCCGCACAGGATTATCCCAATCGACAATTCGTAACAACCCTGGATATTGCGAACCTCCTAGATTTTTGAGCCAATCTCTCGACTTTGCTACTTTCAACTTTGCGAGAAACTCAGGTAAAGGCTGATTCCATAGTTCCGTAGAATTGTTTGCCATAATTTCCTCAGCCGACCAGTAATTTCCTAGCCGTTCCCAATAGCCACCATTGCAAACTTCTAGCAAAAATGTTCTGTAAACTTCAGGCAGTTTAATTCCATGTTGTGCTTCTAACGCGCTCAACTTTTCTTCAGAAGCAATTGGCGGATTAGTGGTGATTTCTGCATAGCGATTGTATGGATCGAATTTTCGCAATCGAGCGAGGGTAAGGTGAATTCGCTCAGGAACACTTAACCATTTTCGTAGGGGTAATTGGCAACCGAAATGACGCTCCACTTTATAAATGTCTTGATCGTACACCCTCACCCTTCCTTTCGCATCGTGAGAGAACTGAAGTTGTAACTGAGTCAACACCTGACAGAATTGCTCTGCCTCAGCATCAGTCGGAAATAGTCCCACACAATGGGGATGCTTGATTCTTTTGATCTCCCGATACATAAACTCACAAGCTTCAGCCTCATCCGTAAATTCAAACAGCAGATGTTGAACTGTACCACGCTCGGTATAAACAACTTGCCAGCGTTCGCGTTCGCGTAGCGTGTCGCTTCTGCGACTCAGCGACTCCTGCGGAGTATGGCGCGTTTGAATCAAGCAAATCTCATCATCACCCATTTGGCGAATTTGATACAGCCTACAACCTTCACCCCAAAGTTTGAGGTCGAGTAACTCCGCATTCAGATATTCAACATATTCCCACATGTACTCACCTGGAAAACACGCATCACGATCTTGTCTCTTTTTATCATGGGTTTTCCCGCTATATTGATTAGGTGATCGCAACCACCTTTATCCCTTGCTTGGTGGCAACAATAGCTTGGAAAGATGTGTAGTCAAACACCAAAGTATTAACTACTGCATCCACATCATAGGTTTTTATTATTTCCCCTGTCTGAGCTTCCAGCACTGCCAGAATTTGCCCTACACCACACAATAACCTGTTGTTATCCAGCCAAACAATATCACTTTGCCAAGGATTTAATCCATCATGGTCATGGTACAACCGAAAGAATTGACCCCACATTTTCGCCCGATATTGTGACGATTTGTCCCAGTCTTGATCGAGCAGTTCCTGTATTTGCGGGGATAAAGTGCTTAATATCGAGCGTTCAAGCCGAAAACTTAACAAATCAACACCTTGATATCGATATGCAGTATAAGCCAGACGCTGACCATCTGGGCTAAAATTCAAGCCGCCACGATGACAACGCACACCACCTGAATATTCCCCCAAATAGGTCAATTTACCCCCAAGCATACTGTCAATTCTGTAAAAGTGATGGGACTCATCCATATCTACAGAATTAACAATGAGAAACTGCATTTGTGGGTCGATCGCAAAAGCAGCATTATAATCTCGCCAACGACGCAACCAACGAATCTGTTCACCGCTTTCTAAATTAACTAGATAAATATCTCCCCAACCCTCAGCAATCAGTAAATATCGCTGACAAGGAGTCACCCCCAACCAGGAAATATGGGTACATTTACCGTGTCCATAATACTCATCCTCCTCGGAATTCTCCTCATAGGGTGCATGGGGTAACTCAACTCGTTGCAAAACGGACAAATCATCCCAGTGACGAATCTCAATCCCATGCTCTAAGGAAACATTACTGGGGGCGATCGCAAACCTGTCTTTATCAGGTAACAAAACAATACTTGGTACTGATTCAAAATCATAGGGTAACTCGATTTGTCCAATTATCCGGGGTTGTTGGGAAACATCCCACTTCATCAAAGAATGGGGGTATATTGGTGCGATCGCCTGTTTCTTTACCCCATTGTAAATTAGTGCTTTGCAATCCATGTAGCTTGCCCTCCTACCCATCACCATCAATTTTTCAGCTTTGCTAAATCCAGCTATGAAATATTTTCTGAAAGCCTGGAGGCTCTATCCAAAATCCGGCGGAATCATGTTTCCATTCAGCAACGTCATATCCTATAATTATTACAGAAACATCTCTAATCATTACTTCGCTTGTTCTGCGTCAATAACCCCACCCTGCTTCGCTGAGGATGGGGCTTGTAAAGAACAAACTTTACGTGTTTGACTAGCTCACTGAGACTAATCCTGATACGCACTTCCAAATACTTCCCCAGTTTGGATTATCTGCAAGACTGTT
>JAYKJL010000098.1:0-21397 GCA_035285725.1 Nostocales cyanobacterium 94392 | reverse complement strand
CATCAAGATAAAGCATGGGGTTTAGTTGACTGTATTTCGTTTGTAGTTATGAAGCAAGCTGGAATTACTCAAGCTTTGACTTTCGACCAGCATTTTGTACAAGCAGGCTTTCAAGCTTTGATGAGATAAATTGGAAATTGAGTTTGTTTTGTGATTAGCGAAGCTTGTGTGACGTAATGCGATCGCGTTGTTGGGGAAGCTTCTGGGATTGCGATCGCAGATTATTTAAAGTGCACGTAGGCGTAGTCCGTCGTAGACATCGCCTAACAAGCATCACTCAATTAGGAATGCAATATTCAACAGAGCGTAGATTCTACACCTGCTTAGAAGCATCTAATATCTCTAATCCCACAATATTATCCGATTGCTTCTGTCAAGACGATTTAAGAAAATCTTCCTGGTATTCCGTTGATTAGTTGCAATATACCGAGTCAAAATGCCCTCAATGCATTTAGTAAGGCTTGCGATCGCTAGCGTGTTTTATATCAAGAAGCTGACGAACAGTTACAGCGATCAAATTATCTTTATCGTCCAAAAGCGTGTGTAAGAAAATATTTGTAGTAAATTAGCTGGTTTTCATAGTCTATCCCAACAATTAAACGATATGCACAATCCACAATGCTGGCTGATTAGATTTGCACTTTTGTGCATAGTTTCAATATTCCTCTTCAATTAGAATTAAAGCAACAATTAAGTAAGTTGGGCGGTGGTAACAAGCTATACTCTGCTATCAGCATACAATAATTGTGTAAGTAGCTTTTTGGCTAAAGTAAAGTTTAAGGAAACTTTTAATTTCGATAATGTCAGTAAAAATATGGTATCAATTAATTATAAAGGACACCAGTTATACGAGGATTTGCCAGTGGATACAAAGCTGAGCATTCTAGTGGTGGATGACCATCAATTGATTTTGACTGGTACTCTTGATGTGTTAAATCGTGAGTATTCCCAAGCTAATATTCTCAAAGCTCAAACGGCACAAGAGACGCAAAATTTAATTCAATCTCATCAGTTAGATTTGGTTGTAATGGATTTATCAATTCCCGATCGCACTGGGGAAAAAGCTGAAATTGAGTTGGGAATTAAACTTTTACAAAATTTACTCAAAGAATATCCCCATCAAAATTTTATCGTGCAAACTAGTTATGTGAAAGCTTTGATCCGGATTAAGCACGAAATTGATAATCATCAAGGTGGCTTTGCGATCGCAGATAAAGGTTTACCTGAAGATGAAATGCTGATGCGAGTCAATTTAGCTCTTATGGGAGCAACTCATACAAAAGATATCAAAACAGGAATCGAACTCAAACCCGAATGGGTGGATGTTTTGCGATTAGCTTTTGAAGATGGTTTGACAGATAAAGAGATTGCTAACCGAATGTATAAATCAGAACGAGCAATCCGGACTTACTGGACAAAAATTCAAGATGTTTTGGGAGTATATCCTGAAGACTGCAAGCTAAGCGGCAAAAACCTCCGAATCCAAACCGAAATCTGTGCTAGAGAAGAAGGTTTAATTGATTGACACCAAGAACTAATTCGGGGACTAGATTGTGAAAACAAGAATCTGGAGTAGCATTTGCAAAGAATTCAATTTATGGTTCCGTGCTGCACCTCCAGGAACAATTGTACTATTTGCAGTGATCTTAATACGTATATTTGGAGGAATGCAATCTTTAGAATGGATGTTCCTCGATGCAATGTTGCTTTTGCGTCCAAAAGAACCAGTTGACGAGCGGGTAGTAATTGTCGGGATTGATACAAAAGATATTGAATTTGTCAAACAATATCCAATCCCCGATGGAAAAATTGCTGAATTACTTACCAAACTGCAAACCTATAAACCACGAGCGATTGGCTTGGATTTGTTTAAAAATGTTCCCGTGGAACCTGGGAGCAAACAACTAGCGAAAGTTTTAGGGGAAAATACGAATATAATTGGTATCGAGACAATTTTACCACCCGGAGAAGTTCCCCCACACAAGAGTTTGTCACAGCAACAAGTTGGATTTGTCGATCTACGGAATGATGATGATAGCAAAAATCGCCGCTATTTGTTACATACACCAAATCCAAAGAATCCCCAAAATCGAGAAGAAGATAAATCCTCTTTAGCCTTACAGTTAGTTACTCGTTATTTCAGCGCAGAAGGAACTGATTTAGGAGCGGGTAAAAATGATGCCTTAATGATTGACTCAAAAGAATTACCCCGCATCACTACCAAAACTTTTGGCGGATACGTTGATGTTGATGATGGTGGATTGTTAATTTTAATGAACTTTCGCAACAGCTATAAACCTTTTCGTGTAGTTTCGCTGCGAAATGTCCTCAATGGGGAAGTTAATCCAGAATGGTTGCGCGATCGCATTATTTTAGTAGGCAATCGCAATACTAGTGCTGGCGATATTTTTTACACATCTGCTGTACCAACATTTCCATTAAAAGGTCAAATTTATGGTATTGATTATCACGCTCATGCGATCAGCGAAATTCTGAGTTATGTAATTGATAATCGTCCGATGTTAAACAGTTGGGGAGATATAGGAGAGTACTTATGGATATTTGTTTGGGGTTTTTTGCCGATTGCTTTGGGACGAATAACCCAATCGGTATGGAGTAATTTATTAATTGTTGGAATCGCATCTGTTTGTTTGTTTGGCTATGGGTATGTGATGCTGTGGTTGTGGGGTACCTGGATTCCTATAGCACCCAATATTTTGATTTTAGCAGTGAATGGTGTAGGCTTGAGTGCTTTTGCATTTTACCAACACGATAAGTTTTTGAAACGGCAAATAGAAGAACGACAAAGTACGATTAATTATACTTTTGATGTAATTCATAATGGTCCTTTGCAAACGCTCGCTTATGGATTAAGACATATGCGTGCCAAAGATATACCCTACGAACAACTAATTTGGCAGTTTGAAAAGCTCAATCAAGAAATTCGAGAAATTAGTGAATTTCTGAAGTTAGAAGCATTAGGAGAAAAAGAAGTTTTGCGTTTAGGTAGTGGATTAATTCTCGATTTAAAGCGACCACTTCACGACTTATTATATGAAGTATATTCGAGTACTTTAGAACGACATGATTTTGAGCATTTTAAAACTTTAAAAGTTAAAATTCGCAATTTCGATCCAATTGATGATAAATATTTAAGTAGGGAACGAAAACGCAGCATTTGTTTATTTTTGGAAGAAGCATTATGTAATGTTGGCAAACACGCTCAAGGGGTAAAGCGGATTCAGGCATCAGGTACGTATTCCGCAAGTTATTATAAATTGTGGGTGAAAGATAACGGCTCTGGAATTAAATCAAATTTGGAAAATAAAGGGACAAAATATTCTAAATTACTTGCAAAAAAATTAGGTGGAGAATTTCGCCGGGAAAGTCTTTCTCCTCGCGGCACAATCTGCGAACTTAGCTGGATACCCATGAAAGGATTTTAGATTGTTAATTATTTGATATCCGATATTTAATCTTAAAAATTTAGGCTCATCAGTAGTTATTATGCTAAAAAAATAGTAAAAAGAGGGAAGAGGGAATTTGTACTGAGCGAAGCCGAAGTAGAAAAAATAGTATTTATTCTTAAAACCGATTAATGAAGCTAATTTCGGTTCATCTCAGTCAGAATTTCAAGTTTTTTATTTTTATTTTTAGTATACTGTGTACTGAAGAACCAAAATTTATGTGTACTTAATATTAATAAATTTTGTTAATTACTGCTTGCGTCTCATGTATTGTTTATAATAACTTCGTTTGTATTTACACTGCCTACCCTTTAAAAAAAAATACATTGAGCTAATATCATGAACCGTCGCACTTTAAGATTTTGGCGAAATAGTCGCAGATTTACAAGTTTAGTAGCAGCGGTGTTTTTCTTGGCTACAGCAGTTCCCGCATATGCTGAATATAAACCAAAAAACCGCAAAGCCGCGAGTGGATATTCCCGTGGTGGTGCTTCCCGTGGATGTGGGAGAAATGGTGATATACCTTTGACGCTCCTTGCACCAAAGACATTTGTGGGTAAAACTGCTGCTAAACGTCCAATGCTTGCTTTCTATATGTCGGATTCTCAAAATGTGCGATTTCAACTTGTGGAATTTGAATCAGACAAAAAAGTTAAAACAATTGGTAAACCAAAAGAAGTATCAGCAATCGCAGGTATTAATAAACTCAAACTTCCCATCGATTATCCGGAACTTACAGTAGGTAAAAAATATTTGTGGCAGATTACACTTGATTGTGAAGGTGAAGATTCAATAACTAGTCGTGCAGAATTTGATGTTGTTGCTCAATCTCTTGCGAGAAAGACATTTACCACCATACCGGAAAGTGTAAAATATTATGCTGAAAATGATTTGTGGTATGAAGCGCTTGAAGAAGCATTGAAAAAAACAGATGATGGTAAACTTAGTCAAAGTGGATCGATGTTATTAAAAGAACTTGCACAGGTTGAAACTCCTACAAATACAGAAACAGAAAACAACATTGAAATTATCAACAAACGAATTGAACATCTTCAGAAAATTTCAGATATTCGGTTATAGAAGTTAGGAGTAAGAATTTATCAACCCGGTTTTTGACAAATCGGGTTTCTTTGTACCTATCTAAATGAGTTGAATATATGGTAAATTATTGATATTTCATAAAACTACTTTTTAGTAACGTAAAATTATAAACTTTAGCGCTACGCAAGGGCGGGGAAATGCAGGCAACATTTCAATCGACACACAAAACCAGGTTTCCTTATTAGATTCGGATATTATCACCGAAGTTAGTGAGGAAGGCGGTATTGGTATAGGAGGCGATATCAACATCAACACTGGGACTTTACTGCTTCAAGACGGTTCTTCATTGCTGGCTGATGTAGAAAATATTGGAAAAGCGGGTAATATTACGATTAATGTTCGCGATCGCATGGTTGTCGAGGGAGAAGGTATTTCAGCATTCGCTAATTCCACCGATATATTTCCTAGTCAAGTTACTGCCACAGTTGGCAGTACAGGTGTAGGAGAAGGAGGAGAAATTAATATTTCTACGGGAACGCTTTTAGTGAATGACAGGGCTTTTATTACCACTAGCAATTTTGGAATTGGAAAGGCAGGAAACATTAATATTACTGCTGATTCTGTCTGTGCGACCAATGAGGGAACTATTTCTTCGAGAACCGTTGCGGAAGCTATTGGAGATGGAGGTAACATTAAGATTATTGCTGACTCTCTTTCTCTTACCAATGGTAGTGATATTGTCACCAGTACCTTCTATACAGGAAAGGCTGGCGAGATTACAATTAACCTGAGCGATAGCTTGACTATATATTCTACTGGTGATGTGCGAAATGTATCGGAGGATAATCAGTCTTCTGAATGGAAAAAAGGAGAACCAATTATTGAACCCCAAGGAGTTTATAAACTGGCTTCAGGAGAGTTAATTTTGAGTCGTGAGTGTAGGTAGTAGTTCATCACATAAAATAGGATCTTGCACCAGTTGCGATAACCGCCTTGGAATAAATTCCCAGGCTCAAAAACAAAGTCTGATAAATCAGACTAGGTGAGAGTTATATCCTACGGACACGCAATACCTATGGTACGCTGCGCTAGCGGAGCTAGGCGCTAATAGTACGTTTTAACGTACTTTGTATATCAGCCTGGGAATTTATTCCAAGGCGATTATAAAAGCTAATTGCGAGTGGTGCAAGATGTCAGATAAATAAGTATTTCGCTATCAAACTGGGCAAATACCAATCCAACCAAATGGTGCGTTAGGCTGAAGTCATAACGCACCCTAAATAATTATTAATATCTTAAATCCAATTACCGATAACAATCATCGGTGCCCAATATGCGGGGTTGTCGTAATCAATATTTATACCTTCAGATTCCGGTAATTTTTTGGCGTTAATCATTTTTATTTGAGCTTTTTGCAATGCTGTGGCAACACTCATTCCTTCTTTAGCGTAGTTTTGATAAAATTCCTCTACAAGTCTGGATGTGGATGCATCTCCTATACTCCACAAAGAAGCGATCGCGCTTTTAACTCCTACTTGCAATGCTACTCCTGCTAATCCTAATGTAGCACGGTCATCACCAACTGCGGTTTGACAAGCGGTAAGGGCAAGAAGCTCGACGCTATCGGATGGGCTGTTAAGATTTTGCAATGAGTTTTCTAATTCGCTGATGGTAATTTTTTTGTTGCTACCTGTGACTATGAATGTGTCTTCGGGAATAACACCAAACTGAGCGTGACTGGCAATATGAACTATGGGATATGTAGTTTGTTGCAGTTTCTGCCGAAAATTGTCGGGAATAAAATTATCGTCTGCTAAATAGGTATGATTGGGAAATTGTTCTTTTACTGCATTAACTTCTTCCTTAACAGCAAACAATTCTTCAAATTTCTTACCATCGATTGTAGCTGCTTTTGTTAATCCCAAAATTAATGCATTCTGCTTACTGCGGCGTGGTTTGGGTGTGGTAATTCGTAAACTTGGAGTTGTACCAATAGCGTAGGTTTCAACTAAATATTTTTCTTGTTCTTTGTCATAAAGTGCTGCCATTGGTACGCTACGCAAAAATCCATCTTGAAGAAATACAAGGGTTTTGACTTTATCAGGTGAAATATTCCCATCTTTGATAAATGGGCGAATTATCCAGTCGTAAAGTTCTGCCGCAGTCGTGGTATCGTAGTTAATTTGTTCTCTTCCTCTAACTAAACCTTTGCGAAATTCAGCAATTTTTTGTTCTAGTTTATTCGTGCTAACTATTTTATCTGTACCTTGTTGATTAACATCTTCAATCCACTTAAATTTAGTTTCTTGGTTGGCTGACTGTAATAATATTCCGGTTTTACCATCTAAAATTATCGAACTTAAAAATACGGTGTTTTTATACGCCGCACTATTATTTTTATCTTCTAAAAGCTCATCCACCTGTTTGGGATTTAAAGCACTCAAAACACAATCATTACCAAAGTAATTCTGTAATTCTGCTAATTTCAAAGAATCGATGGTTTGTACTACTTTCGATAATTGATTTGGGCGCTCTTGCTGAGTAATTGCACCGCTTTGCAACAGTTCCAACCGCGACTGCGCTAATGTCCGATAAAGTGGTTTAACAACATCGCGGAAGTCAAATTGTACGTCTCGTTTTGCTGTTAAAATATCTTGGCGGATATCTTCTAAAGTTTCATATGCACGCTGATAAGATTCAATCGCTGCTTTATTCTTATTCTGCTTGCTCAAAATTCTTCCAGCTTGCCATTCCCACAAATACAAGCTATCTTTTGCACTTAACTTACTGTCTGCGGCGACAATTGCATTTTGGGTATATGTTAGCGCGTTTGAATTATTTTGACGGCATTCCCAGAAATGTCCTAAAGCACCATTAGCAAAAGATTGTAGGCGATTATCTTGTAAATTATTACTAGTTAAAACTGCTTTTCGCAGCAAACTTAAAGATTGATTTTCCGGTAAAACAAGTTCAGTTGTGCAGCCAATTAATGGTGATGTTTTTTGATTGCGTTGTAAATATGCTAACTCAATTGCTCCATAAACTTTTGTTGTCGAATCTGGTAAATCTTCCAGAGATTTTAAAGCATCTGCCAGCGAATTATTAAAAGTTGCATCATCAACAATTTTGGTTTCAGTTGTCTGGGAAGCCAATTGAATTAAATTTAATAATCCTCGCATTTCTGCTAAACTTTCTTTTTGCTGGCGAGCAAACTTTATACTTTCCTCAAAATAATTACGGGCTTGATTATAATCTTGTTCAGACTTTTGATTAAAATCTTTGACTTTAGTTGAAAGACGAATTTGCTTTGCCGAATTAGCTCGTAAATCTAATAATTGAGCGCGATTTCTGTAAGCATTCCCCAAACTATTTAAAACTAAAAAATTTGTCGGAGCCGCTTTTTTTGCTTCTTCTAGATAATGAATTGCTCTATCGTAATTTCCGATTAACCGATATGCATCACCGAGAACACCCAAAGCAGCAACTTTACCATCTGCATCATCGTATTTAATCGCAATTTGTGCGGCACTTTGCGGCGTACATTTAATTTGCACAATTTCTTGACTTGCTACTTTGCCACACACAAGCGCGATCGCCTTTCGAGGTTGTCCCAAATTGCTGTAAACTTGAGCAAGTTCTGTCTGCACTCTTCCTACTTGCTTGATATCTTTCACCGCTCCATAATCGCGAATTGCCGCCGACAGCGATTCAATTGCCGCTTTATCTTCTCCTAATTTCTGATAAGCACGTCCCAAATTTTCATTAACAACTGCTGTAGCCGAAGGATTATTTTGATACTTTTTAATTGCCGATTGCCAGTGTTTTACCGCATTACTATAATTACCAGCCTTGTAATCTTCAACTCCTTGCTTCACCAGTGAATCCGGATTTGGAGTTTGTGCCGATACAACTTGTCCAAAGGATAAGCTAATTAAAATAGTTGTAAAAAATAGTACTTTAAAAAAATGATTGCGATCGCGTTTTTGATATTTTCGGGTAGAGAATTGCATTAGATTGATGCAGAATCGCCGAGGTGCGGAAAATAAAAGTTTGAGATATTGATTAAAGGTATTCATAATTTGAATGGTGAAAAGTAGATCAAAAGTAATTATCTATACAAAAATGTTTGATTTTATACGTTTTTTCCAGGTCAGATAGAAAAGTAAATAATTGCTTAGGAAGCATCTCAATTTTGAAAAACCACTAAAATTTAGGCTGTCATTGCGAATGTAGCGCAGCGAAATGAAGCAATCGCGATAACTAGGCGAAGGTGATTGCTTCGCTTCATTTCATTACGCTCGCAATGACGAAATCTATAGAACCCATTTGGGATGCCCCCATTACTTAGGCTTGATTTTTTTAAGTTACCAGAAATAGACATGAATAACTCAGCTTTACTAAAAATATGCAGTTTTATGCAACTTTAACGGTCACTGGTTTGAAATAATTAATTTTAGATAAACTTAGCTTCGTTAACTTTATTTAACTGCTGCTTGCAAATTTATAACGATTCAAGGTAATTTTAATTTATCTTATGTATAAAGAAAAATATTTTTGATTATTGGCAACAGTGTTAACCAGTAATAATAAGCATTAAATTTAAGAGTAGGGGGAATTGGCAGTGAAGGGTATTTACTGGTTGGGATTGGGCATAGCTTCATTTCAGGCTTTCATCAACCCATGTTTTGCTCAAAGTAGTAATATCGTTCCAGATGATTCCCTTGGGGCTGACTCTTCTCAAGTTGATGAAAATTTTTTAGGATTACCTCTAGAAGTAATTACTGGTGGAGCGCAAAGAGGGATTAATTTATTTCATAGCTTTCGAGAATTCTGTCAATCTTCTTTTTGAAGGGGATAATTTGAGGCTGGGATTTCCTGAGAATGTAACTCGTGCAGATGTATCCCTAACTAATCGAGCATTTGTGTATGTAGAAGCAGATGGTGGTGGTGATATTGCAATCAATGCTCGCAATTTAGATATTTTGCAAGGAAGTAAGCTTTCTGCTGGTATTGGGCAAGGTTTAGGGACACGAGAAAGTGTTGCGGGAGATATTACGCTGAATGCTACAGAAAAGATAACTATTGCTAATCCCGCAAGTAAAGTTTATAACGATGTTACTCCTGGCGCAGTTGGTAATAGTGGTGATATTAATATCATAGGGAAATCTGTCGAGATAAATGATGGTGGCAGAATATCAGCTAGTACCTTTGGAAAGGGAAATGCTGGTAGTATAAATATTACTATAGGTTCTCTTTTCGTTAGTAATGGCGCTCAGATACAATCATTTGTATTTGAAGAAGGAAATTCAGGAAATATAAAAATTAATGCTTCTGAGTTAATTGAAGTAACTGGAACTGTTGATTCAAATAATAGTTCGCTTACTAAAATTGGTAGCCAAGTAAGTAGAAATGCTACTGGAAGAAGTGGAGATTTATTACTTAACACAAGAAGATTAACTGTTAAAGACGGGGGACAGATACAAGCAAGTACATTCAGTGAAGTTAGTAAGGCTAAAAGTGGAACTATTAATGTTAATGCTTCTGAATCGATAGAAATTAGCGGTACAAATGGTGATACTATTCCCAGTCGTTTGTTTACTGGTACTTATGGAGGTGCAGATGGTAGTGATTTAAATATCAATACTGAAAAATTAAGCATTCTTAACGGAGGAATTGTATCGGCATCAACTGCTGCATGGTTGGGTGAAGGAAAAGGTGGAAACTTAACTATTAATGCCAGAGATTCTGTAGAAATCAGTGGATTTTCTCAAGACGAAGACAATATATTTTTGAGTAGACTAGCTGCTGAAACTGGTCGATTATTCAATCAAAATGCAGGAATAAATCCAGCACCAGGAGGAAATTTAACTATTAATACCAGGAAGTTAAATATTAGTAATGGAGGTAGAGTTTCAACAGAAAGTTATGTTTCAGCAGGAAGAGGGGGAGATTTAACTGTAAATGCTACAGATATAGATATTGTAGGAAGTACAAGTCGTTTGTCTGCAAGAACAAATGGTAGGGGAGATGCTGGAAATTTGAAAATTCGTACTCAGAAATTAACGATTCGAGAAGGTGCTGAAGTTTCTGCTAGTTCAAGCTTAGAAAACGAGGCTTTACAAATTAGGAAGGGAGGAAATGCTGGAACTGTGGATGTTGATGCAGCAGAATCTGTAGAACTAACTGGAGTTAATAGCGGTTTGGTCAGTTTTTCTCTATGGTGCAAGTGTATCTACTTCTTCTTTTATAGGTACGGGAAAAGGTGGAGATATAGAAATTAATGCTGCCGATTTTATAGAAATAAGTGGAAGCGGTAGCTATTTCGCAAGTGATATTTCTCCAGCTTTAGCAGAAGAAACTGGCTTGGAACAGGTTATTGAAAAGAGCAATTTATCTGCTTTGACAGGTACTAACGAAGATGCTGGAAATATAACTATTAATACCGGAAGATTATTTGTCAAAGACGGAGGAGAAATAACTGCAAATACCCTTGATGAAGGAAGAGGTGGAAATATTAGTATTCAAGTTGATTCTGCGTTTTTAGATAATAACGCCAGTATTAATAGTAGCAGTGGGATAGAGCAAATTACTCCAGAGAGAAAGTTTGGTGGAGGTGGTAACATTTCTATCAATGCCCGCGATAATTTAACCGCTACCAACAGTACAATATCAACCATATCTAAACAATCCTCCGGTGGTGCTATTAACATAACTGCTGGAGACATCCGCTTATTTGGCGACAGCGACATCGCTACTAACGTTTTCAGTGGTGAAGGTGGTGGTGGAAATATCAACCTCACAGCCAATACAATCATTGCCTTTGATGACAGCGATATTCTTTCCTTTGCTAGCGATGGAAAAGGTGGTGACATTCAATTTAATACCGCTGGATTTTTCAGCGAAGCTTTGTATCGTCAAACTTCAACTACAGATGCAAATGCATTAACTTTATTAGATGGCAATAATCGTACCGATCTTAATGCTTCCGGTGCCGTTAGTGGAGCTATCACCGGAGTGCCAGTAACGTTTATTGACGAAGAGTTGACAGACTTACCCGAAAATCAAATTGACACCAACGCTTTAATCGCTAATAGTTGCATTGCACGCGGCACTAAACGACAAGAAAACTCTTTTAAAATTACAGGTTCTGGTGGTTTACGCAATAGTCCGGGAGATGGATTTATTTCCGAATATTCCATAGGTGATGTGCGTAATGTTGAATCAAATTCTCAGGTTTGGAAGAAAGGGGATGCAATTGTTGAACCACAAGGATTATATCAATTACCTGATGGGCGATTGCTCTTGAGTCGGAGTTGTTGACAAGGCAGTTTTCTGCAATCAGCTTTGCATATTTAGTGAATGCATTACCAATTGCTTTCCTTTAATCTAAGTATTAATAGAAGTTCAAACTTCAACAAACCATTTATAAAGATTATTTAGGAGAGCGATCGTGACTAACTTCACCCAAACACAGCATGATTTACTATATCCCATTCGCCAGTGGTTGGAAGCTATCGAAATCCACGATACTAAATTAGCTCAATTTTTGTGCAAACTTATTCCTTCCCAATGTCCTTTTGAACGCAATATCATATTTGGACGCAAGCAAATCCATATTCCTCCTATGTGTAAGTTAAATCCTTTATATGATGAACTGGTGGGTTTGCGTTTTAAGGCTATGTGCTTTCTTGCAGAGAATTAAACAGAAATATTTTGCTGATAATTGTACTTAACCTAATATCAATTAGAAAGCTCGCTACCACAGCGGGCTTCGCAATTGGTTAAAATTTTTTTAATCTGATTCAAATAGATTATAAATTAAGTTTTTTTAGATAAATTTGCTGAAAACTGCAATCTCACAAGCATAAATGTTTATTGTATCTCTGATTATACTTCTCTAGTTTATTAATTAAAGCCAGTGGAACAAATTAAAAATAAACCACTACTAAATCCTTTTAATAAATTAGGGGCAATTATCAAATGATTCGTGAAAATTTACTTTGCCATGCAATTGCCATAACTAGTACTCTTGTTTATAATTATCCTGCAATTAGTGTCAAAAATTATTCAAGTCAGAAAAATAAAGTACAAACTGTAAGTAAATATAAGAAAACGGTTGATATTGTTCAAGAATCAAGTTTCTTAACTCAACTCCAATTTAAAATAGATATTGGTGAACTGGAATATGATTTTAATTTAATCACTCAACCAGAAAAAATTACGACTGCTTCCCAAGATGAATTTAATCAAAATAATCCTGTAGATGAAATTCAATTTATTGTTGAAGCAAAGCAATTTTCACCTTTAGGATATACCGCGCACTTCTACGATAAAAATGGTGTTGAATTAGGTTTTGTTCCAGTTGAAATTAATCCTGCTGCTTCTATTGTGCCAGGGCAACGTATGTATGTCAATATTCCTTTAATTCTACTTAATACTAATAGTCAAATTCGCCGAATGGTTATTCAAAGACTTAGATTTAGTAATTAATTGTAATTTACAATCAGTTGTAATTATTACATCACAATTTAAAAGTATTAACTATTAAAACAATTCAAGTATTTTTACAGGGCGCAATTACTTTGCGTCTTTTTTATATACTTTCTAACAACAGAATGTTCTGAGAGTACCGACAAGACACATCGTAAGTATAATTCGTAATTCGTAATATGCACTTTTGTGTAAAATTGCAGGCAAGATACTGCAATTAGCTGTGCATGATTGGTGAATGCATTGCCTAGTTATTTACTTTAATCTAAGCATTATCAGGATTCAAAACAACAAGTTGCTTCTGAGAATCTGTGAATAATATTGCTTGAAAAGCAACAGAAAATATTTCTAAATTTTAACTTGGTAATGGTGGTAAATAATCATGGCAAATACTTCAAAAGTTATTAATCAAATTAATTCCGATTTCGTCACCGATGAATCTAATCCCCTCTTTGAATTTTTAGCTGATGCTAATAAGAATTATTTTAGTTACACAGGAATTACCGAAGAAACTTTTTCTCCAACTATAAATTTTGATGTTATCTCAAGTAATTCATCATTTAACCAAATAGCTGCAACAACACTTAATTCACCAATATCTGCTATAGAAACCAACCTAAGCACCAGCAACTTATGCGATCGCAACCACCATATATCTAATAATGACTTAACAAATACAGATTTAATTCCTCAAGCTGCTGCATCCTATACGACTGGATTTGAAGCATTACTCTCAGGAAGCTATTGGAACAGTCAAACTATAAGCTATAGCTTTATGACTACAGTTCCAAATTACTATTCTGGCAATGCCCAGGAACGGAATCAATTCGTTGCTTTTAATGAAACTCAACAAGCAGCAGCAAGACGAGCTTTGCAACTTTACAGCGAAGTTTCAGGACTAAAGTTTGTTGAAGTCTCAGATGCTGGTGCGGGGGGAACTATTCGATTTGGAACAGCGAATATAGAACATGGTAGCGCTCATGCTTACCTTCCAAATAATGACCCAATAGGAGGTGATGTCTGGTTAAATAATAGCTATAGTCCAAATCTGACTCAAAGTAATGGTTCCGATGGATTTCATACCTTGATCCACGAAATTGGACATGCATTGGGATTGAAGCATCCAGGTAATTACAATGCAGGTGGAGGTGGGGCTGAAGGTCCTTATTTATACTCTGATTTAGATAGCAATCAATACACCGTAATGTCATACAACGAGCATCCAGGTAGTGTCGCGAATCCTCAAACACCTATGCTCTATGATATTGCTGCAATACAGTATCTTTACGGCGCTAATTATAATACCCGCCCAGGTAATAATACATATGCTTGGAATGCAAGTCAAGCCTTTGTCGAAACAATTTGGGATGGTGGCGGTATCGATACTATTGATGCCAGTAATCAAGGAATTTCTGTAACAATTAACCTTAATCCTGGAACTTTTAGTAACATTGGTCCTGAATATGATGGAAGCTGGTATTCCGCTAGTAATAATTTGGCGATCGCCTCTGGAGTCACGATCGAAAATGCTGTAGGCGGTGCAGGAAACGATGTCCTGATTGGCAATACAGTTGATAATTATCTGTTTGGTGGTTCCGGAAACGATTACCTTGTGGATAATGCGGGTAGTGACACGCTGATTGGTGGAAGTGGTAATGATACTATAGTTGGCGGTTCTGGATATGACATTTTAACGGGGGGAACTGGATATGATACCTTCGTTCTGGGAGAATCTTCAAATGTCTTTTATCAAGGAGATGAATATGCGGTAATTACTGACTTTAATTGGCAATATGATTACATCCAAGTTGAAGGTACTCGCAGTCAATACTCCTTGGGAACTGGTAACTGGTTTGGTAACTCTGCCCAAGATACTGCGATTTTCTTTGGCAATGATGCAATTGCTGTAGTGCAAGACGTTACTAACGTCAACTTTGATCACGATTTTCTCTTTGTGTGAATTTGAATTCTAATTTAATGATTGTATGAAGAAGCAATTATCGAGCAAAGCATTATGATATTTTGATTTGGAATATCATACTTTTTTACAAAATTTTCTTACGTAGAATACACAAACAATGGGTACCTACCGACCGTTTCAACAGTTTTTTTTAACGTTCATTTCCTGCATTAGCATCAATCAATCGCCTGTATTCGCACAATCAACACCTCCATCGGGAGTGACAATTCCTCCCAACACGCCAGAGAAAATAGAAGAAACTATTCCCCAACCATCACCAACCTTACCAGCAAAACCACCTACACCAACCGTTCCCATACTGCCATCACCACCGCAGGAAAATATACCAGATACAACTTTTCCTAGCGGTGAGACTTTCACTATTACAGAAATTAAAGTTGAAGGCAACTCGGTTTTACAAGATGAAATCGATCGGTTAATAAAGCCCTTATTAGAACAGAAAATAATTACATTTGAACAGTTATTACAACTGCGATCGCAAATCACCCAACTCTATGCTGACAACGGCTACATCACTAGTGGTGCATTTATTCCCAACAACCAAAATGTTGCTGACGGTATTGTCACAATCCAAGTTGTGGAAGGCGAACTTGAAGATATTGTGATTTCTGGTTTACAAAGATTACGTAAAGGATATGTACGCTCCCGAATTCAAAGACTTGCGGGGAAGCCTTTAAATCAACAACGTTTAGAACAAGCACTGCAACTATTACAAATCGATCCGGTAATCCAACGAGTAAATGCCGAATTAACCGCAGGTAGCGTTCCCGGCAACAACATTTTACAGATACAAATTACCGAAGCCCCAGCATTCCACGCTGGAGTTAGCTTTGCCAACAATCAATCACCCAGCGTCGGGGAGCAACAAGCAAGCGTTTTCGTTGCTCACGATAACGTATTAGGATTTGCAGATAGATTAAGTGCAGAATATTCGATCACCGAAGGCTTAGATATTTACGATATCAATTATTCCGTTCCCGTTAACGCCCTTGACGGAACAGTTGGTGTGCGCTTCAGCAACAGCGACAGCAAAATTATTGAAGATGAATTTAGTGACTTGGATATCCGCAGTGAAACCGAAACCCTTTCCTTTAACCTGCGTCAACCGTTAGTTTATACCCCAGACAGCGAGTTTGCTCTTGGTTTAGCATTCGATTTACGGCAGAGTCAAACCTTCATACTTGATGATATCCCCTTTTCCTTCACCGAAGGACCAGAAGAAGGAGAATCAAAACTCAGCGTCATTCGCTTTTCTCAAGATTGGTTACAGCGTAATACGAATAGTGTCTTAGCAGCGCGATCGCAATTTAGCGTTGGTATTGATGCCTTCGATGCTACAGTCAACGACAGCGGCACAGATGGGCGTTTTTTCGCTTGGGTGGGACAATTTCAATGGGTACAACGACTATCCCCCCGCGTTTTGATGCTTGCCAAAGTTAATACTCAACTGACAGGTGATTCCTTACTTTCCGCAGAAAAAATCAGCATTGGGGGAGTAGAAACAGTACGTGGTTATCGTCAAAATCAACTTGTTACCGACAGCGGCATAGTTGGAGGTGTAGAAGTTCGGATTCCTTTGGCATCGGAAGTAGAAACCTTACAGTTAATCCCATTTTTTGATATTGGTACGGGTTGGAACAATCGCGGCGATAACCCCGATCCCCAAACACTTGCTAGCTTAGGATTAGGCTTGCAGTGGCAACCTTTCAACGGTTTAGGCTTGCGTGCAGACTACGGTATTCCATTAGTAGGAAGAGGCGAGAGTGGTAATTCCTTGCAAGAAAATGGCTTTAATTTTTCGGTACGGTATCAGCCGTTTTAATTAAAATTCAAGCAATTAAAAATATCTGCTACCGATAGGTTCCAATCTAATATATCTAACACGGGTAAAATATCTTTTCCTTGTTTGATTTCCGGTAATTGATTGGGTTGAAAAACCATTATCGATTCATCTTCAGAATCAAGAAACCAACCTAATTTTGTCCCATTTTGAATAGAAAACATGATATTACGAATAACTCGGTTTGGAGATTGTTTTGGAGAAAGAATTTCAATAGTCCAATCAGGAGGAATTTCAAATTGGTTGGCAATTCTGCCATTTGGAAGTAAAGGAATACGGTACCACTCGAAGACAGCAATGTCTGGCACTAAGGATTTACCCCCAAATGTACAGCGTAACTCTGGAAATGCGTAAGCTAACTTTTGCGGTTGAGCAATCTTATTAATATTAGTTACCAAAAAACTTTGTAGAGTGCTGTGTTCTCCCTGGGGCATTGGTTTTTGGTAGATTTTACCATCAATATATTCGTTATGAGGTTTAGTTTCAGGTAGTTTTAAAAACTCTTCTAAACTAAATGAGGATAACTGAGGTAATAGTGTCATAAATAATTGCTTTATCCCTAGAATAATTTTATTATAAATAGGATTTACGTAAAAATTATGAAACCGTTTTTTATCGTTTGTCATCAGTCGGAATTGTTTCCCAAAAGTGATTAACCCTACCTTTGGCAATAAAACCGCTGTTAACTAGAACATTCCCGACTCAATAACAACTCCCCATTCTTCAACCGATACAAACCTTGGGGTTCAATAATTGGATCGCCTTTTTTCCAACTTTGATTTCTACTTTCAACAGTTCTCACTTCACCAGTAGAATATTGAGAAATTAATTCATCCCCTGGGCTATTGCGTAAAGCACCAGAACCTGTAATTTTAAAAGAGTTTTCTTGTCGCTTGTTACCCCGTGCAATACAACTCGAAGCAATAATTGCGTTGGTATCTATAGTTGGTGATAATTCGGTAAAGCTATTTTGAATCGAACTTGTATCATCTGTATTAATATTTGTCTCACCGGAAATCCCCAATTGAGAACTTGCGGTAATATCGCTTTGTTCGGTTAAACTTTGCTGAGTTTCAATACCGAAAATACCGCTACTATTAATATTAACTTTACCACCATTACCACTAAAAGCATTCGCTGTAATATCGCTGTTTTCACTTTGCGGTACGACAATGAATTTAGAATTTATATTAATATTACCGCCATTTCCGCCAGCTTGTGCTGTTCCTGCTGTAGTAGAGATTTGGCTGTTGTTGCGGAGTAATAATAATTCGCTGATTTGTAAGTTGATATTACCTCCTTGAGTACTCGCTGTTTGAGCGGTGATAAAACCTTTATCTAGTTGCAAAGTTCCTGCTTGTAATGTGATATCCCCTGCATCCCCTGTACCATCGCTACCAACCGATACCCCTGCACCATTTTCTATAACTACTAAGCGCGGATCGATAAATATGCTACCGCCTTTTCCGGTAGATTCAGCAAAAGTACCAGCGAATAAACCGCTTCTAAAACCTTTTCCAGTTCCCGATAAATTAACTTTGTCTTTAACGTTGAGGACTATATTACCAGCATTCCCACTACTGGAGGTATTTGTACCAACTTGTCCACCGTTAACTGCTTCAAAAGTATTAGCATTGATGCTCACATCCCCACCACGGAAAGCTGAAGTCGTTTCAGCATTTACAAATCCACCGTTACTAACACGGAAAGAATTTGTATTTACAGTTATTGTTCCTCCTCCCCCGCTTGCATCGTCTTGTGTCGCGCTAGACAATTCGCTCAAAAATCCAACTTTACTAATTCCGTCTACAATAACAGCATCACGCGCATCAATTGCGATATTTCCAGCTTTACCTAGACCAGATGTCGAAGCACTGAATCGCGATCCATCTTCAACAAATAGGGAACCAGTATTAACGCGAATATTTCCACCGTTGCCTTTACTATCGGGAGCAACAACGCTGAAAACAGCAGTAGGAAGTATTCTATTTTCAGATTCTCCAAACCCAGAAGCAAGAAAATTATCGCGAGTATTGATAATAATATCTCCTGCATCCCCTTTCCCAAAAGTACTCGCTTGGAGTTGAGAACCATTAAGCATCGATAATGTACCTGTATCAATACGGATTGTTCCCCCTTTACCATCACCAAACTTTCCGGGGTTCCCTACATCTCCTACAATATTCGAGATAATTGTCCTGCTGTCTAATGAAACGCGATCGCTTGCGTTGATGAATATATTGCCGGAATTACCTTGTCCTTGAGTACTAGCTCTGAGTTGAGAATTACCTGTAAGAGATAGTAATGCTGCATCAACACGAATATTTCCACCGTTACCTTTTCCACCATTATTACTTGTAATCAACTGTGCGCTATTATTAACGAAAAGACTACCCGTGTTAACTTCAATGTTACCTCCCTTACCTACTGCTCCTTGCTCTACACTACTAAAAGCGGAGCTAGGGCTTTCTCCTGTTGAGCTTGTGCCATCAAACAAAACAAAATCGCGAGTATTGATAAAGATATTTCCTGCATCACCTCTGTTTCTAGTACCTGTCTGAAGTTGGGCACCACCAGTTACTGACAATGAGCCTGCTTGAATATTAATATCACCGCCATTACCCTGCCCAGCTAATTGAACAGTACTAAAAACTCCACTTAACAAGTTACCATTTTGACTAGTTCCAGTAACAGTTACTCCATTTTTGGCATTGATATTTATATCGCCTCCATCTCCAACACCCCAGGTAGAGGCTCTTAATTGGGCACCATTAGTTATTGTAAGTGAGCCAGTTTCAATTGAAATGTTGCCACCTTCACCTAATATTTGAGGATTGAACATTTCACTAAAAATACCGCTAGGAGATAACCCATTTTCATTTACACTTAGGCCATCCATCGTGACGCGATCGCGAGCATTAATCCATACGTTACCTGCTTTTCCCTGCCAAAATGTACTAGCTTGTATTTGTCCTCCATCAAATACAGATAAAGAAGCCGAATTTACTTCGATGTCACCCGCAATACCTGAGCCAATAGAGCGGTTATAAAAACCACTGTTAGGATTGTACCGCCAGTTAATTTCAGGTATTAAAGCTGCACGTTCAGAAAAAATCGGGTCACTACCTGAAATAGTGATGTTAGCATTGGCGTTGATAGTTATTTCACCTGCTTGTCCACTGCTGTCAGTACTTGCCTGCAATTGCCCACCACTAAGAGCTTCCAAAGAATTAGTATTTATGGTAATGTTACCCCCACGTCCAGCAGTAATTGTACGACTATCCAAAACTGCTCCCTCTGAGATACGAAAAGCCGAAGTATCTACAGTAATATTTCCTCCCGAATTTCCTGATTCAGTAAAAGTTAGAATTGCGCTAGGACGACCAGTAGCTTTAGTACTACCAGCGATATTCACGGCATCAGAAGCGCGAATTTGAACATTACCTGCATTACCTTGTCCTTTGGTAACAGCAAGCAATTGCGCTCCATTTGTCAAAGAAAATACACCTGTAGAAATACGAATATCTCCACCTTTTCCAATACCATTATTTTGTACACTGCTAAAGATGGCACTGTTGAAATCCTGTTCATCGGGATCGAAACTATCTAACAAAACGTGATCGCGTGCTTCAATAACCACATTGCCAGCAGAGCCAGTTCCATTAGTTGCAGATGTTAACCTTCCTCCATTTGTTAGGGAAAGCCTACCTGTAGAGATATTAATATCCCCACCTTGTCCAATGGCTCCCGTTTCCACACTGCTAAAAATATTCCCCGCATCAATAGAAGCAGTATTAGATGCATTAATTACAACATTACCTGCATTGCCATCTCCCAAAGTAGCTGTAGCTAATAATGAGTCTGTAAAAGTGAAAGAACCAGTTGAGATATTGATATTTCCTCCCTTACCAGTACCATTTTCATCAACAGTACTAGTAATAATTGCGGAATTAGCTAACACGGCATCCTGTGAATTAATAATGATATTGCCTGCATCACCTGTTCCTAATGTATCGGCATTGAGTCGCGCTACATTTAATAACAAAGAGTTAGTAAAAATACGAATATCGCCTCCTTGTCCTACAGCATTTTCCTCTACTTGACTAAGTAGCCGACCCCCTCTATCCAAGGAAACATTATTTTTAGCCTCAATTATGATATTTCCTGCATCGCCTTTGCCATATGTAATGGTAGAGAGTGCTGCTCCATTTGTGAGATAAAGGTTGCCTGTATTAATGTGAATATCTCCACCGTTCCCACCTGCTGGTCCCCATACACTGTTAAAAACATTTCCATTATCAAAAAAAGTTCTATCTCCTGCTTGAATCAAAATATTGCCTGCATCACCGAAATTAAGGGTACTAGCATTGAGGGTTGCATCATCAAATAATTCCAATATGTTAGTAGAGATGCGGATATCCCCTCCCTCGCCTCTACCAGTTCGTTCCACACGACTGGCAACAACGGTGTCATCACCCTTAAATGTTGCGCGATCGCGTGCCTCAATTATGATATTACCTGCATTACCAATGCCAAAGGTGCCGGAACTTAGTTGAGCGCCATTAAATATTTCTAGGA
>JAYKJL010000097.1:0-59496 GCA_035285725.1 Nostocales cyanobacterium 94392 | reverse complement strand
CCCCAAGTTTTGTAAAAAAAGATTATTTATTGTAAGCCAATAATGTAGAGACGTAGCAATGCTACGTCTTCATTATTTAGCGAATTTTCCATAATTAACTAATAATTCGATATATAGCCGTTTTCAGTTGAATGCAATACAAATTAAAGTTATGGAAATTCGGACGGACAAGGATGCTCTGTTTACCCGCAAGGGTGCTTATGATGATTCAATTTTTCACGTTATAACCATAATAAAAAAGACGTAGCACTGCTACGTCTCTACAAAATCACTGTATGGCAATTATTAATTAATTGCTTAATCTGTTCACTTCTATATTTATTTAAAATGAGAAGTGTAATAAACCTTTCTCCCTTCATTTGGAACAAAATGGCATTTTCTAAAAGAGTTCCATAGAGAAATTAAAATTGGTTCATCTGATTTGTGGAAATATTCACCTAAAACTGGTTTAATCGCCTCAGTTGCTTTTTTCAAATTGTAGTGAGGGATATTTAAGAAAATGTGGTGAGCAACATGAGTACCAATATCGTGATGGATATGATTGATAAAACCATAATCGCGATCAATACTGGAAATAGCACCTTTAAGAAAAGTCCATTCGTCACCGCGATACCAAGGAATATCTGGCTCGGTATGATGTAAAAATGTCACCAAATCCAGCCAAATTACAAATACAATGTATGGTGCAGCGTAGTATTTGATTAACCACATGAAACCCCATTGATAAGTCAAGAAAGCTAGTAGACCAACCATGGAAGTCCAGAGTACAGTACTAGTGATGACATCCCATTTTTCTGAGGGTTTAAACAACGGACTACTAGGTAAAAAGTGAGAACCTGTTTTACCTGGAGAACGTTTAAACAAGTATACCGGATAAGCTAGTAAAAACAGGTAATGTCTACCGATTTTTTCCACTAAATCCATTTGATTGTAAGCTGATTCCGATATTGGATACCAACTTTCATCATTTTCCAAACTACCAGTATTTTTGTGATGAGTTCGATGACTAATCCGCCATCCATGATAAGGAACAAGTATTGGTGTATGAGATAAATGTCCTATTAAATCATTCAACCATTTGTAGCGAGAAAATGATTGATGTCCGCAGTCATGTCCGACTACAAATAAAGCCCAGAACATTGTTCCTTGCATTACCCAGAAAATGGGAAAAAATAACCATGAATCTAGGTAGTAAGCTAAGCCATAAAGTCCAGCAATAATTAAGATGTCACGAGCGAAGAAAAACAGAGATTTACCTACTTGAGGTTGAAAACATTCTGCTGGAATTGCTGCTTTTAAATCGCCGAGAGTAAAGGGTAATTGGCTTGTTTCCTCTGATGATACGGTTTGAGGAGTATTTTCTGGGTTAACTGTAGAAGTTTGCACGCTTGTTACGTTACCGGATATAGAGTGAATTTTGGTAAATTAAAGTCAGTAAAATTTAACAGTTAACAGTTAACAGTTAAAAGTGAAGCGCAAAGCTTTCTTGTTGGACACATAATAATCTATTGATTATTGAGTCCGATCTACCCTACCATAAATATGTCTGGTAACTGCTAACTGATAACTGATAACTGATTTTACGACCTTTATTTCACATTGAACTAATGCAAAATCGATGATTTATTTATATCAGGACTTACGCTCACCGAACCGCACCTTCTTCGGGTGAATGTCATAATAACCCGTTGGTGCGTGACACTACAAACCTGATTTTTACCTTCAAAATCCTTCAAAGTGTCACACACCCGTTGCAAAAAAAAATGTCCCAGTTAGGTAAGTCCCGATAACCCCCGATATTTCCAAGGGGGTTAAACATCCAAATCTTGAATTGAAAAAATCAAGAATTGCTATCGTCGAGCATAATAATCTTTAAAGGAAATATATTCATTCTCTGGAGTATATAAATGACATCTGTCGGTAATATACTTGAGTAAAGACAGAGAAAAAGTACATTCATCGCGTACATAACTTCCCCAATTTTCTTGTAAGCTGCGATAGGCAAGACGCAAATTATAGGAAGGAATCGCGGTCGAAATGTGATGGGGTACGTGTACATTGATATCGTGACACAGAAACTCTACCCAACGGGGGTAATTGCAGTGAACTGTACCGGATAGCTGGGCTGTAACCGCATTCCATTTATCTGCTGCGACAAAAGGAATATCTGGAGCTGTGTGGTGAATATAAGTAAAAGTACTCATCCAGAAATGATATACCATCCAGGGAAGTAGCCAGAACTTAATAAATCCCCAGATGCCAGTTGTAGCAATTAACGTAGGAAAGCATACAGCGGCAAATATAACTACTACACCTACAGAAAGCTTAATAGCAGGTTGGTCTTGTTTGCGAAATTCAGACCAATTAAAATGATGCATCGCCCAATGTACAATCGAGCCTATCCACCATAAGCGGTTGTATAAAAATCTTTTAAAAGCCCACTTTAAGGCTACTCCACTATTTTCATAAACTTCCGTGCTTACGGGTTGCCAAGCATTATCTACTTTTAATTTATTCGTATGAGTGTGGTGATAATTGTGCTTGATTCGCCAACCGTGGAAAGGGTAAATTAACGGCATCATAAATAAATGTCCCACTAAATCGTTCACCCAAATACGTTTAGCAAATGAACGATGAGCGCAATCATGTCCGATGACAAAAAATCCTGTAGCAGCAGTACCCGTGTATATCCATGCTAAGGGTAAAAGATACCAAGGCGCGATCGCCAAAAAAAAGTAGCCGACAATAACGGCTAAAACGCTGCTTATTGCGCTAAACCAGGCTTTACGAGCATCTTGGATGAAACACTCTGAGGGCAGAGATTTGATGATGTCTGTCAGCTTGAGTTCGGAGTCAGTAAGCTGTTTAGGTTGCGAGTGGTGTGTATTTATTGCTGATGTTGTCATGAATGAATTTAATTAAAATAAAAACTCCGCATGATTAGCCACTAACTAACATAGTCGCTTTTTACGAAGTTTCGTAACATTCGCGATCCGGATTATATCAAGTAATTAACCCCACGTATTTAGAGAAAATTCTATTTTCTTACTAAACAAGCGGTACCCCCGCTGTTTTTCTAAGTAATAATCCGTAAGCAGGGGTAAATAAAGGTTAACTTATTTTGAGCAATTTTAGATTTTGGATTTTGAATTCCAACCCTAGGTTTCTAATTTAGGATTATCCTGAAAGTTTGCGAGCGCGTTCAAATGTTGAGGTCACTAATACTTTCAATCACTTGGATTCGTCTGTGGGATTAATCCAATATCCAAAAAATATACTACTGCTTAGTAGGTGCTAATTTAACATTTGTAGCCAAACCCAAAAATTGCAGTAATTGAATCGTCATCCAGGTAAGGTCAATTTCCCACCATTGCAACCCGTGACGGGCTGAATATTGAAAAGCATGGTGATTATTGTGCCATCCTTCACCATAGGTCAATAAAGCTACCCACCAGCAGTTTGTAGAGTGGTCACCTGCATCGTAGGTTTGATAGCCAAATTTATGAGTTGCACTATTGACAAACCAGGTGCAGTGCCATACAAAAATAAGACGAACAAAAATACCCCAAACTACAAAAGACCAACCAC
This sequence comes from Nostocales cyanobacterium 94392, assembly GCA_035285725.1. Lineage (GTDB taxonomy): Bacteria > Cyanobacteriota > Cyanobacteriia > Cyanobacteriales > Nostocaceae > Rivularia. Next base: position 55,908 of record JAYKJL010000097.1, on the reverse strand, counting down.
CCAAAAGTAATAGCAATCCACCCAGAGCAAACTGGATTGGTAGCATATACTTTTCTAAAAATTTGTAAACTGGGTCATCTTTGATATCTTTTGTAAAGCGGGGAACATCAGCAAAAGCCGGAGAATGGTAAAACATCCAACCCATGTGGCTCCAGAAAAAACCTTTGTTGGAATCATGAGGATCTAACTCTTGATCGGAATGTAAATGGTGGATGCGATGCATTCCCACCCATGCAATTGGTCCTCCTTGACAAGCAAGAGTCCCGCAAAATGCCAAGAAATACTCCAGCCACTTGGGAGTTTGAAAACTACGATGAGTGATCAGTCGGTGAAATCCCAGAGTAATACCTAAACCTCCAGTCACCCAGTACAAAAAGAAAGCTACGGCTACGGCTTTCCAGCTAAAAAAAGCGGGGAATGGAGCGAGTAAAATTCCAAAATGTAACCCGACAAAAAACGAGATGTGCAGCCAATTTAATGGACCTTTAGTTGTTGATGTTGCAATTGTCATGCGATAACCTGAGTAGAATTGTTTAGTCTAATCTGCGCGTCCGTTATGCCCAAATTTTGGGCTTTTGCGTGATGATTACGCAAAGGGTAGCGCCAATAACGCCACAAATCCCCATAGTTTAATTATTTTTTGAGAACGGTTTTTGTAATGAACAGCTTGGAACAACTGCAAGAAGCAGAACAAGCACTGTTAAAGATTTTTTCTGGAATTGACCACAAGGTCAAGCAAAATCTTCAAAGAGTGCTGAATGCCTTTCGTCATCATAGTGTAGGGGCGCACCACTTTGCAGGTGTAACGGGATACGGTCATGATGATTTGGGCAGAGAAACGTTAGATAAGGTTTTTGCACAAATCATGGGAGCGCAAGCCGCTGCTGTCAGGGTACAGTTCGTTTCGGGGACTCACGCTATCGCTTGTGCTTTATTCGGCGTTCTCCGTCCCGGTGATGAAATGTTGGCTGTAGCAGGCGCACCCTACGATACTCTTGAAGAAGTCATTGGCTTAAGAGGTGAAAATCAAGGTTCACTAATTGATTTTGGCATAAGCTATCGCCAATTGAATCTCACTCCAGAAGGAACGGTGGATTGGCAAGCTTTAAGTCACGCGGTAGAGGATAAAACTCGTTTAGTATTAATACAGCGGTCTTGCGGCTATTCCTGGCGTTCTAGTCTTTCAGTTGCTGAAATACACAAAATTGTTCATTTAGTCAAGCAGCAAAATCCGCACACTGTTTGTTTTGTTGATAACTGTTACGGTGAATTTATCGAAACTCAAGAACCTACCCATGTCGGTGCGGATTTAATGGCTGGTTCTTTAATCAAAAATCCTGGAGGAACTATCGTTACTGCTGGTGGCTACATCGCTGGACGTGAGGACTTAGTGGAAGCTGCGGCTTGTCGTTTAACGGCTCCGGGAATCGGCAGAGAAGGAGGTGCAACATTTGACCAACTCCGCTTGTTATTTCAGGGATTATTTTTAGCTCCACAAATGGTAGGGGAAGCAATGAAAGGCACTCACCTAACTGGTTACGTTTTTGACAAACTAGGATATCCTGTTAACCCCGCACCTTTTGCACCTCGTGGAGATGTCATTCAAGCAATTAAACTTGGTTCTGCTGAAAAACTAATTGCCTTTTGTAAAGCCGTACAGAGCCATTCTCCCATCGGTTCCTACCTCGACCCTATTCCCGACGAAATGCCGGGATACGAGAGCAAAGTAGTCATGGCTGGGGGAACATTTATTGAAGGTAGCACCTTAGAATTTTCCGCTGATGGACCATTAAGAGAACCCTACATAGTTTATTGTCAAGGGGGAACTCATTGGACTCATGTGGCGATCGCTCTTGAAGCTGTGATTGAGGTAATAGGAGTTGATAGTTGATGGTGGTTAGTTGATAGTTGATAGTTGATGGTGGTTAGTTGATGGTGGTTAGTTGATAGTTGATAGTTGATAGTTGATGGTGGTTAGTTGATGGTTGATGGTGGTTATTCATTTCTCCCCATCCCTTGTCCCCTTGTCACCCCATCACCTTGTCCCCCCATCCCCCTACTCCGGCAACTCATACTGTTCCACAATCCGTTTGGCAAATTCTGGAACGTGCTTTTCTAACTTTTCTGGATGATTGCGCTTTGTATACAAATAATTCCGTGTAAAGTGAGAATCTATGGAAAATCTGGCATATTCCAAACCTTTGGGACCAATCTTTTCAATTACTACACCCATTAATTTGGCTGCCCACATGGGAAGTGTTACGCCTTTATCGTAAGCTGGAATACTCTGCTGCACGGCGGCTTGGCGATTCCCTTGAGACATCACTGCTTGGGTATCTATTTGGTCTTTGACTAAATCCAACATTTCATGACCGCGTTGGTTTCTGACCACAATCCACTGCCAGCCAAAAGGTGCGCCCATATACCCGACTACAATATCTGCTAGTGAATTTACGTAGTCAAAACAGCTCATGCAAGAAGGAGCAAATACGTCTTTGAGTTGATTTGTTTTTAAACCAAAGAAAGGTACGGTTTCCGTTGAACCATCTTCATGTTTGAAATGTACTCGGAAATCTTGCATGAATTCGTAATGTACTACCGTATCGGGGGATTTACTCGTTGTTTCGAGAAACTTTTGCAATCCGGCACGGGTGACGTTATCGACGCAAGGGGTACCCAATACATAAAGCTTTTCTAAGCCAAGCTGTTTTTCGACAGCCCGTAATGCTTGAATTTGGCAACCAACTCCAATTACTAATAACCGTTTCATTCCCGATTTTTCAATTTGTTCTAATACAGAAAGATTCGGTGATAATGTTGGTTTATTTACTTTCGCTGCCAGTATTTCCTCTGCTGTACGAGCGATAACTGGCATTGGTTGGAAGCGGTCTTCTTTGGTATTTTGAACGCAAACAACGCCTTCTACAACGCCGCTTTCGAGCATTTTAATGGCAATAGAACTAACAATTCCCGTCCATTGTGCGCCGGGAATGGGTTCTTTTTTTCGCGCTGCCATCATTTCTTGCTGTACACCGAAATAAAGTTCGTCGGAGTTATCAAGATTGCGGGAACGAGAGTGACTTTGTTGTTCAAGTTCCGCTATTTGTTGATTAAGAAAAGCACAAGCTTCTTTGACATAATGAACATAATATGTATCGCACAGTCCGCACTCGCTGCATAGTTCTTTTGCAGGGCGAGGGCTGCTGGGTTTGAGGGCTTTGGCTTTTTTGTGAGGAGCAAGCGAAGTCATATTAAGCGCAGTTTATTAACTAAGAATTTAAGATAGCCTAATGTGAGACTTCAAACAAACTTTAAGAATAGATTGTAATATTTCATTGATTTCTCCGAGGTTGTAGCAAGTTTTATCAGCTTAAGCTTTGGTTAATAATCACAAAGCGACAAAATCATCAAGTATTACGAAATGAATTATTTACAACAGGATGCATTAGAAAAACTACGTAAAGCAGCGATTAACGCTAGCGTAGCTCAAAAGATTGCTCTAAGAGATTTTGAAAAAGCTCAAGCTGAACTAGATAAATGGACAAAGCGATATGAATTAGCTTTACAAGAAAGCAATAAAGCCTTAGCTAGCCAAGCTAAATATCAGAAAGAACGTTACCAAGCAATAGCTGATAGGCTCAAAAACCTTATACAACAGCAAGTAACACTCACTCTTATAAAAAATAACTTATCTGTTTTAAAAAATGTAAAAGAAATATTTAAAATTAAGGCAGATTTAACTCAAATAGTTAGTTCAAATAGGTTTGATAAAAATTGTTTACAAACGGCTGAATCTCTACTAGATCAAACTGTTGATTCTGAATTGGAATTATTAAGAAAGGAATTAGATGAAATGTGATGATAGCAATTTTATATTTAGTTTTTTTACTCTATACGAAATTTAAACACACTTTAAAAATAGATTGTAATATTTCCTGAATTATTACGAGGTTCTAGCAGATTGTATCAGTATAAGCTTGGATGAATAAAATTAAGGATAGTAACATCGTGGAATACAACCAAATAAATGTACAGCAGAATAAATTAGAAAAACTACAAGCTGCTCAAAGAGATTTTGAAAAAGCTCAGGCTAAAGCAAATGAATGGAACAGAGTACATCAACTTGTTCTGGCTTCAAATCGAGATGACTTGATTTCTCGTGCTAAGTATAAGAAAGAGCGCTGTGAAGAAATTGCCAGTAGATTAAAAAAGATTATTGATGAGCAAACATCACAATTAAATAGAATCAAAGATTTTACTTATTACCGAAATCCAATTTCTGAAAAACAAATAAATATACAGCAGACACAACGAACAAATGTGATTACGGGAGCCGCATTTATTGCAGCTGGAACTATCGCGGGTGCTAACCTTTCCTCGACGATAGGGGGAATGGGTTTAGCTGGGGGATTTGGAGGCATTGGAATTGGTGCAATTCCTGTGATTTGTGCTGGTGCTGTGACTGGTGCAGCAGCTTATGGTGCAATGAGTGCAATCGAAGGAGATACCGTTGCTATAAGCGCGATCGCAATTGGTGCTATCGGTGGGGCAAGTGTTTCTAGTTTGATCGGAACTATGGGATTAGTTGCGCCAAAAGTAGGTTTGGCAGTTGCTATTGGTACTATACCGATGGCTGCTGTCGGTGGAATTGTTGGACTCGCGGCTTATGGGGTTGCAAAAATGTTAGATGAAACAGCAATAAGCGAAACTCCAATGCAGGCTTTTGAACGAATGGAAGAAAAAGTTTTGGAGATGGATTTCTATTCAGCAGCGAACCAGGAATTACAACCGTTTTTGTGCGGTAAAGATTTGAATCCACAATTTGCAGCTATTGAAATTGAAGAAGAATTACAGATGCTCAAAAAACAAATTTTAAATGATAAATAACGATAAATACTCAACAAGAAAATAATACCTTATAGATACTAAACCATTAATTTTACTGGGTTCTATATCCAGCTATGAAATATTAACGATAGGCTCTGCTTCTTGTATTGACTGGAAGCAGAGTTTTTCACAATGATATTAAACCAGATCAATTACAGATAGCAGCGTGACATTGGGAAAATGATGCATTAAAATTCTTGTGGTATAAAGGTTGATGGTGCGTGACGCTACAAACCTTATAGAACCGTTCAAATTTATTCATAGCGTCACACACCCTACAAGAAAATTGTGCCAGAGACGTAGCACTGTTACCTCTCTACAAGGGTTTCGTGTTTGGTAAAAAAATAAAATTGCTTAACTCCTAACTCCTAATTCCTAACTCCTAACTCATAACTCATAACTCAATTTGATGACTACCGAAATCCAAACTTCTCCAAAAATCAAATCTCGGAATTCAGCGCAAAACTGGTTTCAAGCTTTTGCATTATTAGCACCTGCTGGTATTTGGCTTTTATTATTATTAGTACTACCAACACTGATAATTATTCAGCTAAGTTTTGTACCTGGAATTAAACCGGGAGATATTGTTAATCCAAGTGGTTTTGACAACTATTTGCGTATATTTGATCCGCTTTATTTACAAGTAATTAATCTGTCTTTCCTTTTAGCATTAGCTACTACAATAATTTGTTTTTTGTTAGGCTTTCCTGTTGCTTTTTGGATTGCACGAATGGCTCCAAAACCTTGGCGCAATCTGCTACTTATCGCTTTTATTTTACCTTTGTGGACATCTTCACTACTTCGTTCTTATGCTTGGATTACGATTTTACGTCCTACAGGTTTACTTAATAGTGTATTGGCTTATTTCAATTTACCAACTTTAGATTTACTCAATAGTACTAATGCTGTATTAATTGGCATGAGCTACAATTTGCTGCCTTATATGGTTTTAATTTTATACGCTTCCCTGGAAAAATTAGATAAACGTTTACTCGAAGCAGCATCCGATTTAGGAGCAAATTCTATGCAAGTATTTTGGAGAGTCACCGTACCGCAAATTTTGCCCGGTATTGCTGCTGCTTCTATGCTGGTTTTGATCACGGGATTGGGAGATTTTGTGAATCCGGAGTTACTTGGTGGTGCATCGAGTATGACAGCAGCACGGTTAATTTACAATCAGTTCCTCGGATCTGCTCAAAACTGGGGATTTGGTTCCGCTTTGAGTACAGTATTGATTTTGCTTGTCAGTATCGCGATCGCGTTTTTAATTAAGTTCGCTGATGGTAAAGGCGATCGTTAATTTTTTCGAGATGGTAAATGCAATTATTAATTTAGTTTTAATCTAATTTTTATATTTTAGCAATTAAATAACAATCAAAAGTTATTGAAAAATCTCAATCCTGTAGAGCCTCTGAACAAATGGGAGGATGATCAAGTAACTGCTGCAAAAAAATACTCGGTATATTCGTAACTGCTCACCGATTTGATAACTTTAGGACTTACGCAACTGGCACATTTTCTTTGTAGGGTGTGTGACGCTACGATTAAATTTGAACGTACTAATCAGGTTTGTAGCGTCACGCACCATCAACCATTTGTGACAATATCCTAAGTCCTGAATTTAAAAAAACGCTCAATATTGTACGTCTTTAGTTAGAGTACAAAAATCAATTAATAGGTTATGTGTAAAGAAGTGAAAGGTTAAAAAGCATACTTAAAGCTTTTGCTTTGACCAACTTTTGATGCAAAATTAATTTTCTGGGAGTTCCGGAATGTCAGAATTAATTCAATCAATTTTATTTAGCGAAGAAAAAACTGATTTTCGGTCATTATTGAGCGATTTACGTCAACAAGAAAATAGCTATTTGTTACGAAATGATATAATTAATGCGTATAGCCAATTTTGTGCCAAAAATCAAAAATCAGATGAATTTTATACAGGTTCAAAACTAAGCAAATTATTTTACTATACTCAAGAAATTATTCGCGAAGAATCAAGCTTCTGTTTCATTATCCGTCCGAAAATTGCTTCTCAAGAAGTCTATCGCTTAACAGAAGACTTGAATGTTGAGAATATGACGACAAAAGAACTGTTAAATGTACGAGACCGTTTTGTAAATAAATATAATCCTCAAGAAGGTGATTTATTAGAATTAGATTTCGCTCCCTTTTACGATTATTCTCCACAAATTCGCGACCCTAAAAATATCGGAAAAGGAGTCGAATTTCTCAATCGTTATCTTTCCAGTAAACTATTTGCAGACTCCAAACAATGGCTGGAAAGTTTATTTAATTTTCTTCAACTGCACCAATATAGCGGCGTTCAACTACTAATAAATAGTAGTATAAAATCCCAACAACATCTTTCTCAGCAATTAAAAAAAGCCATTGAATTAGTAGCTAATCGTCCCAAAGAAGAATCTTATGAAGAGTTTCGCGTTCAATTGCAAACGATGGGTTTTGAACCAGGTTGGGGTAACACTGCTGCTCGTGTTTTAGAAACTTTAAATATTCTCGATGAGTTGATGGATTCCCCAGATCCTCAAACCTTGGAAGCATTTATTTCTCGGATTCCGATGATTTTTAAAATTGTCTTGATCTCTTCCCATGGTTGGTTTGCTCAAGAGGGAGTTTTGGGTCGTCCAGATACTGGAGGTCAGGTAGTTTATGTTCTCGACCAAGCTAAAAGTTTGGAAATACAACTCCAAGAAGATGCACAACTTGCTGGTTTAGAATCACTAAATGTCGAGCCAAAAGTTATTATTTTAACACGTCTGATTCCTAATAGTGATGGTACCTTGTGTAACCAACGTTTGGAAAAAGTTCACGGTACTCAAAATGCTTGGATTCTCAGAGTTCCTTTCCGAGAATTCAATCCGAATATGACTCAAAACTGGATTTCTCGGTTTGAAATATGGCCTTATCTAGAAACTTATGCTGTTGATGCGGAAAAAGAACTATTAGCAGAGTTTCAAGGTAGACCAGATTTAATTGTTGGTAACTATACTGATGGTAATTTAGTTGCATTTCTACTATCGCGCCGTTTAAAGGTAACTCAATGTAATGTTGCTCATGCTTTGGAAAAATCCAAGTATTTGTTTAGTAATTTATACTGGCAAGATTTAGAAGATAAGTATCATTTTTCCTTACAATTTACTGCCGATTTAATTGCCATGAATGCTGCTAATTTTATTATTAGCAGCACTTATCAAGAAATTGTGGGAACGCCGGATAGTGTGGGACAGTATGAATCCTATCAATGCTTTACCATGCCAGATTTGTATCATGTGGTAAATGGAATTGAACTGTTTAGTCCTAAGTTTAATGTAGTACCACCAGGGGTTAATGAGAGTTGCTTTTTCCCTTACTCACGAAAAGAGGAACGTGTTGAGAGCGATAGACAAAGATTAGAAGAAATGCTGTTTACTTTGGATGATCCTACCCAAGTATTTGGTAAACTTGATGACCCAAACAAATGTCCTTTATTCTCAATGGCACGTTTGGATAGAATTAAAAATATGACAGGTTTAGCAGAATGTTTTGGTCAGAGTCTGGAATTACAAAAGCATTGTAATTTAATTTTGGTAGCCGGTAAATTGCGCGTTGAAGAATCGGGAGACAACGAAGAACGGGACGAAATTATCAAACTTTATAATGTTATCCAAAAATACAATCTTTATGGAAAGATTCGCTGGTTGGGAGTACGTTTGTCCAAAGCTGATTCTGGTGAAGTTTACCGAGTCATAGCCGATCGTCAAGGAATATTTGTCCAACCGGCTTTATTTGAAGCTTTCGGTTTAACGATTTTAGAAGCGATGATTTCGGGATTACCAACTTTTGGAACCCAATTTGGCGGACCTTTAGAAATTATTCAAGATAAAGTCAATGGATTTTATATTAATCCAACTAATTTAGAAGAAACAGCCAACAAAATATTAGATTTTGTCACTAAATACAAACAAAATCCTCATTATTGGCATGAAATTTCTCAATCTGCTATTGAAAGAGTTTATAGTACTTATACCTGGAAAATTCACGTTAATAAGTTGTTAAGTTTAGCGCGAATTTATGGCTTTTGGAATTTTACTTCTAAAGAACAACGAGAAGATTTGTTGCGCTACCTTGAATCATTATTTTACTTAATGTATAAGCCAAGAGCGCAACAGCAATTAGAACAACACCGATATCGTTAATTGACAGTCCCGGCGACCTTAAGGTACGGGGTTTTGCGGAAGCCGCCTTCGTACACCATTTTTTTTATCAGAATTTATATAAAAATTACAGACTCGGCGAAGCTCTCTTTAAAGCTTCTTTGCCAAGGATATAGTGGCTGGTTGCTATAATTCGGGATTTCCATCGGGTCTCTTTTTGTGTGAAATGCAGCATATCTTGTTAATTCTTGCCAAGTTCGAGGTCCTACTATCCCATCTGCTCCCAATCGTCGATGTTCTTGAAAGGCTTTGACTGCTGTTTCTGTAAATACATCAAATTTTCCATTTATTCCTACATTATAACGATTGTAGGTTAACAGCGTTTGCAAAACTCGCACAGCATCACCAGTGTGTCCATAACGTAAAATTGGTAGCTGTTGACCTTGATAATACTGAGCTAGTAAACGTTGCTCTAAATCGTCATCTGTCCTTTTTGGTATATCCCATTCTTGTCTAAGAGCAAGCCCGAGACTTCTCTGTGAGAAAGTTAAAGATTTGCCATTCATAGAATAGTCTTTTAATACAGAAGAAAAATTTTCTTTTCTCTCAACCTTGTTGATTGAACTATAAGAACTTTGCCAAAGAATTTTATCTCCGGCAGTATTAGGTACTTTTTGATACCTTTGTTTTTGGGCAGACAAGTTAGATTTATTACTAATCTGAGCCATAGAGCCAGGTAAACACTGATTTATTAAACCTTGCTGAGCCTTCTCTAGATTGATTGTAAATACAGTTGATAATGTAGGCAGAAACGTTTGCCCCTGCGTTATCAAGGTTGCCACTAGCAAACCCAGTACGGTCATCTACTTGACCTCCTAATACCTACACTACTTATGACATTATCATAAGTTTACATCCGGAAAATCTCTGGCAGCAAATGTATTCCATATCACCTATACTTCTATTTATTTAACAGTATGATTCAAAGTATTTTCGACGACATTATTTTTACCTTGTCAATTCTTGCCAAGTTTGTAGTCCAACTACACCATCTATAGTTAAATTCCGTTTAGTTTGGAAAGCTTTTACAGCAATTTCTGTTAAAGCACCGAAATTTCCATCAACTCGAATGGGATAGCCATTGACTAATAACAGTCGCTGCAAAACTCGAACAGACAAGCCGGAAGAACCAAAACTCAAGAGTGGTAAGCTTTGATGGTAGCGACTAGAACCTCTGGCTGAATTAAATTGTCTTGGTTGTTTAAAACCTCCTGCCTCGATCTGTTTGAGTTGAGGAGTACTTTTTATTACGTCAGCTAAACTAGGTGGAGAAGTTGAAGGCAATATAATTCTATTAGTCGCTTCAAGGGAATTACTCTCTAAAGATTTTCTGAAAATAATTGGCTGTTTTTTTACATAAATAGAACTTCCTTTTCTAATTTTTTTAAGTATATTTTCATTTTTTTGTAAACTTACTTTTGAAGTAATTGGAATTCCATTTGATTGAATAAATTCTGGTGGTGTAATCCGAGCAGTAGTGATTAAACCAGTTGATTGAATAAGATTTGATTCTTTAACCCTAAAATCAAGCTCGACTGCTGTTTGATTAAATAAATAAGGCACAGATGGATGTCCTGTTGTTAAAGCAGTCGTTATCAGCAAACCAATATCATTCATGGTATTTCATTTTACTAATACCCATATTTTCTTTACACAGAGTTTCCTACTGTTCTTCCGGAAAACTGCGTACTTGTACTTAAAAAACAAGTAACTCTCCGTTTTGATTTTCAATTAACCCCACTGATGAATCTGGAGGTTTAAAAATTTCACTATCTCCGCATTTTATGACAAATGAGGATGAACAAAAAGTTCTGTAAGTCAGAAATAAGTTGTCTTACTTTAAACCGAAACCTCTAACATTCCTCCTAGGGTGTTAAACCGGATTTAATTAAAACCGAATGTTAGTTGTTCGTGAGATAACTTTTTTGCACTCTACCCAAGTCATACTGTAGTGTCCTTAAAATTTACATTTAATTTTAAAATTTAAAATTTAAAATTAGTTTGGTTATTCTTGCCAAAAATAGAAATGGCTCTACTGTACTCTGATGTGTGTCAGATAGATGCAAGCGTGAATATGAATCAAACATTTTTCTCTATATTAAGAATGCAAAATACTAAAAATTCAAACACAAATACAAACGATATGGATTTTTCAACTTGATGTTTACCATTCGTTTTAAACTCAATATCTGAATTTTATGAGTATTTGTGTAATTGTAATCTGCAACCAAGTTACAGAACTGTAATTCCTGTTACCCACTACAAAATCTGTCACAATCTATCTTGAATTTATCAAAAATAGTGCTTGACAATATCTTTTATACTTGTATATTAATTTCTGTCAGAAAATAATCTACAAGATAATCCAAAAGTATTAGGCAAATAAACTTACCATTAAGTACATAGATGTAATTCCGATAAATTAGTGCCTGAAATTAATATATACACAAATATAAACATTAAAACTCACCCTTGCTCCTTCTCTTTCCTTGCCTTCGTAAAAGTCACAGCCAAGGTCAGATATTATATATAATTCAGTCTATACCTCAAACTTTTACATTTTCATTTTGTAGCTCATTTAACTACAAAAATCTTTAATTTAAGTGCAAATACCAATTAAAAGTATTGATAAATCAACAAAATATTTGTAACAGTGTTGTCAAAAAGCTCAAGTTTTGTAAATTACTTTCAATAACCGTATTATTTACATAATTAATCCAAATTGTCGGGAATAAATTAATAAATTTTCAAGTTTGTCAGATCAAACCATAGTTAACTTGCTACATAAATTGGTTAACAAAACTTTGGATGTAAAGGGAGAATTATGACGCAAGATTTTAATTAGATAAATAATTTGATGAAATTGCTGCATTTTTCCGCGATCGCGATAATATTCAGCAGCTTGCAGAAAATCCTCCCAAGCTTCTTGTTGTTTACCATCTTTATAAAGAGCGAAGCCCCTACCAACATATGCTGCTCCTTGGTTGCGATTACGTCGAATTGATTCGCTAAAATCAGCAATTGCTTGTTGATATTTTTTTAACTCACGAAAAGCATAACCCCGATTACAATAAAAACTCGCATCTGCAACATCAAAAGTAATTGCTTGAGAAAAATCGGCGATGGCTAAGTCAAATTCTTTGAGTTGTAGATAAGTTACACCCAATTCATTATGGATTGTGGCTATATCATGAGTATTCGTCTGAGATATCAGTTTTAATGCTTTTTTATAGTCTGCGATGGCTTGTTGATAGCTTTTTTGCTCAAAATATGCTAATCCTCTATCATAATAGGCTCGAAAATCTGAAGGGTAAGTCGTAAGAAAGTAATTAAAATCGGCGATCGCTGCGGCTGGTAACTGTAACTTATAATACGCGAAGCCGCGATTTAGATAAACTTCAAATAATTGGGAATTTTGTTCAATGGCTGTATTACAATCTGCGATCGCGTGCTGATAATCTGATGAATTTAGGTAAGCTAAACAACGATTGTAATAAGCTTTAGCATAATTAGGATTAATTTCAATTGCTTGAGTAAAATTTTCAATCGCTGCGGTGTATTTATTATTTTCGAGTTGTGCCACTCCTAATTGAAATAACTCCAATTCTTTTGAGCCACCTTGATTTAATGCCAAAGCCTCAGTTTGAAATGAAAATACCATCATGATCATAACCACAACCAAACTGAGAAAGATTTGGTAAAACCTATTCATATTAATCAAAAAATAGTGGGTTGGGAGAACAAGGCTAATATATAATTAGTGGTTAATAGCAATTATTTTCGTACTAGTCTATACGAAACAACAACTATTAACCACTAAATTTTCTAATAATGTCAATCAGAATTTCAAGCTAAATTTTTACCAACCTTTATCAGCGCTCGCTAAAACATATTCAGCAAGCTGTTCAATCTGTTCGGTAGATAAACGTTTACCAAAAGCAGGCATTGCATTCTTGCCATTAGTTACTTGGTAAACAATTGCCTCTTTAGAATACATATCGTATTTTTCCAGAGCTTCTTTTTTCAAAGTTTTCTCTGCGTTAACTAAGTTTCCTCCACCTGCATGACAAGCCGCACAATTTTGTGTGAACAACTTAGCACCTTGCTCATGAGAAGCAGCCATAACCACAGGTTTTACTACTGATTCTTGTTCTTCAGTAACTTCTACAGATTCAACAATAGGCTTTTCTTCAATAACTTTTGCAATTTCAACAGGCTCATTAACTGTCTTAGTTTTCTCAACAACCTTTTTTACTTCCACTGGAGCAACTTGTTCAACACTTGGAGCAACTGTTGCTTGAGTTTCCTCACCACAAGCGTAGGTGAAAAACAATAAAGGTATCACCAAAAACACAATAGATAGTATTTTTTTCATAGATTTTTTTCCTGTAATCAACCTAACCTTATTTATCTTTTGCACAGTCCAGCTTATCGTTAAATATACTGAGATTAAATGACAAGAATATACAAATTAAAAAAAAGCTAAATATTAAAACCTTTAAATTAAGAATTGATAATTGTCAATTCTTAATTACCCTCCCATTTCCACATCCTTAGTAAAAACTTTACGGCTTGACAAACATACTCATAACGACTACGCTTAAATAGTTGAACTTATTTTGATAGTTTTATTTATGTTGCCTAGCAAAGAAGGACAAAAAGTTCCTAGCGTTACCTTCAGAGTTCGCGAGAACAATGATTGGAAAAATATCACCACAGATCAATTATTCAAAGGTAAAACTGTGGTTGTCTTTTCTTTACCCGGAGCGTTTACTCCAACTTGTTCCTCAACCCACTTACCAGGATATAACGAACTGGCTCCAGTTTTTAAAGAAAATGGCGTAGATGATATTATTTGTATTTCGGTAAATGATTCCTTCGTGATGAACGAATGGGCAAAAGACCAAGAAGCCGAAAATGTAATTTTAATCCCCGATGGCAACGGTGAATTTACGGAAGGCATGGGAATGCTAGTTGATAAAACCGACTTAGGTTTTGGTAAACGTTCCTGGCGTTATTCCATGCTTGTAAAGGATGGTGTCATTGAGAAAATGTTCATCGAACCAGAAGAGCCTGGAGACCCCTTCAAGGTATCCGATGCAGATACAATGCTTAAGTATATGAATCCCCAAGCTGCAAAGCCCAAAGGTGTTTTCATGTTTTCTAAAGAAGGTTGTCCTTTCTGCGCTCGTGCCAAGGAGATACTTAAAAATGAAGGCTTAGTTTACGAAGAAATTACCTTGAACAAAGATTTCAATACTCGTGGTTTAAGAGCTGCAACAGGTGCAACTACAGTTCCTCAAGTGTTTATCGACGGTAAATTAATTGGGGATTCGGAAGCAGTCGCTGCACACTTTGGAGTTAAATAAACCTTCTAACTTCTAATAAGAATCGAAAAATACGGAGACGTTGCAGTGCAACGTCTCTACATGAGTAATTTTTCTGTTTCGATTTCCTCTATTGATTAATCTTAATTTTTTCTTAATTTAGTTAAAAATATCTGTTGAAACACATTTAATTTTTTGGTAAATGTGTTAAACAAGTGATAGTGAGTGGAAAATATTAACAAAAATTGATGCTTGATCTTAATACAATAACCGAGTTTTCCCGCAACCACTGTGTAACTATTTGTACCTTTTTGGTTCCAGCAAATCTAATCACTACATTATCAACAATGGTTCTTGCTGCGCTTCATCGTCCATTGTCTCAAGTTCTGCAATCAGCAGCAATTGCTAGCTTTTTTGGACTAACAATGATTTTGCACGTTTACACCTGGTTCATGATTGGGGTTGTACAGCTTCCTACTTATATTTTGTTGTGGTTAGCAATTACTTGTTTATTCACCAATTTAGGGGCAATTTTATTTCAAAGACGTTACATTCGGGCTTATTATTTTACTGAGAAGGTCAAAGGTTAGAGGTCAAAGGTTAGAGGTCAAAGGTTAAAGGTTAGAGGTTAGAGGTTAGAGGTTGGTGACATTAAGGTAAAGTTAAAAATATCAAAAAAATACTTTTAGAGTTAGAGCTAGAGGCTTAATAGCTCATATTTAACTCCAGCGTTTTCCAAAACTTTTTCTCAAACAAGCGAGATTATTAACCTAATTAGATTCCCACTTGAAGTCGAGAAACTGTTCATAATTTATAAATTGATGTATTTTTAAGGCTTCCAAGATATTCTCCCCCACCGTCTACAAGGTTACTCTTAACTCTACCCCTGAAGACGGTGAACTAACGTACTAACGTTTTATAAAGTTTTCAGCACCGCACCCATTAAAAATAGAAGGCAAAAATTCCTGTTGCATTCAAAATTTAGGTTCTGCGACTGGGGAGTACAGCGTAAAATAAGGATTCTAGCTAGTACATTGTTAGTACACCGTCTCCAAGGCTACTCCTAATTCTTAACCTGTAACCTATAACCTTTGACCTTTGACCTATAACCTTTGACCTTTATTAAGCGGCTGATTTGCTCAAATCTTCCCGTAACTGACTTACAACTTGATCGAGTCCGACTGAATGTGCTGCTTTGAATAAAATGCGATCGCCATCTCGGAGGTATTGCTTTAAGCCGGTTGTGAGTTCTTTATGGGTGGAATAGCATTGGATGGGAATGCCTTTAGCGCTCTTGGCTATAGCTTGTGCGTCCGTACAGTTAACTAATACCATCAAGGCATCTAAATTTAGAGAGCGTACTGTTTCTCCAACCAGTTGATGGAGTTGCTCAGATTTATCTCCAAGTTCTTTCATTGCACCGAGTACAGCAATCCGTCGCTTTCCTGGAGTTTCCGCTAGTAAATTTAATGCTGCGACCATAGCTTCTGGTGCAGCATTATAAGTTTCATCTAAGATTACCACATCGTTGAGCAAAGTAAATTGTTGCGATCGCCCCGATGGCATATCTACTGTGACACCGTTTTTAAAAGAATTCCAATCAATACCTAAAACTTGCGCGACTGCTAAAGCTGCCATGTAGTTAGCGGCAATATGCCTTCCCGGCATTGGTAAGGGTAAGCGTAAACCAGCGATTTCCAAAGTATAATTATCAATTAATTTACCGTGGATATCTCCCCCAGTGAAGCCAAAACTAATAACTTTACCTTGCCAAACTTTCGCTGCCGTTTGCATCAAAAGTGGATTATCGTAATTGAGAATTGCGATCCCATCGGCAGACATTTCTGCTAAAACTTCACATTTAGCTTGAGCTATAGCTTCTTCTGAACCAAGTAACTCAATATGAGCAGTTCCGACGTTAGTAATTACAGCAATAGTCGGACGGGTAATTTGGGTGAGTTCGGCAATTTGTCCCATTCCCCGCATTGCCATTTCGATTACTGCGTAATCATCTTCTGGCTCTAATTCTAAAAGAGTTTTTGGTACGCCAATTTCATTATTGAAGTTAGCATAAGTTTTATGAACTGTTCCTTGAGTGCTTAAAACTCCGGCAATTAACTCTTTGGTTGTAGTTTTACCCACTGAACCCGTCACCCCAATTATCGGTATTGAAAATTGATTGCGCCACCATTGAGCAATTTTTTGATAAGCTTCGAGAGTATTTGTAACTTGCAATACGGGAAATTGCGGATTGTCGTATTCAAAATCAACAATTGCAGCGGGTGAACCTTTTTCAATTGCTGTCGCGACAAACTTATGTCCATCAAAGTTTTCACCACGAAAAGCGACAAATATTTCTCCTGGCTTAATAATTCTACTGTCTGTTTGTATACCAAAAAATGATTGTGCAACTGTTGTTTCTGATAGATTTACACAAGTAGCACCAAGCAATTCAACTAGTTGTTTGAGGGTGGCAGAACAGGGCATAATACCGGGTGTTTGGGATTACGAAAGTTAATTTATTTAGTTCAATAATTATCGAACCGTTTGCAAATAATAGAAATAATAGAAGCAAACAAAGTTCTCTAATCCTATAGTTCTTTGGGGAAAAACATAAAGTACCGAATTTAACATTTTCACATATAGTTGGCAGATTGGATCAAAAAATCCTCAGTAAAATGTACCACCACAAGTTGATACTCATGATGGCACATTCAAAAATATAGTTATTCAATTGGATTTATCAAGTTCCGGTTAAAAGCGCCTGAAGGTAAATTTCTAATTCCTCCTCTACTACTCTAATCACCCATTGATTAAGAAAAATATGAAATTTTGATTGTAAGTCGCGACTATCCGCGATTTTTAATAAACATGACTTCGATGATTTTTTGACCTACATCGCTTTGAATACGCAAAGCTTGATACAACTCCCTTAAGAAATCTTCTTCTTCGGTAAGAATGCCATCAGCCAAAACTAAATCTGTAGCTATTGCAAAGGCTGCTTCCCTCAAATCCTCCGACATCGAATCTTTAGCAGAATCAAACAAGTCATTTACGCCTTCGTGTCGAATAATACCTGAAAAAATATCAAACATTGATAGTATCTCATCCTCGGAGTAGCTTTTCAACAGCTTGAGATGAGACAGCGCTTGATAAATTTCATGGGCTTGCTTTTGTGAAAGATTACCGTCTGAAGCAACTGCAATTAAAGCAATTGCGCTAAAAGCTTCTGCTGGGCTGAGTGCATTTTTTACTCCACCTTGAGAACCGGATGCCCTATCAAATAGACTCATTACAACTTACTCCTTAAATAGGGTCTTTATAGCAGTGTATTTACTTGGATTACAAAATCTTGGTAAATATTCATACCATCAAGACTGGGTAAGTATAGTGTTCCCAAGTTTAGTGTCAAGCGAACACTTGCACCCAGATTTTTTGAGAACAGAATATTTTGTTTCTGTAGTGTTATCGAAAGTTCTTTGAATAAGGATAACGTCCGCTTGTTTTTTCAATTGTCCCGATTACTACCAACCCAATTCCGGATGTAGCGAGCAACAACGTTATCGATGCTAAGAAGGCTTTTACAAATATATGTAGGGCTTCGTCGAAGAAAATGTAGGTGATCATAGCTTTTATTTCAATTACAAGGGTAACTAGTACTATTGAATTCTCCAGCTTTTGGCGTTCTATTTCCGCAGAGAAAACACTTATATTGGTATCTTAACAAAACTTAAGCATTCCAACTGATACTGTTATAACATTTTGTTTTTAAAGATTAGATGAGTTTTTGTCAGGATATTAGCTAATTTTGTTTTATAGAAAATTGATTTTTTAATTAAATTGGCATTAATTACGTAAATCAACAGGAAAAAGTTAGTAAACTAATTTACAGGACATCATATCTAAGCAATTGGAAAGCGATAATATCAAGCTTCAGATGAAAATCTGGTTAAATTTATGTATTTTAGGAGTATAAAAAATGAAGTTAGCCAAAGATTTAATTAATAAGCTATTTCAAGAACAGGTACCACAGCAGCATTGTTTATTAAAAATAGAAATGATTAGCGATCGCCTTTTGCTGAAATCTATATCATTGGCGTATAAAAAACAGATTTTTGAAACTTTTACTGAAGAGATTACAACTTATATGTATCCCCGTCCAGCTAAAAATATCGCTGAAACAACATCATTCATCAAAAACTCTCTGGAAGGGATGAAAAATGAACATGAATTAATACTGGTAATTTTAAAAAAAGACTCTCAAGAATTTTTGGGTTGTGCTGGAATTCATCGCATCAATAGCGAACACCCAGAATTTGGCATTTGGTTGAAAAAAGCAGCCCACAATCACAGTTATGGCTTAGAAACAGTCGTAACCATGAAAAACTGGTGTGAAGAAAACTTAGATTGCGAATATTTTACTTATCCCGTAGATCAAGAAAATTATCCCAGTCGCAGAATACCGGAAAAGTTGGGTGGGGAAATTATCCGAACTTATCAAAAAAGGAATTTAAGCGGTAGAATTTTAAACTTAACTGAATATAAAATTCCCAAAAATTACAGGTGAAACGTTAAAGGTGTAATAACTTTTTTGTATCCTCCTATGTTTTCCTTTGTTAAGAACGAGATAAAACCAATAAAAAACAAATTAAAAATAAACTCATTATTAATAATAAACTTTGATTGCGTCTGATCCAATTTTTAAGGCTTACACTGAAACTTGGTTTTTGATTTTGAGAAAGTAAATCTAAATTGCGTTCTTCCAAATTTTGATAAAGAATACATTCTTTAGCGTAGGGACGTTGGGGATAGTTACAAGTATCGTCAGCGTGGTAAGTACAGGAGTCACAAAGATATTCATCCGCCCCCGTAGCTTGATGTAAAGGAATTCCAGGATGTCCGTAAGCTTTTAGTTGGGTACGACAAAAAGGACAGGTGACAGCCTGTGAGTTTACAGTTCGTTTGCAGCGAGGGCAAGTTACAGTGTCCACAATCTATACTTAAATAAATCTTGAATATTTTGATTTTAACTGAATGGGCAGAGAACCACCGGAAGACGCGAGCTAAGTTGATGTGCAGCTAATATAATAGGACTTACGCATTGTATAAATTGATTATGGTATGCGTTCACCTAAGAAAGGTTATTTCAGGCTTTGATGGTTTATGAGTATATAGTCAAAATGTAGGGGTTTAGCATTGCTAAACCCCTAGGATAGATGTGGCTTTCTCCAGACCCATATTTTGTGTTTTCTGTCAATGCGTAAGTCCTAGTAAATATGGTTCTCACATTGTTCCAGATGAAAACTCCATGAGAGTACTTGAAATAGATCGAGCTAAACAAGGAATGAAGCGAAGAAATTATCTTCGGAGAAATTGAATTATATTTTTTAGTATTTATAAGCTGAATTGTGCGTGGGGTAAGAAGTCGGGTTTTGATGCGTATTTTGTGCTGTTAGGGATATTTACTGTAAAAACCCGACTTCTGTGTAAACTAGGAATAATGCTCAGTTTAATTCAAGTAAGGACGAGCTAACATAAAACTCGAAATCGATTTAGAATCAACTGGTTCTCCTTGTAAAATCGCTTTCTCCAATTCTGCGGGGGTGAAAAACAAAACTTCGATATCTTCATCGTCATCTAATTTTGCTGGTACTTCTAGTTTTTCTAAGTCCTCGGCTAGATATGCGTGAATTATCTCATCAGAATATCCCGGTGCGAGGAAAAATTCTCCTAATTTTTGCCATTTGTTAGCACGATAACCAGTTTCTTCTTCTATTTCGCGTTTGATTGTATCGAAAGGACTTTCCGATTCTTCTACCGTACCTGCGGGGAATTCTAACAGCCTTCCACCAACAGCGAAACGATACTGACGCAACAGAATTAATTTACCGTATTGAGTTACAGGTACCGCTAAAGCACCACCAGGATGACGAACACATTCCCAATCTCCTTCCGCTTTGTTGGGTAAGCGCAAGCGATTCACTTCAAAATTAAACTTTCGTCCTTTATACAATAAACGCTGCTTTAATAACTGCGGTAGTTCTGTGCCTAATGCCATAGTTAATTTTTTGAAAGTACTAATTGCAACGCCAATGGTTGATTTTTGATTGGCTTTGTTGTAACTTATAACGATAAAAATTAGTCGCCTGTAAACAGGTGTACATCAGAACAGTCTACATCTTTGACAAGTTCTTTTATTACACGTTTGCTAACTGGTTCTAACCAATCTGGAGCAATTTCCGCTAGAGGAACTAATACAAAAGCCCGCTCTATCATTCGGGGATGGGGAATTTGTAAAGTCGGGGTATTTAATATTAAGTCATCGTATAATAACAAATCTAAATCTAAAGTCCGCGCTCCCCAATGTTCTTTTCTTTCACGTCCAAATTGATTTTCAATTTGTAATAAAATTTCTAACAGTTTGAAAGGTTCTATATCTACATCTACGCTGATGCACCCGTTTAAATAATCTGGTTGCGGTGGACCGACTGCTTTGGTTTTGTAAAAATTTGATTTTGCCTTAAGTGTAATGCTAGGGATTTGACATAAAGTTTTTACAGATGCCGATAAAATTGCCCGTGAATCCCCTATATTACTACCAAAAGCAATAGCGCTACTATGCACACTATATATCTCCCGAATACAAACAAATCTAAATTCTTATGGTAAATTAGTTGATGTTACTGATAAAAAGTATTAATAAATACAAAAAAACACAAATTTTCTGAAAAAAATCTAAATATTAGCTTGTAATATAGTGAATCTATTATTTAAATATTTATATCTATAGGGTATTATACTAACACGGTTATGGGGCAACAATCTGAAACGCTTTTCGTGGTGGTTAAGTTGCAATTAGTCGAAGCGAGGAACTAACGTGGCGAAGTTTACCTCTTGGTTCAGGCAACGAGCAGATAGGTTGAGTAATGGAACCAAAAACAAGCCGAGTTCTCAATCTGATAAATCTGTTAGTAAGAACTCGGAATCAATTACAAAAGATGCGCTACCAACAGAATTAGTTGGAGCTGGTAAAAATCATGAAGATTCACAGTTGATTGCCAAAAAATTGTCCCCTCCGCTTCATTGGTTGGAAGCAGAGCGCACGGAATTAACAACAGAATCATCATCAACAACTTTAGGGGGAAAAACAAAGCAATTTTTCGGTGAAGCTAAAAAAGTTACAGCCAAAGTATTTGACAAACTTCCCGGTAAAGGCAAACCGCTTTATCGTCGCTATTGGTTTTGGGCGACTTTAGGAGTTAGCGGTGGAATAATTGCTGTTAGTTATGGTGTGTGGTCGATAGATAAAACTTTACCTTCTCGCGACCAATTAAATGCTGCTTCTAGAGAGCGAACTCTGACAATTAAAGCTGGTGATGGTACAATTTTGTATCAGCAAGGAGAAGCCACCAGAGAAAAGTTAAACATCGAAGAAATACCCGATAAATTGCAAAAAGCATTTATTGCTTCCGAAGACAGAAGATTTGCTCAACACAGTGGAATTGACGTTCAAGGAATTTTACGAGCAGCTACAAATAATTTGCGATCGCGAGGAGTGGTAGAAGGTGGAAGTACCATTACTCAACAGTTAGCACGAATTCTGTTTTTAAATCGCAACAAAACCGTAAATCGCAAATTACAAGAAGTTCGTTTAGCCCAAAAATTAGAGCAAGAATTAACTAAAGACCAAATTTTAGAACGCTATTTGAATCTAGTATATTTAGGTTCCGGAGCTTATGGTGTCGCGGATGCAGCCTGGGTTTATTTCTCTAAGCCAGTTTCAGAGTTGAGTTTAGGTGAAATTGCAACAATTGCCGGTTTAGCTCCGGCTCCCAATGTATTTTCACCCGCAGAAAATCCACAAGCAGCTAAACAAAGACGTAATCTAGTATTACAACGGATGTTGGAAGATGGATTTATTACAGTTGCCGAAAAAGAACAAGCAGCATCAGAACCCTTAACAGTGAAAACGAGTTTACCCAAGCGACTGCAAATAGAAGCACCATATTTTATTACTTTCATTCAGAAAGAACTGCCCAAATATCTGGAAAAAGATGTTTTAGAAGGGGGAGGATTAGTAGTAGAAACTACTTTAAATCCTACTTGGCAGAAAAAAGCAGAAGCAGCAGTAGACAAAACCTTGCGGAATGAAGGACGTTGGCAGCGATTTAAACAAGCAGCAATGGTTGCGATAGATCCTCGTAACGGCGAAATTAAAGCGATGGTTGGAGGAAAAGACTTTGGTCAAAACAAATTTAATCGGGTTACCCAAGCCCAAAGACAACCAGGTTCTACATTTAAAGGATTTGTTTACGCAGCCGCAGTAGCAGCCGGTAATAACCCCCTTGACGGTTATTTGGATTCACCCATAGTAATTGATGGTTACGAACCAAAAAACTATGACGAAGGCTTTCGGGGTTGGATAAGTATGAGAGATGCTCTTACCAAGTCAATTAATATTGTCGCGGTAAGAGTATTAATGAAAGTAGGATATCAGCCAACTATCAACCTAGCCCAAAAGATGGGGATAAAATCGGAAATCAAGCCGGTTATTTCCACAGCTCTCGGCTCAAATGAAGTAAATTTACTTGAATTAACCAGCGCTTACGGTACCTTTGCTAACAAAGGAATGCACGTAGAACCCCACGGGATTACCCGCGTTCTCAATCGTAACGGTGAAGTAGTTTGGTCATCAGATTTTAAAGGAAAGCGAGCATTAGATGCTGATAGCGCTGCCATTACAACCTGGATGTTACAAAACGTAGTCACATCCGGAACAGCTACCCGCGCCCAAATTGGTCGTCCAGTAGCAGGTAAAACTGGCACCACCGATGAAGCTAGGGACTTATGGTTTATCGGCTTTATTCCTCAGTTAGTAACAGGTGTATGGTTGGGTAACGACAACAATCAACCTACCTACGGCGACAGTACCACCGCTGCTTACACTTGGCGACAATTTATGAAGGAAGCTACTGATGGAATGCCCGTTGAGAAGTTTCCTGAACGACCCAAGTTAACCGGAAGGAAAGGTAGTATCAAAGCACAGCCAATTAAACCTAGAAGATTGGTCAATAAGGTGGTTCCGAAAAAACAAGACGACTCCACCAACGAAGATTCTGAAAATACAACCAGCAGAAGTTATTCACGGCGCAGAAATACTACCAGAAGAACTACTACTACTACTACTAATACTACTACTACTAATTCCGAAACTAATCACAATACTCCAACCAGGAGTAGAAGAATTCGTCGCAGAAGAAGTACTTCTCAAACCCACGAGCAATCAACTACTCCCACACGCCGTCGTCGCAGGGTAAATTCTAATTCATCTTCGGGTTCATCTTCTAGTTCATCTCGCAGCCAACGACGCAGAAGAAGTACCCAACCAAATTCTTCTCCTAGAAACCGTTCCTCATCATCTCCCCAGAGACGGCGTTTTTCATCACCTCCGAAATCTAAGCAGCCTTCCGCACCTGCTCCTAAAAGACAATCTGCTCCTAGTTCGTCATCGGGTTCATCACCTTCTTGGCGCGAGAGACTCAAACCAGGTTCATCGGAATAGTTAGGAGTTAGGAGTTAGGAATTAGGAGTTAGGAGTTAAAAATTTACTCCCCCGAACCGCTTTAAGATTACCTACAACACTTTCCAGTATCTCTTTTTACCTCTTCCCCAGCGCTTACTCTGCGCCTAGTAAGGCTTTTAAATCAGTAATCTTGTGCCGGCAAGAGAGTAATAGCTTGGGTGGGGTGAGAAGTTCGGTTTTTATTTCAACTTTTCGTGGGGTTAGAAGTCGGGTTTTTAGGATAAATTTCATTGGTAACAAACAATCGTTATCAAAACCCGACTTCTGTAAAAGTTGTCGAATTCACGTTATTTTAAAAAACCCGACTTCTGATTGTGGAATTATATCTATTTTTGCGACGGGTGGCTATTAATCCAACTCCCACAACCCCAATGCCAAATATTGTAGTTGGTTCTGGAACTGATGTTTGAACAAATGTCGGTTCGGAAACTTGTGTAGTTGTAAAGCTGACTTTTCCACCTTTACCGAAAGCTAAATTTAGTAAAGCTGTTGATTGTTGAGTGTCAATAGACGGCATAAAGGCAGATACAAATGGAGTCAATTGATTCTGAATATCTTTAAACTCTTCTCCGGTAAATTGATAGGTAAAGTCATCTGGTGGAAAATCACCATCTCCGACATAATTAGAATCTGCTCCTGTTAAGACACTTGGTAAAATGTTTTGATATTTATCCGGTACAAAAGCCTGGTTGAGTGCGGTAAATGGTGTTGGATTTGCTTTTATATCGTTCAAGCTCAAACTTTTATTAATGCCAAAAGCTCCAAAGGATGCATCGAAAGATATGAGTTTGTAACTGAATTTACCAGATGCGAGTTCAGTTTTGGTGAAAGAAAAATTTCCGGTTGCAACTTCACTATCTAAACTATTTGAAGTGAGGTTAAATTCCGATTTATAAGACATAGTTGCAGCTTGTACCGGATTGATCATAATTGTTCCAGTTGCTGCGAAACCGGCTACAGTAGCAACACTAAACAAAACTGCTTTTTGATATGGTTTTTGAAAAATTGAAAACATACTCACGATTTATGAAAAATTTTATGCAAGTGATTATTAAACTGATTGCAGCCTAACACTGACACTTTCTGACTTTCCAGAGGTATCGTGAATTCTTTATCAAAGCAATAATTATTGCTTTATATATTAGTGGTTATACTATGAATGAAATACAGGATAGGAAGACGATGAGGACAGACGTAGCGATGCTACGTCTCTACAACTCCTAACTATTTCTTAGCTTTGTACTTCAACCCAACGACGATACAGTTTTTGAATTTGTTTAAGAATAAGATTTAAATGCCGTTGATTTGATTCGCTCTCATCAGATAATTGTTGTAACTTGGCTAATAACTTGGCTTCTTCAACCGCTACTTCACCATCACTGTAAATCAAACCACTGATATCTTGAATTAAATTTTGACAATCTTCAACACTGGGAGAATCCCCTAAATATTCTTTAACCCATTCATAGCACTCCGCTGGTTTTACAGGGACTAATTCATATAACCAGGGTTTAATTTCTGGGTCTGTAACGATATCTTTTTCTTTAGCTATTTGTAGAAGATATTGCCTTTCTTCGGGTTGAATTTTACCATCAATCCAAGCTGCTGCAATTAAGATTTTTAACAATTGTTTGACATCAGGATTGCGAATCATAGTCACCTCCTTTTAATTTTCCCATTAACGAAATTTTACAATTTTAATTGTGCTTTTTTCTTAAACGCACCATAAAAAACCCATCCATGTTGTGTTTATGGGGTAATACTTTAATCCAACCTTCGGAAGTAGAATAATCATGGATTGGTGAATTAATATCGGGGGCTTCAATTTCCCAACTAGGATGGGACTCTAAAAACCACTTAATAACGCCTTCATTTTCGGCTGGATGGAGTGTACAGGTAGAATAAACTAAAGAGCCATTATCCTTGAGAAAAGTTGAAGTATGTAACAATAGTTCTTTCTGAAGTGTAGAAAGTTCCGCTACACTTTGCTGAGTTTGTCGGAAACGTGCATCAGCGTGACGGTGGAGAGTTCCCAAACCCGAACAAGGAACATCAAGTAATACCTTATCCGCAGTATTTTCAAATTGAGTGAAATTGCGACTATCACCAATGCAAATTTGAATTGAATTTAAATTGAGACGTTGAGTATTTTGTTGCAGCTTACGCAGACGCGAATCAGTGCGATCGCAAGCCCAAATTTCGCCTGTATCTTTTGTCAATTCAGCGATGTGGGTTGTTTTACTTCCTGGAGCCGCACAAGCATCAATTATAACTTCACCTTGTTGTGGATTAAGTAAATAACTCACTAATTGAGCGCTGCTATCCTGTATAGTCCACCATCCTTGATTGAAACCAGGTAAATTTTGAATCGAGCCAGGATGACTTCGCAATCGTAAAGCGTGTGGTAAATTAGGAATGCGTTCAGATAGAACACCTTGATTTTGTAAAGCTGTTTCAACTTCCTCACAACAAGAACGAAGTTGGTTGACTCGTAAATCAATACTTGGTGTTTGGTTCATCCATTCACATAATTTTTCTGTTTGTGCAAAACCAAATTGTTCTAACCATAAACTGACAATCCAGTCGGGAAAACTATGTAAAATCCCCAATCTTTTCACAGGATTTTCTGGTAACTTCAGCGGAATCATCAAATCTTCTTCCCTCTCTTGCCCAAGTCGAATATACTGTCGTAACAAACCATTAACAAAACCAGAAAGACCTGAAAAACCATTATCTTTAGCTAGCTCAACAGTAGTATTAACAGCAGCACTAGGAGGAATTCGTTTTTGAAATTGCAGTTGATATAAACCTAAATGTAAAATGGTGCGGAGCAATAAAGGTTGTTGATGGGACTTTTTTTGGGCTAATTGGTCAATAATTGCATCCAGAGTTCGCTGTCTTCTCACACTACCATAAACTAATTCCGTGACCAAACGGCGATCGTTATCCGCTAAATCAGCTTTTCGCAGCACTCGATCCAATGCTACATCAGCATAAGCCCCCTTATGGACATCTCGCAGGGCGATTAAAGCTTGTTGACGCGGGGTAATCATATAATAATATGGGAAATTGGGATGGGGTTAGTTGACAGTTGACATCTGTTAATTACCAATCTATGACCTATAACCTTTGACCTATAACCTCTTTTCAACTTTCTACCTTTTCTATAATAGAAAAAATAATCTCCCTCACAAGAAAACACGCGGTAAGCGGGAAGCCCAACGTATGCACGACTTGGGAGGGAAGCGACACGAGCGAATTTATTCGCCGTGTTTTTTTAGTTTACCCGTGGTGCGGGTCTTCAATATATTTTTTGATTACGTCACTGCAAACGTTACCAGCAGTGCTTATGAAATAACTGTTAGGTAAACTACCCTTAAACCCTTATTCCCACTGCCGACTGCCGACTGCCGACTTTATGCCCTAATTACAATTTTCAACGCCAACCGACTTAGACGGATGGAGAATTCCGCGAGAAGAGTTAAAAAATCAGGGCTATTTATGTCAAAATAAACTATCTTCTATACTTAAAAAAATAGTTGCTATATTTTTGACAAAACAAATTTGTATAACACCAGGTTTTTCTCAATAAAAATACGGATTTATGGTTTTTCCAGTAATATTAAATACTTAAAAATCTCAAAAATACATCAAAAAATCACAGAAGTCGGGTTTTTTGAATAAATACCCATAACACCAGACAATCGTCGTAAAAACCCGACTTCTCACCCCCCACGAAAAATAAAAGTTTTACAGCCTCTTTATGATTGCTTTCTAGATTAATATAATCTCGATTTATTCTCAGTTAAAATACTGATTACCTGTTTTGAGTATTCTATAATACTTAAAAATCACAAAAAAGCAACAAATCTACACGTAAACACAAGTTTTTTCTCAGTGCGTAGTTATTAGAATCACAAAAATAGTTTTAATTGATAAAAATCTCATTAATAATGCAAATATTGTCATTTAACTGACGAAAATAGGTTGTTTTTGGGACGTGATATAGGTTACTTTTTAAGTTAAAATAAAAATCTGGATATAATCTGTTTGGACCTATTTGTTGATTAATTGAACTAAAGCGTTTTAAACTTGCTGCTTTTTGAAAAATAATTGTCAATCAAATAACGGTTAAGTTGAAGTTAATCCTTGTTACCTATTTCTTAATATAGATTTATTTTTTGAGATAAGGGTTTAGAGTAAAAAGCATGAGATTAGTGGATAAATGATAAATGAGTGAATTAAATATAGATGTACAAACAGATTTACTACAAGCAATTCAAGGACACGCGGAGGGCATTTCATTTGAAGCCAAAGGATTAAAATTACAAGATATTCGTCTTTCTGAAATAAAATTACAAACTGACGAGATTGATATCAATCCTTTCAAAGTTTTGTTTGGTCAAATTGAATTAGAACATCCAGTAAATGCAGAAGCGACAATTATAATCAAAGAAGCTGATATCAATCAAGCTTTAAAATTAGATTTAGTTCGCAACTTATTGCAAAATTTTTTAACATTTGAGACTGAAACATTAATTTTGAGTATGTATCCGCAAAATCTCCAAATTTGTTTACCAGGAGATAATAAAATAGAAATTGAAGGAGAAATAAGATTAGATTCAGGTTTAGAAAATAAACCTTTAAAATTGAAAGCTGACGTGAGGTTAGTATCTTTAGAAAAACCAATTATCCTTGATACTTTTAAATGTCATACTCCAGACGGAATTGATTTAGAAGTAATGAATGGATTGATAGATAAAATAAATCAACTGCGGAAATCACCTGATTTTGAATTAAAAGATGCAGTATTACGTATTACCTGTCTAGAAGTGCAACAAGGTAGTATAATGTTGCAGACACAAACTGATCTTCAAAAAATACCCGATAATATACCCATAAAGTAGTAATTTGAAATAGGCAGTTATATAACTGAAGTAGGATGTATATTTTTGACTATTTTACTAATATAATCTAATCAATATATTCCACATCTAGAATCTAGAACTATTAATCATGCAACAGTACGATGTTGTAATTATCGGTGCGGGACACAACGGATTAGTTTGCGCTGCTTATTTATTAAAAGCTGGCTATAGCGTCGTATTATTAGAAAAGCGTTCTGTACCTGGTGGTGCAGCGACTACAGAAGAGATATTACCAAAAGAAGCACCAGGATTTAAGTTTAACTTGTGTGCGATCGACCATGAATTTATCCACCTCGGACCAGTAGTTGAAGAGTTAGAATTAGAAAAATATGGGTTGGAATATTTATATTGCGACCCAGTTGTTTTTTGTCCCCATCCAGATGGAAAATATTTCTTAGGACATAAGTCTTTAGATAAAACCTGTGCCGAAATTGCTCGTTATTCTCAACGAGATGCTGTCAAATACAAGGAATTTACAGAATACTGGCAGAGGGCTTTGGGTGCAATGATTCCGATGTTTAATGCACCACCAAAATCAATTTTAGATATTGCTGGTAACTACGATATTACGAAGATAAAAGATTTATTTTCAGTTATAGGTTCGCCTGCCAAAACTCTGGACTTTATACGTAATATGTTAACCAGTGGTGAGGATATTCTCAACGAATGGTTTGATTCGGAATTTCTCAAAGCACCTTTAGCGAGACTTTGTGCTGAATTGGGTGCGCCACCTTCCCAAAAAACTCTGGCAATTGGGGCGATAATGATGGCGATGCGTCACAATCCGGGAATGGCTAGACCTCGTGGTGGTACTGGTGCATTAACCCAAGCTTTGGTGAATTTAGTTAGAAGTAAAGGTGGTGTGATTTTAACTGACCAGCAAGTAGAAAAAGTGTTAATTGATGATGGGAAAGCTGTAGGTGTTCGGGTAGCAGGTGGTAAAGAATATCGGGCTAAGGAAGGAGTAATTTCTAATATTGACGCGAAAAGATTATTCTTACAAATGATAGATAAAAGCGATGCAGATGCAGCCGACCCAGATTTACATGAAAGGTTAGAGCGTCGTATTGTTAATAATAACGAAACCATCCTCAAAATTGACTTAGCATTAAACGAACCGCTACATTTTGAACATCACGAACACAAAGATGAATATTTAGTTGGTTCGATTTTGATTGCCGATTCTGTGGCTCATGTAGAGCAAGCTCATAGTTTGTGTACTTTAGGACAAATTCCTGATGCTGACCCTTCAATGTATGTGGTAATGCCCAGTTTTCTTGACCCCAGTTTAGCACCTCCAGGAAAGCACACTGTGTGGATTGAATTTTTTGCTCCTTATCAAATAAAAGATGCCGAAGGCACTGGTTTAAATGGTACTGGATGGACTGATGAATTGAAAAACAAAGTAGCAGATAGAGTTGTAGATAAATTAGCAGATTACGCACCAAACGTAAAAAGTGCAACTATTGCTCGTGCTGTAGAAAGTCCTGCGGAATTAGGTGAAAGATTAGGTGCTTATAAAGGGAATTACTATCATATTGATATGACATTAGAGCAGATGGTTTTCTTCCGTCCCTTGCCTGAAATCGCTAATTATAAAACACCAATTGATAATTTGTATTTAACAGGTGCGGGAACTCATCCTGGTGGTTCAATATCTGGAATGCCGGGACGTAATTGTGCTAGGGTCTTTTTACAGAAAAAGCAACCGATGCAGCAGAGTTTAAAGGATGCAAGAGAATCAATTGTGTCTACCTTTGAATCTTTATTTAAAGGTAAGTAATCTGTTTACCCTCACCTGATAAACAAGAGAGTGGGGGTAACTAAAATCAGTTACCAGTTATCAGTTATCACCGGGCAAGTCAATTGTTAACTGAGAGGGGGTATCAATTACGAATTATGTTGACAAATACGGTAAATTCATCCCCAACAATGGCGATTCGCCTAGTACAAGCTTGTTGCGATAGCTTCGCTTACACTAGGCGATCGCAATAGTTTTTAAAAGAAGATAACGTCCTCCTATTGATTAAATAATTTCATCCCGATTACAGATGACAAAGCATATACAAAACTGATGCTATAGATACAGCGTAGCTAATGCAGCAATATGACACAACGAGTTTTAATTTTAGGAGGAAGGGGACGTATAGGTAGTAGTGTTGCCCAAGATATCGCCAAACATACACAAGCGAATATTACCGTTACCGGACGCACAGCTATACAATTACGGCACGACTACTCTTTAGAACACCTCGCCTTAGATTTAGCAGAAACTGAAAAACTATATGAGGTAATTTCTAATGCCGATATTGTCGTTCATTGTGCAGGACCTTTCCACTATCGAGATACTGAAGTTTTGCGAATTTGCATTGAACAAGGTGTTAACTATGTAGATGTTAGCGACCATCGTTCTTATACTAGTAAAGTACTAACGCTTCATGAACAAGCGGCTGAAAAAGGTATAACAGCGGTAATTAATACAGGTATTTTCCCTGGTATTTCTAATAGTATGGTACGTCAGTGCGTTGAACAATTTGATCGACCAGAAAAGATACATTTAAGTTATGTTGTAGCTGGTTCTGGTGGTGCTGGTGTGACGATGATGCGGACTACATTTTTAGGGTTGAGAAATCCTTTTGAAGCATGGATAAATGGTAAATGGGAAACAGTTAAACCCTACACTCAAAGAGAACCTATTACCTTTCCCCAACCTTACGGAAAAACTGGGGTTTATTGGTTTGATATGCCAGAAACATTCACTTTACCTAAAGCTTTTCCCACGGTTGAAAGTGTAATTACTAAATTTGGTTCTGTTCCTGATTTTTATAATCATTTAACTTGGATAACAGCGAATATATTTCCTAAATCATGGATTCAAAATCGTAATGGGATAGAATTTTTGGCTCATGTGAGTCACTCGATGACGGATGTTACTAATAATTTTAGTGGAATTGGTGTGGCAATTCGTTCGGAAGTTACGGGAATAAAAGATGGTAAAACAGCAGTTTATTGTTCGACTTTAGCCCATGAAAATACGGCAATAGCAGCTGGTTATGGTACGGGTAGTATCGTTCAATTATTACTCGAAGGTAAATTCAAAAAGTCAGGAGTTTATCCGGTTGAAGAAGTATTATCAACTGATTTGTTTGAAGAAATGATGCAAAGTAGAGGACTCAATATTAATCAAGTATGGTTATAAAATTCATTCTTAAGTTTATTTATTTATGCATCTTTTGATAGAAGGAACTCTTCAATTAACAAAAGTAGGATACTTTATTAGTTGGTAGTTTAGTTAGATTAGATATCGTAAAAAATTATTTTCTAACTAAATATTGTCAAGATAGGCATTCAAAATCGGAGCGACTTATATGCAAAGAATTTTATCATCTTTTAAACAAATATTGCGCCGCAGTTTTGTTTTCAGCTTAATGCTTTTAATGGTTGTATCAACATTATTTAGTTTTGTGCAACAGGCAAGTTATGCTTTCCCCAATTCAGAAACTACAAAATTAACTGCACAAGAAAAAATTGACCGGGCTTATAATTATAGTGAAGGTGTGGGACATCGGGAAGAACAAAGACAAGAAGCTTATGAAGAAGCTATTAGGGAATCTGAAAATCCTGAAAAGACTTACGAAGAAAATACCAAAGCTTATAGAGAAGCAAATCCCACACCGGATTTAATTGAGAAAGCTGAAGAATTCGTCGAAACTGTTACAGGAAAATAATTCTTTGTTTATACTAAAAACGGCTAAAAGTTATACTTTCTGAGTATTTCAAATCTGCATAAGAAAGCCTCTCTCCGCGCCGGGGAGAGGTTTGGAGAGGGGTTCTATATTTGAGCCGTTTGCAGTATAATTACTCCCTTCTCACTAGAAGACTATTAAAAAAACTGATGCTTGATTCAGATAACACAGAGGAAAGAGATAAGGAGAGATGGGTAATTTTAGGCTGGGATAGGAGTAGTCGTTGACAGCTTATGGGTAATGAATACTAAGATAAAACCATGATTCATTGCCCATGATAATTTTTTATCATGCAAGTATAAGATGACATAAATAAATATAATCTTATTGTCGAGGCACTTCCAAATCTGAAAAAAGTATGTAATATTCTTGTTAAGATTAAATAAAATAGTATTAAAATAAAAAATATAAATTATAAATACTAATTATAAGTTTAAATATGATTTTATATAGAGCCAGTGTTAATTAAGGTTTTCAGCGGCTTGTAGTTGCCTCATTAATGTCATTAACTAACTCGATGGGTGTCGTCTTATGATTTTTTCAAATTCTAATCTACAGAGGCATACAAATTACATTTCCAGGTTGTTTTTGGCGAAGTTTAGCAATTATTGCAAAAAGCGTTTATCTTTGTTTCCTGAGAATTCAGTTGTTTTAATCGTTGATAATGATACTGATAACTTATTACTAGCTGCACAAGTCGTGAGGTTATTGGGTTATTACGCGATTACTGCCAGAGATGGTAAAACTGCTTTAGAAATGATAGAAAAATACCAGCCAATGCTAGTATTGTTAGAAGTGATGTTACCTGAAATTGACGGTATTGATGTTACCAGATATTTGCGAAAAAACAACAATTTTGTACCTGTGATTGCCCTTACTAGTTTGCCTGGTGATATATTCCGAGATGAAGCTTTGATGGCAGGTTGTAATAAATATCTGGAAAAACCTTTTCAAATCGATGATTTAGAAACTGCGATTGAGCAGATGATTTATTTACCTTCTTCTGTTTTTAATTATGCAAATGGATGATAAATTTAATTAGTTTATCAATGCTTATTAAGTATTAGTTTTCAGTCTACTTGCAATATTTTGATTATACCAATTCATTAATGGAGTTGAGCTAATTCCATGTACAAGTACTGAAACCACAATCGTAGTGTAAGTTATCCAAGCAATTTGTTCGGCGATTGTTCCTTTCAAACCGTTATCAAAAGCATAAGCAAGATAGTATAAAGAACCTACTCCACGAATACCAAACCAACCGAAAAACCAGCGTTTTTGAGGATAAAACTTTTGATGTTGTGGATATACGGAACCTTTACCGATTGTGCTAATAAAAACTCCTATAGGTCGAATTAAGAAGAACAAAAATAATATTATTAAAGTTGATTGTGGAGCATAGGTGACTATTGGTTGATAAAGCAATATTGTTCCTAATAGTAAAATTGTACCGATTTCCAGAAGTTTTTCAACTTGTTCGATAAATTCTAATTGTGCTAAAGGTTGTTCTGGATTGTGATGACTTCTCTGAGTAACTAAACCAGCGATAAATACTCCTAGAAATCCGTAACCATTTACAACTTCTGTTAAAGAATAGGTTAGCAAAATTGTACTAAGAGCGATAAAATCTTCCATTGAATTATCCATTGGATGACGCTCTTCAACTTTCTGGTTGAGCCATACAATAGCTTTAGCGGCAATAAACCCCATAATTATACCAGCACCAATTGCCCAAATTACATCAATACCCACCCAAGATTTAATCCAATTACCCCAATTGTCATCTTTGATTGCATAAAGACCAAAATAAACGAAAGGAAAAGCCAAAGCATCGTTTAATCCCCCTTCACTAGTCAAACCAAAACGCAATTCATCATCATCATTTATATCTGTGAGTTGAATAGCAGAAGCTAATACTGGGTCAGTTGGAGCTAAAATTGATCCTAATAGAATAGCCGCACCCCAATCCATTCCTAAAAAAAACTTGCCGACAGCAGCAATTGCAAAAATTGAAATCGGCATTAAAATTGCGATTAATCTAATTGTAATATCCCAAGCAGCTAATCTAAACGGACGACTGATTTTTAAACCGCAACTAAATACTGAAATAATTACTACAAATTCAGTGACTCGTTTAAGTAATTCAACGTTAAATATACCATCGCGACGCAGTTGAAATAATCCAAAACCGTAAGGTCCAATAATTATACCTACTATAAGATAGACAATCGCGTAAGAAAATGCCGATCGCGAAATTAAACCTGAACCTAATGTTACAAATAATAAAAGTAAACCAATAACTAGTAAATCCAGAATATAAATATCTACCATAGCTCTTCTCTAACCCTGCTATTGCGACATAATTCTGCTAGTTTAAAAGTAAAGTAAATAATTATGTATCACCCGCAGGTAGATTTGGCGATCGCACTTCCTCTATCAATTGAGTGTGTACAAATTCAAGGGGAATTAATTAAGAATTACGAATTACGAATTATACTCACCCCCCGAATCGCTAAATCCAACAACTCCATGGGATGCATAATAGATATCTCCTTACCCTGCTGATGCAAATGCTTAGCAATCTGTAAACTACAACCTGGATTTGAGGAAGCAATCATATCTGCACCCGTATTCACCAAATTTCTAGCTTTTTGCTCTCCCAATTCTTCTGCAACTTCCGGTTGCAACATATTGTAAACCCCAGCGCTACCGCAACACAAAGCAGCGTCAAGAGGTTCACGTAATTTGACTCCAGGAATTTGCCGTAAGACTTGACGGGGTTGTACGCTAATTTTTTGTCCGTGTAACAAATGACAGGCATCTTGATAAACTATCGTTAGAGGTTCATCTTGTAAAGGCGATAATTTAGCAGTTAAACCTACCATAGCTAAAAATTCTTGACAATCTTTAACTTTATGAGCGAATTGATTGGCTTTATCTCGATATTCCGGGTCATTTTCTAAAATATGACCGTATTCTTTCAAAGTATGTCCACAACCAGCAGCATTAATAATCACATAATCGACATTCATCTCTGTAAAACTATCAATCATCTGTCTAGCCAAACTTTGAGCTTGTGTAGTTTGTCCTTGATGTTCAGGAAGTGCTGCACAACAGCCTTGAGATTTCGGAATTACCACCTCACAACCATTTGCAGTTAATACTCGCACTGTGGCTTCATTTACGGGTGAGAAAAACAATCTTTGTACACATCCTAATATTACCCCTACCCGGTAACGTTTTGTCCCCTGGGCTGGAATTACAGTAGGATAATTATCTCGAAAAGATTTACCAGTCACCTCTGGAAGAATAGATTCCATTGCAGCTAAACGAGGGGATATCTTTTTAAGTAAACCAGTAGCACGAATTAATTTTGGTAATCCTAATTTTTGATAAAGAAATAATGGAACGAGTAAAAAACGTAATCTTTGAGGATAAGGAAACAGTGAAAAAATCAATTGTCGAAATAATTTATCAGGTACACTGCGGGGATAATTACGAGCAACTTGATGACGAGTAGCGCTAATTAACTTGTCATATTCTACCCCAGAAGGACAAGTTGTCACACAAGCTAAACATCCCAAGCAAGAATCAAAATGTTCAGTGGTTGCCGTATTTAAAGCTATTTCTCCTTCATTAATAGCGTCCATCAAATAAATTCTTCCTCGTGGAGAATCCATTTCTTTGCCGATTACTCTGTAACTTGGACAAGTAGAAAGACAAAACCCACAATGGACACAAGTATCAATTAATTTCGGTTCCGGTGGATGATTATCATCAAAACCTTTGATATGATTATCGTTATTTTCGGAAATTTGCATAATAAAGGTTAAAGGTCAAAGGTTTAAGGTTTAAGGTCAAAGGTTAAAGGTCAAAGGTCAAAGGTTAAAGGTCAAAGGTTAAAGGTTTAAGGTTGAAAACTCCTAACTCCTAACTATTCTTCAAATCCCTGCAACAAATCGTCCGGGGCTTAAAATATTCTCACTATCAAATTGTGTTTTAATTTCTCGCATTAATTCTAATGCATTACCGTTATAACCCCAAATATCTAACTTTTGTTTAACTTCTAATGGTGCGGATAAAATTGTGAGAAATCCACTATTCTGTTCACATAATTGTCGCATTTTTAATACCTTACTTTCCTGTTCAAATCGCAATATTCCTAAACCGCTAGCCATGTGAATCAAACCTAAATCGACTTGATTTACAACTTCCACAGCTTTATTTGGTAATACTCCTATTTTGCAAGTAATTGCCGTTTCTGAGTCAGGTAAATGTATTTTTTCTGGTAATGTTTGCCATAAGCTTTGTTCTTCCGCTTCCGAATACACCGCAGTTGTTAATCCTAATTTTTGCCCTATTTGTAAAACTTGGTTTAATTGTTCTTTGACGCTTTCGGGAATACTCTCGAAGCAGGCAATAAGCCCTAATCCTTTACCCAATCCCAAACATGATACTAATTGAGAAGAAAGTAAATCGGCTTGAATGGGGGTTAAAGCAGAACCACGAAGGATACCGGCTGCTTGAGATACGGCTTCTTTACTACCCGTCAATACGGCAGTTCCCGAAGCTGATTGCATGGGATACAATCTAAATGTAGCTTCAGTAATAATACTTAAAGTTCCGTAAGAGCCAGTAAATAATTTCATCAAGTCATAACCGGCAACATTTTTGACAACTCTCCCTCCAGCTTTAGCAATTTGACCATCAGCACGGATGAAGGTTACACCTAATAATTGGTCACGGACACTACCATAACGCTGTCTTAGGGAACCAGTATCAGCAGTAGCGATGATACCTCCAACGGTTGCTAATTGTGGTGATGTGGGATTAAGAGCAAGAATTTGGTTGTTTTTGGCTAAAAGTGCTTTAATATCGGCAAATTGTACCCCAGCTTCCACAGTAAGAGTCAAATCTCCTACGGCGTGATTGATAATTTTATTTAGACTTTTGGTACTAACAACAATATCAATATTTTCGATTAAACCACCCCACTTAAGTTTACTACCGTTACCGCAAGGTAAAACGCGCCATTTGTTGCGATAAGCTTGGCAAATGACTTGAGCTAGTTGTGATTGAGTTTGGGGATAAACGACGCAACCGGGGACAATTCCCGGTAATACAGCGCGATCGTAAATGAGATTTTCTTCTCCAACGATAGATGCGAGAGTAGAATGGTAGACGTTCAGCGTACCCTGTTCGCTAGACATCGGCTTCATTAGTATATTTTTGTAATTATTTAATACTACTCCCAACGCGCCCTATTCAGCTAACCCTTATGTTGAACAACAAATGAAAGAAGTCGGATTTTAAGGGAAATATCTGTACCACCAGATAAGAGTGATCAAAAACCCGACTTCTCAAAACTGTTTTTTTTCGGGTCGTAAATAAGTATTAACCACGATGCGATAGTCTTATTTTTAACTTAAGCTAGCAACTGGAGACAGTATATATTTATCTCTCATAGCATCTGTAAATGGTTTTGTTAGTTAATTTATCGGGGTAGTAATGTTAATTATCATTCGGAAGAATATCTTTAAAATTCATATCGTTCAGCGGTGGTGTTTCCATCGACATTTTTGCAAACATAACTACATAGATTCAGGTGTTCCAAATTTTTAATTCCTAGTCTGTATATAAGAATTTATTACAACCATAAAAATTTCCGACAATCAAATATATTAAGTATTATTGCTATCTCAATGATATTTATGTAGTTTTTGCATGAAAAATATATTAACTAGAAAAAATAAATAGAAGAAGAATTAATATATAAAAAGATTTGCTACAGCACTAATGTAGCTTTAATAAAATTGTCGCTATGTTTTTAGTCGCTGATACTATTCAAGAGTTTAAGCTCGTGGTTTCTCCCGAAACTAGTTTGATAGAAATTATTGATTTAATAGAAGAACTTAAAAAAGAAGATAAAGTACCACAGCAATTATTTGTTATACACAACTTGCAATTGTTGGGTACTTTGAAGCTTTTGGATTTAATGTATTTAATTAATTCTAAAAGAAATTTAGAAAAAGTTAAAGTTCTGGAAGTAATGAAGCCCGCAATTACTTTAGAATCCGATTATGATTATCAACAAGCGTTATTGATGATGCGCGAATATGATATTACATATTTACCAATTATAAATAAAACAGGAGAATTAATAGAAATAATTACTCCACAAAGCATTGCTACAAAATTGCAAGCAGAACTTATAAATACTCAAAAACAGCTACAAGAGAAGACTAACAAATACGATTATTTAAAACAAGAGTTTGATGATTTACTAAATACAAATAACCGATTACAACATAAAATAAATGATAGTATCGCGATTGAAAAAAAACTTCATTTTCGAGTTGCTTTTGAACAGCTAATTACTACAATATCGACTGATTTTATTAATCTTGATGCTAATGAAATAGATAAGGGTATCAATCAAACTTTACAAATTATAAGTACATTTATTAATGTTGACCGTAGTTATGTGTTTTTGTTAGCAGAGGATTATGAAAAGCTAGATAATACTCATGAATGGTGTGCTGAAAAATTTTTATCCCGTATTGAGCAATTAAAAGATATTTATGTCGAAGATTTGAATTTATTTATAGAAAAACTGCGCTCTGGTGAAATATTGCAGTTGATAGATATAGAGAACTTACAATTACAAGAACCAGTTAAAGAACAGGTTTTTAAAATCCCAGATATTAAATCTTTAATTATTTTACCAATTGATTGTAGCGGTAATTTGATTGGTTTTTTAGGTTTTGAATCCTTCAATACAATCCTATGGACAGAAGACAGTATTATTTTACTCAAAATTGTAGCAAAAATATTAGGAAATATTTTAGGACGCAAGGGAATAGAAGAAACTTTAAAAGTACGTGAAGAAAGATATGCAAGAGCTATAAATGCGGGGAAAGTAGGGGTTTGGGAATGGGATATTCAAACGAATAAAGTTTATATTGATTCTAACTTAAAAGCGATGCTTGGTTATCAAGATGAAGAAATAGCTAATCAGTTTACTAGCTGGTTAGAATTTGTGCATTCTAGCGATGTCGGTTTAGTAAAAGCTGAAATTAATGCTTATTTAGAAGAGTTAATTCCTAAATACGAAATCGAACATCGAATGTTGCACAAAAACGGAGATATTTTAGACTTTTTAACTCGTGGTAAAGTCCTTCGAGACGAAAATGGAATACCAACTTTTATGGCTGGTTCGAGTACAGATATTACGGCTCGTAAACAGATAGAAAATAAACTTAAAACTTCTCTAAAAGAAAAAGAAGTATTACTGAAAGAAATCCACCAT
This sequence comes from Nostocales cyanobacterium 94392, assembly GCA_035285725.1. Lineage (GTDB taxonomy): Bacteria > Cyanobacteriota > Cyanobacteriia > Cyanobacteriales > Nostocaceae > Rivularia. Next base: position 15,917 of record JAYKJL010000097.1, on the reverse strand, counting down.
CGTGTTAAAAACAATTTACAAATAATTTCGAGTTTACTACGTTTACAGTCTGGATATATTAAAGATAAACAAGCTTTAGAAGTTTTCCAAGATAGTCAGAATCGCATCCGTGCAATGGCATTAATTCACGAAAATTTGTACCAAGTTAACAATTTAGCAGAAATAGAATTTTCGGAATATATTCGCAAGTTAACAAATAATTTAATTAGTTTTTATGCTATACATAATAAGATTAAAATAAATACTAACATCGAAAAAGGATTTTTAAAAATTGATACAGCTATTCCTTGTGCTTTAATTATCAACGAACTTATTTCTAATTCAATTAAACACGCTTTTAAAAATAGTGATGAAGGAGAAATATATGTAGAATTTATTGCTTTACAAGAAAATAAATATTCCTTATCGGTTAGTGATAATGGTATAGGAGTACAAGAAAGTATCGATTCATTAAAAAAACAATCTCTAGGTTTAGAATTAGTCTGGAATTTGGTAGAGCAATTGGAAGGAACAATAGTATATAATTGCAAATTTGGTACTTCATTTAGAATTACATTTACCGAAAATAAAGATGGATAAAATACAAATGAAAGAGAAAATATTGGTTGTGGAAGACGAAAGAATCATTGCTTGTGATATCAAACATTGTTTAGAAAATTCCGGTTATATCGTACCTGAAATTCTTGCATATGGAGAGAACGTAATTTCTCAGATAGAACAATTGCAACCAGATTTAGTATTAATGGATATGATGCTTAAAGGTGATATGAATGGAATTGAAACTGCGGAAGTAATTATAAATAGTTTTAATATTCCAGTTGTATTTCTCACTGCTCACTCCGATGAAAGTACTATTAAAAAAGCTAAGGCAACTAAACCTTTTGGTTATGTAGTCAAACCATTTGAAGAAACTCAATTAATTACTACCATTGAGATAGCTTTAAATAAACATCAAAATGAAACCGTGATGCGGGATGCATTAGAAAAAGAGAAGGAAATGAGAGAACTTAAATCTCGCTTTGTTTCAATGGTAAGTCACGAGTTTCGTAATCCATTAACCACAATTTTAAATTCAACTGAATTACTCGCAAATCAAAACCAGCAACTAACAGAAAATAAAAAAGACGAATATATATACCATATACAAAATTCTGTCAAACATCTCAATCAATTATTAAATGATGTTCTATTAGTTGGGCAAGCAGAAGTTCATCAAACTAAGTTTAATCCCTTACCTTTAGATTTAGTAAAATTTTGCGAAAATTTAGTAGCAGAATTGAAACTAATAGCAACCGAAAAGCATCAAATTATTTTTAAAGTTCAAGGATGTTATATTCAGCAAGAAGAAACTATCAAACTACCTTGTTTAGATGAAAAACTACTCCGACATATCCTAACTAATCTGTTATCCAATGCGATTAAATATTCTCCTCAAGGCGGAGAAATACGCTTTGATTTATTTTGCTTACAACAAGAAGCTATTTTCCGTATTCAAGATGAAGGTATTGGTATTCCCCAAATAGAACAAGAAAACCTATTTACTTCTTTTCAAAGAGGTAGCAATGTCGGTAAAATACCCGGACATGGTTTAGGATTATCAATTGTTGAACAATATGTACAATTGCATCAAGGAGAAATCAACTTGATTAGTAAAGAAGGTGTTGGTACTACTGTGATTGTAACTTTACCATTCAAGTAGTTGGTGGATAGTGGATAGTTGTTGGTGGTTGGTGGTTGGTGGTTGGTGGTTGGTGGATAGTGGTTGGTGGATAGTGGATAGTGGATGGTGGATGGTGGTTGGTGGATGGTGGTTGGTGGTTGGTTTTTCTAATAAGCTATCGCGCATTTAATTTATATTTTTCTAGCGGGCAGGATGCCCGCACTACAAAACTTGAATAAAATTTGAATATACAAATTAAACGTTTTTCAGCTTAATTACTATCACTTATCAACTATCACCTATCACCTATCAACTATCACCTATCAACTATCAACTATCAAGCATTCACAGTTTTCTTATCATTCACCGATGGATAATAATCTCCCTGACTATTAATTTCAACTGGTGCTGTTAAATCTTTTCCTGTAATTAATCTCGCACCACGATTGCGAGTAAAATAATTCCAAACCCACTGAATCATGACTACAAGTTTGTTGTCAAATTCAACTAAATAATAAATGTGAACTAATAACCAAAATAACCAAGCGATAAAACCTGTAAGTTTTATAAAACCTAAATCAACAACCGCAGAATGTTGTCCAATTACTGCTAAACTACCTTTGTCAATATAATTAAATGGCGATATTGTATTGCCTTTTATCTGCTGTTTGATCGATTTTGCTACATATTCCCCTTCTTGCATTGCCACAGGTGCAACACCGGGTAATGGTTTACCTGTCTGATGAGCAAAATGTGCTAAATCACCGATTACATATATATTCGGATATCCTTTCAAACTTAAATCTGGTTCAACAATAACTCTTCCTGCTCGATCGCATTCTACACCAGTTTTTTCTGCGATTAATTTACCTAAAGGTGAAGCTTTTACACCTGCTGCCCATAATACCGTTTTCGCTGCAAATTGTTTGATTTCGTCACCTTGCTTAATGGTAACTATATCTCCTTCAATACCCGTTACCAAAGTTTTCGTAATTACAGTAACACCCAAATTTTCTAAAGATTCTTGAGCTTTAACTGATAATTCTGGTGCAAATGGTGGTAAAACTCGATCCAAACCTTCCAAAAGCAACACTTGGGTTTCGTCCGTGTCAATATTACGAAAATCTTCCTTAAGAATACTATAAGCCAACTCGGCGATCGCACCAGCTAATTCAACCCCAGTTGGGCCACCACCAACTATTACAAATGTCAGTAAAGCACGACGTTTATCTTCGTCTGTCTCTTGCTCGGCTGCTTCAAATGCTGTAAATATACGCCGACGCATTTCGATGGCATCTTCCACAGTTTTTAAACCGGGTGCGAATTCCTCCCACTCATCTTTACCAAAATAGGAATGCTTCGCACCTGTAGCAATAACTAAACTATCATAAGGGATTTTCTCACCCCTCATCACCACATTTTGCGTCTGTGGATCAATATCCGTAACCTCTCCCAACAATACTTTTGTATTTTTACTCTTACTTAGTATCGAACGCAATGGTGATGAAATATCAGCCGGTGATAAAGTACCAGTAGCCACTTGATATAAAAGTGGTTGGAATAAGTGAAAATTTCTTTTGTCTATTAAAGTAACATTTATATCTTTACTGTTCAGTGCTTTTGCTGTATAAAGTCCCCCAAAACCCCCACCAATAATCACTACTTGATGTGGTGGTTTAGTTGCAGCTTTACTTTCCATAATATTTGTTTACTCCCGTTGAAGTTCCTTTCACCATTCTTAACAAATTTTTACCGTTTTTAACAGAGGGTTTTGTTGGTCTTTTACAACTTGTTTTGCTTAAAAGTATTAGATACTACATTATTTGACTAGTTAATTACACAGTTGAGGATTTTTATCAAAAAATGAAGCTTTAAAAGCAGCTAGAGATAATAGAATTGAAGCATTATTTTCTATGATGTCGGGAGTATTATCAAAAGCACAAATCTAGTAAATACTCTGAGATAATGCGTGTTTATTGCCACAGTTTTCCCAATGGCGATCGGCACGCGCCCTTGAAGGGCGATCGCACAATGAAGCAAGTTATATCATGTCCGGTTAAACACTCCTACTCTCTGTGAGGGCTGGTAATGGGTTTTGGATAAATGCGTAATCGTCATATAGTAAGCAATTAACCGGACTTGATATTATGTGACATAAAAATTAATTAGGGAATAAAAAAATGGATCAAGAGTTAGTTATTTTTTTGATCAGCGTTTCTTTGCTAATTTTATATTTAGTGTTCTCAGCACTCACAGAAATGGGTACTAAATTACCTTGGAAAAAATAACTATTGCCTATTCACGATTATTTTTAGAACCGCGAATTATAATACGTTCGTCTTGAATAGTTATACTTTCCAATTGAATTGGTAATTTTTTAAGTTCTTGAGAAACAAGTTGATTGAAACTGTCTTGAGATAGACCGATATTTTGCGAAACTTCAGCGATGGGAAAGCTAAAATTACCCAGAGAAACACGAGTTGTGTCGTCAAAACTAACTTCTTGGTTATGAATAGTGGGTTTTCCTTCAATTCCAATATAAAGATGTTTTTGTTTTCCCGGTAAATTTTCTAGCATTTGAATAATTTTTGTTTTCCGTGCAGACAATTCTTGTACCGGAATAGATGAAGTTTCAATCACAGCACCCACAGAGATTTTACCGTCTTGAATTTGAGTATTTGTAGCTTTAATTGCTGTTATATATTTACTATGCTGATTATTTTTTGTAAGAGAGGTAGCAATTAATGAATTAATTTCGGAAGCATCAAGATGTACTTCTCCTGTAGTTTTTGTGGTCAAATTTTGTGAAACTTTACGTAATACTTCTTCAGATTGTAGAGGCTTTTTGATTTGTTGATTAGCAGAAATTGCATTTTCATGTGTAGATGAATTAGTATACCAAGCAGGCAACTGCATTACTTGGTGCCAAGCGAAAAATGCAGCAATCCCAATACCACCTAAAATCAAGCTGAATATCAATAGAAGTCGCTTATACATAATAATATGAATAATATGAATGATAACCGGGTAAACTAGTTTATCTACAATGCCCAACAGCCATTTTTCTGAAAATACAGCAATAAAAAACCCCAGTCAGGGGACTGAGGCTAATTTGATCAACTAGATTAATTGCTTTAGTCATTATCCCGAAAATCAGCTTCTAACGATTGTAAGGATTTTTCAAACCCCATACGCTGTTCCACGTTACGTAACAGATAACCATTTAGCATTGCTGAAGCTAGAAGCTTTCCTAAATTTTCGCGATTAGTTGCGATCGTGACGTTAAAATCATCGGAAGGTAAACCACCTAACATACTAGAAATAGTACGTTCAATCGCTTCCAAAACTTCTGAAGAACCAGGTTTAGAAAGTTGAGTCACCATTTCCGGACTCAAAGATTTAATGTACTGCAAAAACGAGTTAGTGCCTTTAGTTGGATTGTCAAAAAATTCTGGGTTATTACGCTGGTCTATATTGTTCACGATAATCTGCGTGTGGTATTACTTCAACTTACATTAATAAATGTAACAGGTTTTAAATCGTAATGCAGTCAGTTAAACCGTACTTTAAGTGGGGGGTTCTTCTACATGGGGGGACAAGGGGATAGGGAGATGGGGGGATGGGGAGATGGGGAGATGGGGGGATGTTAAGTAATAAGTAATAAGTAATAACTAATAAATTCTTAATTCTTAATTCTTAATTCTTACTCCTAACTCCTAACTCCTCACTTTTAACCTTTAACCTTTAACCTTTAACCTTTAACCTTTAACCTTCTTCCCTAATACTTCTAAAAGTTGATCTACATTTTCTTTACGGCTATTATAACCCATTAATCCGATACGCCAAACTTTGCCGCCTAATTCACCAAGTCCACCTCCAATTTCGATATTATCTTCTAATAGTAATTCTCGTGCGACGGCTTTACCATCAATACCTTCGGGAATCCGAACTGTTGTTAGAGTTGGTAATCTGTACTGTTCCTCAACGTGTAAAGTCATTCCTAAATCTTCTAAACCTTGCCACAGATATTCTGCATTTTTTTGATGTCTTTGCCAACTATTTTCTATGCCTTCTTCTGCAATTAAACGTAAGGATTCTCGCAAAGCATAATATAAATTGATTGGTGCTGTATGATGATATGTGCGTTCTTTACCCCAATATTTGCTTAACAGGTTCATGTCCAAGTACCAGTTTGCCACTTTGGTTTGACGAGAAAGCAATTTTTCCATTGCACGGTTATTCATCGTAAAAGGTGAAGCACCTGGAGGACAACCCAAACCTTTTTGACTACAACTATAAGCTAAATCAATTCCCCATTCATCTAAATATAAAGGTAGCCCACCCATGCTTGTGACTGAATCCACCAATAGCAAACTACCATGTTGACGACACAGTTCGCTGACTCCTTCTAAAGGTTGACGTGCGCCGGTGGAAGTTTCTGCATGAACTAAGGCTACTATAGTTGGATGATGAGTTGCGATCGCGCTTTGCAATTCATCTAAGGAAAATACTTGTCCCCAAGGCTTAGTAATAATTCGCACATCCGCACCATAACGTCCAGCCATATCAACTAAACGATTACCGAAGTATCCAGCGACACCAATTAATACTACATCACCAGGTTCTACAGCATTGGCAATAGTCGCTTCCATTGCAGCGCTTCCAGTACCGCTAACTGCAATAGTTAAGGGGTTTTCCGTTTGCCATACATAGCGTAACAATGATTGAATTTCATCCATCAGCGTTAGGAAAGCGGGGTCAAGATGCCCAACTGGAGGAGTATTCATTGCTTTGAGTACATCAGGATGAGCATTGGATGGTCCAGGACCTAAAAGCAAACGGTTAGGTATATTCAGGGATAAAATTTGTAATTTTTGATAATTTTTTGTAGGTAGTGTTTGGGTCATGATGGTAGATACTACTGGTTTGAAAAATGTATGATTATATGTATTTTAAAGTGTTTAGGACTTACGCAACCGGCACATTTTCTTGTAGGGGAGGCAAAATGCGGTGTGGATTTTCCTCCCGCATTATTGCCGTTGCTGTGACGCTTCGCAAAAATTTGAACGCAGCGATAAGACTTGTAGCTTCACGCACCAACCACCGATTGTGACAATTGCGGCTATTCCTGGTGTTATGTCATATTGGGTTAAACACTTGTAATAAAGGGAGTAGGGTTCGGGGGGAACAGTTAACAGTTAACAGTCAACAATTAATACGGTCTTTTTAGGGTATCGATAATAACAAGTAGCCATCATGTACTTCGTACACCAGTACCAATGAAAATGTATTTTCAAGTCAGGTAGGCACTAAAAAACCTTCATTATGTAACGAAACGTAAAGTTGCCCAAAAACCTCTTCCCTTCTGCCTCCTGCCCTCTGCCTTCTGCCTTGTCTCAACGATAAATATTTATGCCTACCTACTTACAGGTAATAGAGACACTTGACTCAAATAGTAAGAATACAATTGGAGAAAATCTTTGATGAGTAAATTTGACGACATTGAAATCGACTTGAAAACTATTGATTTTGCTTCTCTTGATACAGACGAAGATTTTCGTAAAGAAGCCCAGCGATTGCTACCACAAGCATTAGTGCAAGTTGGAGAAGCAATGGCTGAGAAAACCTGGGACGAATTACAAAAAGAGATGCAAAAAGCAGGAATGAAATCTAGTGCTTCTGCGAGTGCTAAACGTAAATTTATTCAAGAAACAAAAAGAACCTATCAACGAAATGCCAGCAGTAGAGAGAAACGAGAACTTGAAGATTACATAATAAAGCAGATGCGTCAATATAAATAATAAAATATTTAATTAATACGCCCGCTTATTGCAGTTAGTTAAATTAATCATTAAAGGCATCATACAAGATGCCCTTTTATAAGAAGAGGTAATTGGTAATTGGTAATTGGTAATTGGAAGTATGTTTTAAATCAACAGGACTTAGCAAAGAAGGCATATTTTTCTTGTAGGGTGCTGTGACACTTTGATTGATTTTTAACGCAATGCCGGAGGTTTTTGGTGTCACGCACCATCCGAGTCTTGTGATAATCGCGTAAGTCCTAAATTAGTCAACCTTAAGCTCAGAAATTAACTCCTTAGCCTCATGAGTGAAACCGTCTATATCGAAACCAGCATAATTGGTTATCTGACTGCTCGATCCAGTAATAATTTAATCTTGATGGCTAATGTAGAGGCTACACGAGAATGGTGGGATGTTCGCCGTAATCAGTTTACGCTTTACATTTCTCAAGTTGTTCTCGATGAGGTAGGACGAGGAGATGCAAAAATAGCAAGTAGGCGGCTTGAGCTATTACGTGATTTCCCTCTACTTGGAGTTAGTGAAGCTGTTCAGAACTTGGCAACAGACTTCCTTAACAAAAGCAATCTTCCACCTAAAGCTGCCGACGATGCACTTCATATAGCAGCAGCAACAGTTTACGGTCTAGACTATCTGCTAACGTGGAATTGTAAACATATTGCTAATGCCCAAATTCAGAAAAAGTTAGCACAAATTACTTCTGATGCTGGATACGAATTACCAACTATTTGTACACCTTACGAGCTAATGGGGGAATAAAGATGTGGAAGGACGAAATTCTTGAAGAAATCCATAAAATTCGAGAAGAACACGTTAAGTCATTTAACTACGATATTCAAGCAATTTGCGACGATCTACGTCAGAGACAAGTCGCAAGTGGTAGACGAATTATCTCACAGCCTCTCAAACGTCCCCGAAAGTAGCACAAACTCTAATCTACTAATCGACCACATTAATTCAAGGGAATAAGGAATAACAACTAATCATCCGGACTTGAAATCGCAAATGTCCGGAACACTTCACAAAATTACTGAATCTTCGGATACTATAATTTCGGTAATGCTCAAAGTAGGGCTATTAATGTTTTATTGGAATAAATATAAGGTAATTGCTTTTGTTAATCTAAGTCTGGCTTTAGTAATTACAGCCTGTAACGAAAACAAGCAAGCTCAGTGTCAGCGACTGATTGAACTGGTAAATGAAGGAACTTCTCTAATCGAAAAAAATAAAGGCTCCCAAGTAACATTAAGTTTGGAATTAGCCAAGGATTTGCAAGATGTCAGCAAAAAAATCAATCAACAAAACTTCAAAGATCCTCAACTCGAAAACTTCAAAAACCAATCTGTCAAACACTTTGAAGCTTTTAGTAAGAATATAAAATCCGCTGCTGAAGCGCTAGGTTCCGCAAAAACAGCTAAGGTTTCTTTAGCTGGTAAGGAACAAGTTCGCAAAGCGAAACAAGATATAGACACGCACCTCAAGCAAGTTTCAAATACTGCTAAAGAATCTGATACCTTAGCAAATAATTTGAATACTTACTGCAATCAAGGGGAATAAAAGGACAGTTGACAGTGGACAGTGGACAACTAACTACTAACCACTAACCACTATCAACCATCGACTAACCACTAACCAACATCAACTAACCACTAACCACTATCAACCATCGACTAACAACCATCAACTTGTCAAAAATATAACTTTTATTTGACAAATATTCCTGAAGCTAACCGATTATTTCTGTGAAAGGAAATATTGGTGTTAGTAAAGTGAGATACAATGCGTGATATCAGTCTACTGATGGCAAGCGTGTTAACAACGGGACAAACGACTGTACCTGAGTTGCCCGAAGAACTGCCAGAACAACAGTTAAATATACAACAAGAATTAAGGCAGAATCAAGAAGTCATAGTCGCTCCATCGGCTGAAATCGCGCCACCAGAGTTTGTTGAGTCCGATAATACTTTAGAATTTACCTACGACGAAAAATTACCAGAAAGTACAAGTAATATTCAAATTCAAGATTCTTTTACTCAGATTGCTCCCGCTACTCAACCCTTAGAATCAGTAAATCCGATGTCACAAGTTACATCGGTATCAGAACTTGATGATGTTAGTCCAAATCACTGGGCTTTTCCTGCTCTGCAATCTTTAGCAAGTCGTCATAATTGTGCGCTCGCATATTCTAATGGTACTTTTGCCGGGGAGCGCGTTATTAATCGCTATCAATTTGCAGTTGGAATTGATGCTTGTTTGCAAAAAATTAACGAATTGATTGCTAATAAAGGAGCGGGTGCTATTGATCAACAAGATTTAATTATTCTGCAACGCTTACAAAATGAGTTTCGTGCCGAATTAAATCAATTGCAAGAACGGATTGTTTCTTTAGAAGAAAAAACTAGCGAATTAAAAGCAAATCAATTTTCTCCCACTACTAGATTATTTGGACAAGCAATTACTAGTTTGCAAGGAACTAACACAAATGAAGTAGACTTATTTCCTAGAGATGGAATACCCGAACGTACTGCACAAACAAATCTCACTTTTGCTAACAGTATGCAACTAACGTTAGCGACTTCGTTTACGGGAAGAGATTTATTGTTAACTGGTTTGTACGCAGGAAATTTGGGTTCTTCTGCATCTTCTTTGTTTACTAATATGGGTCGTTTGGGTTTTGAATCTGATACAGACAACGATGTATTTGTCAATGATTTATCTTATCGCTTCCCGATTTCCGATAACTTGGGAGTTGTTGTCGGTGCTGCGGGTGTCAACCCCATCAATACATTTCGCGGAATCAACCCCTTAGAAGGTTCTGGAGAAGGAGCAATTTCTGCCTTTGCTCAGCGTAATCCAATTTTAGCAATTGGTAGCGGTACGGGTGGTATCGGCTTTGATTGGCAAATCAATCAGGGTATAAGTTTACAAGCGGTTTATAGCGCTCAATTTCCTAGTTTTGCTGCTGATAAAAATGTTGGTGGACTTTTCGGTGGCAGACATACTACAGGGGTTCAACTGACGGGAGCACCTACTAACGATATAGATATTGGCTTGAATTATCTTTATTCCCACTCGGACGATGGTTTACTCGCAACTGGTATCGGTGATGCTCAATTAACTTCTCCTTTTGCACCAACTACAGGCTTTGATACTCAAGCTGTTGGTGCTACCATTGCATGGCGCATCAATCCCAACTTGCAATTAGGAGGTTGGGGAGGCTGGACTTTTTCCAATCCAGAGGATATTCAAGGTAGGGTAGAAACTAATAATTGGGCTGTATTTGCAGCTTTTCCCAATCTAGGACAACAGGGTAATTTAGCGGGAATTCTCATCGGACAACCCCCAAAAATTACATCTAGTAGTTTACCTGATGGATTCAACTTTCCCAACTTTTCTGACAACGGAATATCCGGAGGACGGGATGCTACATCCTTGCACGTAGAAATGTTTTATCGCGCTCAGTTAAATCAAAATTTAGCCTTGACTCCCGGTTTTTTCGTGGTTTTTAACCCCGATCACAATCAGAGTAACGACCCTTTAATAGTCGGAGCGTTAAGAGCTACCTTCCGGTTTTAATTTGATATTGGTGTAAATGTAATCAATCGTGTTAGTTGTATTTACTTGTAATTATCAAAAGTGAGGAGTTAGGAGTTGGGTGAAGAAGTCGGGTTTTTCAAATCAGTATCGGTAAAACCCTGGAAATCTTCTAAAAACCCGACTTCTATCGAGTTCAGCAGCGCGATCGCATTGGTTCTAATTCTTTAAAAAAACACTTTTAATATGCAACAAGTTAAAAATTACCGTAAATTAGCTTTTACAGCGATTCTTAGCAGTAGTTTAGCCGTAAGTATTACTGGATTCACACCAACCGCTTTTGCTCAACAAACTACTACTTCACCACTCACCGTTCAAAGTACTGGTACAATATCCGGAACTCTTGTACTTCCTTTTTTTAATCCCAATTACAACAAGGTTTTGACTCGTGTAGATACTGATGAAAATGGTGCTTATTACCGCAACATTGGAACTAGGCAAAATCCTGAATTAGTCCAAGTTTATAAATCAGAATATGTAAAGGTAAACGTCCGCGATGACGGTAGTATGAATTACTACGTTAATTTTAAAGGTATTCCTGTTGCTTCTTTCGATGCAATTATCAAATCTCCGGTACTTTCAGACGGTGAAATGACGACCTTTAGATATGACGGTAGACCAGATATGGAAGGAACCGTAATTAAAGCGGTAGTTCAAGATGAATTTGGAGTTAAAAGAGCTTTTTATACAGGTATTCTCACTGACCCTGATACGGGAACGCAATATCAAGGAACTTTTGAGCTTACAGGACAAGGACCAAGATATAGCGATCGCAATGGTGGTGATAGTCCTAATGTCTTTGATTATAAATCTGACCAACCTGGTTCTCCAAGGTCTGAACCTTACAAAATTAAAGACGATTCTCCTTTAGTAAAACTGTACATTAACGTACCCGAAGGTACGAAAATTCTAAATTCATCAACTGGTGGTGGAACTTCTACTCCACCTACAAACTCTATTCCTCCAAGTAATGGAACTTCCACATCAACTGGTGGTACTACTTCTACTCCACCTACAACCTCTATTCCTCCAAGTCTTCCTATAACCTCATCAACTGGTGGTAGTACTTCCACATCAACTGGTGGTACTATTTCTACTCCACCTACAAACTCAACTCCCTCCATATCATCAATTCCTTCTAACACGTCTACCACTTCTAACTTCTCAACTCCGTCCATATCATCAACTCCTTTTACGGATGTCAGCAACGTCGAATTTAGTAGCGGTAATTCATTTGTTGCTAATTCGGTTGTAGAAAAATCTGCCAACATTTCTCAACCTAAACAACGAGGTCCCCGGAGTAGGGTAATGATACGTTAAACGACAGTTGACAGTTGCTCTATTAACCACCAACAACTATCAACTATTCACTATCCACTAACAACTTAATTGACGACGCGCTGCTTCTAACAGTAAACTCTGTTCAGCGCGTAAAATAGCTTGATATGTCCGCTGCAATGCTTCTGGTTCGACGGATATAGAAGTAATCCCCCATTCCACTAATTTTGTGATAATTTCAGGATACAATGCTGGTGCTTGTCCACAAATAGAACAAGGAATACCCGCTTCTCTTGCCATTTCAATCAGTCGAGATATCGCACCCATTACTACTGGATGATGTTCATCAAAGCTTTTTGCTAAAACTGCTTGGTCTCTATCTACTCCTAATAATAATTGAGTTAGGTCGTTTGTACCAATGGAAATTCCTTGTACTCCTGCTTTTACATATTCTGGTAGTAAAAATAGGACGCTGGGAACTTCTGCCATAATCCATAATTCAAATTCTGCTATCTCGGTTAACCCTGCTTGCTCAACTTTCCGACGACAAAAAGCAAATTCTTCTACAGTGCGAACAAAAGGCAGGATTAAACGGATATTATGATACCCTGCATGATGTACATGAGAAAGTGCTGTCAGTTCCATGTCGAACACGTCGGAATTTAGCAAGTAGCTAAAAGTACCGCGTTGACCTAATGCTGTTTGCGCTTGGGCTGCTTCCACTTGATCGTGATGAAGATTTGGTAGTTCGTGGGGTCGCCAATCTAAGGAACGATAGTAAACTGGTTTAGGAGAAAATGCCCGCACAAAGTCCAGTATTTTTTTTGTCCATAAATCCAGTAATTCTTTGTGTCTACCGTTTCTAATCCATGTATAAGGATTTTGCCGATTGAGTATACTCAATACCATCAATTCCGAACGTAATAATCCCACACCATCTACTGGAAAAGAAAGTGCTTTGTCTATCATGGACGACTGACTTAAGTTCACCAGCAGTTGGGTGATAGTCATAGGTAGGTTTATTAATGTATGAGGTATTGAAGCGGGAGAAGAAACCCATTGAGGATATTCAGTTGGTTTTGTAGAGGAACTTGAAACATCTATAACAGAATTGTTTTCTAATATATTTATATTGTTATTGATATTATTAATATGCTCTTCACCTGTATTCTTCGCTAAATGGTGTATTTCTCCCCTATCACCATCTATTAATATGCGATCGCCATTTTGAAACAGTTTTGTTACCTTATTAACCCCAACTATTGCTGGAATGCCCAATTCTCTAGCGATAATTGCCGCGTGGCTTGTTAAACCTCCGTGTTCTGTAATAATACCGCCTACTTGTTGCAGCACTGGCAACCAATCGGGAGTAATCACCGATGCTACTAAAATTATGCCTTTTGGTAGTTGTTTTATTATCTGTTGAGAGTTTTCAATTAGAAGAACATTTCCCTCTTGTCGTCCGGTTGCTGCTCCTATTCCCTTAAAGGGAGAATTAGGAGAAAAAGTATTGAGATTTATAGGTTTACTAACTTTTGTCAGGTACAGCTTAATTGAATCTGTTTCTTCTTGAACAAAAGTCCAATTGACTGAGTATTCTTCACCAAGTTGACCAACCAGTTTACCAGCTAAATCGGTTATTTGTTGCAATTGTGATTGAGATAATACGTGCTGCTGCTGTTTTTCTTCTTCTAAAATACATACTTGCAAACAAGTTCTCTCTACCGTCATTACTGATGTTTGTCGGTGTTCCCAAGAAGCTTCGTTAATCGCTGCATTGCCACAACGATAAGCTAATATTTTATTACCCAAATGTTGTTCCGATAAACTGCCGGTTTTGGGTTCTACATAATAAACATCTGGCTGAACTTCACCCCAGTTAATTGCAACTCCTAACCCCCAAGTTGCTTGAATTTCCCATCGAGATGAATTTGCATTTAAACAACCACTGGCAATAATATTGTTGACTGGTTGTGCTAAAACGGCTAAATTAATTGAACGCAAATCAATTTTTGACTTTTGCCAATAAAGCAGACTTTTAGCACTAAATAATTGACTCCAAATACGCTTTAAAGCTAAGGCTATTTCCTTCTCTTGATTACGACAAAATACGGATTCATACAATCCAGAAATATTTTCTGTATTATCTAAACCATATGGTAATCCAACCGTTGGACGAAAAATTAAATATGGACTTTCCCAGGACTTGACTGCTAAATTTATGGCATTACTTAAGCTTTCAGGTACATCTGAACTGATGATTTCTTGACGCAAATGTAAAGCTACTTGCTGTAATTGTCGCCAATTATCAACATCCAAATGTAAGGAAGAATTTGCTAATTCCGCAACGAAGGTTTGAGAAGCATTCTCGTTTTCTAAATATTCATGCAAAACATTTGCTGCAATTACAAATCCGGGTATTACCGAATATCCATGCTGCATCATGAGGCTCAAGTTCAAGGCTTTATCACCAACTTGAGTGCGATGTGATGGTTTTATTTCGTTCAGCCAGTAAAGTTTATCCACTCAAATAATTCTGATTACTAATACGAGCTATCTTTACCGTTTTAAAAGTCAGTTTTTTTATTACCACTTATTATTTTTTGCTGTTTTACCGTCTTGACAATCACTAATATCACATGATTTGATAGCTTTTATTAAAACTAACTCTTTCAAGTCTTTAAAATTCGCAAGTTATACCCAGACGGAAACTTTATTTAAATTAAAATTAGATATAAAATTAGATAAATTATTTTTTAATCTGCATCTATCTGTAGAGGTATTCTACTAATAGAGTATGTTTTTAATGCTGATATCAATAATATACTATCAATTAATTAAATGACATTCTTAATACTTAACATAAATATCTAACTTATCTAACTTGGAAGTAGAAAACTGATATTGTGCTTGCTTTGAAAATATCTTTTGAATCTAAATCTAAGTTGATTAATGTTTTAACATTATATCATCGTAAATCAAAACTAATTAGTTTGTTTAGATTTCTTTATATTTATGAGGTAAAATTCATGGGATAGAAGTCGGGTTTCTTTGAGAAATTCAACTTCTATATCTAGATTAATTTGTCTACATCAAACTTCATATTTTGTAATTAAAATATACAAGCTATCTTTGAATGGTAAAATTACTTATGCAATATGTGGCTGAAACAGTTATTTTTGTGTAGGGGTAATTCATGAATTACCCCTAGACTCGTCTTCGTTTTGCCTAAGTCGTGATTAAAAAATACTCGCTGCCGCTGATAAATTTCCTCCACTAACAGTAAGAATTTGCGAAGAATTTAACCATTGAGAATCAAAAGAACCTAAATGAGTAGTAGTAATAAGAGTTTGAAATCTATCTTGAATAGCATCAAGCAATTGATTTTGACGTGAAGGATCTAACTCAGCCAAAACATCATCGAGTAAAAGTAAGGGTGGTTCTCCAACAACTTCTTCAATCATCTGTAATTCGGCTAACTTCAAAGCTAACACCAAAGTTCGCTGCTGACCTTGAGAACCGTACTGACGGGCAGGAGTATGATTAATGGTCAATTCTACTTCAT
>JAYKJL010000096.1:0-17758 GCA_035285725.1 Nostocales cyanobacterium 94392 | reverse complement strand
AATTCTAAGCCGGGAATCCAAAAACGGGAATTAAAATTTAAACTTGTTTCATGTAAAACTTCGAGATAGCGATCGCCTGTCAATTGAAACATCCTAAACTCAGATTTATAACGATCAAATATGGCGTAATAAGGTATTCTTAAAATCTTCTCGTAAACTTCCCATTTACCAGGAGGTTTTTCCACATCTCGCAATGTCTGTCCTAAATCTTCTTTTTCCGTTCCTGGTGACAGCAACTCAACGACAATATAAGGATTAATAGCTTCTTGCCAGACTACATAACTTAAACGCAAATCTCTATTTTCATAAAGATAAGGAACACCCACAACCGCAAACCAATCTGGGCGTTTATACCACAGTGGATGACGAGAATCATAATAAAGATTCAGATCACTAGCTGTAAATATTTCCTCGCTAGGATAATGAGGAGGACGGAATGTTTCTGCTAATAATTGTGGTTGAAATAAATGAAATTGATCTGGCAAACCTGGTTCCTCTGGGTCTTCGCTCTTGAGATCATACATTGTCGGCAATGTTTCTTTCGCTGAGAGTGGCGGATCTGTTTGATACATTATTCACTAACCTGAAGATCAAACTTTTTTAACTTAACTATAACGCGATCGCTCAACCCAACTTACCCTAATTTAAATTTTTATCCTTAACTGAACGCTATTGTGATATACCGCAATTTTTTATTGGGTTTAGCTGTGTCAGCGCAGCAGAGTTTTATAGCTGATTTGGATCAACTCCCAATTCTCGTAATTTTGCAGCTAATATCTCAACCTTTGCAGCTAATCTGTCAACTTGTTGGCTTTCCTGCTCAACGGGAGTAGGAATCCAATTTCCATCTGCATCATACCAACGTAACCACGATCGCTCAATTCCTTGATAAGAGCCTTGCCAAAGTCCCAATCCCAGTTGTAAACTAGGCATCCAAATTCGCGGTGTAGTTAAATCTATTTCACTGTAACTGTCTGCAACCAATTGAAATGCTTGTAATTTATCAGTGTAACGGTCAAACACGATATAGTAAGGAACGCGCAAAATTCGCTCATAAACTTCCCACTTCGTTGGTGGTTGATTTACTTCCCTGAGAGTTTGTCCCAAATCTTCTTTTTCTGTTCCTGGAGACAGCAACTCTACTACCACAAAAGGCGCGATACCTTCTTGCCAAATCACGTAACTTAAACGTAAATCTTTTTCTTTATAAAGGCGAGAAACTCCTACAACCGCAAACCAATCTGGGCGCTTGTACCATAGTGGATGGTGAGTGTCATAGTAGAGGTTTAGATCAGTAGCTATAAATAATTCGTCTCTACCGTAGTCTGGTGGAGAGAAAGTGTCTTCTAACAGGCGGGGTTGCCAAATGTGAAATTGGTCAGGCAAGCCAGGTTCCTCTGGATCTTCACTCTTAAGATCATACATTGTAGGTAAGTATTCTTTCGCTGGGCGGGGTGGATCTGTTTGATACATATTATTACGGTGGATTAAAAAATAAATAGAGATGTTGTTTAGTTTTATTTATGCGTACACAAACATTATTTCGTTAACCCTAATTATACATCAAATCTGAGGTATGTATGCTCACAGCATTAGTCACTGGAGGCGCTGGATTTATCGGTGCGAATTTTATTCTTTTAGCTCGAAAAAATCAGTGGTTAAATATAATTAACCTGGATAAATTAACTTATGCAAGTAATTTGGAAAATTTAGCAGAATTGGAGGGCGATCGCTACTATCATTTTGTACAAGGAGATATCGGTAACATTGAATTAGTTAGTTACTTATTAGAGCAATATCAACCAGATGTAATTATAAATTTTGCGGCTGAAAGTCATGTTGATCGTTCTATTTTCAGTCCCCAAATTTTTATTCAAACTAATGTAGTTGGCACATGCAACTTACTAGAAGCAAGTCGATTTTACTGGCAAAAACTCCCAACCCAAAAACAGCAACAATTTCGGTTTTTACATGTCTCTACAGACGAAGTATACGGCTCACTACAACCCCATGAACCAGCCTTTCGAGAAGACACACCCTACGCACCGAATAGTCCTTACGCAGCCTCTAAAGCCGCATCTGATCATTTTGTCCGAGCTTATCACCACACATATAAATTGCCTACCTTAACAACAAATTGCTCAAATAATTATGGGATGCTGCAATTTCCTGAAAAACTCATTCCTTTGACTATCCTTAACGCTCTAGATGGTAAACCTTTACCAATATATGGCGATGGGCAAAATGTTCGAGATTGGCTTTATGTTATCGATCACTGCGAAGCTATATATTTAGTACTCCAACAAGGACAAATTGGTGAAACTTATAATATTGGTGGACTGAATGAACAAACAAATTTAACAGTTGTGAAAAAAATATGTACCATACTTGATGAATTAGCTCCTAAACCTAATTTTAGCCATTCTTCTTTAATAACTTTTGTTCCCGACCGTCCAGGACATGACCGCAGGTACGCAATTGATTGTAGTAAAATCAAACAAGATTTAGGTTGGCAACCCAAAGAAAACTTTGACAGTGGTTTAAGAAAAACAGTGGAATGGTATCTGAATAATTCAGATTGGGTAAATCAAGTGCGTTCAGGAGCTTATCAAAACTGGTTAAAACAAAACTACGAAAATCGGAATGCCAAATGAAAGGAATTATTTTAGCTGGGGGCTTTGGTACACGTCTTTATCCCCTAACCAATGTTGTTAGTAAACAACTGATGCCAATTTATGACAAGCCAATGATTTATTATCCCTTGTCTGTGTTAATGTTGGCAGGTATTCGAGAAATTTTGATTATTTCCACACCGCATGATTTGCCATTGTTGCAGCAACTTTTAAAAGATGGTAATCAATGGGGTTTGCAATTTAGTTATATTGAACAGCCTTATCCAGAAGGTGTAGCCCATGCTTTTATTTTAGGACAGGAGTTTATAGCTAATCAGCCAGTCTGCTTAATTTTAGGTGACAACTTATTGTATGGTAACGGTTTAAGAGAAGTGTTATTGAGATCTGCACAATTAAAAGAAGGTGGACTGGTTTTTGGCTATCAGGTAAAAGATCCGCGTCCTTATGGTGTGATTGAATTTGAGCCTGATGGTTGGGTAACAGGGATAGAAGAAAAACCCAAAATTCCTAAATCTAAATATGTAATTCCCGGAATTTATTTTTATGATGCTCAAGTTGGAGAAATAGCAGCTAATCTTCAACCTTCGGCGCGGAATGAACTAGAAATAACTGATGTGAATATGGCTTATTTAAAGCAAGGAAAATTAAGAGTTGAGCTTTTAGGTAGAGGATATGCGTGGTTAGATGCAGGAACTCATGAATCTCTGCATCAAGCTGCTAATTTTATTCAAACTTTAGAAGAACGACAAGGATTAAAAATAGCTTGCATTGAAGAGATTGCTTACAATCAAGGCTACATAAATGATCATCAACTCAAAGAGTTAATTGAACCAATGGCAAAAAGTAGTTATGGTAGTTACTTAATGGAAATTTTAGGAGATGATAAATACGTGTAAACGACATTTTAATTTTCATAAATTATTTTTTTTAAAATAAAATATGATTAGTATTACTCTCAAAAAATTATTTGAATTTTGAGAAGTGCTGCTATAGCAATCCTACCCCAATCGTGAGAAAATACGTAGATAAAAATCCTTGTTTTATAAGCATTTGAGGATTATTGAACTCTCATGTATCATTTAGGATTGCTATAGAATATTCAGAGGAATATAAGTACCTGTGCAAAACTAATTACATACCATAAAGTCATTGCGAAGCTTCCGAAGCAATCCCAAACTCCTGCGATTGCGTCATTCTGCTTCGCTCCATACCCTTCGGGAACGTCTTCCCCTTCCGAGACGCTGGCGCGAACGACGAACGCAATGACAAATGTCTATTTAGTTTTGCGTTACTACTTATTGCCAATTGTGGCTTCTAAAGCTTCAAGAATATGCCACCGTAAGCCAAATTTTATTCCTACGATAAAATAAAAATAATGTTTTTACTCTGAACTTGAATGATAATTATAACTTATGTAATTGGATAAGTAAGTTGTCATTCAAATGCCGCTAGTGCAAAACATCCTAAACATAAGGATTAGAGATTATTTTTTGTTGAAAGTATTATCAAAAATGACAATAGTGCTAGTAAAATATTAAATTTATTTCAAGCGGTAGACAGTTTCGTGATTTATCACTCTTGTAAAAATTTTCTTATTTTTGTATGATTTTTTCAGGAATCAAATTCTGATGAGTTGTATTAACCTGCAAAAGTTACAGGGTTAGTAATATGAACCAGCTTAATTTACAGTGGGCAATTATTCTTCAATGGAATGAAAATGGCAATCTAAGAACTCAGCAGATTTCTAAGCAACAAGTAAACGGTAATAGCCATAATGGAGCAATAATCATTGGTCGAGACCCTAAAATTTGCGACATAGTGCTGAAAGATAGGAGCGTATCTGCTCAACATGTTGAAATTTATTTTCACGAACAGCAACAAAAATTTTTCATAAAAAATTTGAGTCCACAAAATGTTTCTAATATCGATGGACAAAATCTTGATTTTGGTAGAGAATTGCCCTTACAAAATAACAGTAGTATTGTTTTAGGAATGCAAAGTCTCAAAGTTACTGATATCCAAATTTATGAACTAGAATCAACAGTTTATTCAGGGATAGTTCATTCAAATACTAATTCAGTTCAAGTCAGTCATAGTCAAAATCTAAGCCAGGTTATCCCTACACCTAGTTTAGGACAAGTTATTCCAAGTCAAAACTCAGGTCAAGCTATTTCTGCTTCACCCATTATGAATCCAAATCAAGCTAATTCGAGTACGAATCAAAATAGCAAAAAAGAACGGACTTGGCAAGATAAAACTATAGTAGCTGCCATAGTAGCTGCAATAGCAACAATATTAGCAGCAGGTATAAGTGCTTTAACTACTTACTATACGAATGAAACAACACGAAAAACAGAAGAAAAAAAAGCAAAATTGCAGCGTGACGCTGATCTGACAAAAACGAATATAGAGACATTGGCAAAAAAGCAAGAAAAAGCTGAAGATAGATTTTACGCCCACAAGGCAGAAATTTCAAAATTAGAAAAAAATAATGTAGGTGATTTTCGGCGGGTTGAGTTAAGAAATAATTGTGATAAAGATATTAATATTGCAATTAACTTCACAGCTTTAAATGAAACAGAGCAAACTAAAGGTTGGTTTACAATTCCTAGAAATGACAGCACAAACCACAGTATACTCACAAAATATAGAACTATATTTTTATATGCTGAAACAAACGATAACAAGTACCAATGGCAAGAAGGTGCCTATCGGGAAAAGTACACTGTGAAAGGACATTTTGATTATATTGCTGATGATATTACTCTTTTTTATCCAGACCAGAACAAACGTGAACTGAATAAATTTCATCAGGTGAAGTTTGATGATTCTGGCACTACTAAGAAAACCTTTACTTGTGATAGAGACAGTCTAAAGCTAAACTAACTAGAGACAGAAAAACCCTAAGAAAAGGTACTTTAACAAACATCCTACTGGATTGCATAGATGGTTGTAAACACTGTTCTTCGTAAACGTTATAGAGTTTTAAGAAGCTTGGGAAGCGGTGCATTTGGTGACACTTACCTAGCTGAAGATTTAGATTTACCTAGTCATCCAAAATGTGTTGTAAAACACCTGAGACCTAAAACTCCAGAAGCAGACGTTTTGATGATCGCTAGACGATTGTTTGAGAGTGAAGCAGCAACTTTATATCGTCTAGGCAACCTTAGCACTCAAATACCTAAATTATTTGCTCATTTTGAGGAAAATGGCGAATTTTATTTAGTACAAGAATTTATCGATGGGCATGATTTATCAGCAGAAATAATTCCTGGGAATCGTTGGAGTGAAAGTCAAGTTGTTCAATTATTGCAAGCAATTCTAGAAGTTTTAGCAGTTGTTCATCAACAGAACATCATTCACCGTGATCTTAAACCCCAAAACTTGATGCGTCGCCGTGAAGATGGAAAGATTGTCCTGATTGATTTTGGAGCAGTAAAAGAGATTAAAGGTTTGGTGGTTAATACTCAAGGACAAGTGACTTCGACTATTGTGATTGGTTCTAATGGTTATATGCCAAATGAACAGGCTAATTCTAAGCCAAAACTATGTAGTGACATTTATGCAGTGGGGATTATTGGTATTCAAGCTTTAACAGGTAAATTACCTCAAAGCTTTCAAGAAGATCCTACAAGTGGAGAAATCATTTGGCGACATGAAGCAAATGTCAGCAATAAACTGGCTGATATTTTAACCAAAATGGTACGTTACCACTTTAGCCAGCGATACCAAACAGCAAGCGAGGCTTTGCAAGCACTTAAATTACTACCGTCAGTAACACCCTCGTTTTCATTACCAATTGTTACACTAAAAAAATTAGCATTTATTCAAAAAAGGTGGATTATTGTTGGTGCTGGCGCAAGTCTACTAATCGGTGTGGGATTGCTATGGATGATTACTTTGCAACAATCTATACCTTATATACCTGAGATAAAATTAGTATGTCCAGAAACTTCCATACTACCTTTACCGAGTGCGGCAGATTGGGAAAACAATACAACTAAATATTACGGTGTTTCTAAAAATTCACTGCGAAGTAAAGGAACAGTAGTTCTTCCCGATCACCAGACTGGTGGATTAGCTAGGTATGATGGGGAATTAGAAAATAAACTTTTTCACGGTTGTGGAACATATCAATACGCAAATGGCGATCGCTATGTAGGTCAATTTAATGATGGTAATTTTCACGGCGTAGGAAAATTAATACGCACTAATGGTATTCAATATCAAGGGGAATTTAAAAATAACAAATTTCATGGTCAAGGAATCTACACGTATCAAAATGGCGATCGCTACATTGGTGAATTTAATAATGGTAAGTTTTATGGTACCGGGAAATTGATTTGTCACAATGGTAATCAATATCAAGGACAATTTAAAAATAATAGTATTTGTCAGTAGCTGAACAGAATATCCAAAAGACATTTTGCTTGCTTAATAATCTACTTAAATTGCTGCTTGTGTTGTTCAAAAATAAAATTAATTTATCTCGATAAAATTCTATAAATTAGAGTTATCAATAACTTGATTTTACTTAAAATTTTATTCAAACAAAATATAAAATAAAAATATTTTAAGCTAAAAAATGATATTATTTGGAGTGTATTAAAAATTGTAGCCATAAATCAAAAATGAATCAAAAACAATTTTTTCAAATGATGTTTCTGCTCTCTAGAACCTGTTTTGTTTTGATCAGCAGTTTATTCATTGCTCTAGAAGGAGGATCTCAAATATCCCTAGCACAAGCAGGTTCTGAGCCACAAAATCCAACACCACCCGCTCAACCTGAAGTAAACCAAGCACCATCTGAACCACAAAATCCAACACCACCTGCTCAACCAAAACCTCCAGAACAGAAGCCACCTGCTCAACCAAAACCTCCAATTCGAGGACGAGGGTAAAACTTTTTTAATTCTTAAAATTTCACAATTTAGTGAGTAAAAATTCAGAACTCAGACTTCAACAACATTGATATCTGAGTCCTGAATTATCTCTGTTGGATTAAAAAAAGTTCCATAACTCATAGCTTTACTATAGGAATACGATTTGATTACTGAACATACTTGTGTAGGTAGGGAACAGGGAACAGGGAACAGAAAGAAGAACGTTAGAGGTGTACTGATTTTTTTCAAAAATCAAATATGAGTCCTATATATACTTACGTAAGTAGAATAAAAAATATGACTAGTATTCTTTATTACTATAAAACCTTCAAGTTTAGTTTAGTTACGATAGGATTGCTTTTATGGCTTCAATTAGCTGCTAATGCTCAAACTACAGTCAAAGAAGGAAACAATCAAACTGGTCAACCTGAGCAGCTAAACTCTAAGCCAATATTAGATTCTCCTTTGCTGCAACCAAATTTTCCTAGTAGAGCTGAGCGTGTAAGGCGGTTACTAATGATGCTCAAGCATCCAGAGCTAATACCTCCTCATACTACTGAGCAAAATATTCATCTACTACTTAGTATTAAGCAACGAAGACTTTATGTTTATCAAGGAGATGTTTTACTAGACAGCTATCCAGTAGCTATTGGTAAACCAAAATGGGAAACGCCTATAGGTAAATTTAAAGTTATTAATATGGTTGAAAATCCTGCTTGGGAAAATCCTTTTGTTGATAATAAACAAGTGATTCCTCCTGGGTTGCAGAATCCTTTAGGAGAACGTTGGATTGGATTTTGGACTGATGGAAGAGACGAAATTGGATTTCACGGAACTTACAACCGAGACTCTGTAGGGAAGGCAATTTCTCATGGTTGTGTTCGCATGTATAATGAGGACGTGCGAAAATTGTATGAATTAGTAACAATAGGAACTCCTGTAACTGTAGTTCCTTAGAGACAGATAAATGCACATAAAGAAAGATGATTGTTCTGTAATGAAGTAGTTTATTTATGATCTAATTTTATGATTCAACAACGTTAACCTTTGGTGGTAAAAGATAAATTATTCCAGATATTAAAGTCAAAACAACAGAAATCCAAAAGGCGATTAATGATGGAGTTTGCCATTCTGTTGATAAAGGTGCAATCAAAAGCGCGATCGCCACTATTTGACTCACCGTTTTCAGTTTACCCCAAATATTCGCTCCGGTAATCTTCGGTTGATTTACCCGCCAACCAGCGATCGCTAACTCCCGTGCTAAAATCAAAAACACTCCCCACGCTGGCACTTTCCCTAATTCAATCAACACCATCAACGGCGCAAGTACTAAAAATTTATCAACTAAAGGATCTAAAAACTTACCCAAATCAGTAATTTGGTTGAGTTTCCGCGCTAAATATCCATCTAACCAGTCAGTCAAAGCTGCTACTAAAAAAATTGTCAAACAAACCCATTTCGCTGACGCTGTCGGATTGTATAAACCGTATAGCAAAAAAGGTACACCGAGCAGGCGAGAAAAAGTAATCCAGTTGGGTAAAGTCATGATTTGAGTTGTGGAATTATTCATAACTTTAACCAAGCAAATAATTGCCCCAATGTCAAATGTAAATCACTGACTAAATCGGGAACTGGTAATATATCTTCTGCGTTTTCTAAAAATATTATTTGCTGGTGCGGCGGATAAACTAAAACACAATATTCCTCTGGATCAATTAACCAACCTAAGCTAGTACCATGATTTAAACAATGCAAAATATTTTTGGTAACTTTGGTTGTACTTTTTTGTTCAGGAGAGAGAATTTCAATTGTCCAATCTGGGTATGTATTAAACACATTAGCAATATTGCCTTTTTCATCTACAGGAATTCTATCCCAAGCAAATACCGCTATATCTGGAACAGTTGAACGCCCTCCAAAGGTACAGCGTAACTCTGGAAAAGCTAGAGCAATTTTTTTGGGTTCTGTCACATGATTAATCCCATTAGCTAATTGCAACTGAAGTCTACTATGTTTACCTTGAGGCAGATGTTTTTGAATGATTTCTCCATCGATATATTCACTTGCTGGTTTAGTTTCTGGTAGTTGTAAAAATTCCTCTAAAGATATCCGGCGAGTTGGTGTTTTTATCATAATATTTTCCTGCTGGTATTTAAACTTAGGTTAGCTTAAATTAGTGGATTTAACCAAAGGAATTTTTTAATAAAAGGAACAGGAGTGTCATTTACATGGCATGATCTGTATTTTGATATCATCTAAACAATACTATGACTGACAATATAGATTTTCGCATTGAACGCGACTCAATGGGCGATCGCCAAATCCCCGGTAGTATTTATTACGGCATTCAAACTCTCCGCGCCACAGAAAACTTCCCCATTAGCGGTATTAAACCTTTACCTACTTACGTAGATGCTTGTTTAATGATCAAAAAAGCGACGGCGATTGTTAATGGTGAATTAGGCTGCATTCCCCAAGATATTAGTCAAGCAATTATCCAAGCAACCGATGAAATTTTAGCGGGAAAATTCCGCGAGCAGTTTGTGGTGGATGTTTATCAAGCCGGTGCGGGAACTTCTCACCACATGAATGTCAACGAAGTTCTCGCTAATCGGGCGTTAGAAATTCTCGGTGATGCAAAAGGCAATTACAAGCGGGTGAATCCAAATGATCATGTTAATTATGGCCAGTCTACCAATGATGTGATTCCCACAGCGATTCGGATTGGTGGTTTATTAGCATTAACTCACACATTACACCCAGCGTTAGAAAAAGCGATCGCTTCCTTAGAAAGTAAGGCGGTAGAATTTCAAGATATCGTCAAATCTGGCAGAACCCACATGCAGGATGCTGTACCTGTGCGTTTAGGTGATACATTTGCTGCTTGGGCGCAAATCCTTACAGATCATCAAAACCGTCTCTACACCGCTTCTTCTGACTTGATGGTGTTGGGTTTAGGTGGAAGTGCGGCTGGTACAGGTTTGAATACTCATCCTTTATATCGCGCCCGTGTCGTGGAAGTTCTCTCAGAATTACTTGACTTTCCCTTACAACCTGCACCTCATCTCATGGCAGCAATGCAGAGTATGGCACCATTTGTCAATGTTTCTGGTGCTTTACGCAACTTAGCCCAGGATTTAGTTAAAGTATCTCACGATTTGCGCTTGATGGATTCCGGGCCGAAAACTGGCTTAAAAGAAATTCAACTTCCACCAGTACAACCAGGTTCTTCAATTATGCCAGGAAAGTATAACCCGGTGATGGCAGAGATGACATCAATGGTGTGTTTTCAGGTGATGGGTTATGATAATGCGATCGCTCTTGCCGCCCAAGCCGGACAATTAGAATTGAATGTGATGATGCCGTTGATTGCCTATAATCTGATTCACAGCATCGAAATTTTAGGTAATACCATCGCCGTGTTGACAGAACGCTGCATTCAAAATATTACCGCTAACAAAGAACGCTGTTTAGCCTACGCCGAAGGTAGTTTAGCTTTAGTCACTGCACTAAACACTCACATCGGATATCTTCAAGCTGCGGAAGTCGCCAAAGAATCATTAGCAACTGGTAAATCTCTGCGACAGATTGTGTTAGAGAAACAGTTAATGACAGAAGCCGAATTAGCCAAAGTTTTGGATTTAGAACAAATGAGTGGTATTTTACCCTTGAAGACAGAATCTTAATCAGATTTTGTCACCATTTCCTTTGTTACTTATACAGCAATACGGTTTTGATAGGATAATTCGTAATATTTTGTAGAACGGTAGAGACGCGAAATTTCGTGTCTCTATTGCTTATATATTTTCTAGACGCAGTAACCATTGATGAAAATGCTGACATTGTTGACGGATTATATCAAGTCCAATTTCTATAGCTAACAGCGAACCATGCAGGGGTTTTTGATATGTTGGACAACACTTGAGAATTCGTTTTGAGGGTGCTGTTTGCGGATGATCGTTAATGTGTTCTGGTGAAGTAAATTGATTGCGATCGCCTTGTAAAATATTAACTACACTTGCATCAAACCACTCAGCAAAAACTTGTGGCTGGCTGTACAAAAGTGCTTCAAATTCGTGAACTAACAAATTCGGAATAAAATTTCTATTATCGATATCCTTGTACATCTGCTGTTCTAGATATTCAGCTTTTTGGAACGAGTCGCAATTTTTTGGCAAAGAATCTCTTCCAGGAAAATCATTAGGTAAGCCGTACAAATCAAACATTGTAGTAACAAACGCCGTTCCATCTTCCCGGCATTTGCGCTGTAATTGTGGCTTGATTTTACCATAACTCACCACACCACCTTTCGCGTTTGCGCTGGTTTTCACCAGAATTGGGTTAAGGTAGATGTCTTTCTTTTGAAAATGCTCGTAGAGTACTTCGTTAACGAATGTTTCCTCGGTTTGTCCCTCCACGAAAACATGGATTCGTATCATCGTGAAGGTCTCCCGCCAAAGAGGTTCTTCTTCCAAATTTCGCCCAAACTATAATCTTCTAGCCATTCCTCTAATTCTTGCTCATCCAATCTACGAAGTATTGATTTCCCCTGCAAGCGGTCAACAACAATGACATCCTTAGCATCAAATTCGTTGAGTAATTCCACAGATTGGGTAGAAACAATCACTTGTTTAGAAACAGTTTTTATCAACGATGCCAAAATAGTAATGGCATAAGGATGAAGACCTAATTCCGGTTCATCAACTAGAATTGTTTCCGGCTGAAGTTCTTCCGGTTGTAAAAAAACCGTTGCTAAACAGATAAAACGCAGCGTTCCATCTGAAAGTAAATGTGCTTTGAAAGGAATATCCTGTCCTTTTTCAAACCATTCTAGTTCGATAATTTCTTTGTTTTGTGGAGAAGGACGCAGATAAAAGTCGCCAAAGAATGGCGCAACCAGCCGTATAGTTTTAACTATTTTCTGATATGGTTCCGGGTAGCGTTCACGCAACAAATACAAAAACGCTGCAAGATTTCGAGCATCCGGACGTAGATAAGCATTGTCATTGATACCGTGCGCTTGTTTTACATAAGCACTATCGCTAGTGTCATGAAAATGATAAACTCGCCACTGCTGCATGGCAGATAAAATATACTTCTCAATGCTAATCTTTTGACCACGAAAAGCTTGTGTCTCGAAATGACCTTTACTTATTTGACTATCACCACCCATATTCCACCAGAAATACTCAGGAGCGAACATCAGGCGATTATCTTGGGTGGGTTCTAAGGTTACACAGTATTTATGATTACCAAAGTATAGCTGAAATTCTAGTTGTTCTGTAGTTTTACGTCCAAAGTGCAAAATAGCATCGGGACCACCTTGACGGCTGACAAAAACTTGCAGGTTTTCTTCTAGCAACTGCTGAACCATGCGGAAGAAACCGATAAAATTAGATTTCCCCGCACCATTAGCCCCAATTAAAATATTTACCCTGGAGAGTTTAAGGTCACACTCAGCGATAGACTTAAAGCCTTTTAAAACTATTCTCGACAGTTGTGTTTTACTGTGCGCCTCTGTCATGAACAGTCTCCCGAACCACAGGCTTTGTCTATATTAAGTTTCATTTTACAGCAGGGGGCAGTGGTTCGACTGCCCGGTAATCGAGCGACTTGCCCTGAGCGAAGTCCAAGGGAGTCGAGATTGACCAACCAGCAAGGAGAAGATAAACAGTAAAGGCAAGCCACAATAAGTTTTGTAGCATGGGAATGAGTAATCAAGTTGATAGCAAGTGTATTTCGTGAAATTTGTTTATATTAGCACCTTCATCAGTCGTGAAGCTAATTTACGAGTTTTAAACTTGATTCACGAGTCGCAAAACTTGATTTACGAGTTCTAAACTTGATTTACGAGTCGCAAAACTTGATTCACGAGTCGCAAAACCTGATTTGCGAGTTCTAAACTTGATTGGCGATATTTTCAAGCGATCGCCTGTACAACAGTATGATTATTTCAGGTGCGTAGACGTTTCTTCGACTTGTCGCAAGACATCGCTCTTTTTTACACTATCAACGGAGACTTTCACGATGAAATGGACACTTGAAGAAGCCCAACAACAGCTATCTTTAATAATTAATGCCACTAGTCAAGAACCTCAGTTAATCTACACTCAAGAAGAACTAGTGGCTGCTATTGTAGATCCTGAGCTTTTTCAAGAATTTTTAAATTGGAGACAACAAGCTGCAAAAACGTCTCTAGCTCAAGTCTTTCAAGAACTGCAACAGTTATGTGTCGAAGAAAATTATAGCTTAGAGATACCAGCACGAAGCGATCGCCACAATCCTTTTACGGGCGATGAAAATGAGTAGTCTGTGTGACACTAATATTATTAGTGAATTAACTCGCCCAATGCCAAATCCAGGAGTGACGGCATGGATCAGTGATTTTGAGGGTTGTGATATATCTATATTGAATCCATTTGTTTGAATATTTTTTCTATATGACAAAAGCGCGATCGCCTCATTCTTTAGATACAGCAATCCCAATTTACAAAACTAATTTCCGCATTTCCGCAACGAAATGGAAGAGAAAAATACTAAATTAAAGCTTCCGTGGGGAAAATTTAATATCATGTATAATATCGCCCAACATTCACAGGCTTATTGTCTTCCATCCCATATTTATTAAACGCAATTATTCACCCATGCAAACATCCAAACCATCCGTCAGCTTAATTAGGGCTACCTCTTACGAAAGAGAAGCATTACGGGAATCTTTAACCACTTTACTCGAACCCCTTGGTGGAATAACAGCTTTTGTCAAACCAGGACAAAAGGTATTACTCAAGCCAAATCTCCTCACAGGTTCACGTCCTACCAAAGAATGTACTACCCGTCCTGAACTAGTTTACGAAGTTGCCAAAATGGTAATTGAAGCTGGTGGGAAACCTTTTTTGGGAGATAGCCCCGCTTTCGGTAGTGCGAAAGGAGTCGCCATTGCTAATGGTTATCAACCTTTAATTGCAGAAATCAATCTCCCCATTATCGAATTTCACGGTCAACGTTACAAAACAGTCAGTGAAAATTTTAATCATTTGCTGCTTTGCAAAGAAGCAATGGAAGCAGATGTAGTGATTAATTTGCCCAAAGTTAAATCACACATGCAATTGACGTTAACATTGGGTGTGAAAAATTTGTTTGGTTGTGTGCCTGGTAAAATGAAAGCTTGGTGGCACATGGAAGCAGGAAAAGATGCCAACCGTTTCGGAGAAATGTTAGTAGAAACTGCTAAGGCAATCAATCCCAATTTAACAATTTTAGATGGCATTATTGGTCATGAAGGTAATGGCCCTAGTGGTGGAGAACCACGCAATTTAGGAATTTTAGCCGCAGCATCAAATGTATTTGCTTTAGACAGAGCAATGCTGGAAATTTTAAATGTTCCACCTCAGCAAGTCCCGACTGTTGCTGCTTCTCAAAGATTAGGGCTTTGTCCTGCATTAGATGAAATTGAATTTCCACTTTTACATCCTGATTTATTACAAATTTCCGATTGGCGCTTACCAGATAAGTTAATGCCTATTGATTTTGCTATGCCTCGTGTGATTAAGTCTACGTTCAAACACCTTTATATTCGATTTATCAAAGAACCGATGAGTGCCTATGGCAAAGGTTAGTTTAACTAGGAAAGTTTAGCAAACAAGTAATACCAATTCTCGAAAATTTCAGTAACAAATTTAAACCCGTTAACCTGTATGCTGTCAAACTTTCGTAATTACGAATTACGAATTAGGTAAGTGCAAACTCTGCTACAACAATCGCAAATTTCCCAGAGTAAGCTTTAATTACCCTCCGATTGCTTAACCAAACAACCGCCATCACCTGGTGGCGGTTTTTTATTAGATTAATTTGTCATTAAATTTTGATTATTCTATATAGTATTCCTAAATCATTCGTAAACCAAAAGATCCCCGACTTCTTAGAGAACAGGACTTACGCAAAAGTATGAAGTAACGAACCGCAAAGGACGCAAAGGACACGAAGTTATAAGAGTTTGAGAGGGTTCTTGCGTAAGTCCTAGAGAAGTCGGGGATCTGAACAAGCGCGATTTTCACAAATCAAATAGGATTGCTATATTCAGAAAATTAAGTATACCAGTTTACATATTTCTAGTTTTGCGATTCTCAAGCTGTTTTAAGTCTACCTATATATAGATTGACAAAGTTAAAGTAATATTACATAACATTAGTGTGGTGAACTCAAAAAACCTGTTTCTCGTGCTATCACTGAATTATTAGTATTAATATTTGTGGATGTGTGTATACCGATGCGGAACATGTTTTTTGATGTTTAAACTTCTGGTTACCTTTGCTTAACAAAGAGATGACGCATTTGAGAATGATATTGTAATATATTAATCACTGAGATAATTCCGCAATGTTTTTCTGGAACTTTGTATCAATCTTATCGGGGATAAAATTGTTGTTATGACACCAGCCAAACTGGTTAACTGTCTACGGTGTAGCAGCAGACAGTGAAAAATCGCTAAAATGGTATTGAGACTCTCTCCGAGAGATAAAAGTTATCAAGTGAGTTGAAGAATTTCAAATTTGTATGGATTCAAATAGCCAGTCTGCTAACCCTCCCGATACATATTCCCATCGTTTGGCAGACTTTGTGGGAACAGCGATCGCTCTGTTTACTTTAACGTTACCTCTATTTGTCATTGCCCACTATTCTTCCGATAATGTCCCCAATCATCAACAAACCCTGACACATCAATTGCACAAAAGCTCAGAGTAAACTGCACTCACCTTAGTTAATCAGCATTGAGAAAAAGCGCTGCTAATTGTTCTGGCGGCGCTTTTTCTATTAACCAGCGTCAGCACTTTTGATTACACAACAAATTCCGCCTGCATGACGGTGGAGTCGTTGGTAGGTTGGAGGCGAAAACCCAGTTTTTCAAAAACTCGTTGCATTCCGTAATTATCTGTCAGGATGCTGGCGGTAATCCGTCCGATTTTTTCTTGACGACCGACTTGTATTAACCGTCGGAGTAATTCTGTACCTAAACCTTGACATTGATGGCGATCGCTCACTAGCATAGAAAATTCGGCGGTGTCAGTGCCGTGGAGTTTGCTTAATCGAGCCACTGCCAAAATCTGCTTTGCTGCTGTTTGTGGGTCTTGGTATTCTGCTACTAGTGCCATTTCCCGATCGTAATCAATAAAGCAAATGCGGGTAAGCCGTTCGTGGGTGATCCTCTGACTAAGTTTAATCAAGTGGAAGTAACGCAGATAAACGCTCTCTTCTGATAGTGTTTGGTGAAACTGCACCAGCAATGGCTCATCTTCTGGACGAATAGGACGGATAGTTACTGGTGTACCGTTTTTCATCGTCCATTGTCCGACATATTGACTGGGATAAGGTCGAATTGCTAACTCTGGTAGTTGCTCTTCTGTCACCTCTTGTGCATGGAGAACAATTCGCGCATCTAGAGCAATCAATCCTCCAGCATTTAAGGAAGTTGGCGGAATTGCCAGTAAGGGATTGATATCAATTTCTTTAATCCAGCGTTGCTCAACAACTAGCTGGCTAAATGCTACCAGCAATTGCTCCAGGGCTGCCATATCCACACTTTGCCGTCCCCGTACACCTTGCAGGGCTTTGTAAATTTTCGTGTGTTCCATCATGCGCCGCGCCAAAGTTGTGTTCAGGGGAGGGAGGGCGATCGCTCGATCTTGAAATACTTCCACTAATTGTCCCCCAGCACCAAACAACAGCACTGGCCCGAACTGCGGATCTAAACTACTACCAATAATTAATTCGTAGCCGTCCGTTTTTACCATTGGCTGGACTGTTACGCCTAGAAAAAGTGCTGAAGTCTGAGTTTTCGCTTGCACAGCAGATTTGATGGTGCGATAGGCTTGTCTGACTGCATCAGCATCGCGGATATTTAACTGCACACCACCGACATCTGTTTTATGGGTAATGACGTGGGAGTAAAGTTTGACAACTACCGGATAGCCAATTTTCTCAGCACACTCAACCGCCTCATCTTCAGTTTTAGCCACACAAGTTTCCACAACAGGGATGCCGTAAGCTGCTAAAATCTCTTTAGATTCAAACTCCGTGAGAATTGTCCGCCCATCCTGACGCGCCGTGTGGATAATTTTTTCTACTAAACTGCGGTCTGGTATACCTGAGTTAGCATCAACCGCAGGTAAAACAGGCGTTTCGTAAATACCACGCAGGTTGTAACTAGATTGCCACATATAACCAAACACTCGCGCCGCCGTATCT
>JAYKJL010000095.1:0-12306 GCA_035285725.1 Nostocales cyanobacterium 94392 | reverse complement strand
AGTAGGACTTACGCAACTGGCACAATTTTATTGTAGGGTGTGTGACGCTATGGTTAAATTTGAACGGAGTAATAAGACTTGTAGCGTCACGCACCAACGGGGTATTGTGACAATATCGTAAGTCCTGTTTAGTTTGAAATTTGATTTTAATAGGACTTACGCAACTGGCATATTTTTCTCGTAGGGTGCTGTGACCCCTAACCCCTAACCCCCTCTTTATGACAATTGCGTAAGTCCTGTTTAAAAAAGCATCGACGAAATATGATATTAAAGGTTATCTGTAGAGAGAAGCCGGTTTTTTGAAATCAAGCCGACTTCTGAGTCTATTGATTATCCGTTAATTACCGCACCACCATTAGGGTGGAGAATTTGACCAGTAAAGTAAGAGGAATCGTCTGATGCCAGAAAAACATAACTGGGAGCAACTTCTTCCGGTTGTCCAGGACGCTTCATCGGTACTTGTTTCCCAAAGCTATCTACTTTTTCTTCAGGGAAAGTTGCGGGGATTAATGGAGTCCAAATTGGACCTGGTGCAACTCCGTTAACACGAATACCTTTGTCTATTAATTGTTGCGATAAGGAACGTGTAAAGGCAACAATTGCGCCTTTCGTAGCAGAATAATCAAGTAGTGAAGAGCTACCTCTGTATGCAGTTATGGAAGTAGTATTGATAATCGCATCGCCTTCTTTAAGGTGAGGTAATGCGGCTTTTGTGATAAAGAACATCCCAAAAATATTAGTACGGAAGGTACGTTCTAATTGTTCTGCTGTAATATCTTCAATACTTTCTTGAGGATGTTGTTCCGCTGCATTATTAACTAAAATTTCTAAATGACCAAGCTTGTTAACAGTTTCTTCCACTGCTTGTTTACAGAATTTTTCGTCACCAATATCACCCGAAATTGTAATACACCGACGACCTTCTGCTTCTACCAGACGTTTAGTCTCTTCCGCATCGGAATGCTCATCTAGATAGGCGATCGCAATATCTGCACCTTCTTTAGCGTAGAAAATAGCCGCAGCACGACCGATTCCGCTATCACCACCAGTAATTAAAGCTACTTTACCCATTAATTTACCACTGCCTTTATACTGAGGGTCATCTGCCTGGGGTTTAGGTGTCATTTCTGACTCTATACCAGGTTGACGATTTTGAACTTGTGCTGGTGGTGTTTGAGATTGAGTCATTTTACATACCTACTGATTATTTACAATTACTCCACAATCAAAGCAACCTGATATAACATCTGAGTAACGTAAATTCGATTCGGTGGGCAAAGAAGTCGGATTTTTACAATGATTGTCTTGTTTGACAGGTATTTAACCTCAAAAAACCGACTTCTAACTAAAACTAAAGTTTAATTCCATTTTCGATTACCGTCTTCATCAACTCTTGCTTGACGAATGACATCAGAAATCTCTTCAGCGTCTTTAATATGGTGTAATGCTTCTTCCTCACCAGTTTCTTTGTCTTCAACTACAAAATAAGTGGGAACAGTAATGTGATCTCCAGTGATATCCGGTGCATCTACAGCTACTTGCTGCGCTTTTTCATCTAGGGACTTATTTTCATCAAGCCTGTCTCCAGGATTTAACACAAGGGAATTATCTGCATTTTTTAATTCTTGCTTTTGTTGATGTTTTTGTTCCAGATCAACTTGTTCGGGAGTTAAAGGTTGCTTTTTATCTTGATTAGTCATATTTACAATTCCAATTAATAACTTGCTTCCCTGATATTTCTGAGGGGAATTTATAAAAAAAATAGATTCTCTTGGCAAGGAGATTAATAATTAAGAAACGATTAATTATTTTTTCCGCTATATTTCTTGACTATATATTTATAGATATTTATAGCGTCTCCATCCTCTAAAACAAATTCCAGCTGTCCAAGAGAATCTTTACCGAGTGTTTATTACGTAGCACTTCTAGTAACTAAACCCCAGATAAAGATCGCAATCATTGCGCCGATAATAGCAACTATAAATCCACCAATGCTAAAACCAGTAGCGGTTAGCGCTAACGTTCCCGTGTTTAAAAATGTGAATAAGCTTCCACCAATAAATGCACCAACGATACCTAAAAGCATTGTTGCTAGTATTCCACCACCTTGATGACCAGGGTAAATAGCTTTAGCAATAGCACCAGCAATCAAACCTAAAACTATCCATGCGATAATATTCATAACTTTATTCTCCTCAACAAGAGTTGTGTTTGTTTTGTTATCCCTAATTTATCAATTCTCACCTATCTGCAAATCTATAGTGAGAAGTAATATCCATATTCCAGAGGAATAGAAATTTGATTTTGGTTGAACAGCCATTAAATCATTAGGTAGGCTGGTCAAAATAATTACTTTCTAACTGGTTTTAAAAGTAAGGGAGTAGGGAGTAGGAAGTAGGGGGAATTCGACAATAGCTTTAGAAGTCGGGTTTTTAAGAAAAATCTGGGTTACAACAGATAATCATCATAAAAACCCGACTTCTCAACCCACGAATATGCAGGTCCCTGCTCCCTGCTCCCTCCTCCCTAAATAATCTATCCTTCATTCACCGAATCCTCCTTTAGACTTAGTTTTACCCTTCTTATTACTCTTCCCTTTGACTTCTGATAATGCTTCTTGAAAAAGGTTATGTAGATGTAATGGAACACTGGCAATTTCTGGTAATACCGGATTTACATTTTTGTTAAATTCAGTTAACAAACTCACAAAATCTCGCTTAATATCCAATTGGGGTCTATTTAATACTTTTTGCAATAATTCCTCTAATTTTTCGGGATATTCAGTCGATAAACGCTGCCAAACACAAGCTTTAATATCGGGAGATTCTAGATATTCTTTCACCAATTTGTTTTCATCTATTTGCTCGTCGGTATTGTCACTTATCAACAAACTCTTAAATTTAGTATAGTTTGTTAAAAATATTTGTCCCCAACGAGGAAAACTCAACACGGTAACTTCTTCGGCTTTTTTTAGGTGTGGCGGTAATTCTACTTTCGGCATTACCATTTTGACACTTTTATTGCTGTCTAACACCTGAGAAATAGCTTTCCCTTCAATACCCATTCCTTCTGCAACTTCTGACATTTCTTCATCTGAAATATCAGCTTCTTGCACCATTTCTTTGAAAGATTTAGAACTATCAATCCCTGCTGCTGCTAATTTACTTTGAGTAACTTGTTCTTGAAGTTCGCTGAGTTTTTGTTCTAATTGATATCCCGGTAAAGTAATCTCATCACTGTTGAAAAAGTCAATAAACCCCTGGTGGTATTTTTCCACTGAAAGCCATGCTTCTTCGAGTAATTCCGGTGCATCACCGTATAGAGAATTTTGGTAATTCTTCTTAAAATTGCCAATTGCTACAGCTAATTTTGGTTTACCTAAACGTCCCATGACAGTAACTGGGGAAGAAAACATCCAGTATTGCTCATTTACGGGTACAATTCGCGCTAATAAGATTTCTGCTTCTTTTGCACGTTTTAATTGTTGTTGCTCTTGCTGGCTAATTTTGACGACATATTCTTTTTCTGTTAACCAGTTTCTCAATGCAAAACCATCATCAAAAATTTGTTTAACTACAAATAAACCTGCAAAACTGCGGTGAAAATTATTGATAATTTTTTGCTGTTCAGAAGATAAATTAGGGTGAGATTCTAAAAACAGATCGATGGGCTGCTTATCTCCTACTTTACCTTCAGTAAGAAATATATTCAGCACCATTTGATTTTGAACCGCACCTTGATATTGAGAATCAGAAAAACTAGCTAAATGTTCCGCACTAAAAGCTTCTAAAGATACTGCTAAATCGTCCTCAGCATCTAACACAAAATCTAGTAATTCTGAATGTAACTCTTTAGCCGTTGTTAAAATTGCATCCACAAATATCAACCTTGATTGCGCTTTCTAATTTCTACTTTAATACCATGCTCTGGTCGTAAAGTGATGGAAGGTTGAGGAACTATCGGATGTTCTTCAACAAGATTTAATTGGTATTTCTGAGCAATAGTCGCAAGTAAAAGCACTGCTTCCATTATTGCAAAACCTTTACCAATACAAATCCGTGCTCCATCACCGAAAGGTATATAAACACCCTTGGGTAAGCGTTTTTCTAAATCATTTTCCCAACGTTCCGGAATAAATTCTTCAGAATTCTCAAAATATTTGGGATGACGATGCATTACCCACTGACTGATCATAACCACACATCCAGCAGGAATTTGATAACCATCAATTTGATAATCTTCGACAGCTTCACGTCCAAAAATCGACACTGGTGGATATAACCGCATCGATTCTTTAATTACCATGTTGGTATATTGCAAATGGGATAAATCTTCAACAGTCGGTAAACGTCCACCCAAAACAGTTGTTAACTCATCCCATAATTTAGCTTCAACCTGGGGATATTGAGCTAAAAGCATCCACGTCCAAGATAAAGCATTTGCAGTAGTTTCGTGACCTGCTAGCATCAAAGTAGCAACTTCATCGCGTAATTGACGATCGCTCATTTGAGAGTTGTCATCTTCCGAACGTGCTTGCATTAACATTGAAAGCAAATCGTTATCATCTTGATAATTGCGATCGCGATGCTGTTGGATAATACTGTAAATACTTTCATCCATTTTACTAATAGCATTGTGATAGCGGATATTTTCCGGTCTGGGAAACCATTCCCAAATCAAAAAGTTCTGCTTACGCTTGCTTTCAAACCAATTCATTGCTACATCCAATGCATTCGCGACATTTTCGGCTTCTTTGTCACTGACATCTTGGTTAAAAATGCATTTCATCACAA
Organism: Nostocales cyanobacterium 94392; assembly: GCA_035285725.1. Taxonomy (GTDB): domain Bacteria; phylum Cyanobacteriota; class Cyanobacteriia; order Cyanobacteriales; family Nostocaceae; genus Rivularia. Next base: position 7,513 of record JAYKJL010000095.1, on the reverse strand, counting down.
TTTTGAGAGTAAGGCTCATCATATCAGCGTGAACGTCGCGGATTTCCCCATCAGTCCAACTTTCTCTCATAGTTTCGCTGTATTCCACCATGACTTTCCCGTAACCATTAATTTGTTTTTGGTGGAAAACGGGTTGGATTAATCGACGCTGACGAAACCAAGATTCCCCTTCATTAGTCAGTAAACCTTCACCGAGTAAAGTTTTAAGAGCGCGAAAACCTCTACTTTTAATAAAAGAATTTCGCTCTTTGAGAACTTGTTCAATATAATCGGGATTGGTAATCAAACAAGCAGAAGTTAACCCCAATTGTAAAGGAATAATATCTCCATAATTGCGACCGCAATCTGTTAAAAATTCTAAAGGATGGCTACCTAAATCTAACAAATGACCCGCAATTGAATTACCTTTAGGAGCATCAAGTTCAAATATATCTGTAGACATTGTTAAACCTCATTTATGAGTTATGAGTTATGAGTTATGAGTTCCTAACTTTTAACGGCAAATTAATTGTAAATAAACTTCCCTTTCCTGGTTCAGATTTTACATGAATCGAGCCTTGGTGTGCTTCAATAATACAACGGGATAAATATAATCCTAAACCACTACCGGAATTTTTGTTTTTACCGGGTCGAAATCTCTCGAATAATATTGCTTGTTGTTCTGGTGAAATTCCGGTTCCTGTATCTTGAATTTTTATTTCTGCTGTTTCTGAATTCATCTGTAAACTTATTTCGATAAATCCCTGATTAGTAAATTTAATTGCGTTACCAATTAGGTTAGTCAAAACTCTTTTAATTTCGATCCGGTCTGCAATAATTTTAAATATAGAATTAAATGCAGTATCTTCTCGATTTTGATCTGCTAATTTTAACTTTAATGTTAATTGTTTTTCTTCTGCTAAAGGTGTTAATTCTTGAACTACATCGTTAATTAAATCGTAAATATTAACTGTATCCAAGTTAATTTGTTTACAATCAGCTTCATAACGGTAAACTTCCAGTAAACTATTTACCATGTGTAGTAAGTCATCATTACTAGCAATCATAGTGCTAAATATCTGTTCAACTGGTGGAGATACTTCAAAAAAATTACCTTCACGCAATAATTTTAAAACCCGATTAGAAGCCGCTAATGGTGTTCTGAGATCGTGGGTGAAGCGGGAAACAAAATCTTGACGCAAACTCGCCATATGGTCGCGTTCATCTATACTATGTTTAAGACGTAAAAGGCTACGTACTCTCGCTTGAAGTTCGTCTGGATCTACTGGTTTGTGGATAAAGTCATCCGCACCCGCATCCAACCCTTCCACTGCGCTGGTGCTATCATGAGCAGTAATTAAGAGGATGGGAATAAATGGCAAATCTTGATTTTCACGGATACGACGGGTAAACTCATAACCATCCATTTCTGGCATCATTACGTCTAAAAGAATCAAATCTGGTGGAGACTCGAAGGCGATCGCCAAACCTGTTTTACTATTTTCTTGAATTTCAATGTCGTATCCCTCATCTTCTAAAATAGTTTCGATGACTAGTAAGTTATCAAAAATATCATCAACTACTAAGATACGGTCTTTTTTTTCTAATTTGTGATAAGCCATGATATTTTTATTTATCAATTATTTATAAATCATCTGTAACATAAATTCCTGACCACGGATTGAAAGGGATTACACTGATTTCACGGATTAAATACCCATTACCCATTATCAATTATCCATTACCTATTCCAATTGAATATAGCGTGGTAATTCAACTCGAAACGTGGAACCTTTATCTACTTCGCTATCAACTAAAATATGACCATTCATCATTTTGATTAAAGATTGGGTGATTGCTAAACCTAATCCGGTACCAGCATATTTACGTGAAATAGATTGATTAATTTGTCGGAAAGGTTCAAAAATATGTTTCATATCATTAGCAGAAATACCAATACCTGTATCTTTGATCAAAATCGCAATGTGAGTATCTGATATTTCGTCTGCTTCAATTAAAACCATTCCTTGCTCCGTAAATTTAATTGCATTGGAAATCAAATTTACTAAAATCTGACGAACCCGGGTTTTATCATTAACTATCTTGGTATTTTTCAGATTAATTTTAACTTCTAATTCTAATCTTTTTTGCGCTTTTAATGAGCGTAATTCATCGATAGTATTAGCAATTAATAAAGGTAAATCTAATTCTTCAGGATGTAATTGTAATCCCACTGCTTCAATTTTGGATAAATCCAGGATATCATTAATTAAAGCAAGTAAATTTTTGCCATTATTGTGAATTCTTTCTATCATCTCTAATTGAGAAGTAGAAAAATTACCTTTGTTTTTACGCTGTAACATTTGCGAAAATGCCATAATCGCATTTAAGGGAGTTCGCAATTCGTGAGACATCGTGGCTAAAAATTTAGATTTTGTTTCGGAAGCTTCTAATAATTTGAGATTTTGTAAATGGATTTGTTCTTTCTTTTCTTCTAATTCTTTATTTTTTCTCTTTAATTGTTCATTACTTTCTCTTAATTGCTGATTAAATGACTCTATTTGTAATTCAACTTGATAAATACGAATTACATTTCTCAAAGTCGCACTTAGTAAATCGGGAGTAATTCTCGACTTGGTAATATAATCGGAAGCACCTGCTTTCATTAATTGAACCGCAGTTTGTTCGTCCCCTTGTCCGGTGAGAACTATCAACGGTACTTTAGAACCTGAAGTCCGTATTTCTTGTACCAATGCTAACCCGTCTTTCCCCGGTAAAAGGTAATCTACAAAGATACAGTCAAACTCATTTTCTGCTAATATTTCAAAGGCTCCTGAATAGTCAATGGCTTCAAACAGTTTCATTTTTATCCCTGCTGCTTTTAAAGCACGACTCACAGCCATACGGTCTACTTCATCATCATCAATAATTAAAATTTTGAGGTTTTCTTCCATAAACTTCTATAAATAAAAATTTATATATTCCTGACTATCTACTACTTATTACATATTTACAAATTAAATTTATATATGGTAATCTACTAATTAAATAAATAAAAGACAAATCTATTGATATTATTAATTGTCAATAAATATAAACCTCTTAATCATAAAAAGCTTAATTTAAATTAATTCGGCATCTCTGACGAAGACCAATATTTATTAAGAGTCGTGATTAGCTCGACAAATTGCGAAAAAGTTACGGGCTTTAAAAGATAGCCAGCGACATTCAAATCAAATGCTTCGATCATGTCTCTATCTTGATTTGATGTTGTTAGCATTACAACTGGAGTTAATTTCAAATCTTTATCGGCACGTAATGTTTGTAAAAATTCTAACCCGCTCATTTTAGGCATATTAATATCTAATAAAATTAAACGACGTTCATGAGGAATTTCTAAAAGCTGTTCACTACCTCCACGTAACATGATGAGTGCTTCTATGCCATTTCTAGCTATGTAAAGTGGATTTTTAATATTAGCCTTTTTGAACGCTCGCTCCACGTTCATAATATCCACTTCGTCATCTTCCACAAGTAAGACATTTACAATCCTGTCATTTTCCTGCATTGTAGTTTTTGATAAATTCTTTAAATGCTTATTTAAAGATAATATAAGGCATTATAAAAGTTGTGCCTTAATAAATTCTAAACTGATAATTACACAGCGGTGTTTGACCAATAGTGAGGATTTGATCTGAAAGCGTCTATTCCTATAGAATGAGATACAAATGTTCTATATGCTATTTCAACCAAGTAAAATCAAAAGTTGCTTATTTATGCAGCGGGTATGTGACACTTTGAGAAATATTGAACGTAATAATAAGCTTCTTCTGCGTCACCCACCAACAGGTTATTGTGACAATCCCGTAAATCCTGTACTATTTTTTTTGGTTGAACAAAAATAACTAAAGTGAATAAGCTGGCACAAAAAAATAACGCGCTTATAAAGAAATGTAAATCAATTTTAAACCAAGACAGCCTCTTACCTTTTGCCTCTTGCCTTGTCTCAAGGATAATTTTTTGTGCTGGCCTACTTAACTATTAGGTTATGGTATTGATTATTTATGATGACTTATGCCAATTAAAACGGAAAGTTGATCCTTTTCCCACATCAGATTCCACACTAATTGTAGCTCCTTGACTTTCCAAAATTTTTTTGACAATCGATAAACCGACTCCCGTACCTTCCTTTTGATCGCGGGCTTGTAAAGTCTGGAAAATTACAAATATTTTATCGTGATATTGAGGAGAAATGCCTGGACCATCATCGGATACTGCAAATTCATAAAATTCACCCTTATCTTCTACAGATATTTTAATATGAGCTTCGCCACCATGATGATGAGTAATGGCATTATCAATTAAATTGGTCAATACTCTTCTCAACATCATACCTTTAGTATTCAAAATCGGCATCGGATGTTTGATTTCTATTGTAAAATTGGATGATGGTGCTAAGTCCTCGATTATTTCTTCTAAAAGTTGACCAACATTGACTCTTTCTTTAGCATTGTCAATACGTCCCACACGAGAATATTGTAGCAAACCATTAATTAAAGCTTCCATTCGGTATACTCGCTGACGTAGTAATTCTAAGTAACGACGATTTTCTGTTTCGAGTACCGATGACAAATCATCCTCCAACCATTGTGAAAGATTCGCGATCGCTCTTAAAGGAGCTTTTAAATCGTGGGATGCAATATAAGCAAATTGGTCTAATTCCGAGTTACGTTTTCTTAATTGTGCTGTAGTTTGGGTTAATAATATATTTAATTCTTCTAACTCTTGCGCTCTGAGTTGCAACTGAGTTTCGACTTGTTTTCGTCCACTGATATCTTGAATTACACAGAGAAAATATTTGGGTGAACCGTTTGGTTGACGCACGAAGGAAACCGTTATTTCTACCCAAATCACAGAACCGTCTTTACAAAGATAACGCTTTTCCATCGAGAAATTTTCAGTTCTACCAGCAAGCAAATCCCGAACTTTTTTTAAATCGCTTTGTAAATCATCTGGATGAGTAATTTGTTGGAATCTCAATTGTAAAAGCTGCTCACGACTATAACCCAAAATGTCGCACAATTTTTGATTTACCCGGATAAATTTACCGCTTAAATCTGCATGAGCAATACCCACTGCTGCTTGTTCAAAAGTTGAACGAAAACGTTTTTCACTTTCTTGTAATGCTTCTTCCCATTGTTTACGCTGAGTAATATCGGTGAGAGTACCGACATAACCGATAATCACTTGTTCAGCATTTATTTCCGGAACCGATTGAGCGAACACCCAAACTACAGAATTATCACGACGCTGACAGCGAAACTCGCATTCAAAGCCTATTTTATCCTGTAATGTACACTTTACTTTTGTTTCTACTCGCGATCTATCTTCAGGGTGAATAATTTCTCGCCATCCTTGATTAATTACCTCCTGGAAACTATACCCGGTAATTTCGCACCACCGTTGATTTATATAAAGTAAATTTGCTGAGGTATCCCAACGAAAAATCCCCACCGGAGAAATTTTAGCTAAAGTACTGTAGCGATGTTCGCTTTCTAGTAAAGCTTGTTGCGCTTGTTTACGCTCAGTAATATCGATGACAGTCCCAGCCATCCGCAAAGCTTTACCGTTGTCATCATAATAGTAACGACCATAAGATTCAACCCACCGGACGCTATGATCAGGTAAAACTATCCGATACTCACAAATATAATCTTTATGCTCTCGTAAAGCACTTTTCCAAGCAGCCTCAGCTAATGGTAAATCATCCGGATGAATACGACAAGCCCAATCTTCATAGGTATGTTCTCCATTACCCGGTTCATAACCAAAAATTACATCATGGCAAGGAGTCCACACATTTTTATTCGTAAATGAATCCCAATGCCAAGAACCCATTTTTGCAGCATCTAACGCTAAGGTTAATCTTTCAAAGTATTTTTGAATCTCTAGATTTATTTCTTGCTGTTTTAATTCAGTTTCTATAAGCTTATATTCGTCAATATTCTGACAAACTACTACCCACTCAATTATTTCTCCTGATTCGTCAAAATAAGGCTGAGCAGAAGCTTTATACCAATAACCTTGATTGTCTCCATGTATAATTATTAACTCATATTCCCATGATTCCTGCCCCTTAATTGCCGACAACCAAGATTGACAAACCCGATTCCGTTGTTGGGCATCAACAGCTTGGAAAAAATTTAAACCCAAAGATTGACTTTGATCTAATCCAGTTAATTGGTACCATTGGGAATTAAAGTAGGTAGCTTGTCCATCCCGATCCGCACACCAAATAATCTGCGCGATCGCCTGCACAATTCGCCCAAACCGACTATCAGTTTGAGTAGTATCATTATTGTTGGAAGCAGGATAGCGACTTTGATTCATAATTTAGAGCATGGGAATTGGTAATTGGTAATTGGTAATTGGGCATGGAGAGTTAATACCTTTAACCTTTGACCTTTAACCTTTGACCTTTGACCTTTGACCTATATATACTTGTTTAAACCTTGTTTTTCCTAGCTTCTGTAGTTCAGTTATTTTATTTATGGATATCTATCGTCAGGATGAAGTGTACAAATATTGTTTATAAATATTTGTAAATAAAAGACTTATAATCATGTAACGATAGTTGTAAATCGATCTAATAGAATAAACACAAAGTTTATTAGTTAATGGCTCTACTATCTTAAATAGGGCTTAATAACGGTTTTAAATAATTTGGGTAGAGGTTGCTTGATATGAATGAAATTAGGGTAGTCATAATTGAAGACCATAACTTAACCAGAATCGGTTTACGAGCGGCTTTGGAAACTCGCGAAACAATCAAAATTGTTGGTGAAGCTTCCAACGGAAATGACGGTTTAAATCTTCTCAAAAGTTTAAAACCAGATGTTGCTACCATTGATCTTGGCTTACCCGATATAGACGGTATTGAATTAACACGAAGATTTCGACAATATCAAGCAGAAATTCAAAACAAAGATACAAAGCTCTTAGTTTTAACAATGCAAAACAGTGATGAAGCAGTATTAGCAGCTTTTGGTGCTGGTGCTGATTCCTACTGTATGAAAGATATTGAAAGCGATAAATTAGTAGAAGCAGTAGAAGCAACCGCTTCAAATAGTTCTTGGATTGACCCAACTATTGCAGATATTGTACTCCGACAAGTACGTGAAGAAGTATCCCAAGGAAAAGCCACTGCGGATATAAAAACTGTAGCAATTCAAGCTGTAGATCCAGAAGTTGAAAAAGTTATAGAAACTTATCCTCTCACAAAACGGGAATTAGAAGTCTTAGAATTAATAGTTTCTGGATGCGACAATGCAGAAATTGCCAAAAGACTTTACTTGACAATCGGCACCGTAAAAACCCATGTACGAGGGATTCTCAGCAAACTTTGCGTTGACGATCGCACTCAAGCAGCAGTTCGCGCTTTACGTTCAGGTATCGTCCAGTAATTGAAGATGGGGTTCGGGAGATGGGGGGACCAGGGGATGGGGGGACAAGGGGATGGGTGGGACATGAATAA
>JAYKJL010000094.1:0-14994 GCA_035285725.1 Nostocales cyanobacterium 94392 | reverse complement strand
TGAAAACAGAAAGTCATTGTAAAAACCCGACTTCTCATCCGAGAAATTTACTTTTTAAAAATCAAATTCACCTAAAAGTTTTGGGAATAATAATCTTAACAAGCGTGATTAACAGGGAGCTAGCGGTCGATGGAAAAAAATACATGGAATTCTAATTTAAAAAATACACTTCCTTTACATATTCCTACGGAATTTATCTCAGCAAATCAAGAAGACAGTAATATTCAAGAGCTTGATCAAGATTTACAAACTCAGAAATCTTGTAATAAAGAAGAATCATTTGAAGCATCTGAGTTATTAGAGCAGGGAATTCAACAGCAACAAGCTGGGGACTTTAATGGTGCAATAAAATCATTACAACATTCATTGGCGTTATTTCAAGCTTATGGAAATCATCAAAAACAGGCTAAAGCTCTTTCTTGTTTAGCTTTAGTAGCTTATTGTTCTGCTGACTATAAAAGCGTTATATCATACGCTCAGCAATGCTTGTCTTTAGCTAAAGATATTCAAGAACAGCGTTTGCAGATACAAGCACTTTCCCATTTAGGAAACGCTTATCGTCATTTAAAAAACTACTTTGAAGCTGTTGACTATTTACAAGAATGTCTAAAAATCGCTCAACAATTACAAGATACTCGCTCTCAAATAGCAGCATTTAATAATTTAGGGTTAGTTTACAAAGCTTTGAATAATCTGTCCAAAGCAATAGAGTATCAAGAAAAAAGTTTAAAATTAGTACGGCAAATACAAGATAATTGGGGAGAAGAACAAATCTTAAAAAATTTGGGTAATGCCTGGTATGCTTTAACAAATTATTCAAAAGCTATCAAATGTTACGAAGATTGTATGATTGTATCTCGATTACTCAAAAATAATCGCACTAGCATTCAAGTTTTAAAAAATCTTGGTAATGCTTATTATGCTTTGGGTGAATATAAAAAAGTGATTATCTGCTATGAAGAACGTTTACAAATAGCAAAAGAAATGCAAGATACCCGTATACAAGAACAATCTTTAGGTAGCTTGGGAGTTGCTTGTGAAGCTTTAGGTGATTATGAACAAGCAATGTCTTATTATGAAGAACGTTTGCGAATCGCTAAAGCAATTAAAAACCGTCGCAGCCAAGAACAAGCTCTTGCTAGTCTTAAAACTGCTTGTTATGCTATGGGCGACTATGCTAGAGCCATGAATTACGATTAATTATTATAAGGATGAATAGATCAGAATTCATCCTTTAATATGTTGCTGTTGAAGATATTCTAAAGCTTGTTGAGTTTCGACTTGGGGGAATTCTACATAAAAATTACTTACGCTTAAAAAAGATGTTGGTGTTGCTAAGACGATTACTTTTTCTCCCCATTTATGCAACCAAGAAATTAATTTTTCTGGTGCTACTGGAGTACACAGCCAAATTTGTGCGGGATTCAACTTTCTTAGCGAAGTTGCAGCAGCAGCAATAGTCATACCTGTAGCAATCCCGTCATCAACTAAAATAATAGTGGCTCCTTCTACATTTACTTGAGGACAAGCAGAACTTAATTGTGCCTCTAAAGATTTAGCACAGTCCATGGCTGCATTTAAACTTGCTTGATGTTTTTCTCGTGAATAAAATTTGAAGCGAAATACTCTATTATCAGACCAAACAACACTCCCTGAAGCAGTCACCGCACCAATGGCTAATTCCTGATTTTGAGGATGACTAATTTTTTTTGCGACTTCTATATTCAAAGGACAATCAAGTAAACGTGCTACTGGTAAAGCAACTGGTAATCCCCCTCTAGGTAAAGCATAAACAATTGGTATTGGTTTTAATCCAGTTTCAACGGCTTGTTTGTTCAATTGAGTACGAATTGCTTGGGCTAACTCAACACCCGCAGCCTCGCGATTTTGAAAAAGTGGATTGTACAACATGATTTATTAAACTGAGAACAGTATGGCTTGAATTTCGCTGTAATATATTCTTAATAGTTGATATAATCAAAGGTTTATAGATACAAGTATTACGCAAAAAGAGCGTAACCGAACCGATCTTTTTAGAGATTCTTTTCTCAAACGCAAATTTTATTTCAAATGAACAGCAAAAATCAGTTAAGTCTTTTCGATGACTCAACTTTTAACCAAAAAGAGCTTATTCCTAAAGATGCCAAAATACCCATTCCTCCAGGTACTTATCCAACCATGACGGAATTGGCTCAACATTGCAATAGTTGCCATCGTTGTCCACTTGGGGATACTCGTCAAAATGCAGTTGTTGGTAGAGGAAATCTTCAAGCATCTATAATGATTATCGGCGAAGCTCCGGGTCAAAATGAAGATGAAACTGGATTACCTTTCGTCGGAAGAGCGGGACAACTTCTAGAAAAAATTTTGGCATCAGCAAAGCTTGACAGCGAGCAAGATGTTTACATTGCCAATATTAATAAATGTCGTCCCCCAGGTAATCGCAATCCAACCACTGAAGAAATCAAGGCTTGCAAACCTTACTTATTAGAACAAATTCGGCTTGTAGACCCAAAAATCATCCTTTTGACAGGTGCGACAGCTCTCAAAGGTTTACTCGCAGAAAAACGGGCAATTAGTAAAATTCGCGGACAGTGGATAGAATGGGAAGGTCGTTTGTGTATGCCTATTTTTCATCCTTCTTATTTACTACGTAATCCTTCCCGCGAAACTGGTAGTCCCAAATGGCTAATGTGGCAAGATATACAACTAGTCCGGGCAAAGTTTGACGAGATAGGGAGTAGGGAGTAGGAAGTAGGGAGGAGTTAGGAGTTAGGAGTTGACAGTTGACAGTTGTTTATTCCCAATTACCAATTCCCAATTACCAATTCCCTACTCTCCACGCTTAAATTTTTGTTCTATCGGTTAAAATTTCATACCCAGTTTCTGTTACTAATACGGTATGCTCAAATTGTGCTGAAAAAGAATTATCTACAGTTACGGCAGTCCATCGGTCGGATAAGGTTTTACAGTGTTTAGAGCCAGCATTTAAAATTGGTTCAATTGCTAAGGTCATTCCTTTACGCAATTTGACGTTAGGCATTTCACGGGTACGGAAGTTGAAAACGGATGGTTCTTCGTGCAAGTTTCTACCGACACCATGTCCGGTAAAGTCTTCAACTACGCTAAAACCGTTTGATTTAACGTGGTCTTCAATGGCACCAGCAATATCCATTAAGTAATTACCGGCTTTAACTTGTTCTATACCTTTGTAAAGGGCTTCTTCGGCAACACGAATCAGCTTTGCATCATTCGGCTTTACTTCTTCTACGGCGATTGTGATACAAGAATCTCCGTGAAATCCCTGATAGAAAGCGCCTGTATCGACTTTTAAAACGTCCCCCGTGCGGATGACTTTCTTGGGGCTGGGAATACCATGTACGACTTCATTGTTAATACTAGAACAAATAGAACCCGTAAAACCGTGATATCCCTTAAAACTAGGTGTAGCACCCATTTCGCGGATACGTTTCTCAGCATAAGCATCTAAGTCTGCTGTAGTCATTCCTGGCTTCACCAACTCAGAAATTTCTTTTAATACAGTTGCGACAATTTTCCCTGATTGACGCATAATTTCAATTTCACGCGGCGATTTGATTTCGATTCCCCTACGCTGTCTTTTAGGACGAGTATCTTGAGATGGTTGAGAAAGCAGATTACTTAAGATGTTCATAAGATAATAATTGGAAGGTGCGTTGCCGCTTAAATGTAAATTGATTTACTCGCTTAGTTGAGAAACAATTCTGTATATATTTTAAGTTAACTTATTTTGTGTATATTGCCCCTGATTAGGGATGGGTTCGGGGAGGTGGGGAGACAAGGGGATGGGGGGATAAGGGGATGGGGAGACAAGGGGATGGGAGGATAAGGGGATGGTGGGACAAGGGGATGGGGAGATAAGGGGAAATAAATAACTCCTCACTCCTAACTCCTAACTCCGGTACAGACGTAGCAATGCTACGTCTGTACAACTCCTAATTCTTAATTACTTGTTTTCCCTTGATCAGCTAAAACTGCTGGTCCTGCGGTTACTACTACAATTTTATCTGGATGAAGTAACTCGCGTGCTGCTTGATTGACTTGGGTAGGTGTGACTGCTTGAATTTTATCAGTATAACTGCGTAGTTCTTCTGTATCTAAACCCAAGACTTGATTTCTAATAATTCTGTAGGTCAATTCATCTGGAGAAGCTAGTGAAACATTGTAATTCCCGGTCAAATTGTGTTTTGCATTTTCAACTTCTGTAGGTGTAACACCCTTTTGATGTAACTCTTCTAGGAGTTCGCGAGTGCTGGCGATCGCCTTTGTGGTATGTTCGGGACTAGTTTGCATTTCAATCAAAAATGTCCCGGCATTTCTACCGGCTAGGAAGTTACTATAAATACCGTAGGTTAAACCCAAACGGTCGCGGATTTGAGAACCAAGTCTACTTGATATAGTATCGCCACCCAAGATATTATTTAAAATTATTGCTGCATAATATCTAGGGTCTTGACGGTTAATTGCTTTATTGCCGATAAAAGTGATTGCTTGGGCTTTTCCAGGAACTACCGGATTAACCCTGACTACTGATTCGGGTAAATTTACCGGGGGATATTTGATTTGAGGAGTTGTACCTGAAACTTGCCAATTTCCAAATTCCCTTTGAATAAGTTTTTTGACTTGGGTGGGTTCAAAGTCACCAACTAAAGCTAATACTGTAGTATCGGGACGATAATGTTTTTTGTGAAAATTGACGACATCAGCACGATTAATTGTCAGCAAACTCTCTTGTGAAGGAAAACTGTAAGATGGATGTGTTTTGGGAAAAATCGTTTGTGAAAAGGCTCTTTGAGCAACTTCTTCTGGATCGTCCAAGTCTTGTTTGAGGTTTGTTAAAGCTTGTTTGCGTGTTAGCTGCAATTGCTGCTGGGGAAAAGTCGGATTTTTAATTACATCTGCTAGGGTTTTGACCAATACTGATAAGTCATTGGACAAACTGTCTCCTTCAATGTAAACTCCTTCACGGTAAGTTGTAAAGTCTAAATTTGCCCCACAATCATCCAAAGTTCTAGCTATACTCAGGAAATCTTGATTTTTAGTCCCGTTAAGCAAATTATCTGCAACCAAAGATGCTAATCCTGCTTGATTGTGGGGGTCAAATTCTGCACCAGCTTTGAGATAAGCACCTAAAGTTACTGTAGAAGTGCTTTTATCTGGTAGCAGTAAAATCTCTAAACCATTAGCTAAAGTCAATTTCGATGGTAAAACTCGACTTGTAGAAGCAATACTCGAATCTACTGCTGGTAAGTATTTAGCTATATCCCCGCTTGCTGTGGTGTTTTTAGAGAAGTTTTCGCTATGTTGTGAAATAATTTGTTTGCGATCAGTTTTTTCTTTAGCTTTGATCTGAGTTGGTTCAAAAAAGCCCACTGTTGGTTTTTGCTGTTTAAAGTATTTTTGAGCTACCCGTTGCACATCTTGAACTGTTACTTTTTCGATAGCAGCTAAATAACGGTCTGTATAAGTATAATCACCAGTGGTGGCTTGGTCGTTACCTAATTGCATTGCTAAAGAGGTAATATCACGGTTACTTAAAATTACTGAAGCTTGTAACTGCGCTTTTGCTCGATTTAATTCTTCTAAACTAACTTGTTTGTCAATTAAATTGCTAATTTCATGATTAACTATTGATGCAATTTTAGATAATTTAGAAACGGAATTTGCTGTTACTAATAATTCGTACCAACCGGCTTCTTCCAAGCTAATTACACTTGCTGAAACATCACTAGCTTTTCCCGAATCTACTAAGGCTTGATAAAGTCGTGAGTTTCTTCCTTCTGCCAATATATAATCAAATATATCCAAAGCTGGTAAGTCGGGATGCTTCGCTGAAGGTAATATATATACAGATTGAAATAACGGCGCAGCCCCTGGTTGTTTTAATATAATCGGTTCAGAAGAATTTGCAGCCAGAGAATTTTTAACTTGGACTTGTTCTAAAAACTTTTTATCTTGATTTGCTGGTATTTTCTCAAATATTTCTTTGACAGCTTCAATCGTTTTAGTAGTTTCAAAATCACCAACAATTACTAATATTGCATTGTTAGGACTGTAAAAATTCTCATAGTATTTTTTTACCTCGTCAACGGTAAACTTTTCGACATCTTGCTCTGTCCCACCTACAGGTAATCCATACGGATGATCGAGAAAAGCTGACCGCATTATAACTCTATTTAAACGGTACTCTGGGTCATTATCGTAACCTTTTAATTCAGAGATTACTACCCGTTTTTCACTTGAGAGCTGCTCGGTGCCAATCACAGTATTTTGCATTCTATCTGCTTCTAAAGTTAAAAGTGCTTTTAACTTATTGCGTTCAGCAGTATTGTAATATACGGTCTGGTCGTGACTGGTAAAAGCATTTGAATTACTACCCAAAGCACTAAAAAGTTGCCCAAATTGTACTGGACGGCTTTTTGTACCTTTGAACATCATATGTTCCAACTGGTGAGCAATACCATTTACACCCAGTTTTTCATTGCGAGTTCCTACTTTGTACCACATCTGTACAGTAACCACTGGTGCAGTGTGTACTTCTTTGGTGATGACTGTAAGACCATTTTCTAAAGTTCTTTTATAAACGTTGTCCGCAATTGTTAATACTGTCTTATTTTCTGCCACTAATTGTTTATTACTATTTACACATTTCGACACAGCCGCTAATTTAGTATAACTTGATTCACCACCAAGAAATAGAGCTAGGATCAGTCCTAGCGCTAAAAGTAAATATGGAAAACTACGAATACGCAATAACCTAAGATATACAAACATTTATTTGCTTGACTTATCTGTAAGCTTAATTACAGATTTTTTTAATGAATATAGTCTAATCTACTGTATGAATTTGTCGCCTCAGCAACACTACAGGAAACGTATATTCTACAGATAAAAGTAATTATTTTCAAGTAATTAACAATTAATTAATTTCTTGTTAAATTCCTGATAAATTCTAAAGGTAAATTATCAGTATCAGCGATAAAAGCGACTTCGTAGATACAACCGCCTATTTGCTGCTGAGTTGGTTCTAAAAGTACCTTTAAAGGTTGAATTATTTCCGGTTGTTCGCGGGATGCTTCGACAAATTTTGTTTTAATATTTCTCAACCAACTAGGTAAATCAGATACGATTGTAGTCATGTCAAAGGATAAATGATAATATCCTACGTAATGTTCATCTGCGAATGCATCCGCAGCAGGTTTTGGTTGAGGAATTTGAATTAATTCAATTCTCCCCCCCAATCCTTCCATCCAACAAGCCAAAGTATAACCTGTGGTGAAGCGCTCGCATACTTGAAAACCGAACTGTTCATAAAAGGCGATCGCCCGATGGATATCCGCAGTCCGAATAGAAACATGGTGCATCTTAAATAATTTTAAACAATAGGGAGTAGGGAGTAGGGAGTAGGTTAAAGGTTAAAGGTTAGAGGTTAAAGGTTAAACGTTAGAGAGGGATGGGGAAACCCTATTCCCTATTCCCCTCTAAGTTTATTCAAACAATCTAAAGTACGGGTAGCGTACTGGAACACCGGGTTCTTTTTCTAAATCAAAATTTATGACTTCCCAGCAAGAATCTTCGGAAAATTCCGGGCTAAAATCTACTGGTAAGCCGTACAATCGTGCAGAAGCACTATCTGAACTTTGTCCACTGCGCCAAGCTGAACTACATTCCAAATAACCACCCATTAATTCCCGATACCGACGAGCAATAATCACCTTAGTAGCTCGATAACCTTGGGTATATAGCTTATCGAGGGCTTCGTGAATTTCAAACCTAATACCATCGGGATGGTTATGTTGACGATACCATTCACCGTTCCATCTGCGCCAATGTCGTCCAGACTGGAGGTGAATCAATTCGCTTGTCTCTGGATTTGCTTCAAAAGCACCATGCCGGGGACATAAATAGGTATCAGTTAATGTCAGTGCCGGAATCGTTTGGCGGCAATGGGGACACTGAATTTCTGGCCCATATATAGGGTACTGCAAGCTTAGATTCATCATGAAGTGTATATAAACATCTTTATTTTTATTGTTTGCTAATTGTTTAATTTTACACTTGCAATACAACTCCTATGGGTAATCACTTAAAAATATTAGCTGATTAAGAATAAGAACTATATTCATTGAAATAATGGATTTTGAACGTTGACAAATAACGACTATTTAGAAATTGAAAATTCAGTCGTGATATTCTGGTGATAATACGGCTTATTCTCAATAGCTTATTCATATTCTATCGTGTCTACTACTTCCTACTGGTCTTATCCCGATATTTCAGCAGCAGCCTTCGTGGCAGCCAATGCTGTAGTGATGGGTTCGGTTCGTATTGCAACAGGAGCAAGCATTTGGTACGGTGCAGTGGTTAGGGGCGATATAGAACGCATTGAAATTGGTGAATATACAAATATACAAGATGGAGCCATTCTCCACTGTGACCCAGGTCAACCAACTATTTTAGAAGATTACGTTACCATTGGACATCGAGCCGTAGTTCATTCAGCGCACATCGAACGCGGTACTTTAATCGGTATTGGTGCCATAATTCTTGATGGAGTGCGTGTAGGAAGTGGTAGCATTATTGGTGCAGGTGCAGTCGTGAACAAAAATATCCCTCCTTTATCCCTTGTAGTTGGAGTTCCAGGTAAAGTGATACGTCAAAACTGCGTCAAACAAGCAGCAGAATTAATTGAACACGCTAAACGCTATCAAAAATTAGCTTTAGTCCATGCTGGGAAAGGTACGGATTTGGGATTTTCTTAAAGAGATGGGGTGATGGGGTGATGGGGTGATGGGGGGACAAGGGGGTGATGGCTAGCGAGCTTCTAGCTCGCACTACGAATTACGAATTACCCACCAAAACTAATGAAGTGAACCGCTACCATCAACCAACAACTATCAACCATCAACTAACTCCTAACTATTTCCCAATTGACAACTGATTTGTAAACATTCTTTACACGCAGTAGTGGAAAAAATTGCCACTTCAGTTAAAAATGAAAATGAGAGCTGTTGATAAAACTTAAAAATTTACCTAAAAGAGAGGTTCTAAATATGGATATGCGTGTAGCGATTGTTGTAGCACCTATTGCCATTGCAGCAGGTTGGGCGTTGTTTAATATTGGTGCTGCTGCAATCAGACAATTGCAAAGCTTTTTAAATAAAGAAGCGTAAATTCTTTTTAATTATCCCTTACTAACCGGCTGTTTCCTTTGTGAGGCAGTCGGTTTAATTATTCTTGACTGTTGAGTGTTAACTCAGTAATTATATCCGTGAAATCAGTGTAATCCTCTTTAATCCGTGTTCAGGAATGGGAAAATTATATATTAACCTTCCACCTTTAACCTCTAACCTTTATCTATGGATATAGACTCTTTTCTACAGCCCTACAAACGTTTTGGCGTTCATTTGGGTTTGGAACGTATTTACAAGCTTTTGGGGAATCTAGGTAATCCACACCATCAAGTTGCGGTAGTTCACGTTGCTGGTACGAATGGAAAAGGTTCTGTTTGTGCTTATATGTCTTCGGTTTTTACTGAGGCTGGCTACCGAACAGGACGCTATACTTCACCTCATTTGATGGATTGGACGGAGCGAATTTGTTTTAATGAACAACAAATTTCTCGTGAAGAACTTGGTCATTTATTGCTGCAAGTGCAAGAAGCGATTAATCCTGAAGAAGAATCACCGACTCAATTTGAAGTATTTACTGCCGCAGCTTGGCTCTATTTTGCTCAAAAGCAAGTTGATGTGGCAGTGGTAGAAGTTGGGTTGGGAGGACGCTTAGATGCTACTAACATTTGTGAAAAACCTTTGGTGACGATTATTACTTCTATTAGTCGCGACCATTGTCAACAATTAGGTTCTACTATTGCCGCGATCGCAACAGAAAAAGCAGGTATTCTCAAATCTGGATGTCCGGTAATTATGGGAGAATTACCCCCAGAAGCAGAACTTGTAGTTTGCGATCGCGCAAGTTTATTACAATGTCCGATAATTAAACCCCAGGCAGCACGAGAACTTGGTGATGGTTGGGTTGAAGTGGAAACTGCTACCAAGCCGATAAAATACCTTTTACCGCTACAAGGTAAAATCCAGCTCAGTAATTCTGCTTTAGCTATAGCTGCTGTAAAAATTCTCCAAGAGCAGGGTTGGCAAATATCTGAGAAAGCGATTGTTGAAGGTATAGGAAAAACAAAGTGGTTGGGAAGGATGCAGTGGACTACTTGGAATAACCATAAATTATTGCTTGATGGCGCTCATAACCCAGCCGCAGCAGCAGCTTTACGGAATTATGTAGATCAGTTTGTTGCTCAGTTAAATCAACCCCAAGTTAGAGTTACTTGGGTGATGGGAATGCTTTCCACCAAAGAACACGAGCCCATTTTTAAAACTTTATTACGAGCGAATGACCAATTACATTTAGTTCCTGTACCCGATCATAGTTCTGCTGTACCAAATGACTTAGCGAAACTAGCTTTAGATATTTGTCCGGAATTAACCTCATGTAATACTTATGCAGATTTGTCATCAGCACTTTCCACAGTTTTTAAAGAAAATAATAATTTAGTTGTTTTGTGCGGTTCCCTTTATTTAGCCGGACATTTTTTGCAACAGAGAATAGGGAATAGGGAATAGGGAATAGGGAATAGGGAAACCAATTGTCAACTGTCCACTGTCCACTGTCAACTGTCAACTGTCCACTAGTCAAACATACTGATTAAAGGGTTGCTTTCATCTTTGCGGTACATTCATTAATCCAGTATAAGCACCGAGTACATTTGTAATACAAAATTGCTTTAATTAATCGGTGTTATAACTAATTAACTGGACGATTATCTTTGTCATCTCAGTGATTTTACTTGATTAAAGTAGCTTTATTTGATGATGTTATTTACAAATAATAGTGGCATCTGTACTCAAGTATCTGTTAAAATTTTGTTCTCGGTTAAGCTCGGATTGAGTTTGTCAGATTAATCTATTGTGAGGCTTAAAAATTAGCTGTTAAACAAGATTAAGTTGAAAAAAAGACTGCTAACCTATATTTTCTCAATTGAATAATTATTTTAATTTGGTTGAGAAAAAAGCAAAATAAGTTATCAAAACTTAGCTGTAACATTGAATCCATTATTGATTTGAAATGTTTGAACAAATAAATATGAATAGCCGTAGAAAACAAACGTGATCAAAAATCGGGATGAGAAATGGTATGCGTATGTTTTGAAATTAACAACTAAGCTTAACAACTAAATCTATTACCGGATATCAAGAGCAGTTTTTAGTTAACATTTGGATTTTTATTTTCTAGTATTCCTACGGGCAAAACAGTGGTAAAAGGCTTAAGTGGTCTATTTGGTAAATCTAAAACTAGGGTTGGCATCGAGCTTGCACCGCAACGGGTGAATGTAGCCCAGTTACGCAAGCACCGTCAAGGTTTGAAATTAGATGTTTTAACATCAGTGCCGGTTCCGGAGGGCATTTTTGTTGATGGTAAAATCGTAGATCCACCAACAATGGCACAACTGATCCAAGAGGCGCTTTCAGCAAGCAAAATCAAAGCCAGTCGGGTTGTGACTGCTGTACCGGGACGAGAATCGATTGTGCGACTAATTCCCGTACCCGCAGAATTGGATGATAAAGAGTTACGAGAAATGGTGTTAAACCATGAAGCGGGTTTATATTTGCCTTATCCCCGTGAAGAAGCAGATGTAGACTATCAAAAGCTCGGCTACTTTGTAGATGAAGATGGCATCGAAAAAGTACAGGTACTTTTAGTTGGAACCCGTAAAGAACTGATCGATAGTTACGTAAGTACTTTTCAACAGGCTGGATTGCAGGTTGATGTATTGGAGATTAGTAGTTTTTCTCTGATTCGGACAATCCGCGATCAACTGCGGCAATTTGGTCCACAAGAAGCAGTGGTATTAGTAGACATCGAATTTGACAGTACAGAAATTGCGATCGTTGTTAACGGAGTACCGCAGTTTTCCCGTACCGTTCCCATTGGCACAGAGCAAATGCAAGCAGCCTTGTCTAGAGCCATGAATTTACCTGCATCTAGAGACATGGAACTATTGGAGGGAATGACTATACCAGCGACGAGCATGGAAGGTGGAAAAACGGGTGTTACCGAGGTAAATCCTGGAATGGCAGCTATGTTGAGAGTATTAGGTGAACTTACCGATGAACTGCGTCGTTCCATCGAATTTTACTTAAATCAGAGTCAAGATTTGGAGATAGCGCAGATATTACTTGCAGGTCCCGGAGGTGGACTTATACAGCTAGATGAGTTTTTTAAACAACGACTGAGTTTACCTACTACTCAAATAGACCCTGTACAGGCTCTATCCTTGCAGGTAGATGATCAAGATTATCCCTTCGTACAGCGTCCTGGTTTAGGGACAGTACTAGGGCTAGGAATGCGGGAGGTTTAGACAAAATGTATAGCTTAGATATTAACTTTCTCAAAGACCGTCCAGGTCATCAGAACCAAGGTGGTGGAAAGAATAAACCAACTAAGGCTTCATTACCTGCTGGAAGTAAGACACCGATTTTTATTGGTGTTGCGGTAGCTGTATTTTTTCCCGCTTTGTTAGGAACAGGCTTGTGGTTTGTTGAAGCTCAAAATGCCAGTCTCGATGAGAAGATTGTGTTATTAGAGCAAGAAAATCAACAATTAGAAGCGAAACTAGGTGACATCAAACAGATAAGAGCAGAAACTGAGGCAATTAAAACTGAAACTCAAGCCTTAGTCAGCGTTTTTGACCAGATTCGACCTTGGTCAGCAATGTTGCAAGTAGTGCGCGATCGCATTCCTGCGAGTGTAAGAATTGAGAGCGTCAAGCAAACAGCAGCAGAAATCGTAGCAGAAGGTCAATCAACGTCAAATTCTCCTGGGGGAATAGAAATCAGCGGTTCTGCTCGGTCTTTTGATGATGTCAATGATTTCTTACTTTCCTTACAACAATCTCCCTTTTTTAAATCAGGAGAAGGAAAAATCGTCACAGCAGAATTGACTGATTCTCCCATACCTCAAGGGCTTCCAGAAGGAGTAACAGTAAAAGTTCCTCCAATAGTTAAATACACCATTGTATCCCAGTTGAGCGAAGTTCCAGCTTCCGAATTAATGCGGGAATTAGAACAAAAAGGCACAGTAGGGTTAGTAGCGAGAATTCGCAGTCTGCAAAGAACGGGAGTTTTTGAAAAATGACCTTTAGCGATGAAATGAATTTTGAAGGTGGAGGAGAGTTTGAAGAATCTTCAGCTTATCCCGTCATATTTGGGATTACTTTTACCCCAATAATTAGCGGTGTTTTAATTGGAATATTAGGACTTGCTGGAGCGACTTATATGCTCTTAAACTTGGTCATGCCAGCCTGGGAAAACTTTGGAGAAAAACAGAATAAACAACAAGAATTAGAATCACAAATTGAACAGAAAAAAACTAGCTTACAAAATATTGATCAAATAAAAGCCGAATTAGCCCAAGCCAAAACCCAACAATCCCAAGTATTAGCTGTATTCGCCAACGAAAAAACATTAAACACTTTGTTAATAGATTTAAATCGCTTGGTAGAAGCAGGAAATGCTCAATTAAGTAGCAATTCAGTTAAAGCGAAATTACAAAAATTTACTCCATCTTCTGAAGGAACACAGCCAGTAAATGATGGTTCATTAGGAACATTAGTTGACGGAAAACTAAAACGTAACACCACTGAAATTGCCATTAGCGGTACCTACGAACAAACCCAATCAATTCTTCGGAACATAGAACGTTTGCAGCCATTGTTATTAGTAAAAGATTATCAATCAACATTGCAACCCGAAGTTACCGAAGAAGGAAAACCACCTAGAACCGGACCAACACCAATCACAACAACATTCAAATTAGAAGCCTTAGTCCCCATGAATTCCCAAGAAATTGCTGCGGCGGCTAAAAAAGAAGAAGCACAGTAAAAAGTTGACCTTTAACCTTTAACCTTTGACCTTTAACCTTTGACCTATTTAAAGTGAGGAATGAACTGTGAAAAAAATTCACGGTAATAATTTTATATTCGGAACCGCTGTCTCTCTATTATTAGTAAGTCAGCCAGTTTGGGCGCAATCAGCGACCAAAATTACTGGAGTCAAACTAGACCCAGTTGAGGGTGGTGTAAATCTGGTTTTAAAAACTTCTGATGGTACTCGTCCTCAAGTTTTTACTACTAAAAGAGGTAACACTTTAGTAGCTGATATCATCAACACTCAGTTGCTCATACCACAAGGTAATAACTTTCGTCAAGATAATCCTACAGATGGAATCGCTTCCGTTTCTATGAGTCAACTTGATGCCAATAGCGTCCGGGTGATAATAACAGGGACGGGTAACGCTCCCGAAACCAAGCCTGTGATGCGAAACCAAAACGGACTTACCTTTGCTTTGATACCGGGAACGGGTAGCGCATCAGAAGAATCGCAATCTATAGAATTTCAACCCCCACAAAATAATCGAATAGCCCAATCTACCCCCGCACCCAACCCCCAAGTTAACCTTGAGGCTACTCCTGCACCACCAGCAGGTCCCGGTCAATCGATGAATCAGGCTCCTCCATTCTTACCCAGAGCCGTTGCTCCCCCGGTGGGAGATATTGCAGTATCTAATACCGATGCTTCACCGAGCGTCATCGATTTAGGAACTGAACAGCGTGTACCTCGTTTGGTATTGAGAGATGCACCAGTACGCGAAGTTTTGTCACTGTTGGCACGGGCTGCGAATTTGAATTTGGCTTACGCAGGAGGAGAAGAGGCAAACGATACCACAAGCACTTCGGTCTCTCAGCTGAATACTGGTAGTAATGAAAAAGTGATATACCAAAAAATATCTCTAGATATAGAAAACGAGCCAGTCCAAGATGTATTTAATTACGTTTTACGTTTGAGTGGTTTAGAAGCTAGTCGTAGTGGACGCACAATTTTT
>JAYKJL010000093.1:0-5160 GCA_035285725.1 Nostocales cyanobacterium 94392 | reverse complement strand
CATTACGGACAATTCCCCGGTTGTTGTAGGCTAGGGCATAGTTAGGATTAATCTTGATAGCTAGGGTGTAATCATCTATAGCACCTTGCTTATCTCCTAAATCATTACGGACAATTCCCCGGTTGTAGTAGGCTTGGGCATAGTTAGGATTAATCTTGATAGCTTGGTTGTAATCATCTATAGCACCTTGCTTATCTCCTAAATCATTACGGACATTTCCCCGGTTGTTGTAAAATGCTGCACGGGGACTGAGTTCAATGGCTTTATTTATCGCTGCTGCTGCTTCTTTATAGTTTTTTAAATCACTTAAAACTCCCCGCTTCTGATTATACAAATTAGGATTATTAGGTTCGAGTCTAATGGCTGCATTGATAGCTACTAAGGCTTTATCCAGTTGGTTTGATTCTCTATAAGCTACACTTAAATAATTCCAAGCAGGAACAAACTCTGGTTTAAATTTCACTGCTAGTTCTAATGCAGTTATAGCTTCTGAACCTTTTCCACTCCAATATAACGCCAAACCTTTGCCATAATAAGCCAGGTGAATAAACTCTGGTTTTTGCTTAATTGCTTCATCAAAAGCCTGTATTGCTTCTGGATAACGACGTAACCGCCACAGTTGATTTCCTCTTGCTAACCATTGACTGGCGGTAGTATTACTTTGAGATACATCTACTGATAAAATCGCTGTTTGAATAGACTTAACTTGTTGTGGATTTAGTTCTGGTGTTGGAGTGGTTTCTATCTTTTGTGCTGAGGTGTTCAGTCGGGTTGCTAATGCCAAAAATGTACTTACCGGAATACCCAAACTATTACCTAATTGGATAGTTTCTTGACTACTACTATTATTATCAATAGCAGCTTCTCCCTCCGTTCTGCCATGAATACCTATTACCCGCCCTTGGGAATCTAAAACCGGTCCCCCACTCATGCCACCAAAGGTGATACTACTATAAACTAATTCATATCCTCCTGTTAAGGAACTAGCACTTTGTGATGTACCAGAACTATTAGTATTAAAATCTGATTGGGTAGTAGCTAATAATCCTCTTTCCTTACTATAAATTTGTCCCAATGTAAACCGCCAAGGTGATTTTTCTCCTAATCTGGGATAACCAGCAGTGAACATATATTCATTATCTTTAGTAGGATAATCTGCTAAGGTGGCAACTTGATAATTTTCCTGACTGGTGAATTTCACTACTGCTAAATCTACCCCTTCTTCTAATTTAATGGTGCTTGGTTCTACGGGATATTGTTTGCCATCTACTGTGAGGATTTTATAGGTATTTGGCTCACATGGTCCTACTTTATCTGGTGGTTTACAAACTACATGAGCCGCAGTTAAAACGGTGTAAGTATTTCCTTGTTTAGCAATAATTACCCCTGAACCATTAGTACCGCTACTGCTATCAATTCTGACGGTAATTTGTTTAGCTTTTGCTTCTAATTCTCCTAACCAACCTGTTAATGGTACTTCTGCTATTGTCTGTTTAATATCTGGGATAGGTAAATTATAAGCGGTGAGAACTTCTGGTTTAACTTGAGCTAAAACGGTTTTAATAGGTATTCCCCAACTCAGTTTTCTGAACTCTTGAATTTCTGGATTTGTGGGGCGTTTTCCGTTGGTATAAATATAAGCAGAATTGACTAAAGGATAGGAACTAATGCCATTAATTCCTATTAAATTTCCTGTATTACTAATAATTGGACCGCCACTCATTCCTTGTTGAATATCGCTGGTATAGCCAATTTCATAACCATCTTTTAAACTCGGTTGGGAGATGATTTGTTGTACTTCTCCTGTTGTCAATACTAATTTATCTTCAGATACAGCATATCCTGCGGCTATAACTGGTGTTTCTAGGTTAATATCAAAGGAGGCGATTCTGTCCGCAATTTCTGATGGTAAACAATATTGTTGATTAGATGTAAATTCTAATATAGTTAAATCAAATTGATCAAAGTTAGTATTAGGTAATATCTTAGCTGCATATTTTTGACCATCGGCTGTGATAATATTGATGTTATTAATTCTTCTGACAACGTGGGAATTAGTCACTACTAAATAAGAGTTACCTTTTCTAGCGAAAATTGTCCCGGAAGCGCCTCTTTCTTTGTCTCTGACTCTAACTGTAATTTGTTTAGCAATGGTTTCTAATTGTCGGTTTGAATAAATACCGTTTAGTGGATCTTCTGGTTGTAATTTGCACTTTTGGGATATTGGTGTAAGTTTTGTAGTTTTGATTTGGGTTTCTATTGCTGACACTGGATAGGGTAGCAGTAGTAAGCAGGAGATAATGGCGATTTGACGTTTCATAATTAGTTAAATAGTGTTTTTGTTAGTAGTGGTTTACCCCCCTTAATCCCCTTGTAAAGTGGGGAAACCGGAATCTTGTCCCCTCCCCTTAGAGGATGTTTGAAAGGTGTTTAATGTATAAATAAACCCCTCTCCAAACCTCTCCCCGACGCGGGGAGAGGCTTTGAAACCCCCATTCCCTTGTAGGGAAGGGGGGAAGGGGGGTTAGGTTTTTGGAAATTATCGGTTTCATCTAATACTTTCCAAACAACCTCTTAGCAAGGGTGAGGGTGAGGATGGGGTGTTTTGTTATTTTGATTTAGAGATATTTCTGAGATATTCACCCAGATTCAAGTAAGTATTTTCACCGGAATTTTGCCAATTTAAGTCTGAAGTTCTACCTTCTCTGATTTCATTAAGTTCAGCTAAAACTGTAGTGGGGTTTACACCTGGTCTGACACTAAATAAAATATTGTTTTTATTGCATTGACCAGGTTTAGCTGCACAGATAACTCCCAAACCGTTCAACTTACCGGTTGTTAAATAATCTAATTGGCCTTGTTGGTGAAATTGCTGGAATTTTCTACTTACTGTTTCACAGCGTTTTGTAGGAGTCCATCCGCTATTGGGAAAAGAGTCGGATCTCCAAGCAATTATGGGTACATAAGGGTCATGTTTTTTGTTGGGAACGAAGGCCATGGTAGTGGGAACTTTTTCCGTATTACCTTTGTAAGAAATTGAACGACAAGCAAAACTAACTTCTTGCTTGGGAATTTCTTGACTCAAACCAGGGTTAACACTCAGGGTAACTGTCAATGCGGTGAATGTTAAGACACTAGTTAATGCTGGTAGTTGCATAATACTTGACCTTTGATTACTGAATTTTGGTGATTATGGCGCTACTTTCTTTTAAACTTTATAGGTGTTGGTGAGTGAAAATATGAATTTTTCTCACGCAGAGGCGCAGAGGCGCGGAGTTTGAGACATGGAATTTTCGATTTTTATGTCTCAATTCAGCAAGGCTACTTGATACACACATAACTGATTATATACTAATTTTTTGAAAATATTCAGGTGTTTACTTAGAAGTTCATTTTATGATACAATCCAATCTGATGGATCAATACTGTAACTATATCATGTATTATTTTATCTATCATGTACTATTGTACCCGACCCCACTGCCCTAGTCCTGAAAACCGTTTTCCTGACTCTCCAGATTCTCACACTAATTCGGGAATATTTTGTCAAGCTTGTGGAATGCCCCTAATATTACAGGGGAGAAAGGGACATTATCAAACTATTAAACCTCTGGGGAAAGGGGGATTTGGCGCTACTTTTCAAGCTATTGATTTAGATTCTGTGAATCAGCGTCAATGTGTGATCAAACGATTGAATATTAAAGTTGATGAGATACAAGCTAAAGTTGATGCGATTCAAGCCGCAAATAATGATCCAGAGGTTGTTAACAGAATAATTCAAGGAATCAAAGCAGCTTTTGATCGAGAAGCTCAGGTTTTAGAATTTTTAGGTGATAATAGCGGGAATATTCCTACTTTATATGATTATTTTTCCTTTACTGCTCCTGCTTTTGGTCAACAAAAAGAACTTGAGTTTAAATATTTAGTACAACAATATATCCAAGGTGAAGATCTATCTCAGGAACTCAAAAGAAAAGGTCGTTTTTCCGAAACAGAGATTTTAGATTTTTTAAAGCAAATTTTACCGATTTTACAATTTATTCATGATCAAAATTCTATCCATCGAGATATTAAACCCAGTAATATTGTTAGAGAAACAGCCACACAAAAACTATTTTTAATTGATTTTGGGGCGGTAAAACAGGTTTTCTCCGGTCAAATAAATGTACAATCAGCTATAGTTTTTCATACAAAAGTATACGCTGCTCCTGAACAAAGACCTGAAGAGGGAATAATAGGACAAATTTATCCGTCTAGTGATTTATATAGTTTGGCTGTTACTTGTCTGGAGTTACTCACAGGTACAACTCCCGTTGATTACCTTAGCAATAATTACCAAAATTGGCGACAACAAGCTAGTAGAATTATTAGCCCTTCTCTAGCTAATATTTTAGATAAAATGCTCAAGGTTAACCCTAGACATCGGTTTCAATCAGCAGCAGAAGTGATGAAGGCTATAAATGAATCTCGAATAAGTAAACCACTGACTGAACCACTGACTGAACCACCAACAATTATTCCTAAACAACTTGAAACATTAAAGCCTTTATTGATCAAATCGGTGTTTTTGATATTGCCAATAATTGTTGGTGTGATAGGTGTTAATAGTTATTTGCGACCACCAAAAGTAGTAGAAGTAGTAGAATATGCAAAATCTGGGATTAAGTTTCAATATCCTAAAGATTGGGAAGAAACGCCAGCTATAGATCAATTAACGCGAATTGTTCCGAAAAATACGATTTCATCTTCTCTAACTCCAGAGTTTTTTATCACTACAGAGGAGTTATTCTCGTCGGAAACTTTGGAAGATTATACTAAGTTTTCTATCCAACGAATTGAAGAATCAGGACAAAATACGAAAATTATCAAATCTGAACCTATACAACTTGGTGAAACACAAGGTTATCAAGTAGTTTATGAAAGCAGAGATAATATTCACAAGGTAAATTTCCAAGAAATGCAAGTATGGATTGTTAATGGTCAAAAAGCCTATATTCTCACCTATCGCGCTGAAGATAAATTCTATCCAGAGTTTGTAAAAACTGTGGAAGACACTATAATTAAATCCTTTAAACTGGAAACATCCAGAAACCGAATCTGGTAATTAGGGTTTGCTGAATAAACCTAAAACCTTGATATATCAAAGGTTAGAGGCTGATA
>JAYKJL010000092.1:0-11489 GCA_035285725.1 Nostocales cyanobacterium 94392 | reverse complement strand
TATTGATTTGTTTGCATCAGGTATAAAGGGCTAGAAATCCATAAGTAAGTCGGCAGAAAAAAACAGAACTATATAACGGTTAGGTAAACTACCCTTAAACCCTTATTCCCACTGCCGACTGCCGACTTTATGCCCTAATTACAATTTTCAACGCCAACCTACTTAATCTTTTGGTTGCTGCGTAGATACTGGTTTGGAAAAGAGCCTTGAGTGAAGAAGCACGATATTAAGGATCATCTCCTGATGTCACCAAAATTTGTGAATCATCTGGCGGTTTTGGATTAAAAAAATTCTTGTGTCTAAATCAGCTATAGCTTGCAGATATGCCCAATACTGAATGGTTCAGGAATATTTGCAAATCTGTAAGCAATCCGCATTTATCTGCGAACAAATTATAATTTTTTTTTGGTAGTTCTTGGTACTATTAAATAATATTTTGAGCAATAACTGATTATTCAGATATTTGACTCAATTTCCTCTTATGGAAGGACTGGGATTGAGCATAACAAGTCCGGATTTAGTATAATATCTAAATTAAAAAATAAACATTCGCTAAAATATAGCTGTCAAACACCATTTGCAATTAATAAGACGGCAGAGAAAAACTCTTGCTCCGGAATTAAATGCGATCAAAGATGTTTGACAGCAGCACAAAAGATATACACCCTGTTTGGCTTTAAAAATCATCCACAAGTTCGCTCAAGCGGCTGATTAAGGGGTCTTCCTCTTTATAAGGATTACTAACAGTAGAAACCGGCATAGAAGTATTATTTAAAACTTCCGACACCTTTGATTGAGTTGAAGGTTGAACGACAGAACCTTGATTAATCATCATTGCCAACTGAGCCACTTGCTGACTAAGCTGTGTCAAATGTTGTTCCATCGTTACCAACCGATTTGATTCCCTAGTAAAGAAACGTTCCTCAAGGTCAGCCAATTTTCTTTCCAGGTCAGCGATGTGTTCTCCCACCCCGGATGATGGTTTAGGTGTTGCTGTTGATATTGGTTGCGGATCTGGTCGTACAGATTCTGGTACGCACAAAGCTTGCCATAAAGCTTCTTTACAGAGGTCGCTGAAAGTCTTATCTGGCTCTGTTTCTAAGTGCCTTTCAACAACATCTAACAAGCTTTCGTCCGCTACCCCTGGATTGAACGTAACAGATTTAACTACTTTTTTTGACCATTGGAACATCAGTTTTAAGACCTAGAAGAGCGACTGGCAGATAATTGTGCCTCTCCATAAATATACTGCCCCAAAGCATTAGCTTCTCGGGAAGGTGCAGCTAAATGGGCATTAATTTTTGCTTCTTTGAGCAAGCGTTGAATGTCTTCCCAGAAAAATTCACCACCACCCCCGGTCAGAATTACGTCTGTAACACGTTCTGGCAGCCATGCTAACACACGAGTGCAGATTTCGCGGGAAAACATTTCGATTAGGTTAGGGAGGAAATCATCTAGATTGGTAGGCTTACTGGAACCTCTAGGACGGTAGAAGCGTTCACCTTTGGGCTTATTTACCGCAGCAATCAAAGATAAAGATTGACTGTCTGCACCTTCAATTTCAGCGGCTACGAGTTCGTAAAATTTGCTCATCCCAAAGTCTTCACTTTTGGAAGCTCCTCTTGCGAAACGGAAGTTATCCACCATCAAACAATCTGTAGTTTGGTGTCCAATATCCACAATCGCGGCAGAAACTTTGGTGAAGTCGGGCGCTCCGGGTCCTTTCTTGGGTTGGGATTCACACCAGAGTAAGCTACCATAGCCTTCTGGCATTACCCAAACTTTAGTAACGTTGATTGTTACAGACTCACCACGGAAGTTCATTACGTGAGGACCAGTAACTTGAGATATGAGTTGTGCTTTTTCTTTTTCAAATTGTTCTTGAGAAAGGTAAGGAAGACCTAAGATTACTGAAATATCATCTTTAAGCTTAAAGTATCCCACACAAGCCAAAACTTTAATCAGTGCAGCTTCAACTTTAGATTGACCGACTCCTAAATCGGCTCCAAAGTCAGCTGCGAGTTGACCAACAGCATAACCATTACCTTGATACTCCAGCCAAAGATCCATCAAAGGATCTGTTGCACGAGCTTCAAAAACTCCTCCATGAACTTGTTCCATGGTCATTTGTTTGACATTGGAGGAAACAAAAATCACACTATTCGGCTCGCGACTGACGCTGGTTTTGGTAGAAGTCCGACCAAGGTCTACACTAAGAAGATTTTTACTCCCACCATTACCGGGATTCGTCAGCTTGGGAGTTGTGTTAATCGGAGTAGATGCCGTGATTCTGTTCATCGGTATCGCAGCGGCATTCATCGGGGTAGCAGCGGAAGGTTGGTCTGTCATGGAAATTCCTAGTTTCTACTTAGCTCTAACAAGGTATCATGCTAATCTTGCAAAAAAGAATCAATTCTAATTGAGATGCGAGCAAAAATTACTCGTGTACCTCAGTAATCGACTGTTTTTGTAAGTTAACGAAGTATGAAGTCAAACAACGGGAACTAAACTCTGTTGTAACAGCTAGAACCGTTTTAGTTTTTTTCAGTCCAGGCTTTTTATGTATTCTCTCAAGAAATCAGGCTTTTGTATTATCGCTTTCACGATAAGTGCTATAGCCATATTATCTTTGTAGATTTGTTTAGACGGGTGGCAAGCTACAAAATATAAACTACTTCATAACTGACTACATCACGCTTTTTCTGAGTATGTTAGCAAACCTACTCATGTACCGCCACCATATATGTGTAAAACAGGTAAGTCAGTAAATATGTATTGGTGAATTTAAAATTACACAGCGAAATGAATAAGCTACAGACCGATAACGTCATTTTTGACTGGTTTGAGTTTTGCTAAAAATATTTAGCCTGATACAAATACTTGCCTTGATCAAAAAAAGCGATCGCGGATCATAATTTGTTGGTTTTTTATTTTTAACGGTATACACAACCCCTAACAACTAAACAATGATCAAACATTCGATACATTGATTATCAATTTTAATTGATTGTATGCTTCATAAAAAGTGCATTATTTTGGTGTCAACAATCAAGATAAATTGACTACACTCTAAATAATTTTTATTTTTATTTTCCTAAAATTAAATATTCGTATCATATGTAGCAGTTTGCAAGCAAATGAACTACGCCCCTGGGAGCAACCCTCAAGCCACTTTGCTCAAGTCGGGAAACCCGCCCACTTGGCAAGGGGAGGGTGGGATATTTCTTTACGAATTACGAATTACGAATTACGAATTATTTGGTCACCCGCGCTGAAATCTGCTATGTGTATTATTTCTCTGAATGCAAAAAAAGGAGTATTAAGTAAGCTAATACCTACTCAATACTCCGATCGATGGCTAAAATAACGCTTTAAATTCTCAGAATACAAACTGGATACTCAAGTCGGGTCAAAATTTCTAAATAGTGGAACTAAAAGATTGCATTATCGGTTGCGATTGGGTATCTAAAGGGTTCCAAACTTTGTCAGATACAGCCATTTGTTCGATTAAACTAGCTAATCTTAAAGCTTTGAGAGCTTGTTCGCCACCCACTGAAGGCTGATTTCCACCACGCACGCAATTCACAAAGTGTTCTAACTCAGCCCCTAATGGTTCTACATTTGAGGTGTAAACTTTTTCAATTAAACCGTCTTGTCTGTATGTTTGTCTATTGTCTGTTATTGAATTAGTGGGGTATCGGTGAATCCAAATTTCATTGTTGAGGAAATCAGCTTCGGTAAATGAATTTTTGGAGTGAGCTACAATTCTACGGATTTTACGGTGAGTGATTTTACTCGCAGTCAAGGTAGCAACAATACCATTAGCAAATCCCAGTGTCGCAGTGACATAATCTAAATAGGTAGAGTTGGGGGTACAGGTACCGCTAGCCGCTAACTTCACTACTGGTGCAGCAGCTAATTCTAAAAGTAAGTCGATATCGTGGATCATCAAATCCAGCACTACTGAAACATCGTTTGCCCGATTTGAATAAGGACTCATGCGGTGAGCTTCTAAGGCGAGCAATTCGTCAGTTTTGATAATTTTACTTAATTCTCCAAAAGCTGGCTTAAAGCGCTCTATATGCCCTACTTGCAAGATACAGCCAGATTCTGCTGCGGCATTAACCAAAGATTCGGCTTCAGAAATATTTGCAGCAATTGGCTTTTCGATTAGAACATGGATTCCTGCTAATAGACAATTTATACCGACGGCATAGTGCAGACGAGTGGGAACGGCAATACAAACTGCCTCAACATCAGGCAATAACTCGCAGTAATCCTCAAAAAACTTAGTTTTATATTTACTGGCGGTTTCTAAACCCCGTTCAATATCAATATCGGCTACACCAACCAGTTCTACATCTTTCATCGAACTCAGTACACGGGTATGATGTTGCCCCATGTTACCTACACCAATCACGCCTACAGGAATGGGACGTGGTTGATGACGCTGTACGTATCCATTGTTTTCTCCCGCTGACATGCTGCTATCTTGCACTCTAATTTTCTCTCCTCAACCACCAACTTTAAAGAGGCTACAATTGTTGGCTTTTATACTTGGTCGCCAATAACGTAGCAACCTAATAACCATCCAGATCGTAACCAGATGGTAACATAGAGGTTCTATTTATGAAGAATTTCAAAGTTCGTTGTGAGTTCCCGATATCAATCTTTCTTTTGTATAGCCGTATTTTGTTGATCATTTTTTTCTTCTTCACAAAAAAATCTGATGTCTTTTGATTAACTTTAAATTTCGGTTAATGTTAATATTGGTGAACAATTAAAAAAAAATGACGTTGCTTGCTCCGGGTATGAATTTTGATTTTGAGAGGTTACAGCGTAATCTTTCTACACAGCTTTCCGGTTATCCATACAATTTGATATGACCTTGCGGTCACACTCCGCTAACATACTTATGAAGAGCAACGTCAAAAAAAAATATTACTATAAGTTAATAATGTAATAATGTGAATTTGAAAATGTCCGAGTAAAAAAGTTCCAGTTTCTGTAAGTACGGAATAGCCCCAAATATCAAGATTAAATTTATACATAAATGACTGCTGTCCAATCCTGAGTGGTGTATTGCTTTAGGCACTCTGAACAGTTTAGTAAGTGTTAAGTAACGTAAATTTGTTTGAAATCAAAAAAATAAAAAATTCATTTATCAACATGAAAGCTGTCATTTTATTATCAGGAGGGCTTGACTCTTCAACTGTTTTATATCAAGCTTTAGCTGATGGATATGAATGTTCCGCCATCAGTTTTGATTATCAACAAAGACATCGAAAAGAATTGCGCTCGGCGGTTTCAGTAGCCCAAAAAGCTGGTATAACTAAACATCAAATTGTTAAATTTGACTTAACTCAATGGGGTGGTTCAGCGCTTACAGATAATTCGATTAATTTACCTCAAGAGCGTTCTTTAGAAGAAATGTCTCAAAATATTCCCATTACCTACGTTCCTGGAAGGAATACCATATTTTTAAGCTTTGCCGTTTCCTATGCCGAAACTATCGCCGCCGAAAAGATTTATATTGGTGTAAATGCCTTGGATTATTCTGGATATCCAGATTGTCGTCCCGACTATATCCAAGCGATGCAAGAGGTATTTCGTTTAGGAACCAAGCAAGGGCGTGAGGGAAATCCCATTAATATTGTTACACCTTTAATCAATTTGAAAAAAACTGAAATTATTCAATTAGGCAACAAATTAGGAGTTCCTTGGGAATTAACTTGGTCTTGCTACAGCGGTGGTGATGTAGCTTGTGGAGTTTGCGATTCTTGTCGTTTGCGTCTTGCTGCTTTTGCTCAATTGGGATTGACAGACCCGGTGGAATATGCATTCAGGTCAAAGGTTAAAGGTTAAAGGCAAGAGGTATTCATGTCAACCATCAACTATCAACCAACTACTATCAACTAATTCCTCAATCTTAAAGCCTTCTGATTTGAATTTGCTGTAATCGGGGACCTGTTACTGAGGCTACTGTAAATTGTATATTTTGATAGCGGAAGCTTTCACCAATGTTGGGAATTTTTTGTAAGTGGTATAGCATAAAGCCTCCAAGGGTTTGATATTCTTTTGTTAGAGGTAGATGGAGTTCTAATACTTCGTTGAGGTCTTCTAAGTTAATTTGCGCTTGAACAAGAAAAGTTTGCTCGTCTATCATTTGGATGAGTAGGTCGTTGCTGTTTTGCGTTTCGTCAATTTCACCGATGATTTGAGCAACTACGTCTTGGATGGTTACTAGTCCTACAGTACCGCCAAATTCATCCACGACTACGACCATAGCCAGCTTTTCCTGCTGCATCATGGGTAATAGTTCGTTTAAGGGTGTATGTTCTGGTACGAACCTTGCAGGACGCATACAGGAATGAATTTGTGTATCTAAAGTTAATTGTCCTAATGCTAAAGGTTTTGTTAGGTCTTTAAAATAAATGATGCCGCGAATATCATCCAAAGATTCTCCGAATATAGGGTAGCAGGAATGACCATCACCTGCCATTTCTTGGAGAAAATTTCGTAAAGTTGCGTTTTTAGATAGCGCTACTATGTGACTGCGGGGAACCATTACAGCTTGTACCGTCACTTCCCCAAACTCAAAGATATTTTTTAACAGTTCTCTTTCCCTGGCTTTTAAACCAGTGGATTCCCTCTCCGTGGAAATGATTAACAGTAATTCTTCAGGGGTAACTGGTGATCTCCAACTTTTGCCAGTGTATTCTATACCAAATAGCCGTAACAAAAAACGAGTTGATTGATTAAGAATCCAAATAAAGGGGCTGAAAAATCTGACAATAGCTGTAACTGATGGTCCCAAGAACCTCGCTAGTTCTTCCGAATAAAGCATTGCTACGGATTTGGGACACAATTCACCTATAACTATTTGTAGATAAGCAATTAAAAAAAAAGCGATCGGTATTGATAAGGAATGAGCAAGGAAAACATTGATTGCTCTGGGTGCAGGTAAAGATTGCAGCGATATCTGAATCAATTGAGCAATCGTACTTTCTCCAATCCATCCCAGTGCCAAACTTGAAAGAGTAATTCCTAACTGAGTTGTGGATAAGAGTCTATCAATACTACGTTGCAGTACTTCCACTGCGATCGCTTGAATATCCCCAGCTTCCACTAACTGATGTATTCGCGATCGCCGTACCGTGACTATTGAAAATTCTGCGGTGACAAAAAATGCATTGATGGCAATTAAAAGTAAGACTGACAACAATCTCAGCCCTACTTCCGTCCAATTTAAATTATCAAGACTATTCACAGTCTTTTCTCACATAAAACTGAAGCCACACTATCCTGGATTTCTCGATGCTGTATTTTTAAGTTCAAGTTAAGTTCAAGTTTAATTCAAGTTAAATCTAAATTATTCGGGATGAATATACATACTCAATCTAAAATAAAGAATCTAACACTTAATATTCCCAATATCTACCTTTCTACAGGAATATTTGACACTTCCAACCGTAATTTTTGTGCTGGATAATCTGTAAGGGCTAAGGAAATCTGTTTGACATCATCAAGTAAAGCAGCAGGAATACTCACAGTACCATATGATGGTGGTGCCTCAGAAGCCAATTCTGAAGGTAAACCTTCTGTCGAAGCACTCAAAGTTCTGCCTTTATCGTCGGTTACGTCTAGGAAACTATAAAGAAAGCGCACTGAATCATCACTTTTATTATCCATTTTTACTTTTAGTAACAAAGCACCTCCGGAATAGCTAGCTGACTGTACTGCAAAAGTTACACCTTCGCTTTCAGCTTGTATGGGAAATCCTGCTTGGAGTTTTTCTTCAGCTTCTGGTGGTTTCTCCTCTTGTTTGCGTTTGGTATCTTTTGTCCCTTCTTCTAAATCATCGATTTGTTTTGATTTCGCCGCTTTAGTTTTTCCTTCTACACGTGATTTAACAATCGAAAGGATTTCTTCTTCTTTGACAAAGACTACACCTTCTTTTTCTTGACCACCAGTTGTCCCTTTTCTGGCAAACTTGGTAGTAGGACGAGTATCCGGTGCTGTGACTCCTTTAAGAGCCGCACTTCCTAAGGTAAACCCCCAAAAAGCACTGACTGAACCAGCCCCTAACATCAGGGTTAACAAAATCAACGTTAGAAGTACAGTAGAATTTAGTTTCATTCTTCGCAATTAATATAGGTGTTTGATGCCAGGATAAAACAAATGTATCGAAGTTTGTTCTTGATCGGAACGGAAAACTCAATAAATAGAATAAATATTAGTTTGCACTATTTTATGGTTAAATGATGTAGTCTAAAATCTGATATTTTTATTTTTTTAATTATTTTTAATTAATTTTGTATACAATTATCTAAATTCATGCTATTATTCTTTATCAGCCAGGGTTGGCCGAGCGGTTGAGGCAACGAACTCATAATTCGTGTAAGGCAGGTTCAACTCCTGCACCCTGGATTTAACAACATAATTTCCTAGATTTAGCCGTTAGTCCTTGCCAGCAAGAACTAATGGCTAATATTTGTGTATGGTGATAATTTTGTGTTTTAACGGCGTGGTAAACTATCAAAACGGAATTCAGTTCCCACTTGTAACTGAGTAGCTCTTAAGCTCGGAGAACCCAGCAATGAGGTATTATAAGGATTCGGTAAATCTGGACTCCTTAAATAGGGGTCGCTAGT
Source organism: Nostocales cyanobacterium 94392 (assembly GCA_035285725.1). Classification (GTDB taxonomy): domain Bacteria; phylum Cyanobacteriota; class Cyanobacteriia; order Cyanobacteriales; family Nostocaceae; genus Rivularia. The sequence continues at coordinate 2,835 of JAYKJL010000092.1, read as the reverse complement.
TGTTTGCTGTTTGAGTAAATCTTGATAAAGAATGTTTACTAACTTAGCATCTCGTTCAATTTGATGTTCTGGAAAAGAATTCTTAAACAAAGAACCAGATCCAAATATCCAATCTATTTCCCTAAATAAACCATTGTTATTGTAAAAGTCGGGATAGTTTTCGTAAAACGCTTTTTCAAATACTTCATTCGGTGTTTGATAATTCGATGTTTCTGTTTGTGCTATGGCGCTCGCCGGAAAACCAATGGTAGCAGCAAGTACTAGTAACCCACTTAGGCTTTTTAAGTTTAAGGACATATTAACAACTCCTGTATTTTAGTGCGAATTTTGACCAGATCAGGTCGCGCACCATTGCACGATGTAGTAATGGTGACTTATCTTAAATGTCAGAACTCGCATCGGTTCAACTAGTCCGGTGTAACATAATTTTTGATGCTTTGTAATGATTTATCACGCTGAAAGTTCTACCCCAACTGGCTTATGGGCTACTAATACTAATTTGAATTTTGTTCGTCAGCAGCTACTCGATTTATTTTGTCGGCTTGCTTATCAGGAAGGAGATTTTGTTCTTTCCTCTGGTGCGCGTAGTTCTTATTACATTAATGGTAAGGAAGTAACGCTCCATCCCCAAGGTGCTTTGGCAATTGGTCGCATTCTTTTTAATATGCTACCTTCCGATACTCAAGGTGTAGCAGGCTTAACTTTGGGAGCTGACCCAATTGTCAGTGCTGTAAGTGTGGTTTCGGCTCTGGAAAGCCGACCTATACCGGCTTTGATTGTTCGCAAAGAAGCTAAAGGTCATGGAACTAAAGCTTATGTAGAAGGTCCGAGTTTACCAGAAGCGGCTCAGGTTGTAGTCTTGGAAGATGTTGTGACTACAGGGCGATCGGCGATGAAAGCTGTTACCAGACTTAGAGATGCTGGTTATACAGTTAATCAAGTAATTTCACTGATAGACCGTCAGCAAGGTGGGGCGGAATATTATCAATCAGTAAATTTGCAGTTTGAATATGTGTTTTCAATTACTGATATTCAGCAGCGGTATAAGCAGATTGTAATTAAACCCTAATTAATAATGTAGAGACGTAGCACTGCTACGTCTCCCATATTTAGATTTGCATCGAACAATTGATATTAATAATTCGAGTAAATCAGATAATTGAAGCATTGGTATTTTCCCCTGCATTAATGAGACGCAAAGGATTCATTTTTCGCACCATTAATGAGACGTAAAGAATTGGTTTTTTCCGCAGCATTAATGAGACGTAGCACTGCTACGTCTCTACATTACTAACTTTGTACTACGGCTTGTTTATCGCTTTTTGCCAAGAATTTCTCTAGTTCGGTTAATGCATCAGCATCAACTTTGGTTTGCATGGGACAGAATTTAGGACCACACATTGAACAAAATTCAGCGGTTTTATAAATATCGGCTGGTAAGGTTTCATCGTGATATTCTTTCGCTCTTTCGGGGTCTAGTGATAATTCAAACTGACGATTCCAGTCGAAGTTATAGCGAGCGTGGGAAAGTTCATCGTCTCTATCTCTTGCTCCGGGTCGATGTCTAGCAATATCTGCTGCATGAGCTGCGATTTTATAAGCAATTAAGCCATTACGTACATCTTCGGAGTTTGGTAAACCCAAGTGTTCTTTTGGTGTGACGTAACAAAGCATTGCAGTTCCGTACCAGCCAGCCATCGCTGCACCAATTGCTGAGGTAATGTGGTCGTAACCGGGGGCAATGTCGGTAACTAAAGGTCCAAGAACGTAGAAAGGAGCTTCGGAACATTCTTCCATCTGCTTTCTGACGTTGAACTCAATTTGATCCATTGGTACGTGTCCGGGACCTTCTACCATTACTTGTACATCGTATTGCCAAGCTTTGCGGGTTAGTTGTCCGAGGGTTTTGAGTTCGGCTAATTGCGCTTCATCGGAGGCATCATGAGTACAACCGGGACGTAAAGAATCGCCTAAGCTGAAAGAAACGTCGTATTTTTTGAAAATCTCGATAATATCTTGGAAGTGGGTATAAAGCGGATTTTGCTTATGGTGATGCAGCATCCAACGAGCAATAATACCGCCACCGCGAGATACAATACCCGTGATGCGGTTTCTTACTAAAGGTAAATGCTCGATTAAAATCCCGGCATGGATGGTCATGTAATCCACACCTTGCTGAGCATGTTTCTCAATAATGTTGAGAAAATCATCAGCAGTTAAATTTTCAATATTTCCGTGGACGCTTTCTAAAGCTTGATAAATTGGTACAGTTCCAATGGGAACGGGTGAAGCGTTGATAATTGCGGTACGAATTTCATCTAAATTTCCCCCACCTGTAGATAAATCCATGACGGTATCAGCACCATACTTAACCGCTAATTTCAGCTTATCTACTTCTTCATTTAAATCACTAGAATTAGGAGAAGCCCCGATATTAGCATTTACCTTACATTTAGAAGCAATACCAATACACATTGGTTCCAAATTGGTATGATTAATATTTGCTGGGATAATCATTCTACCCCGCGCCACTTCATCGCGAATGAGTTCCACGGGCAGATTTTCCCGTGTAGCTACATGGTGCATTTCTTCGGTAATTACACCTTGACGAGCGTAATGCATTTGAGAAACATTGGCTTGTCCCTGCCGTTTAACAACCCATTGTGTACGCATATTCGGTTTCCTCAATAAACAGCTTCCCTCCGCCGGTATTATCCGGACTCAGGTGCAAAGGGTGTAATCTCAGCCCGTTTTCAACAGGCACCCCTAGCATATTGGAAATTATCCTATCACTTTTTTGCTTATTAGAGATAAATACGTTAACAATTATCAATG
>JAYKJL010000091.1:0-11228 GCA_035285725.1 Nostocales cyanobacterium 94392 | reverse complement strand
TTCTTATAAGCATCTTATATCGGTGGGTAGATTATTCTACCCACTTTGTCTTTTTTACATCAAAAAATACTAATAAATCATGATGATTGCTAATATAACTAACTTGCAAGAACAAGCTTATCAATATTTAATTAAGTCCGAATATACCCAGGCTGCTAATCTATATGAGCAAGCCATTTCTAGAGAACCAAAAAATAAATCTTACTATTGGTATTTAGGTTTACTTTTACTTTTGCAAGGACAAGAAACAGAAGCCCAAATGACTTGGATGCTACCTTTAACTGAGGTAGAACCAGAAGAAATTGAGTCTTATACAAATGAGTTAATTCAAGTTTTACAAACCGAAGCAGAACGACGGAAAACACTAGCCGAATATTCTATTGCTTGGGTAATTCGCCAACATATACGAGAAATTAATCCCAATCATATCAATAATTTACTTAAACTAATTCTACTTTCTATCAAACAGGAAACTCTAGAAAATACAAGTTTAAATGATTGGAGAGTAATTGAACTTTTAAAACAAGATAATAATCTAAATCTAGATTTATTACAGCAAGTATTGCAGGAGTTTTTAGAAAATGTACCTTTACATCCTACAACCTTAAAATTTATAGAAGCTTGCTTAACAAATTTCTCTAATCCAGAAGATTGTTTTTGGATAATATTACCAGCGGCAATGAGAATAGGTCATACCTTAAAAAATCCCGAATTAGCAGCCCGTATTTTAGAATCATATTTATGTATAGATGGTGAAAATATAGAAGCTTTAAAACACTGTGCTACTTTTAATCAAGATTACGGTAATCATTCCCAAGGAATAGAGAAAGCAAAACTATGTTATTCTTTATCACAAACAATATCAGATAAAATTGCTGCAATTCATTTAGTTATGCGTGGGCTAATGACTGCGGGTGGATATTGGCAAGAAGTAGAATCTAACTGTGAACAATTAGAAGCACTTTTACAAGAGTTTATTCAAGCTCAACCGTTACCATTAGATGAAGTAAGAACTCTTTATTTACTGACTCCATCTTTTGCTATACCTCATATTAAAGATACTCCGGTAGAATTTAGAGCAATTCATAATCAGATAGCTCAAATTTTTCAAGCAAATATTCAAGCTGCTGCAAAAGAGCAAAACTTGAACTTGATAAAACCGACAAAGGTAGATTTCCCATCTAATAGATATACTTCAACCAAACGATTAAAAATAGGATATCTATCTTACGCATTAAGAAGACATTCTGTAGGTTGGTTAGCACGCTGGTTATTTCAACATCATGATCAAGAAAAGTTTGAAATCAATACCTATTTTGTTAATTATAAATTAGTAGATGATTGGTTACAAGAATGGTATGTCAATCAATCAAGTCATGCTCATAAATTAGGCATGAATGGCTTAGAAATTGCTCAAAAAATACATGATGATGAAATTGATATTTTAATTGATTTAGATAGCATCACTTTAGATATTTCCTCTGAAGTTATGGCACTCAAACCAGCACCAGTTCAAGCTACTTGGTTGGGTTGGGATGCTTCCGGAATACCTGCTGTTGATTACTTTATTGCAGATCCTTATGTTTTAACTGCTGCTGCTCAAAATTACTACACAGAGAAAATCTGGAGATTACCCCAAACTTATATAGCTGTTGATGGTTTTGAAGTCGGTACCCCTACTGTACGTCGAGATGATTTAGATATTCCTAGCGATGCAGTTATTTATCTTAGCGCTCAAAGGGGATATAAACGTCATCCAGAAACCACAAGATGGCAAATGAAAATTATTAAACAAGTTCCAAATAGCTACTTTTTAATTAAAGGTGACGCTGACGAACAAGCTATCAAAAACTTTTTCTACAAAATAGCAGAGGAAGAAGGTGTCGATCGCTCTCGTTTAAGATTTTTACCACAAGTCGCTTCAGAAGCAACCCATCGCGCTAATTTAGGGATTGCTGATGTCGTACTTGACACTTACCCCTACAACGGTGCTACAACAACTTTAGAAACTCTTTGGATGTGCGTTCCTTTAGTAACAAGAGTAGGCGAACAATTTGCCGCTCGTAACAGCTACACGATGATGATGAATGCTGGTATAACTGAAGGCATCGCTTGGACGGATGAAGAGTATATTGAATGGGGAATTCGTTTGGGCAAAGATGCCAAATTAAGACAAGAAATTTCTTGGAAACTCAGACAATCTCGTCAAACTGCACCATTGTGGAATGCTAAACAATTTACCCGTGAAATGGAGAAAGCTTACGAGCAAATGTGGGCTAATTATATCAGCGCCAGGTAAACATAAAATAAACCGGGCATCTTTCAAAAATACTCAGGGATTTTTACCAAATCGTATCAATTTCTGCCAAAGCCTGTATTTTTGCATCCCGCGTAACTAGTGGCAAATTGAGATAAAGTGCTGTTGCTGCAATAATTCGATCGGGCATATCTGGTACGGTATCACGATTAATTTGTCGTAGAACTTCAGCTATAGTTCTATTCAGCGATACGCTAACAATTGATGCGTTTGAAGTATCACAAACACTTAGCAAGCGGTAAATTGATTGTCCTGTATTTGAAGCTTGGTCAAGTCTTAATGAAGCATTTGTTGATAATCTTTGCGGTTCTACTATGTACCAAATTATTGTATGCGTATCTGCGACTACAGCAGTCATGAAATATCCTCTTTAGCTTTCTTCGCCGCAAGCCCCACGCTGTACCTAAAGTTTTAACTGTTATTTACAATTATGATGACACCAATTAAACTTCATATCGGAGGTAAACAACCTCATGCTGAATGGAAAATTCTCGATATTGAACCACGAGAAGAAGTTGATTTTATCGGTGATGCAGCTAATTTAGAGCAATTTAAAGATAATTCGATTACAGCAATTTATGCTAGCCATGTTTTAGAACATTTTTATTATGGTCTAAATAATGAATTGCTCAATACTCTTTCGGAATGGCACCGTGTTCTAGAACCAGAAGGTAAACTTTATATCAGTGTACCTAATTTAAAAACTCTTTGTTGGTTGTACCTGCATCCCTCGCTGGTACCTTTAGAAAAACATCACATTATGCGGATTATGTTTGGGGGACAAACCAACGAACATGATGTTCATAAAGTCGGATTTGATTTTGATATTTTAGCTTTGTATTTGGAAGAAGTCGGTTTTCAACAATATGAACCCGTATCAGAGTTTGGTTTATTTCAAGATTGCAGCAGCTTAAGAATATCAGATACCTTAATTAGTCTAAATGTCATTGCTAGTAAGTCAGCAAAAAATTAAAACATTGTTTCGCTTGTAGTAGTACTCCGCCACACAAGTTCTGAAGGGTTTGTTCGTCTACCGACGTGCTGTAGAGACGTTATACATAACCTCTCTAGACAATTTTGGGAAAAACTAACCATTCATATTAATGATTTGGAGTAGTAGTACTCCAAATCATTAATTATGATGGGAGCAAAAAATTAAAAAATACTTTCGTTTGTAGTTTAATTGAAAAACTTTTTTCGTTTTTAGTATACCCACATCCCAGCAAAACTATCACTATTTTTTATAAAATAAAGTCGCCCCAATTACTAAACTACAATTTTCTAGTTAATACAAATTACACATAATTCAATATCAATCAAATATTGATAACTTAATCAAGTTCATCAACTATGATTAATTCCATAATATCGAACAAAGAAACATAAAAGCTTGTATCTAGTTCTTGGCTTAGAGTGCAACTCATCTCATGTTACCTCTGAGACAGTAGCGGAGATGAGCAATTGTTAAATTAATGTAAAGAAAATCTTTAGATAGTATCAAAATCTAGATGTTTGCGATAATGTAGATAACGATTCATCAAAATGGTGACTATTCACAACTCACTATTCATGCTCACCGCTATGTGAAATCGTGCTACAAATTCCCTGCTATAAATTGCATTTGTCATGATTTGTACATATTGTATTGAATTAGACCGCAGAAGAGGAAACTTCTCCTTTAATTGTGCTAACTTTGCGAGGTTGCTAACAAGTTGATTAGTTTGATAAGTAATTTTAATAACTTTTGCTGCGTTCAAAAGTTTATTAGTAGTGATTACCGAACAAAACCAAAATTAACAGTAACTATGTGGAATTAGTTGTGCTATATTCAAGAATAGTGAGACTTGCTTTGCGTGCATTACAAAACTCTACGCAGAGACCATAATTGCAAAACGGAAAGCATTTTTGATTCAAGCATTTACCTAAACTTTCAATTTTATTTCAATTGAGGTTATGACTCAACAAGTAATTCACCCAATGGTGAAATTGCAACGCAATGTTCAATCGCTCGTAAATTCAAATATTATCAAGCCGACAGATAGCATCTGGAAAATTGCTTTACTTTACGGCGACGAGTGGCAACACTGGAAACGCGAATTGGTCGATTTCGGATTTACTATGCAAGACCCTGTTAAGGAATTACTGGCAGTAGAAGGATGGGATGAAGAATAAAATATGAACTTGCAGAGAATATCTGAAAGTAGACGGCGACTATAACTGGCTACTACAGAAGCAAAGTCCACCTGCGTGGACTCTACATCTCTAAGCCGTTTTATTGCGGGTTTTGATTGTGTATCTACGCTTTCAACCGGCGGATAGAAATTTATTTCATGCTTCTTACATACTAAAATTCAGCCACAAGCTGCCAATGCTGCTGCAAGTTCTTTTGAGGTTTGATATCTATCCCGTGCTAGAGGTTCTGTTACCTTGTCTATTACTTCTTTTAACATGGGTGTAATAGTGGGAACCTTGGCTACATCAAACCGAAAGCCTCGTCCTTGTTGACGATAGAATTTGAATGGGTTCTCCCCTGTGAGTAGAAAAATTAAAGTCGGTCCAATAGCGTATAAGTCCGATTGAGTTAGGGGCTGTCCCCGCTCTTGTTCGGGAGCGCAATATCCTTCTGCACCGATACGAGTTCCTGGTGCAGTACCAATTTCCTTAACAGCACCAAAATCCAGTACAACTATACGATTGTCAAAATTACGCACCATCAGATTAGCCGGTTTGATATCCCGGTGAATCAGCGGTGGATTTTGACTATGCAAATAATCCAAAATATCGCAAGTTTGAATCATCCATTCAATGGCTTGATTTAAATTTACGGGTCCCTGACGATAAACAAATTTTTCTAAATCTTGCCCATGGATTAATTCCATTGCCAAGTATTTTTTCTTGTCTTCCACAAAAAAATCATAATATTTAGGGATTCCCGGATGGCTGAGCAATCCTAAAGTATCGGCTTCTCGCTGGAACAACTCTTGTGCTTTGGCAATTTTTACCATATCGGCATTCATTTGTTTAAGCACTAATAATTGAGGACGACCCGTAGTTATACCTACAGGGTCCCAAGCTAGATAGGTGGTACCCATCCCTCCCTGTCCTAATGTTCGTAATACCTGATAGTGACGAATGGTTAACTGTACCGATAAAGGTTTACCGCAATAAATGCAAAATAGATTATCGGGGGAGTTTCCTTCATGGGTGCAGCTTGTAGGTGCAGCCACTGTTTTTTTTGCAGATGTTGGTTGCTGTTGTGATTGGGGTGAAAGTTCGAGTTTCAAAATCGGACCACCTCGTGCTAATTGCAGCAAACAATTAGCCGTTAAATGAATACGAGTAACTAAAACACCATTTAAAAAGGTACCATTGGTACCCTTGCTAATCAGTTCCCAATCATCAACATTACTTTCAGGATTGGTATTTCTGAGTTCTAAATGATATCGAGAAACTAAATTACTATCCAGAACAATATCATTATCAGCAGCTCGTCCAACCCGAATCACCGAAGATTCATCAAAGCACCAATCTTTTAGCGGGGTTTTGTTTTGTGCTTCTAAGAGGGTTAGAGTAATCACGATACTTAGGAACTATAAATTATGAAGGATGAGTTTTGAACAAGGCAAAAGGCGGAGTTCAGTTGGTGATCAAGAAAAAATCAGAAAAACTTGAAATTAACAATGTCTTAATTTAAGTAGAGATTTAGGACTTACGCAACTGGCACATTTTTTTGTAAGGGAGGCAAAAAGGGGTGTAGATAATATCCCCCTTTTATTGCCGTTGCTGTGACACTTTGATTGATTTTTAACTCAATGCCGGAGGTTTTGGGTGTCACGCACCATCAGAGTCTTGTGACAATCGCGGCTATTCCTGAGATTATCTAAGTAGGAGCGCAAAAATAATATTTATACGTGAGGTGAGAAGTCGTGTTTTCGTGATGATTATCTGGTTTTACTCATATTTCAGGTTAAAAACCCGACTTATTAAAGCCTTGTCGAACTGACATTTATATATATATTGAATTGCCAAAACCTACCTATAGTTAAAACAAGATAATTAATAATTCACAAATTATCCATAATTTGACTATCTAAATTTGGGCGAACTTTTGCTCGAACCAGCACGACGGTAATATTATCATGACCATTATATTGGTTGGCTAGTTCAATCAAATCTTTCACTCCTTTTTCTAAATTAGCTTCTGAACTGATTAAATTAAGCAAATTAGTTTGCCAGTATTTTTCCAATAAATCGTTATCGGACAAACCATCGGAAGTCAGGATAAACAGCGAATCTTCATTAATTTCTAAAAACTGTACCTCCGGAGCAATAAAATTATTATCTCTAGGTCCCAAAGCTTGAGTTAACTGATAAGCATCCGGACGAGAGTAAGCAATACTCGATTCAACCCCACGAGAAATTTCTCTTTGACCTACTTCATGGTCTACTGTTATCTGTTCCAAACCTCCTTTACGAGTCACTCGATAAAGACGACTATCACCCACATGAGCCACCGCTACACGAGTATCTTGTATCAACACTAATACTAATGTAGTACCCATGCGACCCACACCAGAACGAGCATCTTGCTGGTTAACTTCGTGAATAGCTTGGTTAGCTTGAAGAACTCCTTCGCGGATAACTTCTTCGCTAGGCAATTCTACTGTTTGCCAATGTTCTTGAAAATACTGCCGTAAAGTACTTACTGCTAATTCGCTAGCAACTTCACCACCTGCGTGTCCCCCCATTCCATCACAAAGAATATACAAGCCCCGCGCTAGTGCAACTCGACTTTTAGGCAGATCGACTTTATGAATTTTTGTTTCAATGCCAAAATAGTCTTCGTTGTGATCGCGTTGTTTTCCGACATCAGTCAACCCTGCATTTTCTAAGCTTGCTAGCTGCATCGGTAGAACTATTGTAGGTGTATCGTCAATTTTGGTTGGACTTTGCTCTAATTCATCTAGCTGTAAAATTGTCGGATTTGAAATATTTTCATCTTCGCAGCAATCAATACTCAAATTATTTTCTAAGTTATTTTCTAAGTTATTTTCTAAATCATCTTCACTTGGGTTCGGCTTCCCTTGTAACTCTTGAGAAATTAATTGCAAGCGCGATCGCAATTCTTCAGTTGTAGCAATTTTACCCGATTCTAAATTTCCTAACAGTTCTAACAACTGACCAAATTGAGTGCGTTGGGACTGGCTAAATAATGCTTGCCAGATTTTTCCTAAAGCTTTGATTGTAGGTAATTCTTCTGTGGATGATTCGGTTTCTTTCCGTATATCTATATACAAACGCTGCAAGGCTAAGGATTGGTCTTCATCAACTCGCAAATTAGTTAAATCCAAAAGACTTTGACAACAATTGAGCGGTTTTAGTAAGTCCCACAACTGAGTCATCTGATAAAAATAATGTGTAATCTGTAACGATGTAATTGTATCATCTTGCCATAATTCTAATAAATAAACCCAATCGGAACGGTCTTCAAGTACAATTACCTGCATATTTCCCAATTGCCATGCATCGTGGATATGAGGAATTCCCAGGTTCAAGTAAGGTTGTAAGGCTATATAAGTTTTAGCAAGACTGGGAATTTGAGCTTCGCTAACAGATGCATTGATCGATTCCTGGAATTGTGGATTTGCCAAGATTGCCTTGATCGGTGACATTTGAAAAGGTTGACAATCAAGTACTTTAATACAAGCTTGAGCATTCACAGCATTTTCAAACAAAGCTGGTAGTGGTTCAAGCATTTGATAGCGTTTTTCCGAATCTAAATAAGAACCTGTTGCAAATAATCTAAGGGTTTCTTGAGCAATATTGGCTATATTTTCTATTTCCTCTGTTGGTTCATCTTGTTCTTGTACTGCTTGTGTTTCCGTTTCCTCCTCATTTATTCCTACAACTTCCGTACTTTCTTTGATGGCGATCGCCAACCAAATTTCTGCACAAACCGTATCGCAACTGTGACACTGTATTGCATTCAGGGGAAGAGAAACACCACACTGTTGACATTCCTTTTCAGTTAAGGAAGTACCGCAGTTTTGACAAAAGTTGTTGCTATTAGGATTTTCAAAATTGCACTGAGGACAAATCAGCATTATATCCGCGTCCTTAACTCCCGCTCATTTGTGCTTGTAATTGCTACACCTAGTTTATTAATGGTAGATTAACCATATTGCCGATGGCAAACCAAATGCTCATATTTCTGGTTCTACCATGTAAAAAAGTGTAACTGTTTCAATTGTGACGTATATTAACTATAACTAAGGAATATCGGCACATTAATTTTAGGATAATTTTCCGGATATGCAATACTAAGGTTGTAATTCAGAGGGATTATCGGAATTATAAATTATCTCTCAAGAGGTAATTCAAGAGAAAATTTTGTACAATTAAAGCCGCTTTCAACCTCAATTATTCCTCCTAAATGCTTGGTTAGTTTTTGAACCAATGCTAATCCTAACCCGGTACCTCCTTGTTTCCAAGGGTCATTACTGGGAATCCGATAAAACTTATCAAAAATACGTGGTAATTCAGTAGCAGGAATTTCCACGCCAGTGTTGATCACTTGAAACTGAATATGATCAGATTTTACCTGAGCCTTAACAATAATTTGTTGATTGGTTGGACTAAATTTACAAGCATTAGTCAGCAACTCGACTAAAATGCGCTCTAAACTGAACGGATCACAAATTATAGACGGTAAGTTAGATTCGATCTCCAATCTTAAGCTTTGACGACAGCAGTTACGGTTACGTGCATTATATAATTCAACTACTCGCTCCAGCCATTGCGGAACTTCTATTTTTTCCAATACCAATGGTTTAGTACTAGTATCGAGTCGCTGTAAATCGAGAAAATTATTAATCAAGTTGATTTCTCGTTCGCACTCATTATTTAGTATTTGAAAATAACGAGATATTTTTGAATTATCCTTTGAATAGTTAACTGACTCAGATATCTCAGAAGGCAAATGTTTTTTTTCAAGCTTAATTCCCAACATTTGAATCGCCATTTTCATATTAGTTAACGGCGTGCGTAATTCGTGGGATACTGTACTGAGAAATTCCTCTTTAAGACGATTGAGAGATTCCATCTCTTCTAATTGAGCTTGTGCGGCTATTTGACTTTCCCTAATTGCCACTTCAGCTTTTTTACACTCAGTAATATCAATACAACAACCAATGTAACCAATAAAATCATTGTCAGATGAAAATCGAGGCACACCCCGATCGGAAATCCAACGATAATCACCATCGGCACGTTTTAAACGATATTGTATTTGAAACTTTTCTTTTTGTTTGATTGCTTGAGAATAAGTTGATAAATACATATTTTTATCTTCCGGATGTAAATTATCTAACCATCCCAAGCCTAATTCTTGCTCAATTTTACGTCCGGTAAGCTCTAACCAACAAGAATTAAAAAAGTTATGCAGTCCCTGATTATCCGTCATCCACAACATTACTGGAACGCGATCGGCTAATTCCAGGAAACCATTCTCCTCTGGATTTGCAGCTAGAGCAAGTTTATTAGCTGTAATATCTTCACAATCCATCAAAATTATCGGATTTTGCTGTCTATCGATAAATTTTCTGGCTTTGATTTTAAGCCAAATAATTTGACTATCCGGACAATTTACACAAAATTCTGCATCTTCGACTTTTTCTGAGCAATTTTTTAACAATATTGTCAATAAATCGGATAATTTTTCCCGTTCAAAAAAAGCAAATAGATTAAAAATTAATGTTTGATGCAAATCACGGGGTAAATAACCCAAACGCTTTGCACCAAATTGATTTACAGATAAAATCATCCCGGTAGAATCTAAGGTAAAATTGATACCGGGATTTTGGTCATATAAAGTACGATACCAATCCAATTCTTCTTGAATACGACGCAAAGCTTCCGTCGTGTAAATTTCTAAATTCGAGGTTGTTTCAGGCACAAGTTCCAAGCTTGAAGATTTTGCAGAGACAAGATTTTGTCTTTGGTGAGTTTGATAGGAGTTGAATGATTGATTTAGACTCATAACAACAATGCACCCCAACATTAAAGATAAGTTGATTAAGAATAAAAAATTAGTATTATACAGCTTTAAATGGTAAATTTTATTAAAAGTATTTAAGGAAAATTTTTAATAGCAATGTAAAATAAATAACTTTTTGATTGAGTTTTTTTCGGTATATTCAATACCTTAATCTGAGTAAATATATTTTTTTGGTAATTAACTTACTTATTACAAATTTTAATCAAATATTCACTTAGGGGGGTGATGGTTGTTATACCCTTTTATTTGGCAGTCAACTATTAGAAAATACTAAGTTATGTAAAATTTTTACTTCTTCGTTTGTGAAGTCCCGCCATTGTCCCAATTTTAAAGTATCTAATTTGAGGTGCGCTATTTGGAATCGTACCAACCGTAAGGTAGGAAATCCCACAGATGCAGTCATGCGGCGGACTTGACGATTTTTCCCCTCACTCAGAGTCATTTCTAACCACGCTGTAGGTACATTTTTGCGAAAACGAATCGGGGGAATGCGTTCGGGTAGAAGTGGTTCTTCGGGTAATAATTGTACCTTTGCTGGTTGAGTACGGTAATTTTTAATTACCACACCTTGTTCTAACTGATTTAACGCAGTTGCATCCGGAATACCTTCTACTTGTACCCAATAAGTGCGACAATGCCCAAACTGAGGATTAGAAAGCCGATGTTGTAATTGTCCGTGATTAGTTAATAATAATAAACCTTCACTATCAGCATCTAAACGTCCTACAGGATACACATTTTTGATGAAAATATAGTCTTGAAGAGTACTTTGTTCCGGAGTCTCCTTAGAAAACTGGCTCAGAACACCATAAGGTTTGTAAAACAGGATGTAACGATATTTTTTCTTGGACATTG
>JAYKJL010000090.1:0-11469 GCA_035285725.1 Nostocales cyanobacterium 94392 | reverse complement strand
ATTTATGGGGGCAGGTCGAAGCATTTGGGATATCTAGATGTCTGATTTTTCCGTCAAATTATCGCCCAAATGCTTCGCCCCTACAATATATTAAAAATCAATACATTCTATTTTGGAGAGGTCTATTATACTTGGCTGTTCCTGTAGATGTATACGAAACCTTTTTTCAATCTCGCCTTGCGCGTATTGCAGTACAACGTCATCAAGTTAAAATAGTAGTATATGATCCGATTATGGAGGTAATTGTCAAATGGCAACTTTAGAACACTATCGTCAATGTATTCAAACTATTCTTAATAAACATGGTCAATTTAAACCTAACTATGAAGAAATAGATAATGAATTGATTTTTGATACTTTCCATGATCACTATCAGTTAATGTATGTGGGATGGAATGGTTTAAAAAGGGTTTATTATAGTATTATTCATTTTGATATTAAAGATGGCAAAATCTGGATTCAGCAAAATATGACTGATGCAGATTTAGCTCAAGAATTGGAGAATATGGGAGTACCAAAAGAGGATATTGTACTGGGTTTACAACCACCCTATAAACGCCCTTATACTGGTTATGGGGTGGCGTAATTTGGTTCAAATATATGAAAAATTCTGTAATAATTGGTTAGGTAAAGCGAATACTTCGTCAATTGCATATTAAAAACTACAATAATTTCTGCAAAAGATTATAAATATCTCCCTTATCACCTTCTTTTCTTAAACCTACACCAACTACTAAAACTACGACCTGATCATTTTCTACGTGATAAACTATACGGTAACGTTGACCCACAGCCCTAACACTGCGATAATTAATCAACTGTCCCGTTAAAGGTTTTCCCTGTTTTTCAGGTCCTATTTTTAATTTATCAATCCGTGAACTCAAAGCTTTCTGGTGACGTTTATCTTTAATATTCCCTAACATCTCCAATGCTAAAGGTGTTAACTGAATTTCAAATTCAATCTGATCAGATTGTGGTTTATCAAAGTCCGAGTTTAAGTTTTGCATCATTCCAACTAATAGTTTCTCCCCTGTCGGCTTGAGCTATACTTTCTTGTAGTTGCTGGGTAAATTCTTTATCAGATAAAATTGCTAATGTTTCTAGCAAAGATTCATATTGCTCAAAACTAATGGCCGCCATTACTGGTTTACCATGTTTGGTGATGATTATTGGTTCTTGTTGTAAATCATCTGGTAAATCTAAAAGTTGCTCTTGTGCTTCTGTAATTGTTAGGTATTTTAACATATTTTGGTTGTCAATAATTCCTCTATGTCATTATATCACTAATTCAAGTTAATTTCCCAATATGATTTTTAGGTTATCCACAATCTTGATGTAATTAATTGGAATTAATATAATATTTTGCCTGCTTACTATTGTATCATATTTCATAGTTCTTCCCCAATCAACATTTACAAAAATATTTAATAGCAATATTTATGAAAACTGATTCTATCTTTTATCGCATTTTTCAAACCTTACCTCAATCTTTTTTTGAACTGATTAATTTACCCCCTAGTGAAGCAAATGCTTATGATTTTGCTTCTGTAGAACTCAAACAAACAGCTTTTAGAATTGATGGTGTATTTGTACCTAAAGATAATCAACCAAAAAGAACGATTTATTTTGTAGAGGTGCAATTTCAAAGAGATGAGGATTTTTATTCTCGCTTTTTTTCGGAAATCTTTCTTTATTTACATCTCTATGCTTCCACTACACCCTGGCAAGCTGTGGTTTTATTTGCTAAACGTAGTATAGAACCCACAGAAATAGAACCCTATCGCTATTTATTGGAAAGTCCTTTGGTAACTCGGTTATATTTGGATGAATGGGTAGATGTACAAACATCCTTGGGATTAGGTATCATTAAGTTAGTGGTGGAAAAAGAAAAAGCAGTTCCAGCTTTAGCGAGAACTTTATTATCACAAGCAAAATCAGATTTACCTGATACCCGTCAACAAAGAAATTTGCTAGATTTAATTCAGACAATAGTTTCCTATAAATTACCCCTTCTTAGTCCCCAGGAGTTAGCAAGAATGTTTACTATGAGTGATTTAAAAAACACTAGATATTATCAAGATGTGCGTTATGAATCAGAATTAAATCTGGTGATACGTCAGTTAGAACGTCGGATAGGTGGAATTAATCAAGATTTACAGGTAAAAATTAATAAGTTATCTGTGGAAGATTTGGAAAATCTAGGTTTAGCTTTGTTGGATTTTACCAGTGTTAATGATTTGGTTATTTGGTTAAATAATCAGAATGTTGCAGATGGTTAAAAATCAACGGTGGGTTAGGTTTTGGCTAACTCACCCTACAACAAAATTATTTTATTGTTTCCTATAAATTACCTCTTCTTAATTCCCAGGAGTTAGTAAGAATGTTTAATATGAGTGATTTAAAAAATACCAGATGTTATCAAGAAATCCGCCATGAAGTAATTTTAAATACGGTAATGCGTCTACTTAAACATCGCTTTGGTGAAATTAATCAAGATTTACAGGTAAAAATTAATAAGTTATCTGTGGAAGATGTGGAAAATCTAGGTTTAGCTTTGTTGGATTTTACTAGTGTTAATGATTTGGTTATTTGGTTAAATAATCAAAATATTGCAGAGGGTTAAATATTAATGGTGGGTTACGTTCCTAACCCACCTGACAACTTTTAATTTAATTGTTTCATCATCACAGATTTATTCAGTTTTACCAATAAATTTTCTCTGTTATCCGTGCTTGGAGTGGTTCCAATACTTGTCGGTTAAGGAAATGTAGGTTGGTTTGAGCGATAGCGAAACCCAACAAAATCCTTGATAATGTTGGGTTTCGTTCCTCAACCCAACCTACCACACCATATAATGACTTTTCAGGCTTAACCGAGCAGTATTGGGAGTGGTTCAATATTGCATACTTTATAACTTGTCGTAATTTAATAACTTTTGGTTAAACGCTACTAAACACAATAATTTACAAAAAATCACAACAAAACGTAATTTAGTAAATTTTGCAAATAAATATTGGAAATAATTTTCATCTAGCTTATTGACTTTTATTCCTAAAAGTTTTAAATTGATTTACCAGATTAGTTGAAAGTTATTTGCAAAAATACTGAGAAAATTTACTAATGAATAGCAATAAAGTGGGTGTGACTAAAAAGGGCTTATTAGCTGCTAGTGGGGCATTTGCAGCCCTCGCTGGTTTAGTTAGCACCTTGGGCGGAATGCAAGAAGTTGTAGCTAACCCAAATCTCAACCAACAAGCACCACGCTTACTTGCCCAAAGAAGTTCCCAAACTTTAACAATAGTTTTTCCTACTCGAAAGGATGCACCTGATTTGCAAGAAAAGGCTAACAAGGTAGCCAAATTCTTGTCTAAAGAATTGGGAATGCCTGTAAGAGCGCAGTTAGCTGATGATACAGCCGCCGTGGAAGCTTTACGAGCAAACCGTGCTGATGTGGCTTTCTTGAGTAGTCGTCCAGCTTTGAAGGCTGAACAATTAGCAAATGCACGCTTGCACTTAGCGGAAGTTCGTGACAATTATTCCGGGAGATTTACTTACAACTCCATATTTGTTGTTCCCAAAAATAGCCCTCTGCAAACCAGAAATACTGCGAAAGCAACTCTGGAACAGCTACGGGGTAAAAGAATGGCGTTTACTTCTCCTACTTCTGGTTCAGGTTTTATGTTCCCTGTGAGTGAGTTGGTGAAAAACGGTTTTGTACCTGATAAAGACCGTATGGAAGGGTTCTTTGGTCAAATTGCCTACGGCGGTAATTACAGTAAAGCTTTAGAAGCTGTAGTGCGTGGTCAAGCGGATGTGGCAGTAGTATCAGAATATGCCATGTACCCCCCTTATATTTCCAATGAAGACAGGTCTAAGTTACGTGTGCTGCATAAAATTTCTGGTGTTCCTGCTCACGGAGTTGTTTTTGATGATGATATTCGAGCAGATGTTCGGGAAAAAATCATTAACGCCCTACTCAAGTTAAATAGACCAGAAAATAACGAAATGCTCAAGAGCTTGTATAATTCTACAGAGTTAGTGAGAGTCGATCATAATCGTCATCTCAAACCTGTCCGCGAAGCCTTGAAAACTTTGGGAATGGAACCATAATTACAGCAGAAGTCAGGAGTCAGGAGTAAAACTGGCCTTGTACATAAGGTTCAATTGAGATTCTGTAGCTCATTGATCTGGAATCTGCTGTAATTAGGGGTAAGCATTATGCTAAACCCCTATAAAAATTTCTCCTCATATCCAATTAGCTATTATCAATTACCAGCGTGAAACAGATCGAATGTCATAATTTAGAAACGGCTTATTCTACATCTTTAAATCGTCCTATCCTCAACAATATTAATCTTGAGATTGAACAAGGTGAATTTGTGGTTTTGTTGGGTTTGAATGGTGCAGGTAAGTCTACATTATTGCGATCGCTGGTAGGTTTAGTACCATTGGAAAAAGGAGAAATTCACATTAGTGGTTTACAAATTACTCCCCAAACATTGCCGAAAATTCGCCGGGAAATTGGGATGTTGTTTCAAGGTGGTGGTTTAATTCGGCAATTATCAGCTATTGAAAATGTTTTGTGTGGTCGTTTGGGTGTGAGAACAACTAGACAAACTTTATTTGGTTTTCCTCAACGCGATCGCCTTTTGGCAAGAGAATTATTAGGACAATTAGGTTTAAGGGAGCAAATGTATCAAAAAACGGGTCAACTGAGCGGTGGACAACAACAAAGAGTGGCGATCGCCCGTGCTTTAATTCAATCACCACAAATACTTTTAGCTGATGAACCTATCACCGGTTTAGATGTAGTTGCATCCCAACAAGTAATGCAAACTTTATCTCACCTCAACACAGATCAAGGCTTAACTATTATCACAGTATTACATGATTTAGGCATAGCCGCAGAATACGCCCACAGAGCTATAGTTTTAGATGCGGGTCGTGTAGTTTATGACGGAAAATGTGATAACTTGCAAGAAAAATTTTCTCATGTTACAAGTGTGTAAAAATCTAGATTCACACCAATAACTTTATAATTAATGTTTAATTTTTGCTGATAACATTTTTGTTTTAATCCTGTAAATCCTTAAATCCTGTACTTCGACTTCGCTCAGTAACCAGACATCCTGATTCTGACAAATTGCCCAATCAGCAACTTACATTATTATTGATTTTATTTTTATATTCTCAAATCAAAATTACGAGTCATGAAAAAAATGAAAAAATCCTTTAATTCTAAATTTCTTCACCATTACTCTTGGCTAATTAATATAGTGATTGTATTAGTCATGGTAGTAGCTTATATCTGGGCTTTGCAAGGTTTAAAAGTAGACTCTGCACTATTAAAAGATAGCTGGCCTTATATTATAGATTTTATTAGTCGCTTATTTCCACCAGATTGGAAAGTGGTAGATATAGCAATTAAAGGATTAATTGAAACCGTGCAAATGTCCTTATGGGGAACTTCTCTTGGTGCTATTATTTCCCTACCAATAGCGATCGCCAGTGCTAATAATATCGCTCCCTTATGGTTACGTTGGTTAGCAAATTTACTGCAAAATGCCGTTCGTTCTGTTCCCTCAATTATTCTCGGTTTAATATTTGTAGCAGCTACCGGTTTAGGCGCTCCCGCAGGAACGTTAGCTTTATCCATCTACACTATTGGTTATCTTGCTAAATTTTATCAACAAGCCATTGAAGCTGTAGATGCTCGTTCTTTAGAATCTTTACAGGTAATTGGTGCATCAAGAATTCAAGTAGTTCAATATGGAATAATACCCCAAGTTTTACCCTTGGGATTAGGCTATACTTTGTGGATGTTTGAGTACAATATCCGTGCTGCTTCCGTACTCGGTGTAGTTGGTGCAGGAGGAATAGGTTTTCAGTTAAAAAGTTATATAGATGGTTTTGAATACAACAAAGCTACAACCATGATGTTAGTGCTATTGGTAGTAGTAACAGTAATTGATGTTATTAGTAGTAAATTACGGCGTTATTTAGATTCAATGTAAAAATTCAGGATGTCCAGGATTTGAGGATGTACAGGATGTAATTTTTTGGTTATTTGTTGATAGTGAATGTTGTATTATTCTGAATAATCATAAACAAAAAAAACTCAACTTCCTACCAACCATGTTTAAGAAATAATGAACCACGAAGACACGAAGGAAGCGAAGGAAGAAGATTATAAGCTGGGTTTAAGATCCCCGACTTCTTTAAGAAGTCGGGGATCTGCCTGATACAATACAGCAAAATTAATCATGTATATATTTGTACTTGATAACACTATGGTTTTCCAATTTAACGAAGTAGAAAATTATCTGCGTTTATCTGCGTACCCTTCGGGAAGCAAGCTACAATTATTACTACTTGTACCTCACTTAAATAGAAATCGCTGTAATATAGATGTTATGATAAAAATCAACAAGGAAATAAAAACAACCCATGATTACTGGAATTAAACAAAAAGCAACCGTTGGTAAAAATGGCAAAATTGAATTACCTACAACTGAGTTACCAGAGGGAACAATTGTAGAAGTAATTGTATTGTCATCTCCTCTATCTGTAAAGAAAAAAATATTAACTGCTCGTGAGTTACTTGATTCGAGTTTGATAGGTTTATGGGAAAAAAGGGACGATATTCCAGATAGTCTTGTTTACGCTCGTCAGTTACGTGAACAGTCCCAAAGGAGAGATTATGATTCTCCTAGATAGTGATATTGTGATTGACTTTATGCGTAAATATTCACCTGCAATTATTTGGTTAAGTTCTTTAGGAGATGAAGAAATTGCTTTACCTGGTTATGTAGCAATGGAATTGATGCAAGGATGTAAGAATAAGTTGGAATTGCAGGAAATTCGGAAATTTATTAATAATGTTGAAGTAATTTGGGCAACACCTGAAACTTGTGATCAAGCATTAGAAGTATTTGCAAATTATCATCTTAGTCATAATTTGGGACTAATGGATGCTTTAATTGGTCAAACATCAATCGCTTTCGGTTTGCCATTAAAATCATTTACCTGGTTAAATAAATACCTGTATAGTTTTACCAAATCATCCCCAAATTCAAAACAAAACCCTTTAAAACATCTTCCCCCGAAACCGTAGCGGGAGATTCCAAAACCTCAACCTCCTTACCAGGTCTATAAATTTCCACCTGACGAGATTTACGATTAATTAATATACCCAAACGCACACCATTATCTATATATTCCCTCATCTTTTCTTGTGTAGTCTTCAAACTATCACTAGGAGAAAGTAACTCAATTACAAAATCAGGACAAATGGGGGGAAACTTTTGTTTTTCCTCATCAGTTAAAGCATCCCATATTTCTAACTTTATCCAAGAAGCATCAGGAGAACGATCAGCACCATTTGGTAACTTAAAACAAGTAGAAGAATCAAAAACTACACCCTCCTTATTTTGCTCATTCCAAATCCACAGTTGAGCAGTAATACCCGCATTACGATTTCCCGTTTCTCCTCCCGTTGGTGGCATAATTATTAACTCTCCATTTGCATTTCTTTCAAATCTTAATTCCCGGTTGTTTTGACATAGCTGAAAAAACTGCTCATCAGTCATTTCTATTACTGATTCTAAATTGACAGTTAAAGCATTCATGGTCATATCCTCATTGAAAAATAAGGCTGTAATTTTAACTATCTCATATCATATTATATACGATTAATTTAATTTTTTTTATATAGATTATTTAACAGAGAAAATAACGATGTACACAAAAACCTTCTTACCTCTGCGTTCTTTGCGCCTCTGCGGTTCATTCCTCTTCTTCCTTCGTGTCCTTCGTGCCTTCGTGGTTCATTCCTATACCAGCCCCCACACCAATTAAACAACCATATAGTTAAATAACCAACTATTTATGTAAATAGAAATTACAAACATCTGAGAAAACCTTGCTAAATTGTTAAGATTTATCAATAATGATTACGTTTTTTATATCATTTTGTTTCAGTTCAGGGAGAAAACCCCCACTGACACAGAGTTTTCTGGTACAAAACTCTTAATTGCCGAAGAAAATGGAAGAAATGCACTTCCAGTAGAGAACACGCCTCAAAGGAGCTTATCTGAATGTTCACCCAGGTCAAGTCCACAATTAGACATATTGCACCTGACGACCTACGCGGACGCAATCTGATTAAAGTCGTTTATGTTGTGCTTGAGTCTCAATATCAAAGTTCTTTATCTCAAGCAGTACGGGAAATTAACGCCAACCATCCCAGCGTGGCCATTGAAATTAGTGGTTACTTAATTGAGGAACTGCGCGACTCGGAAAACTATGAAGATTTTAAACGCGATATAGCTAGTGCTAATATATTCATCGCTTCCCTGATATTTATTGAAGACTTAGCGCAGAAACTCGTCGCAGCAGTCGAACCCCACCGGGATAACTTCGATGTAGCGGTTGTGTTCCCCTCCATGCCTGAAGTTATGCGCCTTAATAAAATGGGTAGCTTCTCCTTGGCGCAGTTGGGACAATCTAAGAGCGTCATTGCTAACTTTATGAAGAAGCGTAAAGAGAAATCTGGCGCTGGTTTCCAAGATGGAATGTTAAAGCTCTTGCGTACTCTTCCCCAAGTGCTGAAATTCCTCCCCATTGAAAAAGCGCAAGATGCGCGTAACTTCATGCTCAGTTTTCAGTATTGGTTAGGTGGTTCAGCAGAAAACCTGGAAAACTTCTTGCTGATGCTGGCTGATAAATACGTCTTAAAAGGGGAAGATAAACAAAAACTAGCTGCTGCTGAATATCAAGCACCAGTAGTTTATCCCGACATGGGTATTTGGCATCCTTTAGCGCCAAATATGTTTGAAGATGTACGAGAATATCTAAACTGGTATTCTGTCCGCAGAGACATTTCTCGAAATATCAAAGATCCCCTCGCACCATGTGTAGGTTTGGTTTTACAACGAACTCACCTAGTTACTGGAGATGATGCACATTATGTAGCAATTGTCCAGGAATTAGAATCATTAGGTGCAAAAGTTCTCCCTGTGTTTGCTGGTGGTTTGGATTTCTCTAAACCTGTAGATGCTTATTTCTACGAACCTACAACCAGATTACCTTTAGTTGATGCGGTTGTCTCCCTGACTGGTTTTGCTTTAGTGGGTGGACCTGCAAGACAAGACCATCCCAAAGCTATTGAAGCATTAAAAAAATTAAACCGTCCTTACATGGTAGCCTTGCCTTTGGTGTTCCAAACCACCGAAGAATGGTTAGATAGCGATTTGGGGTTACATCCTATTCAAGTGGCTTTACAGATTGCTATACCTGAACTAGATGGAGCAATTGAGCCTATTATCCTATCCGGTAAAGATGGGGCAACAGGTAGAGCGATCGCCCTCCAAGACCGGGTAGAAATTGTTGCTCAACGTGCCTTAAAATGGGCTAGTCTGCGTCGCAAACCCAAATTAATCAAAAAAGTCGCCATCACCGTTTTCAGCTTCCCCCCCGATAAAGGAAACGTGGGAACTGCGGCATATTTAGATGTATTTGGTTCTATCCATGAAGTTCTCAAAGGACTGAGAAACAACGGTTACGATGTGCGGGACATCCCGGAAACCGCCCAAGAGTTGATGGAACAAGTCATCCACGACGCACAAGCGCAATACGCAAGTCCTGAACTCAACATTGCTTACAAAATGTCAGTCCCCGAATATGAAGCACTGACACCATACTCCCAACGCTTAGAAGAAAACTGGGGTCCACCACCAGGAAACTTAAACAGTGATGGACAAAACTTGCTCGTATACGGTAAGCATTTCGGTAACGTCTTCATCGGTGTGCAACCCACCTTCGGCTATGAAGGCGACCCCATGCGCTTATTATTCTCCCGTTCCGCTAGTCCTCATCATGGCTTCGCCGCTTTTTATACTTATTTAGAAAGAATTTGGGGTGCTGATGCTGTTTTACATTTTGGTACACATGGCTCATTAGAGTTTATGCCTGGTAAACAGATGGGGATGTCTGGAGATTGTTACCCAGATCAATTAATTGGCACAATTCCCAACCTGTATTATTATGCAGCGAATAACCCCAGTGAAGCGACTATTGCTAAACGTCGCAGTTATGCAGAAACAATTTCTTACTTAACTCCACCTGCGGAAAATGCTGGTTTATACAAAGGTTTGAAAGAACTCAGTGAGTTAATTGGTTCTTACCAAACTTTGAAAGACAGCGGCCGGGGAGTTTCCATTGTGAATGCGATCGTTGACAAATGCCGCATTGTTAACTTAGATAAAGATATTGACCTGCCGGAAACCGACGCAAAAGATATGTCCTCTGAAGAACGGGATAATATCGTCGGTATTGTTTATCGCAAGTTGATGGAAATTGAATCTCGCTTGTTACCTTGCGGTTTGCACATCATCGGTAAACCACCAAGTGCAGAAGAGGCGATCGCCACTTTAGTGAATATTGCCAGTTTAGATCGGCAAGAGGACGGTATACTTGGTTTACCCTCCATCATTGCTAACAGCTTAGGCCGGAACATTGAAGAAATCTACCGCAACAGCGACAAAGGCATTTTAAGCGATGTGCAATTGTTACAAGACATTACAATGGCTACCCGTGCGGCTGTGGCAGCTTTAGTACAAGAAAAAATTGATGCAGAAGGTCGAGTTTCCTTAGTATCCAAGTTGAACTTCTTTAACATGGGTAAAAAAGAACCTTGGGTAGAATCTCTGTATCAGTCAGGTTTTAACAACGTGGATACATCTGCATTAAAACCCTTGTTTGAGTATTTGGAATTTTGCTTAAAACAAGTATGTGCAGATAACGAACTGGGCGGTTTATTGCAAGGTTTAGAAGGTGAATATATTTTACCCGGACCCGGTGGCGACCCCATCCGTAATCCTGACGTATTGCCCACAGGTAAAAATATACACGCATTAGACCCCCAATCTATCCCCACCACTGCGGCGGTACAATCTGCGAAAATCGTCGTTGATAGGCTGTTAGAACGCAATAAGGCTGAAAATGGTGGAAACTGGCCGGAAACCATCGCCTGTGTCCTCTGGGGTACAGATAACATCAAAACCTACGGGGAATCCCTGGCACAAATTATGTGGATGGTGGGAGTACGTCCTGTTCCCGATTCTTTGGGACGGGTGAACAAGTTAGAATTGATACCTTTGGAAGAATTGGGTCGTCCCAGAATTGACGTGGTAATTAACTGTTCTGGTGTCTTCCGCGACCTGTTCATTAACCAGATGAATTTACTGGATCAGGGTGTAAAAATGGCTGCTGAAGCTGATGAACCTTTGGAAATGAACTTTGTGCGGAAACACGCATTACAGCAAGCGGAAGAGATGGGAATTAATCTGCGTCAAGCTGCAACCCGTGTATTTTCTAATGCTTCTGGTTCTTATTCTTCTAATATTAACCTAGCTGTGGAGAATAGCACTTGGGATAGTGAAGCGGAATTGCAAGAAATGTATTTGAAAC
>JAYKJL010000089.1:0-22446 GCA_035285725.1 Nostocales cyanobacterium 94392 | reverse complement strand
TAATTGAGCGCCATCTCGTAGTGTCAGGCTAGGAGCATTAATCTCAATATTTCCCCCATTACCCACACCACCTGCTTCCACCGTGCTGAAAATATTAGCATCTGTAAGGGAAACAGTATCATTGGCTTTTACCGTCACACTCCCCGCATCCCCTTCTCCGAATGTTGAGGCAGTAAGTTCAGCACCTTCTGCTAAATTCAAGGAACCGGCATTAACGGTAATATTTCCTGCATTGCCTTGTGCACCTGTTCCTACTAAGCTGAAAATCCCACTGGCAAATGTATCTCTATCAGCAATATCAACAAGACCTGTAACATTTATACCTATATCTCCAGCATCTCCTTGTCCTGCACTTTGGGTATCAGATGCTTCACGAATAAGAGTTTGTAGTGAAGCAACCTCTCGTAGTGTTAACGAACCTGCATTAATCTCAATATTGCCACCTTTACCCACACCCCCTGCTTCTACGTTGCTGAAGATAGAAGCATCTGTAAGGGAAACAGTATCTTTAGCTGTTACCGTCACACTCCCCGCACGCCCTTCTCCGAATGTTGAGGCAGTAAGTGCAGCACGTTCTGCTAAATTCAAGGAACCGGCATCAATAGTAATATTTCCCCCATTGCCCACACCACCTGCTCCCACTGTGCTGAAGATAGAAGCATTTGTAAGGGAAACAGTATCATTGGCTGTTACCGTCACACTCCCCGCATCCCCTCTTCCGAATGTTGAGGCAGTAAGTGCAGCACCTTCTGCTAAATTCAAGGAACCGGCATTAATGGTAATATTTCCCCCATTGCCTCTTGAATCCCGGCGCACCCAATTGCGAATTTGGCTCCCAGAATCAGCAACTGTTATTTCTCCAGTCGCATCTAGGGTAATATCTCCGGCAACAGTTTCAGGTGTTCCCAAACCTTGCCCAATCCCAGCGGAAAGAAAACTTCCTCCCCTAATTTCCACATTTCGAGCATTAACTACGATATCACCGCCACCAGCACCTTCTACATATACCTTGGCTTGATTTGTCAGCGATACATCAGCACGAGTAACATTATCGGGAAATCCCAAACTGAAATTATTCCCATTTATATCTAGTGCTACAGTTCCAGTTTCTGCCAATCCTCCTAACTCAACCCTCCCACCATAAGCGTTTAATTCTCCACCATTCATGCTGACATTACCACCGAGCAGTAGCAAACTCTTACCATCGGGTACGCGCAAACCAAATGCATTAAAACCTGATGGACTTTGTTGTGCTGGTGCAACTGAGTTATTTTGAATCGATGCTGTTTGATTAATTTGACTAAACAACAATGCATTCGGATTCACCGTCAATAAAGCTGGTGGTTGAGGATTTATCGTACTAAAAAACCCTTGCCCACCAAACTCAATTGCATTTGCAGTAGTCCCTACAAAGGAACCATTTATATCCAAACTGGCATTTTCTCCAAAAACAATCCCGTTGGGATTAATTAAAAATAAATTTGCATTACTAGGGTCAAAATTTCTATTGGATATCGTACCCAAAATTCCTAATATTTCTGAAGCATTATTTCCCGTTACTCTTGTTAAAACGTTTTGAATATTATCATTAGGAACAACAAAATAAGCACCTCTTCCTTCACCGACATTTAATTCTTGCAAACTATGAAATAAATTTTGACCCCGCTCTGCTCCACCTTCAATTAATTGGCTGGGTATACCATCTCTATTTACATTATTATTATTAATTTGTGATGATTCAATACCTAAAGTGTTATCCGGTACAATATTGCTTTGAGCAAAACCCGGTTCTATTGATATGATGCTGACACTCAAAAATCCTAGGAAAATTTTTCTTGAAAATTTCCATAAGCTATTACAGCTAACATCTTTCATTTCAACCTCTTATGTTTTAAATTATGTTTTAAATTATGTTTCAAAAATATATCTCGTTGCATCCAAGCCTTAGAGGATGTTTATAAAAATATCCGGCGGTTTAAACCGCGTCTACATAAACAAAGTCCACCTGTATCCGGCGGTTGAAACCGCCACTACATAAACAAAGTCCACCTGCGTGGACTAATATATTTGAAACCCGTGCAGACGGGTTTCGTTTGTGTAGCCGCGACTTCTAGTCGCCAGGTAAAATATTAAATTCAAAAAAAAATAGTTGAGTGCATTTATTGTTAAAAAAATAACAATTACCACGTAAATGCACTCAAACAAATAAAAATCAACTTTTTTCGCTTGAAACTAAGTTTCATCTTCCACGGGGAAAAATTCCTTAGTATCGGGAGAAAAAGTCCAAGCAATTCCATCTGGGTCTTTATTACGACTCCATTCCGGAAATTCTGGGTCATCTCTACGCTTGAAAACTGTACTGGAATAAACCCCCAAACGTTTAGCAAGTTCTGATTGAATTAAAGAGCCTAAGAAAAGTTGTTTTTCTAAAGGTTTCTTGACCTGTTCTACAGTTTCTTTTGGTAATTCCTCGACATTTGCTAACTCAACAACTGATTCTTCCCGCTCAACTTTTAAAGGAATTGGTTCGAGAAATTCTTTGTTTAAAGTTGCTGTTGGTGTGTTACTAAAGTCGATTTCTGGTTCGCTACTGTCCAGAATACTACCCAAAGTATTGGCACTCATAAAGTAATAGACTTTATTACCATCATCCAAGTTAGCAATAGTCGCGCCAAATTCAGAAGCTTTACTATCCAAATAGCGTTTTGCCTTACCTCCATGAAAATTACCCCGCAAGGCTAAATCCATAGGGGTAATTCTGCCTTGATTTTCTCGGATTAACTGCTGGAAAACCGGATTAACCTTGTTACACCATTGTTGCCATTGAAAGGTTCGCCACAAATTTAATGCAATCAGTACGGCAAACACTCCCAACAAAAACCGCCAGGTACTAACTAAGAAGATAATTACAAACGAGAATGGCAAAAGTAGAAGCAAAAAACCTTTGCCCGAAGTTTCTAGTGTTCTTTCACTCATGCCTATGTATTTGCTAAGTGATTTGTTTGAGGAAATATTATCATCTTGGCAAAAATTAGGACATTAATTTGTATTGTTTGTCGATTTACAGAAAATTTTTGGAAAAAATTTGATTTCATTCACACTCCCAAATTCATAAATTTTCAATTAAAAGTCCTTTATCAGCTTGTATTTGCCAAGTTTGAAGGGTATTTGGCAAAAAAAACTTAATCTGATCCCATTTAGACTAAACTTGGAAAACTAAGTAATTAGTAATACATATATAAGTTGCTCCACCGAGAGATAGGAACACCACCAAAATTATTTTGTAAACCTCTTGACAATCCATAATACGCATATTACACTTGTAGTATGGGGCGAAAAACACAGTGTAAATCAATCAAATGCTGTAAAAATGTTTGATTTTTGCACGATATTTTTCAATCTGTCAAAACAAATTAATAGGGAATAAACCAGAAATATGTTGAGTAAAAATTAAAATTTTGAATTGTTTTTACGAAGGTTTATAGGCTTTTAGCAACGCAAATCCGTGTAATCCTTTAATCCTTTTAATCTGTGTTCAATTCTTATGTGGCGAGTAGCTCAGTTGGTAGAGCGCCTAAACGTCTTTGTTCAAAACTTGCCTGAAAAGGACGATGAATAAAGGTTATCGCTTGTAATGCGGGATGTCGCAGGTTCGAGTCCTGCTTCGCCACCTTCCATTTTGCCTTTCCAGGCTGGGAGTTTAATCAATGAACTATAAATTTTTTACTCAAAATAATCAAAATAATAAAACACCACAAAATCAACCCATTCCTGGAAGAGAAACAGAAATGATTCTGGGGCGTAGTGGGGGTTATATGTTTGATGCTGGTATCTGGCAAATGCTGCGACGCTGTTTGCTAATTGGTACTGCAAAAAGCACTTATTATGCTGGAAAAAATGAATTAACTGAGGATTTTGTCTCAACCGTTCAACAAGCTGTTACGGAGAATCCCGCTCGTGTAGCCGAAGAAATTCTGTATGCTAGCGATGGACGAGCCATTAATAACAGTGCGCCAATATTTGCTTTGGTGTTGCTATCAATGGGTGAAACACCGTCCGCGAAAACAGCTTTTACACAAATTTTTCCGCAAGTAGTCCGTACTGGCAGCCATTTTTATGAATGGTTGAGCTATACCAAATCTTTGCGGGGTTTCGGTAAAGTTGTGCGGGAAGCCGGTAAAACCTGGTTGTCGCGTGACGATGCGAAAAGTTTGGCTTACCAATTGTTGAAATATCAGCAACGTCATGATTTTACTAATCGCGATGCATTACGGTTATTTCACGTCAAACCACCAACTCCCGATCATGAATTATTGTTTCATTGGGTAGTCAAGGGTTGGGAAGAGTTGCCCACGAATATTCCGAGTGAAGCTTTAGCTCAAATTTGGTGGTACGAGTGGTTAAAGCGCAACCCAGATCGAACCCATGAAGCTATTACTCAGGGACGCTTAACCCATGAAATGGCTGCGCCCGTGGGCAAAATGGATAAACAAGCTTGGCAATTGTTATTTAATGGAATGCCAATTGGTGCGATGTTGCGTAACTTGGGTTCGTTGACTGAATTGGATGTATTGCGAACTGATGAAACTGCCAACCTCGATCGCGTTGCAGCGGTTCTCAACAGCAAAGAACATTTGCGTAAAGGACGCATCCATCCCATCGATGTTTTGAAAGCGCTCAAAACTTATCAATCGGGAGGACAATTAGGACGTAGTAAGAAGACGTGGAATCCTGTTAGCCGCATCGTAGACATTTTAGAAAAAGCATTAGAACTGTCTTTTGATGTCGTTGAACCTACGGGTAAAGTGTTCATGCACGCCGTTGACGTATCCGGTTCCATGTCTTACACCACCGTGAGTTCTATTGGACTTACCTGCTGTGAAATTGCCACCACAATGGCACTTGTTACCGCAAAAGCCGAGAAAAACTACATGATTCGCGGTTTTGCTACCGATTTTCGCGACTTAGGGATTACAGCCAAAGATAGTTTTAGTTCGGCAATTCGGAAAGCTAGCAATCAAAACTTCGGCGGAACCGATGCAACAGTAGCTTATGATTGGATGATTAAAAACAAGTTTAAAGCCGATGTAATTTGTTTTTGGACTGACTCAGAAAGCTGGGCTGGTAGAAGTCATCCATCGCAAGCTTTAGCACGATATCGTGAAAAAGTCAATCCTAGCGCTAAAGCTGTTTACGTCACTCTGGCACCTTATCAAATTACCTTGGTAGACCCCAAAGACCCCTTAAGTTGGGACATCGGCGGATTTGATCCCGGTGCGCCGCGTTTGATTCAAATGCTGGCTTCGGGTGAATTGTGATTGCTTGAAGAGATAAGGGGTAGTAAACCAGAAATTTCTCCCTATCTCCCTATCCCCCCATCTTATTCACGGCGGGTTTTCCTGGTTCGCAACTTGCCCATATCGGGACGATGAATCAAGGATTATCGGTTAAAATCTCCACCAATTAGGGGATGAACGGGTTCAATCCCCGTACCCGCCTCTATTTATATATGTAATATTACTTAGAAAAAAAAGTTTTTTTGACTATAAAACATTAGCAATTACAAAGGCGATCGCCATTTATGATGATGCGGCTGATTTGCTCGAAAATTATCACAGTTCACCGCTAGCAAGTGCGGAATAATTGTAATAGATTTATTTTTATCGTAGTGTGGTTAAGAAGAGGTAATCTAAATTTATAACCACCTGTATAAAGATAAATCAACTTCATGAAATTAATTGCTTTAATATTGCTTTTGCTGAGTACTACTTTTTCATTCGCTTTACCCGCAAATGCTGTAACTTGCAAAGATTATAACGGACACGAAGTTTGTATTCTTGATATTAAACGTAGTGCTAAGAGATATTGGAATTATCGGACAACTATTAGTATTGATGGTGAGAAACAACCAGAAGAAATTTATAACTGTCGTGGGGAATTCAAAATTCAAAATAATGGCAAGATTGTTAGATTTGGAGAAGATGGTGTGGGTAATTTAATATGTAAGTTTTTTAAGAAGTAGTTGTTTATATAACCGCAGAGACGCGCTCGGACGCTGAGGGAAGAAGTAGAAAGAGATATATAGTATTTTATTTATTTTGTGCGACGAGTATGCAGGCAAGAATGAAAACGGTAAATCCTACGTAACTAAATACAGTTATCCAATCTTGCCAGTTAGGGGGAAGTATAAAGGATGTGTTGTTCATTGGTGAAAGTGAATAAATTTAATTGTTTATACTCAGCCAAAATTTCATCATATATCGCTCAATAAACTTCATCATGACTACCAATATTAATTAATATAATCAGTTCTTCGTTTTCACTATTGTAAAGATGCTGATTCATTTATCATTTTTTTCTCCATTACATACACTATCTTTTCAGAACTTATTATCATATTTTAGCGGGCTTTCCGGCCCGCACTACAATGAAAAGAGCATCGTTGAAGGATGCTCAAATAGTATTGATAAGTTAATTATTCAATTAAGCTCCTACAGATTCTTTTGCTGCGTACAATACTTCAACGTTAATATCTTTTATTCCTCTTTCTCTGGCAAATTTCTCGGTATTTCTTTTGACTTTACCTCTGACAAATCCGGGAATTTTATTCAATTCTGCTAATCCATCTTTTGTCCAACCTAAGTCAGATTCGGCGGATATTCCTTTGGTAATTACTTCTTTGGTATCATGTCCACCAAAGATTTCTAATAAATGGTCTTCCATTCCCAAAGTAAAGGAATTGTACACTAAATCGGCAATTTGATTGGTTCCTTCGTAACCCATGAAGGGTTTATAACCGATAGGAAAATTCTGAATGTGAATTGGTGCAGCTATGACACCGCAAGGAATGTTCAAGCGTTTACCTACGTGACGTTCCATTTGTGTACCGAAGATTGCTGAAGGTTCAACTTTTGCGATCGCGTCTCCAATTGCTCCATGATCATCGGTAATTATTACTTCGTCACAATATTCGCTAACTTGTTCGCGGAACCATTCTGCATCGTATTTACAGTAAGTTCCAGCCCATACTACATGAATTCCCATTTCTCTTGCTAATATCTTGGTTATGGCTGCTGCGTGGGTGTTATCACCAAATACAACGGCTTTTTTACCAGTTAAGTTCTGACAGTCAATTGAGCGGGAGAACCACGCAGCTTGAGATACGTGCAGGGTTTGCTCGTTGATAAATTCTTCGTAATTTACCGACTCACCTTGTTGGTTAATCACCTGCTGAATTTTACGGATGCAACGAGCATTTTCTACTACACCCATTGGGGCAATATCAACGTAAGGCATTCCGAACTCTGCTTGCAAATACTTGGCTGACATCATCCCAAGTTCGCGGTAAGGTACTAAGTTGAACCAAGCACGGGGTAAGTTTTTTAATTCATGAACGGAAGCTCCTTCGGGGATAACAGCGTTTATTTCAATTCCTAAATCGTGCATCAGTTTCTTTAACTCGGTACAATCGTGCAAGTTATGGAAACCGAGTGTTGAAATACCGATGATGTTTACTGAAGGTTTTTCAGTTTTACCTTGGGGAAGTTCGTCTTTTTTTCGCGCTTTTTCAATGTAGTATTTGACAACTTGATGTAATGTTCTGTCTGCGGCTTCTAATTCGTTGACGCGATAATGGTTGACATCAGCTAACATTACATCACATTTAGCGTCCATTTGCGCTCTTTGGACAAAGTTCTCTAAATCTTCTTGGAGAATACTGGAGGTGCAAGTAGGAGTCAATACGATTAAGTCGGGACTTTCTTCCGAGTCTTTACGGGTAATATTATCTACTACTTTTTCTTGAGAACCACGAGCAAGAACGTTACGGTCAACAACGCTAGTGGTTACTGGAGTAAAATTCCGTTCCCGTTCCAACATCGATCGCATTACATTAAAATAATCATCGCCAATCGGTGCGTGCATGATGGCATGAACGTTTTTAAAAGAACTGGCAACTCGCAGGGTACCAATGTGAGCGGGACCAGCATACATCCAGTAAGCTAATTTCATGAAAGATTCTCCGTTTTATAGAAAATAAAGTTGTCCGATGATTGGACTATAAATGCTTTAATTTATCAACGTTCTTAATTGTCGCAAAATAAGTAGTTATGAAGAAGTTAAGTTAATAGAAGTTGATTTAATGGTTAATTTTTCTTACATTTCGAGATTTTAAAGGTATTTTAGTAAGTTAAGTAACGTTTTTGTTAAGAAGGTTGAATTTTAGTTAATTAACGTGAGGAAATAGTTAAATGGAAAAATTAACAAAATACCGTCAATTAATACAGGAAATATTACTCGAACACGGTAAACATAAATCAGCTTACGGAGATATTGAAGTTCAAACAATTTTTGATACACAACGCGACCATTGTCAAATTGTTTATGTAGGCTGGGAAGGTAATAATTGGACGCATTCTTGTATTATTCACGTAGATATTAAAAATGAAAAAATTTGGCTGCAATGGAATGGTACGGAAGATGATATTGCAGCAGATTTAGTTACATTAGGAGTTTCAAAGGAAGATATTGTTTTAGGTTTTCAGTCTCCTTTTATGCGTAAGTTTACTGAGTATGCTGTAAGTTAGATTATATTATTTTATCTTGCCAACTTGCTTAAAATAGCAAGGGAGCTTTTCGGCTCCCATTACACAACCACTAATCACGGATTAAAAAGGATTACACGGATTACACGGATTTTAATTACCTATTACCTATTACCTATTACCTATTACCTATTACCTATTACCTATTACCTATTACCTATTTAAGCTGTAACCAACCTTCTTAATGATTGAGCGCGACGTTTAGCAACGGCATTTTTAGCATCTAATTCTAATGCTCTTTCGTAACTTTCTAAAGCCTGAGCATTTAATTTTTTACGTTCATATGCATGACCTAAATTATTCAAGGCTGTGACGTAATCGGGTTGTCTTTTTAAGGCTTCTTTGTAATTGCGAATTGCTAAGTCGTACTGTTCTTGAGCAAAGCAAGCATAACCTAATCCGTTGTAAGCTAAGGTTACATAATCTTGTGTTGCAGCATCTATTTCTTCTTGTTCGTCTGCTGCTTTGATTGCTTTTTGAAACAGGCTAACTGCTTGAGTAAATAGTTTTTTCTGTGAATAAATACTGCCTAATTGGTAATATTCTGCGATTGAACCTGTTTCTTTTGTTAATTTAGAACGTAGTTTAGAAAAAGAGCCTTCTTGTTTGCGAGATTTAAAAATTTGGCGAAAAACGCTGATTACTGCAATTAACAGCAAGCCGACTAAAATAGATAAATAAATAGTTGCTAGATTGCTATCCATAATTAATTATTAATGACCAGAGCTATATTTAGGATACTAAAATTACTGATGGAAAAAAATTACGATTTATCAATTTTGGGGGACTAGGGAGTAGTAATTATAAGCCCCAATATTGAGCGCGTTCTTTCAACCAACCTTTTTCTATGTAACTGGCAATTAATTGGCTTATTTGTCGTCTTAGTTCATCATATTGTAATCCTTTGGGCATGACTACTGATAAGGGTTGTGTTGATATTTTGGTTGGTAGTCTACGATATTGGGGATTTTGTTTGATCCAGTTGCTGAGGCTGGTAATATCGGCTGCAAATCCTGTGACTTGGTTGTTATCGATAAGTCTTTGCCCTTCCAAGTAAGATTCAACTCCTACTAATTCGGCTTTGGGGAGGTAATATCTTAGCGGGGCAATGGTACTGGAGTTTTTTAGGACGGCTATTTTACTGTTTTGTAAGTCGGTTAATTTTTGAATAGATGTATTTTTTGTTGCAATAGTTTCGCCATCGAAATAGTAAGGAATACTGAAATTAACGATGCGTTCCCTTGAAGGAGTTGCTGTGACTTTGGCGATCGCAATATCAACTTCACCTTCCATAACTGCTGTAAGACGTTGTAAGTTGGTGACGGGTTTGAATCTAACTAAATTATCTAAATTATCTAATTTGTCTGAATTACTTGCGTTTGATTTACCTAACAAGTCTTGCGCTAACCGTTGCGCTAGTTCGATTTCTAATCCTTGTAAGTTACCGCTTTCGTCTTTGAATCCTAAAGGTGGAAAGTTATCTTTGACTGCAACAATTATATAACCGCGCTGCTGAATTTCTTTTAATGTTGCGGCTGATATGGGTGATGTTCCAACATTGAGGAACAATAAACTTAGACATAGAAAAATCCCGGCGGATTGTAGCAGATGTAACTGACTCTGCCGATTGCGTTGCCTATTTTTGCGATGAATTAACCGTAATTTCAACCAATCAATCATAAAAGCGCAACAGTAGTTACATCCGTCAGTCAATTTTAGATTTTAGATTTTGGATTTTAGATTTTGCGGAAAGTTGTGCCACTGCGTTGGGCGGGTTTCCCGACTTGTAGCAAGTGGCGTTGGGGTGTAGATTCTCGAACCCCAAAACTTTCCAAGACGGATTTTGGATTATCCTTAATATCTAAAATCTCAAAGTTATTGGGTTGTTGATATACTAAAAACGGTTTAAAACTGTCCCGAATGAGCTAAGCGAAGAATCTCCGAGATACTTCGCTGCACTACGTTACGCTCAGTATGACATAAGTTCATATTTTACCCGTTTGCAGTATAGTTAACTTTTAGCTTGAGAGGCAATTTCGGCAACTTTGCTAAAACCAGCGGGATCTAAAATCGCCATTTGTGCCAACATTTTACGATTAATTTCGATGTTGGATTTTTTCAAATAGCCCATGAATTTACTGTAACTCATACCATGCTCACGTATAGCAGCGTTGATACGAGTAATCCACAGACGACGAAAATCGCGTTTGCGTTTTTTGCGATCGCGATAAGCGTGACGTAGGGCTTTCATTACCTGCTGATTGGCGGTTCTAAATAAGGTAGAGTGAGAACCACGAAAGCCTTTAGCTAGTTTAAGGATTTTTTTGCGGCGTTTGCGAGCTACATTACCGCGCTTGACTCTAGTCATAGTTTTAATTTCTCAAAAATTTGGCAATATTTACAAATATGGAAGCATACCGCGTACATTATCGGCATCGCGATCATTAACAATCACTAATTTAGATAATTTACTCTTTTTATCGGTAGTTTTCTTTTCTAGAATATGGTTTTTGAAAGCTTTGCGACGAACGATTTTACCAGTACCTGTGGCACGAAATCGTTTTGCAGCAGCTTTACGAGATTTCAGTTTAGGCATTTTCTTCTGCTTCTATACTTAGACACAATCCCATATTATAGTTGGTAATTACAGCGAAAGCTGAACTAAGTTAGCTATTTATGGATCAAATCGAGATTTTAGAGTATAACCCAGATTGAGCGAATATGTTTGAATGGGAAGCCGAATCTATTCGCAAAATGTAGGATTATATCACCAATGCACGTTAAAATACTTTCCTCAACCCAACCGATCAACTATTCTGATAATAGTTTTAACAAATACTATTTTAAGGATGAATAGTATATAGGAAAATGAATAACAGCAAACAAATCTTGTGGTTGCAGGTTTTCGGTTTAGCGATGGTACAGGGAGCAATTACACTTAGCTGGGTAATTTACAATTTTTATTTACCTAAATTATTAGTACAATTCGGTTTCTCTCAATCTTTGGCGATAAGTCTGCTAATTTTAGAAAATGGTTTAGCTGTATTCATGGAACCTTTGATGGGTTCCCTTTCCGATCAAAAACAACGTTGGTTTGCTAGCCGTTTCCCTTTTATTACATTTGGGGTGTTGCTTTCCTCAGCTTTGTTTATTGCTATTCCATGTATTGTTACTTTTGTTTCACCGACAACAGTATTAAAATATATTCTGCCAGTACTAGTAGTAGCTTGGGCTTTGGCTATGACTGTATTTCGCAGTCCGGTGCTGTCTCTGTTGGGACGGTATGCAATGCCAAAAAGTTTACCAATGGCTGCCAGCGTACTGACGTTAATTGGTGGAACTATCGGTTCTTTTAGAATTGCTGCGAACGATTTACTGCTTAGTTTTGGTCCGATTATTACCTTTGCTTTTGGTTCTTTTGTGCTATTGGGTTCAGCAGCTGTATTAAGATTTATCCATCCTCCGGAAGTTGTATCGGATCAACCAGTTGATAAACACCAAGCAGCATCACCTCTACCAGTATCGATTCCAAATTTGGGGTTAATCTTTGTTTTAGGTGGTAGTTTTGCTTGGGGTTATCGCTTGTTACTTGATGCAGTTAGTAAATTTCTGAAAGTGCAAGGAAATAGCGATAATATTCAGCTACAAATGGTGATATTTGGGATTACAGCAGCGATTGCAGCTTTACCTGCTGGCTTGGTTGCCAAGAAAATTGGTAATCGTAATGCCATGCTTGGTGGTAGCGCTGTAGTTATTTTGTTAATGTTGCTTTTACCTTTAATTGGTGCAAATACTTTACTTCTAGCTTTTTTAGCAATTAGTAGCAGCTTCGTTTTAAATGGTACAATTCCCTTTGCCTTAGAAATGGTTCCTCCAAATCGCGGAGGATTGGGTATAGGAATGTATTTTGGTGGTGTTGGTTTAGCGATGAGTATTTTTGGTTCGGTATTTAGTCAACCCCAAGCAATTACACCACAATTCGCGGCTTTAATGAGTGCGATCGCATTTTCAGTTGTCTTCGGATGCATTATTTCCAGTAACTTTATTGATCGCAAAAACAAAATATAGTTTCATCGAAAACCTAACAACGGAAAAAATTCAACCACCAAAAGTAATGTAAATATTTCTTCCTTAACACCTAAAAAATAAAACCCCAGAACGATAAAAACATCGAAACTTTTGAAATAAGCTTCAAACAGTTAATAGTCACTGCTAACTGTAATTATGGATTTTGGTATAAAAGATAAAGTTGCTGTCATTACTGGTGGTGATTCTGGTATTGGGATGGCTACAGCGAAACTGCTCGCTGCTGAAGGTGTCAAACTAGCTTTACTTGATAAAACTGATGACAACTTAAAGCAAGCAGCCGAAGAAGTTGGAAAAATCGGCGAAGTAAAAGGTTGGAAAGCTGATTTAAGAGAACTTAAGCAAGTTGAAGCTGCTAAAAATCAGATTTTAGAAAATTTTGGCAAAGTTGATATTTTAGTTAATGCAGCCGGAATTACTGGAGCAACAGGAGATTTTTTAGAACTATCCGATGAAGATTGGCACGAAGCAATCGAAGTAGACTTAATGTCAGCGGTGCGGGTATGTCGGGCTTTTATTCCCTCGATGCGTCAATCTGGTTGGGGAAGAATCGTTTTAATCAGTTCCGAAGATGCTTTTCAACCTTACCCGGAAGAATTGCCTTACTGTGCTGCGAAAGCTGGAGTACTCAACTTAGCCAAAGGCTTATCAAAAGCTTACGGTAAAGATGGTGTACTAGTAAATTCAGTTTCCCCCGCTTTTATCGCAACTCCCATGACAGACGCGATGATGAAAAAGCAAGCCGAAGAAAAAGGGATTAGTTTTGAAGAAGCGATTTCTCAGTTTTTGCAAAATAATCGTCCTCACCTCGAACTCAACCGTCGTGGGAAAGCTCAAGAAGTAGCTGCGGTAATTGCGTTTTTGTGTTCCCAGCAAGCTAGTTTTGTGCTTGGTGCGAATTATCGAGTTGATGGTGGTTCGGTTGCGAGTATATAGCTAAAAAAAACAAGCATCTGATAATACACCCTTATCATATGAAGTCCGGTTAATTGCTTACTATAGGACTCAACGCATTTACCCAAAAACCATCACCAATTACCGATTACCCATTACCACCCCTCACAAACAGTAGGAGTGTTTAACCGGACGTGATATCAGAGCTTGTTTTCCAAATATTCTCTAATAGGAACTCAAGGATTTCTCGATGAATTCTGTTGATTTGACCTAAATATTTAATGTTGGGTTACGGTGTAATTTTTAATTCCTTCGTTAAAAATCATGATTATAAAAGCACCTAACCCAACCTACAAGAATTATCTCTCCTTACCTCTTTCCTCTGCGCCCTCCGCGTCTCTGCGGTTTTTTAATTCCGAATTGATATTAAAGGCTGATTTATTTACTCCACCACACACTCAGTAAACTCTCGCTTCAAAGCCGAAAATACAGGACAAGCTGGTTGTTTTTGCAAATTATCCGGTTTACTCCAGGTAAAAGGTGCTTCTTGGGCTGCTGATAACCATAACAAACGTTTGGCTCGTGTCATGGCAACATAAAATAAACGGTATTCTTCGGCTATTTTCAAATGCTTGGCTTGTTCCCATGCTTCCATTACGTCGGGTAAGGTTCTTTCTCCATGCAATGCAGCACGGATTTGAGCGCGGGCTACTTCTGATAAGGTAAAGTCACCCAGAAACTTTCTTTGCGGTGGCACCCAAAATTTACCGGGTATTAAATTTTCGTGCAAAAACGGTAAAAATACGTAATCCCAATCTAAACCCTTGGCTTTATGCATGGTGATGATGGTCAGTTGATTACGTCTTGTATAACGCGCTTCTGAGTCTTCCGTGTCTACTGGTTCAAAGCGTTCGGAACTGACGATTTCGCTGAGTACTCCTAACATTGTCCCCAGTGAAATGTCGCCAAAGATTTGTTGATTGATTCTTTCTGAAAGTTTATCTGCGGTTGCTAGTTCGGCTTGTTGATAATCTAGTTTTAAAGCGATAAAAGAAATTAGCTGATATAAAGGTAATTCTAAACGAGCGTTGAGTAAATCTCGGCACAAATCACCGGCTTTTTTTACGGCTTCGGTTTGTAGTGGTGCTAAGGGAGAAGGATATAAGAATTCTTCGGGTAAGGAAGCTAAAGCATTTAAATCTTGGGGTTCGATTAATCGACGCTTAACTAAAACCCCTAAAGCAGCTTTGAGAAAATCGGGAGAATGAGGGCGATCGCAAAATTGTAAAATTGCCAATATTTCTTCTGGTACATGGGAATGTCGGTCTTGTTCTCCTACGTCATAAAGTAAAATATTATGCTGTTTACAAATTGGTCTGAGTGCTTGGCTTAACCATGTTCCCTGACGATTTTCTCTGACTAATATCGCCGCGCTACCGTTGTTTTCATTGTCTTGAGGAAATAATTCAATGATGCGTTTCGACAGTAATTCTACTGTATGATGAATATTGTTTGGCGTATAAATTTCTACTCCTCCGCCGACTGCTGGAGGGTTTGCATTCTTTTGCGGATCTTTGAAGTCTACGGGAAGGATTCTTTGATTACGGAAGGGGAGGGGAGGATGGGGGGATGGGGGGATGGGGGGAGGATTGTGCTTGTGTGTGAGTATTTTGGTTTTTTTGGTAGAGGCTATTTACCCATTCGAGGGCAAAGTTGGCAGTTTCGATAATAATTCTACTACTGCGACCGGCTTGATTCATAGTCGCCAAAAGCCCTTGAGAATCGCATTCTTGGCAAAACTGACGAAAATAAATTGGATCGGCGGGAGTAAAAGTAGAGTTAATCGCTTGATTCGGGTCACCAACACGGATTAAATTGATTTGGGAATTGGTAATTGGTAATTGGTAATTGGAAGTGAGCTTTCCCTCTGTGCTTCACTAGCTAATATTTCTAACAACTTCGTCTGAAGCGGGCTGGAATCCTGGGCTTCGTCTTCAAATACGGCGAATACTTGCTTTTGCTCGATTTTTCTAGCGCTTTCGTCGTCCAATACTCTTAATGCTGCTAATATCATGTCATCGTAATCGATAAAATCGCGATCGCGCATCAAGTTCTGATATTGTTCGTATAATCCGGCGGCAATTTTCAAAACTTCATATGCATCGGTGCTTTGCTCGCTTAATTGATGTAAATCTTCAGGCAACATTCCCGAACTTTTGGCTTCATGAATTACTGTCGTTGCTAATTCTGGTAATACTTCTGTACGTAAAACCGATTGACGACGCAATCTTTCGGTTTCTTCTCCGTCAAATTGCATACCTTCCATTAATTTTGCATATAGTCGCGGATTATTCGCAATCCATCTCTCAACTGCGGTACGGATGAAACGGTGACTTTGATTAGGAGTAATTAATGTTACGTAGTCTAATTCTAAACCGGATAATTGGGGATGACGACTGGCAATATTTAACGCTAAACCGTGGAGGGTATATACTACAAAACCAGTTTGAGGTAAAGATAAACCTTCTCTGAGGTATTTACGGATTTTGGCTTTAATATTAGCAGCAGCGGAGCGGGTGAAGGTGACAACTACTAATTGACGGCGAATTTGGGGACGTAAAGAGTTATAATTTTGGTACTGACGGGC
Organism: Nostocales cyanobacterium 94392; assembly: GCA_035285725.1. Taxonomy (GTDB): domain Bacteria; phylum Cyanobacteriota; class Cyanobacteriia; order Cyanobacteriales; family Nostocaceae; genus Rivularia. Next base: position 6,216 of record JAYKJL010000089.1, on the reverse strand, counting down.
GATGGCAATTGCCGCAGCAGCAGCCATCCCTGTAGATTTCCCAGCACCGGGTACCGCAGAAACCGCTAAGGGACCACTTTTCCAGTCAGCCATTTGTTGTTGTCCGGAACGTAAAGAATTACGGATATTTGCAATTGCGGCTTCACGGGAATTAGATGTATGCAACGTCGGTAATTTTGCTACTGACAAAGAATTTTCTGGCACTGGATAGATGGAATTAGCTTCTGACATATGCGAATTTAAACTGTAGGTTTTTTATATTCAAAAGCAGGGAGATAATATGTGGACTACAACCAATTATAAGTTTGTATACAGGTTATTATCGCCTAATTTATCAATCACAAGATAATGGCAACCTAATTGTTGATTGACTCAAAATGTATAACCAACATCTATCTTTTTCCAGGTCATAATCCTAAAATCCTTGCTAAATAGACTTTACAGTTTGTTTTTTACTTTCTTAGAGAAACGAGATAAACAATCATTGAGGTTTATTTGTAGTCACAAATCATCTCCTCGGTTTTTTCATAATTCAATGATGACAAATCATAAATTTAATTTACATTATTTACATTATTTGGGGTTAACTTTTTTTATTGCCATCGCGATTATTTTGCGTTTTTGCAATTTGGAACTTAAGCCTTTGTGGATGGATGAAGTTATCACCGCTATCTTTAGTTTAGGTAAAAATTATAATTCTATTCCTTTAGATATAGTATTTCCGTTGGAGCAATTGCGAGATGTGTTTAGTTATCAAACTGGAGTAACTTGTCCACAAATTGCTCAAAATATTGCTACTGATTCTACCCATCCACCGCTGTTTTTTTGCGGGATGTACACGCTTTTGGGATGGATAAAACCCTTGGGAGAAGATTGGGTGAGTAAATTGCGATCGCCATCTGTATGGTTTGGTGTAAGTTTAGTTGTGACAGTGTATTTTCTCAATCGATTAGCCTTTTGCCGTCAAGCTGGATTGATGGGTGCTGCAATTGTCGCTGTTTCACCTTTCGCGGTTTATTTATCCCAAGAAGCACGACACTATACTTTACCCATGCTAACAATAAGTTTATCTTTGTTAGCACTTATGCAAATTCAACAAGATATTTTTGCATCACAGCAAATTAAGATCAGGATTTGGGTTTGGCTGTCATGGACAATTATTAATATTATCAGTATTTATATTCACTATTTTTGCATTATTGTCTTTATCGCTCAAGTTGCAACTTTAGTGCTGTTGATTTCGGGAAAGTTGAAACTTCTCAAAATCCGAAAAGTTTTGCTAACACTGATTTTATCTAATAGTGTAGTTTTGATTAGCTTAATTCCTTGGTTTCGGGTAATGCAAAATCATTTAAATCGTTCCGAAACCAATTGGTTACCTATTCCTCAACACATTGAACCGCTATATCAAACTTTAATTACTTGGATTACGATGGTAATTATGTTACCAGTAGAAAAACAGCCCTTACTAATAACAATTATTTCGGGTTTGTTAATGTTATTATTTGCGGGTTGGTTGGGATGGAAAGTATTTAAAGGAATCAAGCTTTTATTAAGAGAACCACAGACTCGTTTATCTACTTTAACTTTATTGAGTTTTACTACTTTCGTATTATTAGGAATCTTGGCGATTGCTTACATATTAGGTAAAGATATTACAGTTGCACCCCGCTACAATTTTATTTATTATCCTAGCTTTAGCGCTTTAATTGCAGCCGGTTTGATTTCTGAAAACAATAGTAATCGGATTGTTTTATTCGCTGAAAATTATCTAAAAAAACAAAATATTCTCAAACTTAGCACTCAAAAATTATTTTTACCAATCGTTTTATTAACTAGCTTTACTAGTTGTCTATTCGTAGTATCTGACTTAGCTTTTCAAAAACCATATCTACCGCAAGAAGTAGCGCAAAATATTTACCAAGAACCCTCTATTCCCGTAATGGCGATAATGGCATATCGTAATTATCAAGATGTAGCTTTGGGTTTAAGTTTTGCTTTGGCTTTAGAAAGGGAAGTTAAGAGTTTTCAAAATAGCAATATTCCTGAGTCAAATTATGATAATTTTGCTTTCTTTAACCAATCTATTGGACTAGAATCGGTTTTTAAAAACCTTTCCCAATTACCCAATCAAAATATTTCTCAACTTAATTTGTGGATATTTGCACCCGGAAGAATCCGAAAGGATTATCCCCAACAAATTCAAGTTTCTCCATCATTATCTTGCAACATCGATACTAACCAACATTATCGTATCGGCATTCCTTATCAACTTTATCGCTGTCAAACTATTTTGGATTTTGGATTTTAGATTTTAGATTAAAGACACCTCTAACTCCCTACTCCCTACATTCCTTCAAAATTGTATTCCCCAACACCAACTCATTTCCGAAAACTGAATTGCAATTTAACACAAAAAATGTAAAGTTTTATTAAGAAGCGAGCGGATTTTGAATTTACGTCTGACAACTTAACGAAGGAGACAATTCAAAATCATTGTAGGAGCAGCTGTGCTAGAGCAAAGCCGGATATATCCATCATTTTTCTGTCACATATTAGCATTACGCATATGACACATTCTGAAGATTTGAACGAACAATTAAATCAATTAGCAACAGAAGTTTGTCAACATCCGAATGGTAGCCTGAAACGACAGCGATTGTTAAATCAGTTGATTTATCGAATGCAGCAGTCAGGGAAAATCTGGAAAGGTAGTGATATTCGAGAGCAATATTATGAAGATGGATTACAACAAACTTGGTTTTGGTTTTGCAAAAATATTCACAAATATGATGCATCTCAAGCGAATCTAATTACTTGGTTTAATGTTCATCTCAAGTATAGACTTTTGGATATTCGTCAACAAATAGCTGAAGAAATTAAGATTAAAGCAGCTAATTTAAAATCTGAAGAATCAAATCCGATAGATCCAATTGATAAGTTACCCGCACCAGATAAAGCGCAACCAATTTTAGAAGAAACTCTAGAATGGATTGAAACCCAAGGTAGTGAATTACGTCGTCTTCATATTCGTTCATTTCCGCATATTAACTGTCAAGTATTGCTGAAACATAAATTACCTCCCGATGCCAAAACTTGGCGTGAATTAGCGGAAAAATTTGGAAAAAGAGAAAGCACTCTCAATCATTTTTATAACCACAAATGTCTTCCTTGTTTGTTAGCTTTTGGTAGAGAACAAGGATATATAGATACGTAGCAAAAGTTATTTTTAAGGTATTTACTGATGATGTCAACAGAACAGTTAATTATTTCGATTCCGATTACTCAATCTGACCGAAATCACGCAAATAAATTTGCTCAAGAACAATCAAATCCCGAAAAAGCCAAGCAAGTTTACCATAATACTTTGGCTGTATTAGTAACTAATAACTATTTACAAATGTTAGATGTAGAGACTGCATTACAGCAGAGTTATTGTTGGAATACTTACGCTCGATTAAGTACTAATATTGCGGACTTAAATTTACCAGGAAAGGGACATTTAGAATGTCGTTCAATATTAAAAGGTAATGATACTTGTGACGTTCCTCAAGATGTCTGGAATAATCGTATTGGTTATGTTGTAGTGCAGCTTGATGAAGATTGTAAACAAGGAAATTTACTCGGATTTGTGCCGCAAGTTAACAATAATATGCTTAATATTAAAAAGTTGCAAGCTTTAGATAATTTATTTGAACTTCTACATTCTAATCAAACTGTAATCCAGTTAAATAGATGGTTAGAAAATGCGATTGATACAGGCTGGAAAAATCTTGAAGAAATCATAGATAAACAAACCATTAATCATTTGTTTGTATTTGCAGATATTTCTCCTAAAGTTGCAAATTCTGAGAAAATGGAAGATATAGTAACACAATTATATTCTAGCCAAGATGAGATAAAGAAAGTTGATTCCGATTCGGAAAAAGCTTTAATTCATCTCTTAAAAAATACTCACAATGAAGAAATTCGCTGGAAAGCCGCAGAATTGCTTTGGGAAATAAATCCACAAAACCCCGCAGGAGGAATCAGAAAAGCAATTGATTTAGGTATACACTTTCATCAAAATGCTGTGGCTTTGATGGTGGCAATTTTACCGAAACCCGATGAAAGCTTAGCAATTCTGATTAGAGTATATCCAGGAGGTAATAAAAATCATCTTCCCCCAGGTTTACGACTCAGCGGTTTAGATGCAGAGGGAAACTCATTTTTTACAGTACAATCTAGAAATAAAGATAACTATATTCAGTTTAAATTTACTGCTGAATTAGGAGATAAATTCAACATTCAGGTTGCTTTAGATGATGCAAATATTACAGAGAGATTTATTGTTTAGTTATTCAAATAATTTGTATACTCCGATTTTTATCTGTTAAAAGTAATATTTTTATTTGTAGAGATGTAATATCATGCGTCTCTACATTTTTAATATTTTTAACGCGAAGGGACGCAAAGTTTTTTATTCTTATGCTATGAACTATTTCCAATATAAAAATTTCAAAGGTAAAAAAAAGTAAATCAAGTAAATAAAGTAAATAAATTTATCACAAATATTATTAAAAATGGAAACATTAGCATCTATAATCTATTCTTCAGTATAATTACGGTTATAAGTTAGACGAATTTTTAAGAAAAACCATTACTCCCGAAGCGTCATGAGCAAGTTTGTTGTATTGAATATTTACGAAGGCAGTTTTGACCAAGGGTTTCGTGTAATGCTTGAAATTGGTGAAGATGGTGGAATATTCTTTAGACGAGAGATTACACTTACTCCAGCACCGGATATTCCCCGATTATATCGAGATTGGCAAGATAAATACCGCGAGTTGGGTAAAACTAGAAAAATTAATATTCCTGCCGCTCAAATTACTAATTGTTCTGTAATTGAAGATGAAAATGTTGCTAGAACTCGATTTGAAACGTATTTGATTCAGTGGTTTGCTCAACTTCCCTTCCGAGAATTACAAGTAAGAATAGAAGAAAAAACTTATCCAAATGAATTAATAAGAGTAATCATAGATACTAATAATATTTATTTAAAAAAGCTTCCTTGGCATTTATGGAAATTATTTCACAATCGTCCTCAAGCCGAATTTGCTTTGAGTGCAGAGTATTCACCTCCTAGCGAACCTTTAAAACGTCCTATAAAAATATTGGCAATTTTCGGGGGTAGTAAAGGATTAGATTTATCTTTAGATCGACAGTTATTAATAAATTTACGCAAGCGGGGAGCGAAAGTTACTTTTTTAGAAAAACCTCAAATAAAACAACTTAGTCACAGTTTGTGGGAGCAACATTGGGATATTCTATTTTTTGCGGGACATAGTTCTTCTAGAGAAGAATGTAACAGCGGAGAAATTCAAATTAATAATAGCGAGAGTATTTCATTAAATCGGTTGAGAAATGCGTTAAGAACTGCGGTTAAAAATGGTTTAAAATTAGCAATTTTTAATTCCTGTGATGGTTTGGGTTTAGCGGATGAATTGAGTGGTGTGAAAGTTCCACAAATGATTGTAATGCGTGAACCTGTACCCGATGAAGTAGCAAGACAGTTTTTGCAATACTTTTTAGAGGATTTTTCCCAAGGACATTCTTTGTATTTAGCGGTACGAAATGCACGTGAACGCCTGGAATGTATGGAAGATAAATTTCCTTGTGCTTCTTCGTTACCTGTCATTTGTCAAAACCCCGTTGCTCGTCCTTTAATTTGGGCTAAAAAATCAATTTCACTTCAGAAAATAGCAGTTGTTACAGGAGTAGTATTCGGAGTTTTTTTAAGTTATTTAATTTTATTTAGAATATCTAAATTTGAAACTGGAGAAAAAAATCTTCCTTCAGAAACACCAAAAGTAATAGCAGACTCGGGAGATACTTTAGATAAACGCTTTAGTTGGGGAGAAAAATTGTTAATTACCTCGGATTTAAATGATGATAAAGATGCTGGAATCAAAGCTTTTAAAAACGACAAAAATCAAGCTATTGAAGATTTCCATAAATCTTTAAAGAAACAACCTAATGATCCAGAAACATTAGTTTATCTAAATAATGCTGTTGCAGAAGAGACTTCTAAAATTAATCTTCTTCCTGTCCCTGAAAGTTTAAAATCTGATTTAAATACCTGTTCTTTGAAAAATAATTCCAATCAAGTTTTGAAAATTGCTGCTCCTATTCCGATTGATGCCGATTCTCACATTGCACGAGATTTATTAAGAGGAA
>JAYKJL010000088.1:0-2600 GCA_035285725.1 Nostocales cyanobacterium 94392 | reverse complement strand
GTGATGTAGCTGTTACCTGACTCATCAGCAGCAATACCAAAGCCGGAATCAGCAAATGTTCCAGCTAATTGCTGTACCCACTCTACCTTATTAATACTTCCGTTCATAGATTTATATCCTTAATACTTTAGTTTTACAACGGTTAAATATCAGACTGATACAAGCAGCAAATATTCACTTTTAATCTTCTCTAGCCTTCTTTACTTTCTGCTTAACTCGGATTAGCTCTAATAATTGCTGATTAAAAACTACTTTTATCCTCCGAATACTAAATATCATAGTTAAATTAATGGAAAACACAAGTATTAAATCAGACATTTATATTTTCTTTATTTTTATGATTAGGCTCCGAAAGCCTCCTTTTTGATTTGTAATAGGCGTTCACCTTACTGTGGGGCTTAGACTTGCCCTTCGCGATCACGTAGTGCAAGCGAAGCTATCGCAAACTTCAAACCAGTCAAACTAAACTCCGAATATCAGAAATTAGGTTTTTAAATAGCGAGTATTGTTTGGTAAATATAAAAGAATATTGCCGCGACCTTTAATAATTGCGATAAAAAATTCCAAATAATTTTTGTCATATAGACTACATTGTTCAGAAACAATTATCATTTGATTGTTTCTACAGAAATAAAGATAAATAAATAGAAGCTAGTCATGTTTAGACGTTTCAGAAATCATCCGATACCATTAGCATCTGTATTTCTATGTGTTTTGTGCCTAACTTTAATATACGGTTGCTTACCCGATTCCCAACCAGTGGCTGAAGCTTCATCGCTGTTAACGGCACCTTTTTTACAATTACCAACCGAAAATTCTGTCAAAGTTGTGTGGTTTACCGAGTTTCCTGGAGAGAAAAATACCGTTACTTATGGTGAAAATCTCAAACAAACTACCGACGCTACAACGATTAAATTAAGTCATGCCAGAGAAGATCAGCAATCCAAAGTTGGAAATCAAACCAAAGACAAACAAGTGTATCAAAAACCAGTTAACCGCGATATCTGGAGACATGAAGCGGAAATTACAGGTTTAGCTCCGGGTACAAAAGTCGATTATCAAGTAATTAGTAAACCTGAAAATGGGGGGGATGCAATAAGTAAAATTTATCAACTGACACCTGCACCTCAACCGGGTAAACCGTTAAAAATTCTCCTAACTTCCGATCATCAACTTAAACCAATGACTGCGGTAAATTTACAAAAAGTAAAAGAAACAGTCGGTGATATTGATGGAGTATTCATGGCTGGGGATTTAGTAAATATACCAGATAGAGCCAGTGAATGGTTTGATGATAATCGTGGTGCAGCGTTTTTCCCGGCTTTACAAGGTCGAGCTAATTATGAAATAAATACTAATGGAGCCAAAACAGCTTATACTGGCGGTGAAATTATTCAAAATGCTCCTATTTTTACTGCACTCGGCAATCATGAAGTGATGGGAAGAAGAGGAAACAGTGATAGTTTAGGTGGCGAATATAACGATACAATTCCTCGCGCAGTAGCTAAAAATTTGTATGGTGAATCATCTGTATCAGCTAATTATTTTAATAGCGATACCTATGAAGAAATTTTTAGTTTACCTGAAAGCAAAGTCGGAGGAGAAAAGTATTATGCAACAACTTTTGGTGATGTAAGATTAGTGGTACTTTATGCTACGAATATTTGGCGAGTTCCTAGTTTAGAGCCGGATGCCAAAGGTAAATATCGCGAAAGAGAAGCCGATTTTAATAAGCCAGAAAATTGGGGTTACGGACAGCATATTTTTGAACCAATTGATAAAGGTAGCGCTCAATATAATTGGTTAGTTGAAGAACTTAATAGTGAGGAATTTAAACAAGCAAAATACAAAATAGTCATGTTACATCATCCGGTTCATTCTTTAGGAGATAATATTGTTCCGGCTTATACAAATCCAGTACAAACAATTGAAAAAGATGATAAAGGTAACATCACAAATATCAGTTACGAATATCCCCTTGAACAAGATTATTTAATTCGGGATATTGTACCTTTATTAGAACAAAATAACGTACAATTAGTATTTTACGGACATTCCCATTTATGGAATCGTTTTCGTAGTGAATCGGGGATAAATTTTTTAGAATCATCAAATGTTGGTAATACTTACGGTGGTTTTTTAGGAGATAAAAAACGTAATATTCCCCAAGGATTGAAAGAGAAATATATTGAAGTCGGAGACCCAAATGGTTTAGAACCGATAATACCATCAATTAAACCATTAACTGGTGAAGATGGTAAGCCGATCCCTTATATTGCAAGTAATGAAATTACCGTATTTAGTATTTTAGATACAGGAAATAGTGAAGTTAATAGTTATTACTTTGATACGACTAAACCGGGAGAAAAAGTAGTTAAATTTGATAATTTTAAGTTGCAATCAAATTAACCATGTAGAGACGTAGCAATGCTACGTCTCCCTATATTTGTTAACCAAAAAAACGTCTTAACTTGTAAGACCGCCAAATAAACCCTTGGTAGCAGCGATTCCATCTTCAACAGCAGCCCAAATGCTGGTATCGGGTTCTTTACCAACTAATTCGCGAGTACCCAAAGCGTAAATAATTGCTTTTAATTGTT
>JAYKJL010000087.1:0-26985 GCA_035285725.1 Nostocales cyanobacterium 94392 | reverse complement strand
GTAAGACCGCCAAATAAACCCTTGGTAGCAGCGATTCCATCTTCAACAGCAGCCCAAATGCTGGTATCGGGTTCTTTACCAACTAATTCGCGAGTACCCAAAGCGTAAATAATTGCTTTTAATTGTTCTTGATGAGCGCGATTTTTGAAATTAACTTTGTTGATGGGGTCAATTGCTTCTTGCCAATCTCCTCCAGCAGCTTGAGCGCATTTGTGTACGAGCAAACCAGTCATCACTAACTGATGCTTCATTCCTTCATGCTGCAATGCTTTTTCATAAAGTTGCAATTCGCTACCACCCATCATTTGGTCAACAGTTTGGGTAAAGCTTTTGACTTTCTCTTGGGGTTCCGATGAAGTTCCAAATTTAGCGATCGCCGCTTCGATAGTTCCCAAATTTTCTTGGTCATCCTTGAGCATATCTTGGAGACGCTTAGTAATCTCCCCATCGCTGATAGCCGAGATTAATTTCTGTTCGCTAGCAATCATCTGGTTTTGCAGCACTTTCATGTCTGCTAACTTCATCGCGATCGCTTGACGTTGAGTATCAGTAAATGTCGCTGCCATAATGATGTTTTTCTTAATTAAATTCCTCTCCTAGTGTCACCAACAGAAGAGTTAGCTTCATCTTTCGTGCGACTTAAAAGACATCATTAAAATGGTTATTTTTTTTGTAATCATGAATACTACTTGAGATAGGAGACAAGGGGATGGGGGGACAAGGGGATGGGGAGATGGGGGGATGGGGAGATGGGGAGATAAAGTAGAATTTTGACCTTTAACCTTTGACCTTTGACCTTTAACCTCTAACCTCTAACCTTTAACCTTTAACCTCTATTTCCACTTAACTTTGACAAAATAAGCTTTACGTCCCATTGCATCATATTGCTGGGTAATATTTTCAATTCCGAGGTTAAAAGGAATTGCGGTGGTAATATAACGTTGAAAAAAAGCACCGATATCGGGAGTAAGTTCGGTTGCGGTTGTTGTCGCTAAACCCAAACCAATTAATTGTTCAATTGGTCCTCGTGGTAATAATAAATGCATTCCCACAGCTAATCCTGCTGTTAATAACATTGCGACTGATGCATTTGTACCACAACGAGGATGTACAGCTAAATCCCATTCTCCACTGGTGAGCCTTTGAAGAGCAAGGTTTACAGCCCGTCGTAAATTACTGATGTTGACTTCACCATAAAGAAAAAATCCGGATTCTGTAGATAAGCCACTGTGAAGCTGATTATCGATATCAAGATTTTGACCGCTGGAGTGGGGAGTTACTGCTGAATAGGATTCGCTTAAAATCCATACTGTAGCGTGTTCTAAAGCGTGAACCTGACGCAGCATCAAAATTTCTTTTAACCCAGGAATAAAGGATAGCCGATCAAGTAAATCCCCGTCTTGTGTGGGAGAGGGTGAAATTAAATCCAAATCAAACAAATCAAAGGATAGGTCGCTATCTTTGGCAAAAGTTGAGCTATTCATACCAACATTGCTCCCCCACCTGACGCGGGCAAAATATATTCCACTATAAATGTAACAAGCAGCAAAAGGAATTATTACTAATTTTTGTTGATTATTAAATTTATATTCAAGAAATTTTACGTTTAGATCGGGAATCGGGAATCGGGAATAGTTTTATAACTGAGTGGTAATTATATAAATAATGAAGGCTTGACTACTTAATTATCAAAAATTTTAGTTTTTTAATACTGATTAACTTAAACGGCTTTAAGTATAAATCAAAAATGAAAGTGTACCCGTCCGTTGCTAGTCGGACGGGGATTGATTGCTGCTAGCAATAGAGCGCGTAGACCAATACCCTGTAATTACTGCGTGCGTGCGCGCTGAGGAAAAAACAACCATAAATAAGTGAAGCGTGAGGAGAACAATTAGCAGCAATCAATCAAGACTGACAAATAACCTGTAAAGCTGTTTAATCCTGCCGAGGAGGAATAGGACAGCAATTAACATCATTTAAACAGACCTTACCCCAGTGCAAAGCCCAACGGACAAGAGCTACTCGGTTTTCAGTTCCGGTCTTGGTAAGAATATTGCTGATATGGTTATCAACAGTACGCTTACTTATTTCTAGTTTGACTGCAATTTGTTGGTTAGTTAAGCCAGTGGCCACTAAGTCGATAATTTGCAGTTCTCGGTCTGACAGACTAACAGGGGTCTGAGACTCGCCACCAGCCATTTTAAATTCATCCTCCCGATTAGTGGTAAATGTACTTAATTGCTCTTTCCCATTGTAGAAGATTGTATGAAAGGTAGGCGTTTCAAGTGTTTAATGCAATACGATTGTCTATAATTTCTTTATGTTTTAGGTAGACAGGGATACAGTATTTTATATAAGTTTTTATTTTAACTTTATATAACAAAGAAAAATAACCCAATCGCCCTGAAAAACTCTTGCTACAAGAGCAATAGAAAACAATTATAAATGAATGTTGCGGTTTAATTGTATGAACGATTGCCAAATCAATGGTAGATATTATTGTAGGTTTTATGCAGAATTTAAGTTTAAAAATCAAATGAAATGAGCAATCCCCGTGTTTTATGTTTGGGTGAAATTTTATACGATATGCTTGCCGACCAGTTAGGGCGATCGCCTTCTGAGGTGGAGTCGTGGACTGCTTATCCGGGAGGCGCACCGGCTAATGTTGCTTGTGCTTTAGTAAAGTTAGGAACACCATCAGCATTTATCGGTGTAGTCGGTGAAGACGAAGCTGGAAATAACTTACAAGCGCTTTTAGAGGAAATTGGTGTAGATACAACCGGAGTGCAGCGTCATCCCCAAGCACCGACTCGTCAAGTTTTAGTCGTGCGGAAACAAAATGGCGATCGCGTTTTTGCGGGATTCAAGGATTACGAAACCACCGAATTCGCTGACACTTGTCTCAAGGCTGGAGAATTACCGGAAAAATTATTCGCTGGGGCTGATTTTTTAGTTTTAGGAACTTTAGAATTAGCTTATCCCGATAGTGGTGCAGCAGTTCACCAGGCTTTAGAATTAGCTTCTCAATATGATGTGAAAATTCTTCTTGATGTCAACTGGCGCTCGGTATTCTGGACTAATCCCGATGCTGCTCCCGATCAAATTCGTGAATTAATTAAAAAAGTAGATTTTCTCAAACTCGCTAAAGAAGAGGCAGAATTATTATTTGATACTCATGATGCTGGGGCAATTACTTATCGCCTCAATTCTGTTGAAGGGGTACTAGTTACTGACGGAGACAAAGGTTGTGCTTACTGTTTGGGTGAAAACGAAGATAAATTTCCTGCTTTTTCTGTACCTGTAGTAGATACAACTGGTGCGGGAGATAGTTTTGTTGCAGGCTTTGTTCACCAAGTGTTACATCATGGAGTAAAAAATTTGAACAACCCGGAAGTAGCGAAAAAAATTATTGCTTATGCTTGTGCTGCGGGAGCCTTAACTACACTTAAACCAGGTGCAATTGCTTCCCAACCCACAGCAGAAGAGATAGAAATTTTTCTTAAAGAGCATTATTAAATTTAGTTTCATTATGTAGAGACGTTGCAATGCAACGTCTTTATTAGTGAGATAATTTCAAGTTATGTATTGGCGATCGCCATATTCTAAAATCTTCGACGACAAGAATTCTGTTCACAAACTTTCTTTAATCTCTTCCACAATAGCTTCCAGAGGTTCTGAAATGTCTACTACAATTACGTCTGTTGGTTCTTCCAAGATATCAAATTGACTTTTAAGAAGTTTTTGGCTCATAAAGTGATTGAGACGCTCTTCTAAGCGTTGTTGAATTAAGTCAAAAGAACCTTTTAAATAAACTAATTTTACTGATTCTTGATTTACCAAAAGCATCTCACGGTAATTTTCTTTCAAAGCCGAGCAGCTTAAAACTAAATTTTTATTTTCTGATAAATACTCTTTGATTACATATTGGATTGTTTGCAGCCAAGGTAATCTATCTTCATCATCCAACGCGATACCATCCTGCATTTTTTTTACATTTTCCTCGGAATGGAAATCATCAGCGTCGCCGAATTCCCAACCTAAAGATTCTGCAAGTTTCTTCCCAACGGTAGTTTTTCCCGAACCGGAAACACCCATTACCAAAATAATCATTTATCTAATAAATTAACTTTTCGCATACAACAATTTTAATTTAAGTAACCGTGCAAAATTAATTTAAAATTTCCTATGGGTAGAGAATAGAAAACAAAAAATTATTTATCTCTACAGAAGTTCTAAACAAATTCTCAACTTAAATTAATTTAATTACTCAGAAGAAGCTTTAGATTGTCCTTATCAAATACAAGCAATCACAGGTAGCTATGAGTAAATTCGACCCAAAAGACTTACCCGTAAACCTACTCGCTACGGTTACTTATCATAATTTAGCAGATGATGAAATACTTTTTAATCGCAATGAAGTTGCTGATGCTGTTTTTATTGTCGATCATGGTCGTATTAAGTTAATTCATTACCTAGATGATGGTACAACTGTTAATCACTATGTAATCAAACCTGGAGAATATTTCGCAGAAGTTGCACTATTTAACGAAACATATGTCTGTAGCGCGATCGCAAAAAGTTCCACAAGAGTAATGGCTCTACCAAAACAGCTATTTTTAGATGCTTTAAACTCAGATATTAATTTATCTCGAAATTTTACCGAACAATTAGTCCGAAGACTGCACCAAACCAAGCTGCTATTGGAATTACGAGGGATTCGTTCTGCTCGCGATCGCGTTCTCCACTATCTACAGGTGATGACTCCTCCCAACCAAAAAATTCTCGATTTAGAACAACCTTTAAAAGATATTGCGAGCGATATCGGTATCACTCCCGAATCGTTATCCCGTGTACTGTCCCAATTACAAAATGAGGGCATTCTGACACGTCTCAAACGAAAAATTATATTTCGTGATTAATTGTCACATAAGTTAATATTTTAATGAACAAATATTTCTATACCTAAACTTATTCTGGGAAATTGATTCCAATCATGTCGGTCTATCAACCTCTAAGGCTATATTCCCTGTTACGAATGTTGCAGCAATCAAGGTGTTGGAATTTAATTTCAGATATTTCAGAGTAATTAGGAGTAACAATGATAAAATCAACTTCACTTTTCACAATTTTGACTTTAGCTGGTATGTTGTTTGTTTGGGATGTCCCGGCAAAGGTTATTAATCCGGGTTTGACAACAGTATCCGCTCAGGAAATGAAGGATGTAACTGGAATGACACCCCAACAACACATTGATATGATTGCTAAAAATAAAGGACAATTTGGTAGCGCTGATGCAATGCGTCGTTTTTTCTTTGGAGACTTAGAACCAATCGGGATTCAACCAGGTGGTGCGGGTATGGTTGTGAATCTGTTCAACAAGAAAAATAACGTTACTTTTTCTTATTGTTCTACTTATGATGTAGTGGTTGCAGTTAAAAAAGGTAAAATTAATAAATTCCTTCCAGAGGAAGTTAAGTAATACTTTTAATATTTGAGAAAGAAGTCGGGTTTTTTACCTCAAATATCGATAAAAAGATCACGATTGTAAAAACCCGACTTCTCACCTCCAGGAAAATAAATATTAATATATTTATAAACTTTACCAACTGGAATGTAATATTAAGCCTTGTATAATTCAGGGGAGTACGCAATTAAAATAGGTGATAGTAACTTGTAATCACTCAAATTAAATGCGAATATCACGTTTTGTTGTCATTCCTAAATTTTCTGGTCAATTTTATCTTTGCTTTGCCATTATTATCTTTGGTGCAGCAAATTCCGTCACCCGTAAACTGACAGAAGTTGGAGCGCAAAGGTATGTTAATGGCAATAATCCTGTTTCGTTTTGTAATGTTTTATTTGTCGGCAACCTCTGTGCTTTATTCGTACTACTAATAGTTTATGGACGACAGTTTACACTGAGTAGATTGCAGCGAATTAGCAAAAATAAATGGTTTTACCTGACTATTTCTTCAATTCTTGCAGGTGCATTAGCACCAGGGTTGATTTTTCAAGCCCTAGCAATTACAGATGTAAATAATGTTGTTTTAATTGGTCGATTGGAACCACCTCTAACTTTAGCTCTTTCTGCTTGGTTATTGAGAGAACGAGTCAATCAGGGGCAAATAATTGGAGCAATTGTCTCTTTTATTGGTGTATTTCTGACAATTTCTTTACCAGCTAATTTTCAAGAAATGGCGAAAATGCAAAATTTCTTGAGTTTTGGTACCGGGGAAATATTAACTGCGATCGCCTCTGTGGCTTTAGCGATTTCGACTATTATCAGTAAACTAAAACTTGCAACAATTCCGTTGGGAATTTTCACTATTTATCGCACCGCTTTAGGAACAGTAATATTTTTTTTCATCGCTTTACTATTGTACGGACAGAATCATTTTATGGATGTATTCTCGCCGTTCTTATGGAAATGGATGTTGATTTACGGACCAGTAATAGTAGTAATTGGTCAGTCCTGTTGGATTACAGGATTGCGAGCAACTAGCGTAACCCAAGCTTCATTAATTGGCTCTTTTACACCGATTGCGGCTGTAATTGCTGCATACTTAATTTTAGGGCAAGCACCAAATTTAGCTCAATATATTGGTGGTTTTGTAATTTTAATTGGAATTATTTTTAGCCAGTTAGGTATTTTGCAAAAACTATCTTCTCAAAGTTTCCATGATGCTAAAAATTCACCAACTAAACTACAAGAACTGGAAAGTGAAGTTGGATTTAAGGGAATCTGAACCCAGATTATTGTATTTTAAAAATCTTACCTATGGTTAAGATTGAGAGGAACTCTGAGGAGTTTAGCAAAAATCGGCAAAAAAATGCCAAGGGTTTAATTCCCAAGGCAAAATTACAACTAAATTTTACAACACACAACCACACAAAACTCGTGAGGTCTATAACCATATTAAATAAATTCCACCATTTTGGTGTGTTAGTTAGAACTTTTATTTGATGAGCCTTGGTTTAAATAATATTAAACAAAAAAAATATGATGGCGATAGCTTCCCTTGCACTACGCGATCGCCATAATGCCATAAAATTATTGATGGTGCGTTATCAGGGTAAAAATTCCCATGCCTCAAGTATTTCCTGGTGAAGTTTTCGCTCAAACTACAGATTTCGATACTGGTATTCGTCAACTGTTACCAAACTATGACGAAATGCTCGAAACTGTTGCTCGCTGCGTTCCTTCTAACTCTCGTCGGATTTTAGAATTGGGTTGTGGTACGGGTGAACTTAGCCTGAAAATACTCAATCGTTGTCCGGATGCTCAAATTATTGCTGTGGATTATTCCCCCAGGATGATTGAATTTGCTCGAACAAAAATGGCTGAAGCTGGATATCAGCGATGGAATGGTATAGAAGCTGATTTTGGAGAATGGACAAATAATCCGGAAAACTTTGATATCGGTACGGAATTTGATACTTGTGTCTCATCACTCGCAATTCATCATCTTAGTGACGAAATGAAAGCGAAGTTATTTCAACGTATCGGTAAAAGTCTCAAGAGTGGTGGTTGTTTTTGGAATGCAGATCCGATTTTACCAGAATCACCAACATTAGCAGAAATTTACAACGCTGCAAGGCAAGAATGGACTGAAAAACAAGGAACTACTATACAAGAAGTTCGTTCTCGTTTAGCAAGAAATAGCGATTCTGTAGATTGCGTTGCTAGTTACGGTTATTCGAGTCAAGATCAATTAGCAACCTTAGATGTACAATTGCAAATGCTAACTAAAGCTGGATTTAATCCCGTAGCAGTTCCTTGGAAATATTATGGATTGGCGGTTTTTGGAGGAATTGTTTAACAGTTATCAGTTATCAGTTATCAGTTAAATTCCTGAATTTAAGTCATCTTTGATCAACTTGTACATACTGGTAACTGTTTACTGTATGTGATAAAGGACACGCTACTAAAATCACTGGATTGTATCCGTAAATCGATAATTAACAATTGAAAACAATATGGCTCGAAAAAAGCACACAAAATCACTTGGGTTCGGGTATAAACATTCACTGCATTACAGGTGTCCGATTTGTTGTATTATCCCACCTCATATGTTGGAACAGATGGCAGTTAACGGTACACCAACCCAGCGAGAATGGGCTTTTGATACTTTGAATCTTTCAGCGCAAATTCGGGGAAGACGGATTAATTTGGGCAGTATCGAATTAACTTCCCAAGCTGGTGAAAAACGTCGTACTATATATGATGCGAAAAATACCGAAAACCTCCCAGGAGAATTAGTACGTGGTGAAGGTGATGCTCCTACAGAAGACGAAGCTGTAAACGAAGCCTATGATGCAGCGGGAGCTACTTACGACTTTTTTCAAGAGATTTGCGATCGCAATTCCATCGACGACAAAGGGTTGCGTTTGGATTCTACCGTACATTACGGGGAAAAATATGAAAATGCCTTTTGGAACGGCACTCAAATGGTTTACGGTGACGGTGATGGAGAACTATTTAACCGTTTTACTAAATCGGTTGATGTCATCGCACATGAATTAACTCACGGTGTTACCCAGTATGAAGCCGATTTAATCTATTTTGGCGAATCCGGTGCGCTGAATGAATCGTTTTCTGACGTATTTGGTTGCTTGATCAAACAGCGAATCAACAATCAAACTGCGGATAAAGCAGATTGGTTAATTGGTGTAGGATTATTTACCGAAAAGGTCAAAGGTGAAGGAATTCGCTCAATGAAAGCACCAGGTAAAGCTTACGACGACCCGGTACTTGGTAAAGACCCCCAACCCGCCCATATGAGAGACATCTATACTGGTGCGAAAGACAACGGCGGAGTACATATAAATTCGGGTATACCCAACCGTGCTTTTTACTTAGCAGCAACGGAAATAGGCGGTTACGCTTGGGAGAAAGCTGGAAAAATTTGGTACATTAGTTTATGCGAAAGACTGCGTTCAAAATCAAACTTTAAACAAGCCGCAGAAATAACGATTAAAGTAGCGGGAGAACTTTACGGA
Organism: Nostocales cyanobacterium 94392; assembly: GCA_035285725.1. GTDB lineage: Bacteria > Cyanobacteriota > Cyanobacteriia > Cyanobacteriales > Nostocaceae > Rivularia. The sequence goes on along the minus strand of JAYKJL010000087.1, from coordinate 17,985 downwards.
GAAGCAAGCAGTGAACAAAAAGCTGTAGAAAAAGCTTGGAAAGAAGTTGGAGTCAATTAGAAATTTTGGATTTTAGATTTTCAATTTTGGATTGAAAGTTAGGAGTTATGAGTACACCCTCTTCAAGGGTAGAGTTAGGAGTTAATAATTATTCTTCCCATCTTCCCATCTCCCAATGCCCAATCAAAATGTTCATATCCTTAGAGCGTAGCGGTGGTTTTACTGGAATAGGAAAATTGATCAAGATTGATACGACCAAAATACCGCAACATCAAGCCGAGCAATTACCGATATTATTAGAATCTGCAAATTTCTTTAACTTACCCGCATACATAGCCCCTGATTCTACTTTGAATCGCGATCGCTTTCAATATACAATAACGGTAGAGGATAAAAATAAACAGCACACAGTAACGGTAGGCGAAAGTTCCATACCAGGGCATTTAAGACCTTTGATAGACTGGATAAACTGTAAGTAGGTTAGCACGGAAAATTATCATAGAGGCAAGGCAAAAGGCAAAAGTTAAAAGGGTTTAATATTGATTTATACTGCAAACGGGTAAAATATGAACTTATGTCATACTGAGCGTAACGTAGTGCAGCGAAGTATCTCGAAGATTCTTCGCTTAGCTCATTCGGGACAGCTTTAAACCGTTTTTAGTATATATATAGTGTTATTTTTTTGTGTCAGCTTACTTAGTGCAAAATAAAAATTAGGCTAAAGTTAGGAGTTACATTCATAGCTCCTAACTCCCGCCGCGACCAATGCGACGACGGATTACATATCACCACCGCGAAATGCTAATACGAAAATTACCGCAGGTCCAGCTAACATGATTAATGCTACAGATGTGAGTTGAAAAATAACTTCCCAATTGAGGTTAGCTAAAGCTTCCATTAATTCCTCCTAGTTGTCTTAAAAAATGAAAAAATGAATCAAAGAAAATTCGTTCTTGGATATAGATCATATCCGGCAATTAACGATCAATTTTAATTTACTTAACAAAATTATAGAAAAAGACATAAAAAAACTCAAAAAATGAAATTGTTTTTAAGAATCTAAACAGGTCAAAGGTTAAAGGTCAAACGTTAAAGTTCAAATTAGCCATCACCCCATTCCCTGTTATTACTTTTTAGTTAACCAACAAAAGAAACAATGGCAACTTGGCAATGTGTAAAGCAATGTGGAGCCTGCTGCTACCTTGAGCCAGCGGAACGTCCCGATTTAGAAGAGTATTTAACCCCGGAAGAGTTAGCAGAATATCTAAGTATGGTCGGAGCAGATGGATGGTGTGTAAATTACCATCATGAGACAAGAAAATGTAGTATTTATGCTGAACGTCCGCGCTTTTGCCGTGTAGAGCCAGAAGTATTTAAAGACTTATTTGGCATTGAAACGGAAGAATTAAACGACTTTGCCATCGAATGCTGTCATCAGCAGATAGAATCATTATATGGCGATCGCAGTTTGGAAATGTTGAGATTTGATCAAGCAGTGGGAATTTGAATGGGTAATGGGTAATTGGTAATTGGTAATTCAAATCCGTGTAATCCGTGTAATCCTTTTTAATCCGTGATTAGAATTGGTAATGGGGTAGATTTTTAATCCAAAATCCAAAATCCAAAATCCCATAACTCATAACTCCTAACCGGAATAACGGACGGCAACTACACCCTAGAGCTTACGGGTCTCCCCACTGCCACTGTATCTGAAATAAAGATACATTATCCTTAAGAAAAGTAGACAAATGTTCAGAAAAAAGTGAATTTGATTTCACTGCTAACCGTTCAGCGAGGGAGCAAGAACCCATTATGTTTGAACACTTTACTTCCGAAGCAATTAAAGTAGTAATGCTCGCCCAGGAGGAGGCTCGTCGCCTGGGACACAATTTTGTAGGCACGGAACAAATTCTCTTGGGATTGCTAGGAGAAGAAACGGGTGTTGCTGCTAAGGTGCTGACGGATATGGGTGTGACTCTTCGAGATGCACGCCGCGAAGTTGAAAAAATTATTGGTAGAGGTTCTGGTTTTGTTCCACCGGAAATTCCTTTTACTCCTAAAGTTAAAACTCTATTCGAGCAGTCTTTTAAGGAAGCTCGTTCCCTAGGACACAATTATATTGGTACGGAACACTTGCTTCTAGGCTTAACTGAAGCTGGAGAAGGTGTTGCTGCTAAAGTACTACAAAATTTAGATGTCGATCTCAAGCAACTTCGTACTGCTGTGATTCGCCGTTTGGGTGAAGTAGCATCTGTTGGGGCTGGTATGGGTGGTGGTAGTACTAGACGCAATCAATCGACAACTTTAGAAGAATTTGGTAGAAATCTAACTAAATTAGCTGCCGAAGGTAAATTAGACCCTGTAGTCGGTCGCGAAAAAGAAATCGAGCGCACAGTTCAAGTTCTTGGAAGACGGACTAAAAATAACCCCGTGCTAATTGGCGAACCTGGAGTTGGTAAAACTGCGATCGCCGAGGGTTTAGCGCAGAGAATTTTCAATCAAGATGTACCCGATATCTTGCAGGACAAGCAGGTTATCAGTCTTGATATGGGTTCGATAGTAGCGGGTACTCGTTTCCGTGGTGATTTTGAAGAACGCATTAAGAAAATCATTCAGGAAATCCGCTCGGCAGGAAATATCATCGTTGTGATTGATGAAATCCATACTTTGGTGGGTGCAGGTGGAATGGAAGGTGGTATGGATGCCGCTAATATCCTCAAACCAGCATTAGCTAGAGGTGAACTTCAATGTATTGGAGCAACTACACTCGATGAATACCGCAAACACATCGAGCGTGACGCAGCTTTAGAACGCCGTTTCCAACCGATTAAGATTGGTGAGCCTTCGGTAGCAGAAACTGTTGAGATTTTACAGGGCTTGCGCGGTGCTTACGAGCAGCATCATAACTTAACGATATCCGATGATGCATTGGTTGCAGCCGCTGAGCTTGCCGATCGCTATATTTCCGACCGTTTTTTACCAGATAAAGCCATCGACTTGATTGATGAAGCTGGCTCTCGCGTGCGTTTGCGTAACTCGATGATTTCAGAGAATCGGGAGTTGAAGCGTCAAATTGTTGCGACTGCGAAGCAGAAAAACGAAGCGGTTAAATTACAAGATTTTGACAGAGCCGGCGAACTGCGCGACAAAGAGTTAGAGCTTGAAGCACAGTTACAAGAAGCACAAGCTGGCGTTGCTGTCAATAGACCTGTAGTCAACGAAGAAGATATCGCTCAAATCGTCTCTTCTTGGACTGGCGTACCTGTTAATAAGCTCACCGAATCCGAATCTGAGGTGTTACTGCATTTAGAAGATACCCTACACCAAAGATTGATCGGACAAGAGCAAGCAGTCACCGCAGTGGCGAAAGCAATTCGTCGCGCTCGTGTTGGGTTGAAGAATCCCAACCGTCCCATTGCTAGCTTTATTTTCTCTGGTCCTACAGGAGTTGGTAAAACAGAATTGGCAAAATCCTTGGCTTCTTACTTCTTTGGTTCCGAGGAATCGATGATTCGTTTGGATATGTCTGAATACATGGAACGTCACACCGTCAGCAAGCTGATTGGTTCACCTCCAGGTTTTGTCGGATACGATGAAGGGGGACAATTAACCGAAGCAGTGCGGCGCAAACCTTATTCAGTAATACTTTTCGACGAAATCGAGAAAGCGCATCCCGATATATTTAATATGTTGCTGCAAATGTTGGATGACGGTCATCTTACTGATGCTAAAGGTAGGAAAGTTGACTTCAAGAATACTTTGATTATCTTGACTTCCAATATTGGTTCGCGAGTCATTGAAAAAGGTGGTGGTGGTTTGGGCTTCGATTTGGAAAACGAAGCAGAAGCTAATTACAACCGCATCAAAATGCTGGTTAACGAAGAACTGAAAAACTACTTCCGTCCGGAGTTTCTGAATCGTCTCGATGAGATTATCGTCTTTACTCAACTTCAGAAAGATGAAATCAAACAAATCGCCGAAATCTTGCTCAAAGAAGTTACTAAGCGTTTAGCTGAAAAAGAAATCAGCTTACAAATTAGCGAAAGCTTCAAAGACTTGGTAGTGCAAGAAGGATACAACCCCAGCTACGGAGCGAGACCATTACGTAGAGCAATCATGAATCTTTTAGAGGATTCATTAGCAGAAGCAATGCTTTCCGGTCAAATTGTCCAAGGTGATACAGCGCTTGTAGAAGTTGACGACGACGGAAAAGTGAGAGTAGTTAAATCCGAAAAATCCGCATTAGAATTGGCAAATGTAGGCTAAAAATTATACCCCAATCCAATTTGGCGGAAACATTCCGATAATACCCCCTTTTAATTCTTATCTTTCCAGCGAACGGGTTTTATATCCGTTCCGGGAAGTAAAAAGTAAATATAGAGCGCAGGGGAATTTAGAGAATATCGAAAGGCAAATATGATTATGAAATGGTAATACTTCTTTTTAACCCTTAGTAGCAATACTAGGGGATTTTCTTGTAGGTAAGAAGTCGGGTTTTTATAATGATTGTCGTGTGTTACAGATATTTATCCTAAAAACCCGACTTCTGTCGTTGTGATTATGGGGATTTACCTATTACCCATTACCCATTACCTATTAGCCATTACCCATTACCTAAATATGCAAACCTTGCTTACTAGCTAACATTTGTTCAAAATCAAAACTTGATAAGGGTTGAGTAAACAGATAACCTTGCATAGCATAGCATCTGAGGTCGCGCAAAATCTTGAGTTCACTAACGGTTTCTACTCCTTTAGCAACGACTTTCAAATTGAGATTTTGTCCCATTTGTATTAAAGCTTTAGTAATTGCTAATTTTTGACAATCTTGAGAGAGATTATAAATAAAATATTTATCGATTTTGATAGTATGTAACGGTATTCTTTTCAAATAAATTAAAGACGAACTACCAGTACCAAAATCATCCATTGTAATTTTGACACCTAATGATTTTAATTGTTGCAAGATATCAATAGTTTTATTTATATCTTGCATTATTGTGGTTTCGGTAAATTCTAATTCTAAATAATGCGGTGCTAAATTATAAGTTGATAGTAAACTTGCAACTTTCTCAACGAAATTAGGTTGAATAAATTGACTTATGGATATGTTAACGCAGCTTGGTAAAACATCTAAACCATTATCTAACCAAGTCCGTGTTTGTTTACAAACAGTTTCTAAAATCCAATCGCTTAAAGGTATAATTAAACCCGTCGATTCCGCTAAAGGAATCAACTCCGCAGGGCAGACTAAACCCAATTTATGACTCCACCAACGAATCAAACTTTCTACTGCAATCATCTCACCGGATTTAATATCCACAATGGGTTGATAGTACATTTGAAATTCGCGAAATTTCCCTTCTTGGATAGTGCGACGTAAAGTATTTTCGATAACTCGCATTTCCCTAGGGTGTGCTTTAACCTCTGCATGGGAAGGTGGATTTTTGATAATAGCTGCTTGTCGTTGTAACCTAACAGAGATTGCAGTTAACAATTCTGCACGGGTAAATGGTTTAGTTAAATAATCATCAGCACCTAATTCCATCCCTTGACGAACATCTACTTTTGCAGAACGTGCAGTTAAAAAAATAAAAGGTACGCTAGAAGTGGTAAATTTTTCACGTAATACAGCTAAAACAGCAAAACCATTGATTTCCGGCATCATCAAATCGCACAAAATCAAATCTGGTGACTCAGTGAGTGCTAAATCAACTCCTAATCTACCGTTAGCAGCACCAATAGCTTCAAAATCTTCCGCTTCTAACAAATCTAAAATATTTTCCCTTACAGATACTTCATCTTCGATTACTAAAATCTTAGTCATTGCTAACCTCTGGTTGTAAAAACTCAATTAATCCCAAAGCAATCAAAAAAACTTTTCTTTGAACAACTTTGGTCAAAATCATGATTTCACTTTGATAGATACCTGTATACCGTTTTACAATCCCTCTACAGAATTATGTATCAGTAATAACACCACAATCACTTAGGATATTTGAGTCGTAAATCTTACAAGCCAGCAAACCATTCATAACCTTGGTCTTCCCAATAGCCTTGACGAGGCGATAAATTACTAACTAAACTAACTCTAGTAACCCATTTGCTTTGTTTGTAACCAAGTTTAATTGGGGAAGCCAAACGTAAAGGTGCGCCATTTTCAACAGGTAAATCTTCGCCGTTTTTCTGATAAGCTAATAAAGTTTGAGGATGCAAAGCAGAAGCAATATCCCAACTCGAATAATAACCATCTGCTGATTGAAAATAAACATATTTAACACTATTTTTCGGTTGTGTTAAAGCTACAAGTTCCCGTAAACGAATACCACCCCATTGAACAATTGCAGCCCAACCTTCTACACATACATGACGAATAATCATGGAAGTTAACGGTAAATTTTGAATATCTTCCATGCTCAAAATCAAGGGATTTTCTACCTCACCATCAACGATTAAACGATATTTTTCTTGGTCAATAGCTGGAGTAAATCGATATGTATTAATTATCAATTTTTCTGCTTCTATTTGATAGGGATAAAATTCTGGTACTGGGGTTTGAGGTTTTAATAATAAAGCTTGAAAATTTTGATTTAGCGGTTCCGAAAGCGTACCCACCACATCTTCAAATATCGGAGTACCGCAGCCACCCAAAAGTAAACTAATACTGGATAAACCAGAAATTTGTAATAATTTACGGCGTGTTAAATCAAAATTAGGTTGTTGTGAAAAATTCATCTTTCTTACTCAATAAATTACTCGCAAAACTCCGCGCTTACCTTTGCGCTCCTCTGGGTTTCAAAAAATATTATTAATTCTAAAATAATTCCGTGCTTTATTGTTAAAATAAAATTGCAATTTTTATAATTATAAACTAAATCATTAATATGCAAATACCAATATCGCAACGCAATACTAATAATCATACTGCTATAGTTATCGGTAGCAGCATGGCTGGACTTTTAAGTGCAAGAGTTTTAGCAGATTATTTCACTGAAGTCATCATAGTTGAGCGTGATACCTTACCACAGCAACCAGAAACCCGTACAGGTGTTCCCCAAGCAAATCATGCTCATGTAATGCTTGCTCAAGGATACAGAATTTTAGAAAAATTATTTCCTGGGATAGATGCAGAATTAAGCAAAGCTGGTGCCCCTAGAATAGATTGGACTAAGGAATATACATTGTTTGGTTTTTGGGGTTTTCATCCACACATTGCATCGGATTTGATCACCCATACTTGTAGTCGAGCATTTTTAGAATGGTTGGTACGTCGTCGTCTTATGAGTTTTGAGAATATTAAATTTCAGGAAAAAACTCAAGTACGGGGATTATTAACTAATAATCAAAATTCTCAAGTTAGGGGAGTTAAGCTTGATCATCTAGATGAAGACAAAGAAGAAGAATTGATTGCAGATTTGGTTGTGGATGCTTCTGGTCGTAATTCTCAAATACCTAATTGGTTAAAGTCAATGGGTTATCAAGCACCGGAACAAACTGTGATTAATTCGTTTTTGGGATATAGTACCTGTTGGTATGAACGTCCTCAAGATTTACAAGTAGATTGGAAAGCCATCGCGGTTTTATATAAACCTCCTCACCAAAAGCATGGGGGAGTATTGCTTCCTGTAGAAGGTAATCGTTGGGCTGTAACTTTAGCAGGTATAGCTAAAGACTATCCACCTACCGATAATAATGGTTTTTTAGAGTGTGCGCGTAATCTACGTAACTCGGCAATTTATGATGCCATTAAAGATGCTAAACCTATCTCGAAGGTGTATAGTTATCGTCGTACAGAAAATTGCTGGCACCATTATGAAAAATTAGCACGTTTACCATCTGGTTTAATAATAATTGGAGATGCAGTTTGTGCTTTTAATCCTGTATATGGACAAGGAATGACAACTGCGGCTTTAAGCGCTTTAACTCTACAAAAATGTTTGCAAAAAGGATTTAATAATTCCACTCATACCATTACAGAATTGACCGGGGAACGACGGTCAGCGCAGACACCGACGTTACACGACGGTGTACCGCTGACTCGAAAATTTCCCAAACAATTAGCTCAAGTATTAAAAGCTCCGTGGTTAATGGCAACAAGTGATGATTTTCGTTGGGAAACGACTGAAGGTGGAAAACCAGATGAAATGACTCGATTCATGCACAAATATATGGATCAAGTAATTTTATTATCAGTGCATCAACCCCAAGTATATAAAGTTTTCTCTGAAGTCATTCATATGATTAAACCCCCTACGACATTGTTTGCACCTGGAATTATTTTTGGAGTTTTAAAACAAATGATTAAGCCGAAAATTAATCCTAATTCATCAGATGTTTTAGTTAATTCTACAAATGAATGGTAACGTCGCTTTAAATACTTCTGTAGCAGTACTAGATGGCTTTTAATAACTGACGATTCAGACTTTGGTTATGTAGATGGGCTGATGCTAGAAAAATAGTAGTCAATTTTTATCGGATTAGAACCTAGTCAAACCAAAGATTAGTAGATAATTTGTAACTTTACAAAAATCCTCTAATAATAGTTAAGCTACACCATATTTTTTAAACCAATTTTGTAACAGTAACCAACCGTTTTTTGCTGCTGCTTCACGGTAACTAGGACGATAATCAGCGTGGAATCCATGGGGTGCATTGGGATAAACTACTATCTGAGTTGCTGTTTTGGTTTGTTTCAAAGCTTCTCGCATTTTTTCCACATCACTAACGGGAATATTTTTGTCTTCACCAGCGTAAAGTCCGAGTACTGGTGCTTTAATCAAAGGTGCAATATCGATGGGATACTGTGGTTGTAAGGGATTACTATCACCCGTTAATCTTCCATACCAAGCTACTCCTGCTTTCAACTGCGGACTGTGTGCTGCGTACAACCAAACGATTCTACCACCCCAACAAAAGCCAGTGATACCGAGTTTATTTACATCGGCTTTTCCAGTGTTTTTCGCCCAAACTACCGTTGCATCTAAGTCTGAAACTACCTGTGTATCAGGAACCTGGGAAACAACCTTACTGATAATTTCCTGAGTATCATTTAATTTAGAAACATCACCATAACGCGCAAACAACTGAGGTGCGATCGCCATATATCCCAATTTGGCAAAACGCCGACAAACGTCTTGAATATATTCATGTACACCGAATATTTCTTGCACTACCAATACTACTGGAAAGTTAGCACCTAACCTTGGCATAGCACGATAAGCAGGAATTACTCCATCTGCAACGGGAATTTTCACTTCACCCGCAACTAATCCAGAAGTTTCTGTGTTGATAACTTGAGCATAAATCGGCTCTACCGCCATTGCGAATCCTGCTGTTAAACTAGCGATAAGTAATTCCCGTCTACCAAAGTTGTGTTGTGTCATTTTTAGTAACATTATAAATACTAAGCATTAAAATATTCTATATTTAACATGGACAGAATAATCAAAGATTCCCATGTATTTGAAATATTGAGACATTCACGCAAACGCCCTTCTACAGAGAAACCTTCTGATTCATAAAGCTTTTTACCACGGAAGTTATTTTCTTTTATATCAAGCCATAAACGATGTGCAGATAACTCTTCAAAAGACAGCTTTTTGATTAATTTCAAAGTTTCTCTACCGTATCCTTTTCCTTTATCTGTAATTACAATTCGTCGTAATTCTATACTTTGATAAAAATTCATTAAATCTGCTAATATGGCGTATCCTACAGAACAATTATCTGTCGTTCTTTGAATAATAAAATGAGCTATATTACTATTTGATAAAGATAGGAATAGCCGCAATTGTCTGGTGGATACGGGTGGTGCGTGACGCTACAAGTCTTATAGAACCGTTCAGATTTTTGCGAAGCGTCACAGCACCCTACAAGAAAATATGCCAGTCTATAGATTCACAAAAGGACGATTTTCTTGATTTTGTTCTGCTTGGATTACAAAATCAAGGTCGATGTCAACTGTAGGTTTTAAACGAACATTTTCCATTTTTCATATTTTTTAAAGCTGATAAAAACAATAAGTTAAGCCTTGTATAAATTACGAAGAGCGATACTTAACCTTTAAGTATGAATTATGAGGGTTAAAAGCTTAACTGCAAACTAATCAAAATTTAATTCATCAAAATTTAATATAATTGTCCTAAATATGAATTTTTAGTAAAGCTTGTTTAATTAAATTAAATATGGTATCAGTAAAAATACTGGATTTATCGCATTTTTTAAGAGAATATTAAATTAATATGAATCGCAAATTAACATTCAGCTTGATTTTACCTTTTCTATTTTCTGTCGCAATCCCTGCGACAGCTCAATCTGGATTGTTAGATAAAAATACAGCTTTACAAACTGTTGCTGCACGGATATTAAATGATAGTCAATATCCTAATGTGCGGATGAATTGTCTTTCTTTTGTCACTGTTAATTCTAATGCATTGTTTTTCGATTTTATTGTGCATGAAAAACACGATTCGGGATGTCCTAGTGTTGCTAATTCTCAACTGATATTCGAGCGATTCCGAATCAATCGTAATGATTCACGAATCGAACAATTCGATAAAGTTGGTAATCGTTGGATAGCTGAAAATAAAGTTGAATTAAAAAAAACAAACGTTCCGATATTTATTGGACAATTGAATAAAAATCCCTTAGCCTTTAATAATTTTATGCAAGATAATATCGGTAAAACTGTTTATTTAGAAATAGTTTTCGGTGACAAAGTACCACAAGGTTATCGTTCCCAAGAAAGTGTGCCTTTTTTTGAAGTTACTCAAACACCAAACAAGCAAAATTCCAAGTCTCACATTTATTTTATGCAGCAAGCCGGGAACGGTTATAACTGGGGTAAAGTTACCAATTATGACGAAAAAAATCGTAAATTATCGGGCTTTTTTAAAGTTGGAACACCAAAGAAAGTAAATGACAAATTGACTTCTTTTGATATTACTTTTATACCGCAGTAGAAGAAGGGAGTTAAGAGTTAAGAGTTAGGAGTTAGGAGTTAGGAGTTAAGAGTTAAGAGTTGGGAGTTGGAATAATATTCTTCTCTATTTAACGTGAGTACCCCAACCCTGTTCCCTGTTCCCTATCTAAACGAAATGTTTAATTAATTTTCCACAAATACTTACCATACAATTGACAAATCTAAAACAAACCCCGGTAAGATATCTTCTCCGGATAAACTGGTAGGAGAATTCAATACTTCTACTGCTTGCCCTTGACGATAGATTTCTGCCCGACGATTGTTACGGTTAAAAAGCCAGCCTAATTTGACACCCGCAGCCATATACTCAAGCATTTTTTCTTGAACATCGCTTAATTGATCTGAAGGTGACATCAATTCTAATACAAAATCTGGGGCGATAGGAGGAAACTTTTCTCGCTGCTGTTCGCTAAGTGTATTCCACCTGTCTAATTGTATCCAAGATACATCCGGAGAACGGTTGGGACCATTGGGGAGTTTAAAGCAGGTAGAAGAATCGAATACTTTACCAAGTAAAAATTTGCGGTTCCAAAGTACAAATTCCGCATTCACTTCTGAGTTCCGGTTTCCTGTTTCTCCTCCCGTTGGTGGCATTACGATTAATTCTCCCCATTGATTGCGTTCTAATTTGACATCGGGATTATCCTGACATAGTTGGTAAAATTGGTCGTCAGTAAGTTTGACGACGTTGTTAAAGTTGATGGTGATGACAGTCATAACTATTTATACCTTTTTGTTAACTATTGATTGTTAACTGTTAACTGACAAATTATCGATTAAATAATAATAGTATTGTTTGAAATGAACCTACCAATAAACCTAAAATACCACCTAAACTTACAATAGCTTGTAATTCATTTTTAACTATCCCTTCGATAGCATTTTCTAAATCGGCGGGTGATGTTGATTTAATTCTATCGATAATTACTTGGTCAATTGATAAAATGGGAATTGTTTGAGCAACAAGGTTTTCTAAATCTTTTTCCAAATAACGTTCTAAAAGTAACGCTAATTCTTTACTAACTACTTCCAAAGATGAATTCATTACTTGGGAATTACTTAAACGGTTTAACAATAAGCTGGCTATTTTTTCCCAATCTAAAGATTTACTGAAACCTTCTAGTAGCTCACCACCTCGTGTTTGGATATAATGACGAACGCTGTCTCCCGTGGTTTTCCGCAGCTGACGAACTGTACCCATCGGTAAGTTTTGTAAAGAGAGATTTTGGACAATTTTGCGAATGCGATCGCGAACTTGTAAATCTTGAGTTAATTCTGTGATGCGAGCGTTGGTTGCGTCTTTTTCGTCCAAACAGTAAGTACGTAAACGAGTTAAACTATTGCGTAAACCGAAGAGATTTGCTACTACCCAGTATGTACCGCTGGTTCTTTCGCGGAAACTTTCGTCAATGGTTTGAATTGTCCGGTCTGTGAGAAAATCAATTATGGCTAAACGAATCGTATCTGCGGGTAAAACGACTTGCAATAACCAATCAGCTAAACGGTAAGCTTGAACTTCACTAAGTTGAAATTCTAATAGTATTTGGTCGAATATCTGATCTATTTGTGCTTCTAAAAAATCTTCCCGTCGTGCTAAAACTTTGAGTAGACGGGGTAATGATTCTCCGAGCAAATCTTTGAGAATTCCTGCTAGGATTTTAGTCGTTTTCTGCTCTCTATCATCTTTAATTTGATTGATAGCCATTTGCAACAACCAGAGGATTCCTGACTCTACTCGTTCTCTTTCTAACAAGCGTCGCGCTAATTTTTGCAATTCTTCTGGTGTTAACAAAGACTGCATTATTACTTTAGAAACGTTCTTCGCTAAACGCTCTTGATTACGAGGTATTAATCCAGGTGTAAATGGAAGCCTTTTCCCACCGATATAAATTGCTCGGTAAGGACGGAATAACATTTTTATCGCTAAATCATTGGTGAAATAGCCGATAATTCCACCTGCGATGGGAGGGGTAATATATAACCAAAGATTAGAGAAATCCACGATAGGAGTTAGGAGTTGGGAGTTGGGAGTTAGGAGTTAGGAGTTAGGAGTTAGGAGTTGTTGTAGAGACGTAGCCGGGCGTTACGTCTTTACGGGAGTTAGGAGTTAATTAAAAGAGTAATTGAATTGAATAATTAGGGAATTTATCCCATGATTATTTAATTAAAATTTGATAAAAATCAAATTTGTAATTTGCTAAAATAATTTATCTAATAAAAAGCGAATTATATATTATTTAAGTTGTAAATTCCCAGTTTTTCAATACTAAAAGCTCCTAATTCTTAACTCTTCACTCCTAACTCCTAACTTTTTATTAGTACTAGCACTCCCATCATACCGTTTGCAATGGGATAGTGTACCGCAGAAACAAAACCAACTTCCGAAGCTATCTTAATCTGCTCTTTACCTGATGGGAAGCGTTCTAAGCTGGGATTGATATAAGCGTATTCTTCCTTTAAACCCATTTGACTGGCTGCGGGAACTACGAGATTATCCAAATACCATTGCTGAAAGCTACGCATTACAGTATTTTCGGGACGATGAAAGTCTAAGATTGCGGCTTTCGCTTTTGGTTGTAAAACTCGATGTAATTCGCTCAAACAACGAGGAATATCTGTAACATTTCTTAATCCATAACCCATTGTAGCGGCGTTAAATTGATTATCGTCGAAAGGTAATTCTAGTACATCAGCTTCAATCCAAGTAATGGGAGGAGTAGGATAATATTCTTTCTGACGTTGTTTAGCTACTTCTAATAACTCTGGAGAAAAGTCTACAGCCTCTACTTTGCCACTTTTTCCGAGTTTACGAGCCATACGGAAAGCCAAATCGCCGCTACCACAACACAAATCCAGACAGGTGTCTCCCGTCTTAGCTCCGCTCCATTTTACCGTCATTTCTTTCCATATCCGATGTTGTCCGAGACTCAACCAATCATTTAGTTGGTCATAAACAGGTGCAATGCGGTTAAAAATCGAGCGAATTTCAGACATAATATCAGTGAGCAGTTATTAGTTACTTATTATCAGTCATCAGCTATCAGTTATTTGAAAAATAATTTGACAAAATTTATTTCGTCAGCAACTAACTGCTCACTGCTCACTGTTAACTGTAATGAGCGCAATTAATTATAAGTGCTAAGACTTGCCCGGAAAGGTGAATCAATTTTAATTCATCTTCTTGTAAGGTACAGGGTTTTTTCCACTGTAACGATAGCACTGCGGTAACTTGATTTGCATGAACGATGGGGATAGTCAAATGTGCTTGTGTATTTGTATCTGAATAATGAGCGAAATCTTTGAGTTGTTCTGATGTAAGTATATTTACGCAAGTTTTCATTTGCTTGGTGGCAATGGTTTCCTTAATTAAAGGGTCTTTATCCAACCAATTGTCTAATATTCCGTCTTGACTAAAACTACCACTAGTAGAAGTCAGACTGTCATTTTCGACTAATTGCAGAATACAGCCATCAGCAGCAAAAGTTTCTCCATAAATGGCGGCAATTGGTGCTAAACTTTCCTCTACACTGGAAACAGTTTGGCTAATCTGTACCGATGAAGTTAACAACGCCATTTGGGAATTTGCACGACGTAATTCTTCAGTACGCTGCTTGAGTAAATCATAGGTTTCAGCAGCTCTTTGAACCACTCCTTTGAGTTCTTCTGGGTCCCAAGGCTTGGTAATATATCTGTAAACTTGTCCGGCGTTAATCGCGTCTACAAGGTCTTCAATATCGGTAAAACCAGTTAAAATGATGCGTACTGTATCGGGAAATTGAGGTAAAGTTTTGCTAAGAAATTCAGTTCCCTTCATCTCTGGCATTCTTTGATCAGAGATAATTACAGCAACTTCTCCTTCCTCAGCTAATACTCTTAAAGCACTAGTACCGCTATCTGCTTTCAAAACTTGGAAGTCACGACGAAAGGTTCGATACAACAAATCCAAATTATCCGGTTCGTCGTCTACTACTAAAATTTTTTGTTTTTTACGTCTTTCTGGAGTCATTAATTTACTCGGAATATTATTTAATTCGCGTGGAAGATTTTTCATTATATTTATCCCTTTACATTATCATATGTGCTTTTTTATATCTAATATCAATCTATGTGGACAGTTGACAGTTGACAGTGGACTGCTCCCTGTTTTAAAAGAACTATTGTCTAATTAAAGTCGAGCAATATTATCCGAAAAAACACGGAATGAAAATTAGTATCCGACGCTGGATTATTCTTTGATAACTTATAATTTTTATTAACGGTAGAGTATTCACCCCAAAATTGAAATTGTTTTTTTTACTTGCGCTCTCGAAAATCTGTAACCATGAGTTTTGTCTAGTTACGCCGTTACATCATAAAATTGTGTTTACTACCGTGAATTTTCCCATCCCCAGTTATGACAGATTTCCCATCCCCAATTCAAAATACTGAAAATCAACCAAACCCGGAAGTAGTCCAAGAATTACTACAAAAACTCAGACAAAAAGAAGGAAACTGGGTGGAATGGGGACAAGGTTGTGCTTATTTGCAAAAAGTCGGTTACAATCCTCAAGATATTTTTGAAGCTACTGGTTTTGAACCGATTCAACAGAATCAAATTATTGTTGGTTCTCAAGTTTATAATTCTTTGAAAAAAGGTGGTGCGTCCCAGGAAGTACAATCGTATTATTCCCAACGAGGAAGCGATATCTTATATGAATTGCGTTTGCTCACCGAAGAAGAACGTGCAAGTGCTGCTGAGCTTACCTTTGAGCATAAAGTAGATGCAGATGAAGTTAAAGAAGTCGCTAGAGCAATCAAAGATTTTTCCCGCTTGCGTAATTTACCTGAAGGATTTTCCGCACATCCTGGAGATGCTGTGGCTTATCAAACTTGGAAACAAGCTAGACAAAAATCAGATTTACAATTGCGATCACGTTTTATTGCTAAAGGTTTAAAGTTTGCTCATACTGAATCAGCAAGAAAACAAATCGAACATTTATTAACTGATTTTACGGTTGTTCCCCAACGTCCCGCACCGCTGTTACCCTTTTACCGTCTGGAATCTGATGCCGAAATGTCTCGTGTCGTTCCGGTGGTGGGTGAGTTACCGTTGACACCAGATGATTTGCAAGCGGTTCCGATAGTGGAACAAAGCGAACCATTTAATATGGTGAAATTTGCAGGTGAGGGTGCCTGGGTACCTTTACCAGGTTGGCAAGTGGTGTTAGCTGCCCAAGACCCTGTGGTAATATTAGCTAAAAGTGACAAATTTCCCAATCAAGACCAAAATAATCCACAACCAATAATGGTAGCCATAGACCGTTCTCAACGCAAATGGGATTCTGGTAGTTATTTTGTCGTCGAAAATTCCGGAGAATTAGATTTTCAGTGGTTTGAAACCGAACCAGAAGTAGAGTTGTTAGGAAGAATAATTGTGATCGTCAAGCCGAAGAGAATTTTGGATGAAGAATTTACCAAAGATTCTTGGCAAATTGATGAATAAGGAGTAGGTTTAAGGTTAGAGGTCTAAGGTTAAAGGTTTAAGGTTAAAGGTCTAAGGTCAAAGGTTTAAGGTTAAAGGTCTAAGGTCAAAGGTTTAAGGTTAGAGGTCTAAGGTCAAAGGTCTAAAAGGGTGTTTATAAAATAATTCTTAAGCTTCATATATCTTACTTTTAGTCCTCTTTTAGAGGACGGGAGCTTTTAGCCAGGGAATTTATTCCCTGGTTTATGATGCTTCATGTGCTTAATATTTTATTTATAGACAGGCTCTAAGGTCTAAGGTTCAAATTCCTAACTCCGGTGGTACCGTAGAGATGTCGCATTGTTACGTCTCTACAATTCATAACTTTACTGTTGTGGAACTTTAACAAAATTACAATTAGGCTGCAATGAAAGAGTGTCGCATTTTACTTGCACTAGTACGCCGATTTGATCATCGTTTTCGGGGGTGATTTCGCGTTCATCTTTGATGCGGCGATCGCCATTTTCAAATTCTACTTTTCCGGCTACGCTTTTTGCTGAGAAATTCTCTGCCGATAAAATCTGTTTGAGTTTTTGACGAGTTGGATTGTTACCCATACGTCGCAAACCTTCAGCAATTACCATAGTCGCATCATATGACATAGCGGTACGTCCATTGATTTCGGCATTCCAAAGTGCTAGAGCATCGCTTTCAAATTGACTGGGGTTCTGATCATTTCGATGCCAGTAAAAAGCTGTCACCAGATTTTCAGCGAATTGTCTTTTCCTGAGAATTTTACTGCTATACATCGAGGTTCCACCTAACAAGAATAATTTTTGAGGACTATTATAATTAGCGTCGAAAATTTGTAAAGCTTTATCAAAGAGATTTTGATGAATTTCAGGTAATAACAACATCACCTCGGCTTCTTTTTTTATAGCATTTCCTAAACAATTTTCTGCAATAAAGTTACCATTAAGTTCGCATTTATAAACAATTTCACCACCTTTTGATGTCAAATATTTTTTAAATTCTTCATCGGTAGACTCGCTCCAATCACGATTAGGAACGTAAACAACGGCGGCTTTTTTATAACCTTTTTTATCTACCATATACTCAACTAAATTTTTAACACCGCTAGGAGGTGTGCGGAATACCCATTTGCTAAAATCTAATCCATTTGGATTAATTGTTGACTTTCGGAAAGCATTACTAGTAGGAGAAATGGCGACTATTTTACCGTCGTATATTTTGCCTGCTTCTAAAGTTGAAGTGCTAGAATAATGACCAACGATTGCTAAAATATTGGGAATTTTTACTAATTTATTAGCAACTTCTTTAACTACAGATGAGTAATCTTTATCATCAACTATCATTATCTGTAATAGTTTGCCATTAATTCCACCTGTACAATTTATTTCATTTTGAGCCTGTGCAATTCCTCTTAATAAATCTCGTGCAATGTGAGAATCGGCATCAATCGGAATAGGAGCAGCAATTTTCAAAACTTGATTGGAATTATTTTTCAAAGAACAGGTATTTAAATCAGATTTTAAACTTTCAGG
>JAYKJL010000086.1:0-31881 GCA_035285725.1 Nostocales cyanobacterium 94392 | reverse complement strand
TCAACATTCCTGTCGAAATATCGATACCAATAACTTTACCTGTATGACCAACTTTTTGGGCAGCATTTAATGCTACTATTCCCGTACCAGTTGCTACATCTAATATTTTTTGTCCGTTTTGTAAATTCGCAAATTCAACTAATTTATTGGCAATCGGAATATAAAATCTGCCCCCATCATAGTTAGTTCTTGAATTAAAGTCATTTAGTAATTGCTGTTTGTAAGCTGTTTTAGAGTTGTTTTGCATGATATTCGCAAGCTTTTCGGTTCTTATTACTTTTTATTGTATATATATTTTTTTTCAACCTATTTTACAATGAAAATTTTAAATAACCCCCATTATTGGGGGATTACTAAATTTTAAATTTCTGTTAGTGTATTGGTGTCTCAGCAAGTGCTTCTAGATGAAAAGCCAGATTGTTGAGCGACATTTCAATCTCATTACTGTAAGAAAGACTTCTCCACCTTTTAGTAGTAGCATTATCTAGCGCGGTTGTATCCAAGTATCGCGCAAAAACTACTAGTCTTTGTGAATCTGTTTCAGCTAAAGCCAAACTTTCTAAAAATTCTTGAGGTGTCATATCCAAGTCCATTGATGTT
Organism: Nostocales cyanobacterium 94392; assembly: GCA_035285725.1. Lineage (GTDB taxonomy): Bacteria > Cyanobacteriota > Cyanobacteriia > Cyanobacteriales > Nostocaceae > Rivularia. The sequence goes on along the minus strand of JAYKJL010000086.1, from coordinate 31,281 downwards.
AATTTATTGAGTCTTTATATTTTTGACACACTTGGATTTTTCTTTCTGATATTAGCTTACTTATAAGATTTAATTTTTTCTAGCAAGAAATAAATCAGTCTACCGTACAATGCAGTAAATTTTAATTCATCAACGGGTGTATCGCTGTTATTCCAAGTTGCAACTACTGAGAATTTAGAACCCCGTGATTTCGATACATACAAATAAGATTGGTATATGTAAATTTATTTGTAATAGGACTTACACAACTGGCACATTTTTTTTGTAGGTTGTGTGACGCTTTGAGTTAATTTGAACCTAGTAATCAGGTTTGTAGCGTCACGCACCATCAACCATTTGTGACAATAATGACGCTACTGCGTCACGCTCCGCTAACGTAAGTCCTGTATAAATTTAAGAAATGCTTTATACAATTCAAAATATAAGGAGACGTTGCATTGCAACGTCTCTACATAAGTTATCCTTTGACGCAAAGAACTTGCTTTAAAGTCGCGACAATTTCTACTAAATCCGATTGGTTTTGCATAACTTGTTCTATCGGCTTATAAGCACCGGGAATTTCATCTAAAATCCCCTCATCTTTACGACATTCTACACCTTTGGTTTGCTCGATTAAATCATCAAGTGTATAAGCTTTTTTTGCCTTACTTCTTGACATTAAACGCCCTGCTCCGTGAGAGCAACTACAAAAACTTTCAACGTTACCTTTTCCCTTAACGATATAAGATTTCGCCCCCATGGAACCGGGAATAATTCCGTAATCTTCTTTTTGCGCTCGTACAGCACCTTTACGAGTAACGTACACATCCTCACCAAAATGCACTTCTTTCTCGGAATAATTGTGATGACAATTCACCTCTAATAATGGTTTAAAAGCTTTTCCACCAGCCAAGTGCTTTTCAATAATCCGCTTAAATCGCGCCATCATCACATCGCGGTTATAACGTGCATATTCCTGCGCCCATTGCAAATCATGCCAATAACGAGCAAATTCTGGCGTACCAGCGATAAAATGAGCTAAATCGGGGTCTGGTAAACTATTACCCGCCATTTTAGCTAAATCCTTCGCTGTACTAATATGATACTGCGCCAGCTTATTACCAATATTACGGGAACCAGAATGCAGCATCAACCATACTTGGTTTTCTGTATCTACACAAACTTCGATAAAATGATTTCCACCACCAAGGGAACCTAATTGTTTCATCGCTTTACCTGACAAATCTTGCACTCCACGATGCAAGTCTTTGAAATCGCGCCAATTTTGCCAATTAGTTACGGATTTTTCAACATCTTTATTTTCCTCAAAACCAGTAGGAATTGCGGTTTCAATATCCAGACGAATTTTCTTTAGTTTACCTTCTAATTGTTCGCCTTTAAATGGAGTTTTGATAGCACCCATCCCACAGTTATGAACAAATACACCTGCTTTCAACGCAAAATTATGATATTGAGGTACCGTTAAACAATAAACATCTTCTTTATAGTTTAAAGGTTCAACAGCAACAACTTTATGGTTAGAATATGGTTGAGAAATTAAAGTATAATTATCTTTGTCTAATTGAGAATAAAATGGCATCAACGATATTTTTGGTTGAAGATTTTGCGCTTCTTTATAAGTTCCATCCCGTAACATAAATTGATGCTCTGGAGTGCAAATAATTTCTTCACCGTTATCTAAAATTACTTTTACCAAAGAAGCGTTTTTTCTAGTTAGCTTAGCATTAGCTTTTGCTGCAACAATTTTACCTGTGGCAGTACAAGCATAAACAATAATTTCTTGATTTCTCGCGGTTAATTCTCTTAAAGAATAAGATTTACCGTCAACTAAAGGTATTAAAGTATCCCCAACAAAACATCCTATATCAACCCCGACAGCCGCCGGAATTATCGCTTCTTTTGTCGCTATTACTGAACCTACTAAAGCTCCTTTTCCTAAGTGAACATCCGGCATTAAAGCTACGTGCTTAAACACAAAAGGTAGGGATGCCACATTTTTCGCCATTTTGATTTCATCGCTTTTCAATTCATGATTTGCCCACGATAAAACTGCTGTTTCTGTTGATATTTCTAACTCTTTATAAGGCATAATATAATTTTGGATTTTAGATTTTAGATTTTAGATTGTTCGTAAATAAACTTTTTGGATATTGAGTTTACATCATTTATAACCCTACAATTACTGTAGCGCAGCTATCCTACTCCCTTTCCGCCCTAAAATTAGCTATCTCTATGAAATCTCTTTCCTCCGTGTTCTCTGCGTTCTCTGCGGTTTTTTAGGTAATCTTGAGTGCGTAAAAGGAGTAGTTTAATCGGGCGATCGCCATAACTGTAAACCCCACTTCGACTTCTGATTTTGTAATACAATTGTAGTACACCTGATGAGAAAGTCAATATAGTGACAGATTAAAATCATAGAATTAGCAAATATATATTAAAATTTATGAATAAAATACTTAATTAAGACCTTATATCGATGGCAATTAAACAAGATACGCTGTGGGAGCGTTTTTTATCCCCTGTGGTTCGTTTGTTAATTGATGAAGAAGAATTACGACGTTATTCCGAAAGCGTGGATTGGGAAAAAGATAGCGATCGCTTCCGAAGAGATGATGTGATAATTCCTCAATACTACAGTTCTCAAAATTTTCATGGAATAGAGGGAGGATATTTGAATCCTGGGGCTGCGGTAAGTTACGATGCGGTGACTCAATATGCTTTACCACCAAATGAAACTTGGATTCGTCAAGCTTTAATTGATCAGGTAAAAGTCAAACCGCGACGTATTCTTGATTTGGGTTGTGGTACGGGTTCGACAACTCTCATGTTGAAGCAAGCTTGGACGGATGCAGAAGTGATTGGATTGGATTTGTCACCCTATATGTTGCTCAGAAGTTTCCACAAGTCGCAAAGTGCTGGTTTAAACATTCAATGGCGGCAGGGAAATGCTGAAAATACGCCTTTTGCGGATGCAACATTTGATTTAGTTACAGCTTCTTTATTGTTTCATGAAACGCCAAGCACCGCTACTCAAGCAATTTTGTATGAATGTTTTCGATTATTGGTACCGGGGGGACAAGTTTTGATTTTAGATGGGAATCAGAAAACTTTGCGTCAGTTAGAATGGCTAAATAATATTTTTGAAGAACCTTATATCGATGAGTATGCTAATAGTAGTACTGATGCGATTATGGGCGCGGCGGGATTTGCAGCAGTGCGAACTGAAGATGTATGGTTTACTAGTCAGTTAACTAGGGGTATCAAGCCGATTTCGGTAGAAGATACATCTACTTACAGCAATGTTAAGCAGTATGTACCGACTTTCCCAGACAACACCTTGGATAATAACCTGAGTTTTCCTTCCCCAGCGTAATCTTAGAGCATGATTAAGGCAGTTATATTTAGTTTTAATGGCATTATCATCAACTCGGAGTCAATTCATCAACAGTTGATCGAAGAAATTTTGCTGGAAGAAAACTTGGTACTTAAACCAGGTGAGTATCAACAAGTATGTTTGGGACATAGCGATCGCGTTTGTTTGCGAAAATTATTAGCAAGTCGGGGAAGAGTCGTTGATGAAAGCTATTTGACTAAGTTACTTCAAAAAAAAGCTCAAAATTACGTTGAGCAAATCGAAGCGTTGGAAAAATTACCTTTATATTCCGGTTTAGATGACTTTATATTTAAAATACGTTCGAGTAACTTAAAGTTAGCAATAGTTAGCGGTGCAATTCGTCAGGAAATTGAATTAGTTCTGGCTCGCGCTGAGTTAGCAGAATATTTTAAAATTATAGTTACAGGGGATGATGTTACTACTAGTAAACCAAAACCCGATGGTTATTTACTTGCGCTGGAACGTTTGAAGCAAGAATATCCTGAACTAAATCTACAAGCAAACGAGTGTTTAGCGGTCGAAGATACACTTTTCGGTGTTCAAGCAGCAAAAGCAGCAGATATGAAAGTAGTGGGGGTTGCGAATACCTATCCATTCCATATGCTTCAGCGTCAAGCTAACTGGACTGTAGATTATTTAACTGAATTGGAATTTGAACGTATACAAGAAATTTATTCTCCCGCACCAGTAATATCAACTACTGATCAATGATATTTTATCGCGGTAATCTTAAGAGCCTTTCCGAAATTTTTCGTGGGGTAAGAAGTCGGGTTTTTATAAGGATTATAAGGGTGTGACCAATCATATCGTAAAAACCCGACTTCTATAATTATTGTCGAATTCAGGTTTTATCTTAAATTAGCAGGGGGATTTTCAGGGATTGTCCATAGATAAACCGTATGGGTGCGCCCATTGACTTCAACTTTCTCTACACGCTCAGGTTTCCACTCACCCATGTCAAAATCGTGAGAAACAATGCGTGTTCCAGGCTTTAATTGGCTAAATAACTGCGGTCTCAGTTTAACATTTAAAGAAGGTAACAGATACAATGTCATCACCGTAGCATCGCTAAAATTACTTTCAAATAAATCTTGGTTAAGAAAGGTAACTCTGTCAGTCACTCCGGCTTGTTGAGCATTTTTATTCGCTTCTTCAATTCGCTCCGGATTAATATCGATACCTACAGCGCGGCGAGCATCGCGTTTTTGCACTGCTGTAATGGGGATGCGTCCGTCTCCACTACCCAAATCATAAAGAACATCGTCTTTACCAACATTAGCCATTGTTAACATCCGATCAACTACCTCGTTTGGGGTAGGTACATACACTACGTCAGGAGAACGTAAAGGTGCCGATGGTGTTGGAGTAGAAGTTGTAGGTGCTTGGGCTTGAATAGATTCACCTTGAGTTGTAGCGTTGGTAGTTGGAGTACATCCACTACTTAGTAAACCAACACCAATCGTGAATAAGGCAATAGTACGTTTGAAGAAAGTCATAATAATGTCCTAAAATTCAGGTTTTTTGTCAATTTGAAACTTTTTGTGTCCACCAGAGTAAAGGTAATCCTAGTAGCAACACGACGACACCTAGTAAACCACCCCATCCGGTGTAGGCTAAACTCGCTTGCAGCATATACAAGCAAATTCCACAAAATGCTAGGGGAGTCAAAGGATAAAATGGAACTTTGAATGAACGATTAATATTTGGCTCGCGTCTTCGCAACACGAATAGTGAGATACCACTCAATAGAAAGAAAAACCAGAATGCTGGAGCCGTATAATCTACCATGGTTTCAAAGCCTCGACGAGCGAAAGTTCCCACCATTACAAGTAAAAGTGCAATGCCTCCTTGTACTATCAAAGCATTTGTTGGGCTATGTTCACGACCGCGCCCTAGAAAAGAAAAAATTGAAAAGTCACGACCTAGGGCGTAATTTGTCCGCGCTCCTGTTAAAATTGTCGCATTTAAAGAGCAAACTGTGGCGATCGCCACCAAGACGCTGGTCAATACGGCTCCTGTTTCTCCCATGTTTAACCGCATCAAATCTGCGATGACTGCTTGAGATGCTGCCATTTGGGTTAATCCTAACCCCCGAATCAATGCTAAGTTAACCAGTAAATACAGCGCGGTAATAATACCAATACTCCAAATTAACGCTCTGACAATGTTTCGTTTACCATCGCGAACTTCTGCTGAAATATATGCTGCTTCGTTCCAACCACCGTAACTGAGCAACACAAATACCATCATCAAACCTATATTACTTGAAGTGGCATTAGTTGTTTGATCGAGCGGTAAAGCAGATGTTCCTTGAGATGAAACTCCTAGTAATCCGATGGCACAAACAACGATTAATCCTAGAACTTGAGCAATTGCCAGCAAATTTTGCGTCTGCTTACCTTGCCGAACACCAAGCAGATTTAATCCAGTTAACACTACAATTGCGATCGCAGCATAAATTGAAGGAGAATAAATTCCCAATTGCCATAGTTGCGAAGCATAATCCCCAAACACAAAGGCTAATAGCGCAATCGAGCCAGTTTGAATCACGCTCATACGAGTCCATGCGAACAAAAACCCAATTGAACTACCCAATGCTCGTCTTAGATAGTAATAAGTGCCACCGGGATGAGGATAAGTTGTTGCCAGTTCGGCATAGCACAATGCACCAATTAAAGAAATCACTCCACCAAATCCCCAAGTGAGCAGGGCAAATCCTACATTACCAGCGTTTGCAGCTACTACTGACGGAGTTTGAAAAATACTAGCACCAACTACTACTCCTACAACTATCGCGATGGTATCAGCCAAGGACAAAGTAGGTTTAAGCTCTACTATCGGACGCGCAACTAATTTCAAGAGGCTTCTCCTATACAACTATTATCATAATTACCTGCTTCTAAAGATAAAAGGCAAGGTTTTATTTTTAGAAGATTAATTAAATTGATACTTTTAGCAATCATCATAATTATATTTTTTGAATCTGATTTTAATTTAGTCACTGACCTCATGAATTAATTCAACGAACCGATTATACTAACTTCAAATTAATCTTTTTTTTAATTCTGTGTGTTGCCCTAAAATAATTATTATTCTTTTCATAAAAGAATGTTTCTTATCATGACAAAATTTTCATTTTAAAGTTTAATTAAAGTAAATTACATCAAACTCAAATCAACAATTAAATATGAAATTTTTAATTGTATTTAATAATTTCATTTCATTAGGAATTACGCAACTGGCACATTTTTTTGTAGCTGTGACACTTTGATTGATTTTTAACGCAATAATAAGGTTTTTGGTGTCACGCACCATCCGAGTTTTGTGACAATCGCATAAGTCCTGCTCATGTAAATCTTATTTTTTTGTAATTTGTAATCATCAGAATAAAACTATCTGTTTTCAAAAAAAATCTATCTTAAGTTTCAAGTTATCAATATAGTTTAAAGATAAAATTATTGATTACAAAAATAAATCTATCTTAAGTACTACTTTTAGATATTCACAGCATCAAAAAATAATTATCTTTAAAAAGATTTATATTTTTTTCATAGGACTTACGCAATATCTGAATGAAAAAGTTATTATTGCTTCGCAGTTCCCCGCTGGTTGCTGATCAGTTGTTCTGTCATTAGCTAAGTATCTCCGTTTGCGGAGCTTTTCTGCGGCTAAAGTTGTGCCGAGTCCCTACTATTTTTAGTATCTCAATCAAATGTGACAAGAAAATGACGTTAATTGTGGTTGGGTTGTTATCTCGTAAAGGAACCATGATTATTTATCCAGATAATTGCGAGTTGGAACAGTTAGAAACTGCGGTTTTTGCGCTCAACACGGACAGCCTTACCCCTCATAATTAATCTGATGAACTACTGCTGCGGCTATTTGAGGGGTAAAATAATTTGAAAAGTTGACCCCTTTTCGATTATACTTTTGACTGTAACATGACCACCGTGTGCAGAGACGACTTGTTGAACAATCGATAATCCTAAGCCATATCCACCAGTTTTACAAGTTTTTTTTCGATCTACCCGATAAAATCGCTCAAAAATATGTGGTAAATCGGCTTCAGGAATGCCAATCCCATTATCTGTAAATTCAATCACAGCCCAATTTGATTGAGTAAACAGTAGCAGTTGAACTTGACCTCCAGGGGAAGTATATTTACAGGCATTTTCGAGTAAATTTACTACTGCTTGACGCAGTAAATCAGCATCTCCCAACACAAAAATACTGTTAGTTGGTAAGGTATAAGTTAGATTAAGATGTTTTGCAGCTTGTTGTGTTGCGTATTCATCTGCTATCTGTAATAACTGAGTTTTTAAGTCAACTTCTTGTAAAAATTCAGGAGATAATCGCTCTGCATGACGTGCTAGAAGCAGTAAATTACTCACCAAAATATTCATTGATTTAGCAACATTGAAAATCGAATCAAACCGCTGACGCTGCACTTCAATATCGTTAGATTTAGAAATTAAGCCATATTGGGAATTGCTAATAATCGCTGACAAAGGCGATCGCAATTCATGGGAAGCGTTAGATGTGAAGCGTTGTAATTGTTCGTAGCTATGATGAATTGGTTTCATTGCGATTCCCCCCAAACACCAGCCAGCAACACCGATAACTGCTAAAGTTACTGGTACAGTGAAAATCAAAACTAGTCTTAATTGAGTTAAATTACTTTGTACAGATGCTAGGGGCATTGCAACTTGTAGATAACCAATTAATACATGATCTTGATATACGGGTAAGGTTAACTGACGCAGCCAGATAACAGTGGACTCTTTTTTTGAGGAATAAAACTTAGTTTTGATCGTATGAAAACCAGGGATTATCTTCCACTGCGTCTGTGGAATTGTACCAAAAAACTGTACCAGTTGTCCTTTAGTATCGTACCAACGTGCATATACGACTTCGCTACCCAAAGGTGGAACTTTACTGCCGATAAGCGGTACATTTTCTAAGTCTAATTGTTTTTCACTCTGATTGTACCTGGCGTTTACCGTGATGATTCGAGATTTTTTATGAAGTAAACGATCAAGATTGTGTAACTCGTCTAAAACTGCTTGATAATAAAGTACCCCGGCAAAAACAACCAAAATGCTTCCCATTGTCAGGGTAAACCATAAAGCTAAATTGCTGCGGCTACGATGAAACATGAAATTTAGTGAATTGTGTTTAGAGTTCCAAACCTATGTCCTTATCTCAATTATTACAAAAACTCCACTCTTCCAAGTTAGAATATTTATTACCGTTACCGTTACTTTTAATTGCTTTTGGATTTGGTGGTGAATCGTTAACAAATCTAATATTAAGTCGTTCCTATACTACAGTAGATAAACTCCAAGCTGATACATACACAGTCATGGTCAATTTTGCCGCCAATGTGTTGATAACGGAAGTTGAAATAGATCAAGAGCAAGAGTTCACCACAGTTGAACTTCAAACTACAAACTCTATACTCAAAAAGTTAGTATTCAAAGTTTCAGCGACAGAATTATCCAAGGTAAAAGCTATAATTGCTGAAGAATTAAGACTATCTAGTAACATAGAAACATTAAAACCTAATACAGAAATACAAATGCATTTTCAAGTTAAAGTATTAGGAATTTTAGCTGAAATACAAAAGCCGCGAGGTATTACAAAAATTCAAGTTAATACTGCTAACTCCGCACTTACAGAGTTAGAATTCGAGTTTCCCGTTATAGAATTAAACTCTGTAAAAGCGATGATTATTCAAGAACTCGGATTGTCTCGTGAAAATGTCACAATGTTAGTCAGCTACCGAATCAAAAATTAAAATATTTGAGAATTTTCTTTTATTTTAAATTATTTATTTAAATTATCTGGTGCTTTAAAACTATAACCCATACCGTAAACTGTTTTAATCCAATCCGCGACACCAACTAACTGTAAGCGATTTCGCAATTTGCGTACCAGTACAGTTAATACATTGCTTTCCGGTTCAGTACCCCACTCCCACAACGCTTCTTCAATCTGTTCACGGGTTAAAACTTGATTACGATGACGCATGAAATATTCTAACAATTGAGTTTCCCGTGGGGATAATTCCACACTTACTTGATTGCGTTCAACAGTTAAATTACTTAGATGTAATTGTAAATCTGCAACAGTCAGAACATCTCCAATCCATTGAGGAGAACGTCTTCCTAAAGCACGTACCCGCGCTAAAAGTTCTACTAAATCGGCAGGTTTGACAACATAGTCATCTGCTCCCGCATCTAAACCCGCGACTTTATCCTGTGTAGTATCCTTTGCACTAAGCATCAGTACTGGTGCAGCTTTACCAATCAGTCGATATTGATGACAAAGACTTAAACCGCTGATTGTGGGTAACATCCAGTCCAAAATTAATAAGTCATACTCTTTTTTGGATAATAACCATTGGGCAATTTCTCCATCATCAACCCCATCGACGATATATCCAGCTTCCGATAAGACACCTTGTAATGGTTCTAGTTGTTCCGGATCATCTTCTACTAGTAATATTCGCATATAGTTTGTTTGCAACCGACATAATTAGAATTGTCAGCCTCCTTGCTTATCATAAAGAGTTCAAACTTATATTTCGTCTTTCACTAGTCGTATTTGGATATTCGGATTGTTCACACAAAAGAAACATGATTTTTCTACCAATAGGTAGTTTTTAATTTCCCATTTTTGTAAATCTAGATATAAAATTTACCGAGAAAATCTCAGAGAAGTCGGGTTTTTACAATCAATTATCCGTAATCACAGAAAACATTCATAAAAACCCGACTTCTTACCCAATCGCAGCATCAGCTTTTTCTGGTTGTGGAAGAACTTGACAAGAACGATAACTACTTCCACATGAATAAATCAAACTTGCGACTAACCCAGTCCAACCTGTTTGATGATTAGCTCCCAATCCAGCACCGTTATCGCCGTTAAAATACTCATAAAACAAAATCAAATCATGCCACTGAGGATTATTTTGAAACAGTGAATTACCACCGTGAACGGGACGATATCCAGCTTCTGAACGCAAAAAGATACTCATCAATCTGTGAGATAATTCAGTTGCTACTGCTTTTAAGGTGATAAATTCACCAGAACCAGTAGGATATTCAACTTTAAAATCATCTCCCAAATATTGATGGAATTTTTCCAAAGATTCAATAATTAAATAATTCATTGGAAACCAAATTGGACCACGCCAATTAGAATTTCCTCCAAACATCCCACTAGTTGATTCTGCCGGTTCATAATTAACAGAATGCTGTTGTCCATCAACTTCAAAAATATAGGGATGTTCAGCATGAAATCTGGAAACAGAACGGATACCGCAAGGACTCAAAAACTCAGTTTCATCTAGCATTCTTTGCAGAATTAGTTTGAGTTTTTCTGGGCTGACAATGGCGAGTAATCGTCTAGCTTCACTTCCTGTAGTTTCTAAAGAAGCAATATTTTTTTGTAGATGAGGACGGTTTTTAATAAACCATTCCAAGCGTTTTCTAAAGCCAGGAAAATTTTGTAACACATTTGCTTCTAAAGTTTCTATGGCAAACAGTGGAACTAAACCTACCATGGAACGAACTTTGAGATGGTGGCGTTCATTGTGGGGTGAATGCAGTACATCGTAGAAAAACTGGTCAGTATCATCCCACAGGTGAATATTGGTTTCACCAATGTGATTCATGGCATCGGCAATATACAGGAAATGTTCAAAAAACTTACTAGCAATATCTTCGTATACAGAATTAGTCTTAGCAAGTTCTAGAGCTATTACTAACATATTCAAACAATACATTCCCATCCAGCTTGTACCGTCAGATTGCTCTAAATAACCGCCTGTAGGTAATTCAGAACTGCGGTCAAAGATACCGATGTTATCTAAACCTAAAAACCCCCCTTGAAACACATTATTTCCATCATTATCTTTACGATTAACCCACCATGTAAAATTGAGTAGTAACTTTTGAAATACCCGCTCTAAAAATTTGGTATCAGCACGTCCATAAAATTCCTTTTCAATCTGATAAACTCGCCAAGTACCCCAAGCATGAACGGGGGGATTTACATCACTAAAATGCCATTCATAGGCGGGAATTTGACCGTTGGGATGTAGATACCATTCTCGCGTTAATCTATCCATTTGACGTTTGGCAAAATCTGGGTCAATCATTGCCAAAGGAATTACATGAAAAGCCAAATCCCAAGCCGCATACCAAGGAAATTCCCATTTATCAGGCATGGAAATAATATCATCGTTGAAAAGATGCATCCATTCTTGATTACGAGCATTATGTCGTTGTGGAGGTGGTTGATTAGAGTCCCCATTCAACCAGTCTTCTACTACATAGTGATAATATTGTTTTGTCCATAATAAACCAGCAAATGCTTGTCGTTGGACGTTGCGAACATCTGGTGATAACTTATCAGAAGAAATCCGCTGATAAAATTCATCTGCTTCCTGTTGCCGAAGCTGCAAAGTAGTATCAAATTCCCTACCAAAAGGTGCTGCTAAATCGCCAATATTGGATAATCTTAATTGTATAGTTTGGGTTTCTCCCGCACCAATGTTTAAATGATAATGTACTGCTGCTTTTGTACCTATTTTTTCAGGATTAACTGCTTTAGTTTCTTCATGAATAATATAATTATTAATCCCATCCTTCACATAGGGAGAATTATTTTCTACTCCAAATAATCTTTCGTTATTAGTTTCATTTTCAGTAAATAAACTAGCTTGGCAATTTTGACAATAAAGCCAGCGGTTGCCTAAATACGGGTGAAATGCATTAATGACACTTGGAGAATATTCGCTAAGCATTGGCTTTTCAGATTTTTCTTCCCAAGACCAAGTGTTACGAAACCATAAGGTTGGTAAAATATCTAAAGTTTTGCTTTCAGAAGCATGATTGACAATGGTAATTTGAATCAGAATATCTTCATCTGAATGCTTGGCATATTCGACAAATACATCAAAGTATTCATTATTATCAAAAATGCCCGTATTTACTAATTCAAATTCTGGGTCATCATAACCCCGTTGCTGATTTTCTTCGACTAATTGTGTGTAAGGAAATGCCTTTTGAGGATATTTGTAAAGGTATTTCATGTATGCATGAGATGGAGTATTGTCAAGATAAAAGTAATATTCTTTCACATCTTCCCCATGATTACCTTCTGGACCAGATAATCCGAATAACCGTTCTTTCAAGATTGGATCTGCACCATTCCACAACGCGATCGCAAAACACAACCGTTGATGATTATCGGAAATTCCACCAATCCCATCTTCTCCCCAACGATAAGCACGAGAGCGAGCGTGTTCGTGGGGAAAATAATCCCAAGCGCTACCATCGGAACTGTAATCTTCTCGTACAGTTCCCCATTGGCGATCGCTCAAATAGGGACCCCATCTGCGCCAATATGCCTGACGATTGCGGTCTTCTTCTAGCCTTTTTTCTTCTGCGGTCATGTTTTTACTCCCTTACATCACAGCTAAGCTAAAACACATTTAATTTGCAATATTAATTTTTTTTCAAACTTATTCAAACTTATTAAAAATTATTATTTTGTAGGGTTAATGCACTTTAAACATGAAGCATTTGATTATAACAGTGGTTTAAAAATTAGTCCTAACTGACATTGTATCCATTAGACATCACCGAAAATTAATTATTTTTGCGTTATCCAGTACTCTGATAAAGACGTAGCAATGCTACGTCTCTACAGTTTTTCCGGAGATGTCTATTCTTGATTGGGCTTTACAAATTCAAATTGGGGGGTAAAATTACCTGGTCAATGATATGGATAACACCATTACTAGCCTGAATATCTGGCTGAGTAACAGTGGCTTCATTCACTCGAACTTGGTTAGTTGCTGGATCAACTTGTATATTGATTGAATTATTCCCAACAGTCTGCACCTCTCCCGACTGAATTTGATTTGCTCTCAAGCTACCTGGAACAACATGATAATTCAAAACTTGTCTGAGAGTCTCGCGGTTTTCTGGTTGAAGCAGTTGCTGTCGAGTTGCTTCGGGAATCGCAGCAAATGCTTGATCAGAAGGAGCGAAGAAGGTGTAAGGTCCATCATCTAAATCATCATCTAAATCAGCTTCATCAATCAGATTGGCAAGTGTTCTCAACGAAGGATTAGCCTCTACAACACCCTTGATATCGTTATCCACCGTTGCACCAGGAGTTGTACCGGGAGTTGTATCGGGAGTTGTGCCGGGAGTTACACCAGGAGTTGTCAGGTCAGGTGTATTTACATCTGTCCCAGGAGGTGGAGTTATTGTAGTGTCTTGAGCAGTCTCGTTTGGTGTACAGGCTGCAAAAATTGGTAGTAGTAGAATACCTGTAGCAAAACTCGCAAACTTTTGAATTTTCATCTTTTTATCCTGAGCTAAATTTCTATTTCAATCAAATACTCGGCATAAAGCTTGTTTAAAAGTTGTAACCAATGCCTAACATTAGCCCGACTTCTGTATCATCGATAAAACCAACGTTTACACCAGCATTAGCGGTAAATTGAGGTGAGAGAGGAACATCCACACCACCACTGATCAGAAAACCAACGGTGCTATCTTGACCAGTGGAAATTGCCGCACCTGCACCGATGTATGGAGCAACGTTTATTTGTTGAACTCCTGTATCTGTAACAGACTCCACTGGAAAATCAAGAGTTAAGGGTATGAGAAAAAGTGCATTATCACCGATTAAAGCAGCTGGACGTACAGAAAAGTTATTGGTCAAACCAATTTTACTGTTGACAGCAAAAGAACCTTCGCTCAATGTGGTACCCCCACCTAATCCAATATTGCCACCAACCCCAATGTAGCTAGAACCACCACGGGTTTGTCTACCAGGTGACAGAGTTGGTGATGGTGTCTCGATTTGCTCTGGGAATGGTTCAGGTGATTGCTGTGGTATTTGTTGTGTAGGGAATGGTGTTTGCTGAGGTAATTGCTGTGTGGGGTATGGTGTTTGCTGAGGTAATTGCTGTGGTGTTTGTGTGGGGTATGGTGTTTGTGCTTGCAAGTCAGTAGCATTCTGACTGATTTTAGTACCTGAGATAGGCGCTGGTGTCATAGCTTGAGTTTGCACTGTCGAGGTATCTTTGGAGATATTTTGGATCTCAGAAGCATTCGCTTCAAGGTTTCCAAAACCAAGAATGCCAGTTGTGATACCTAAGACGGAGATTATGTACTTAAGATGAGAAGTGTTCATGATTAATAATTATTAATGGTCGGTGAAAAACAGAAACTCGACAAAACTCTTGTTGAAGATATTTTAAAAATAATCTTTGGTATACCTTTTAGCTTGATAAAGTAACAAGGAGAATTGTTTGAAAAAACTGCTAATTAATTGTTCTATTTTTATATTCAACAATAAATGTGAATAAAAAGTGACAATAATTTATTACTCGTGTTTTGAAACAACATTAAACATTAAATATTACAGGGTAAATATCATCTGTTATTATTGTTACAGCATCTTCACAAAAAAACATCTTACAAATAGAATATATTTATAATATAAAAATCTAACTTAAGTATTATGCTAAAAGTTAGAATTGCAGTATAATAAGATGAAATATTATTTTAGTTGAATATTTTTTTAAGAAGTTAGAGTAAGCAGTTACATTTTAATAAAATACTTAATAGAATACAAATTCAAATAAAAACTATTTCAATAAAAGTAATATTAATCAAACCTCAGATAGATGTAAATAAGATTAAATATAGGTGAAGCTGAATTAACACTCAAGCCCTTTGCCTTAGTTGAGAAGATTAATACAATCCTAAATACATAGAATAATTTTCGAGGAAAGATATAATGCGTTATCTACTAATTTTTGCAATGTTAATTTGTGTCATGCTATCCGGTTGTGAGTACTTTATCCCTCATACCAGCGATGCACTTTCTCAGACAAAGCAATTAAAAGAACTTGAAAAGCAAAGCCAACAAATTGAAAAACAAACAGAGGCACTCGAAAAGTTAGCAAAATCAACCGAAAAAATTGCTAATCCTCGAAAATAATTTGAACAGTTCACAGAAGTCGGGTTTCTAAAAGAAACCCGACGTCTTAATCCCATCCCGGCAGAAGATTACCTATTAAAAAACCGCAGAGACGCAGAGGGCGCAGAGAAAAGAAAGAAAGAGGTATCGGTAATTTTAGAGCGGGAAGGGAGTAATCTACACAGGATTAAACAACCAGCGTACTAAATCACCTTGACGGTAATTCACCAAGCAAAGTTTCCGTTTGGGGTGATTGTAAACCAGTCTGGGAAACTTGTTCTTCTAGTTGTATAACCTTGTCAAGATAATTTTGCGTTTCTGGATGTGGTTCAATACCCTTGATTGGGTCATATAATTGAGTAAGATTGGGTAATATTTGAAGATAGAAATCACGCCAATGTATATAAGTTAAATCAAAGAAGACTAAACATAAGTTTGTTACTGCTAAGATGGCAATCAATCTTTCAAACCAGCGGTTACGATAAACGGGAGATTTTTTAGTATCTTTTTGTGATTTCATGATTAAAAGGTTTTAAAAATTAATTTATTCCATCTCAAAACAAATTAATTCTAAAGTTTAAACGAGTCCATTTGCGGCTCGTGACTCTGCAAACTCAGAGTTTCTATCAAAAAATTGCGGACAATCTCCGATTTACCTTTAATCAAAAAAGCCATTGCTGATAAAACAAAATCACGGACGAAACATTGGTCATAATTCAATGCTTCTGAGTCTGCGTCTAAAGCTGCTACTGTACCAACTGGACGACCATGATAATAAATAATTGACTTGGAAATTAGTCTCCAAGCTTCTGTAATTAAATCATTTTTTGCTGTCATCATCTAAATCTTTAAGCTAATAGTTAACTGTAATAATTAGGTCTGTACAAAAAAAATCGCGTTATATAAAGAAATGTAAATGAATCTTAAACCCTCTTACCTCTTGCAAGAAAGCATGAATCCCGGATTTCTCAATGAGAATTTTCCGTGCTGACCTACTTGTATCAATTCATCTATCTATAAATGCGACTAGGAATAGATGAAATTCTGCCTAGTGTATTTGGTTCTTCTGGTGCTGGACGGTATTGCAACCAGGCGAATAAACCAGCAGTACCCAGAAAAATTAAAGTTATAGTTGCTACTAATTGAAGCATGATACTGTAACGCATAAGAATGTATTTAGTAATTTGATTTGAGTTGTAAAAATTTTATTTCTTGTTACCAAGTTCAACCTGGGAACGATAGACATCATAATTAATATGGTGGAATAATACTTATTATGAATGTTTCACCTGAAAATTTGCCCACATCACAAAACCATAAATTTGGCAGTCTAAAGCTTTTAACCATTCAACGATTTCGTGATTGCTATTGTGTAATATTGTATATTTTTGCTCATCTTTAATTAAAGTTAAATTTGTTTCGGGATTTTTGATGCTTGTTTCTATATTTTGACTAAAACGTTGATCTAATAATTGCAGCAATTGTGTTACTTTGGTTTGCGCTACTGCTAAACTTAATAAGGTGTTATTTTGTTGTTGAATTATCTGTTGAAGTTCGACAATATTGTTAAATTTTCGCCGACCAAGGGTACCTTGAGTTGGTAAGAATAGTGCTGCTAATCCATTTTTTAAGTCCTGCTGATTGAGTGCAAAATAATTCCAATCACCGTAAGCATATTGAATTAATTCACCATTCCCAATTGGTAAAACCAGTCTAGAATGCAAGCCGTAATCTGGTACATAGATTGTCAGCGCTTCGGCAGGGTCAGTAGGAGCTAAAATGGTTGCAGGAGACAACATCCAGATAAACAAGATACAAACAATTACTAACGAAGTCAGTTTAGCAATGCGAGATAAACTCATAGCTAATTTAAAGCGTTCCAATTTGTGGTTATGGTAGGGAGTAGGGAGTAGGAATTCTAATTAATTAAGGTAAGTTCAATGTCGTGGGGGTGATTCGTCGGGTTTTTATGACTATTGTCTGTGACTACGGATATTTATCGTAAAAATCCGACTTCTATGATCATCGATTTGTCGTGGGGTGAGAAGTCGGGTTTTTACTAGAATTTTGTGTGACTACAAATATTTATCCTAAAAACCCGACTTCTATAATCGCAACTCCGGTGGTACTAACTCTATTAAATTAATCAAACAAGGTTGTAGTGTTCCATATGGATATGGGTTACAGGTACTTCCAAATCATGTAAAGCTCTTTCCACTTGATCCATCATTTTCGGTACAGCACAGATAAAGTAATTTCGACTTCCACGACGCTTAGGAATATAGCGTTCGAGTAGTTCCTTATCAACATATCCAGTTTCCCCTGACCAATCTTCTGATGCTTCTCTAAGAACATGGATAACTGTGAGGTCTAATTTATCTTTTAAATCTTCTATTTCTTCTCGGTAAGTAATGTCTTCCCAAGTTTTACTCGCATAAATTAACAGTATGGGACGGTCATCTTTACGTTCTGCTAAAGTTAGTAGCATACTCATCAGAGGTGTGATACCGATACCTCCAGCAATAAACACAAATCCGGCTGTATTTTCATAACGGTCTGTGGTAAAAACTCCATAGGGACCATCAAGGTAGGCTTTAGTACCAGGTTTGACATCTTTGATTGTTTTGGTGAAATCTCCTAAAGCCTTAATGCCAAATTCAATACGATCGGGATGTTCTGCGCTCGAAACCAAAGAAAATGGATGTTCCCGCATCCTAAACGGGGATATTTCCAGAGTCAGCCAAGCAAATTGACCGGGTTGAAAGTTAAGTCCTTCGTGTGCCCTAGGACGCAAAACCAAATTCCAAACATCACCTCGTTGGGGAATTGCAGCTTCTACCAAGTAAGGTTTTTTCTTCATAAAAAAAGGTTTAACCAAGCGGACGTAAATTAATAACCACAAAGCAGCGGCTGTAATTCCACTCCAAAGAACTGCTTTCCAAAATAATCCTAGATAATTACCTACACCCAAGACGTGTCCCAAAGCAAATCCAATGAGAATAACTGCTAAAATCCCATGAGCTATACGCCAAGATTCGTAAGGAATTTTCAACTTTTGCCGCCAAATCGAAGTGACAATAATTGCAATCAAGGCTAAAGTGGCGATTACAGCCATTCTGGCTCGCCACGGGGCTTGGATAAAATTTAATAGTTGCAGTGTTTCTGGGTTATCGATAAATACGATAATTGGATGAATTAAGATGAAAAAAAATGCAACTATTGAAGTATAGCGGTGAAACTGAAGAATTAGGTCAACACCATATGAAGCTTCAACACGGTTTATACGTGCAGTTAAGGCAAATTGCATTGCCATCATTGCTAAACCGATGAAACCCAAAGCTGCGGAAAATTCTAACCACACACTACGTTCATCACTTGGTGTCGGTGGGTATAAAAGTAATATGAATAAAGGTAATAAAATAATCACAAGATATGCACCTATCCAAGATGCTCCGATGATTACGGGATTTTTCATCAATAAACTTCTCATCGATGCATACCTCCTAACTTTGTTGTTGCGATACGACTTGCGCTCGTCTGTTGATTTCCGACCAATTCACCACATTCCACCAGTTTTCTAGATATTCAGCGCGGCGGTTCTGATATCTCAGATAATATGCGTGTTCCCACACATCATTACCCATAATTGGATACAAGCCATCGATGATTGGGCTATCTTGATTGGGTGTGTTAACAATCTGGAGTTGATTTTGAGCGTTACGTACTAACCAAACCCATCCACTACCAAATCTGTCTCCACCTGCTTGATTAAATTGTTTTTTAAAGTTATCAAAACTACCAAAGGTTTGATTTATTTGCTGAGCGATTTGTCCTGTAGGTTCTCCACCACCATCGGGACTCATTATTTGCCAGAAAATTGTATGATTGAGATGACCACCAGCGTTGTTACGTACTGTTTCTCGAATATCTTCTGGGATGTTATCTAAATCACGCAGCATTGATTCTACGCTGCTATTTTTCAGTTCAGGATGCTTCTGTAATGCTTCGTTAAGATTATTGACGTATGCAGCATGGTGTTTATCATGATGCAGTTCCATTGTTTGGGCATCAATGGCTTTTTCTAATGCGTTGTAAGCGTAGGGTAACTTTGGTAGTTGTGCGGGGGAAGCACTCAGTTCTCTATCCGGATATGCTACAGGAAGAACCTGGGTAGTAGCAGTTTCATCAGTTGCGGGTGTTGCTGTAGGACTTGGTGATTGGGTGATTGTTTCCCCTTGACAAGCAAATAACAGAAAAATCAAACAAAATCCTGTGAGGAAAAAAACAAATTTTTGTCGCCAAAATTTCACGGTCATAATTTTTATTGGATTCAACATTTTATACTTAATATTGATGAATAAAAATAGTGATTATTCTATTTTTATTACACTATTTTCCCATAAACTATGCTTTTATAAGCAATCACTCCTCCAGCTTATTTTTCGTGAAAAATTTATAATTCCCATATTAAATTAATGGCGGTATCAGGAATGAAAGAATAGAATTAACAATTGCCAAAGCAATTGAACCAATTGTAGAACTCCAAAAACCATACCTTAAGCGAAAACCAGGGACTATAGCCGCTGATATCCCGAAGATGATTGAATTGAGAACAAAGAAGAATAAACCCAAACTCAGAATAATGAAGGGCAAAGTGAAAAAGGTTAAAACCGGAAGCAAAAGCGCATTCAAGATTCCAAAAACTGCCGCTGTAATTAACGCTTTACCAAAACTGTCTATTTCTACTCCTATCGGTAGTTTAGAAATAATTATAAAGCTGATAGCTGTTACTAACCAAGTCAGAATCAACCCAAGCATAAAAAAATTCCTTATCAGTCAATCAATTTTAGATTTGGGATTTTAGATTTTGGATTGTCCCCGTAAATAAATTTAAATACCCATAAATAATTTAAAATAATTTATAAAATAATTTAAAATTTAGGAATCTCTCGAAGGACGAACCCTTTATAGTAATTCATTAATTACCCCTAAAGAACGGTTTTCATTTTAGGTAATTTCTGTTTAATCCAAAATCCTTTGATCCAAAATCTCCAAATTTTCGGTAACATTTCGATTTCAGTCCAGCAGACCGATATTTTTAGTGTTGATCACAAATGTGAATAAAAAGTGACTATACCAACATAAATACTTGGCGATCGCAATTCATGCCTATACAAACCTAGCTTTTGTAGCGTACTATGCAGATACATCACAGTGCGCCTGACTTTACCGAAATTGTTTAAATAATTCTCCTGGACTCAGCGGAGGAGATAATACTTTTAATCCTTCTCTAGTTTTTTTAACCTCCAAAATAAATTGACGAATTTCCTCTGTATCGTCAGGAAATAAATGAGAAAGTCGTCGAATCAACTCTTGAGAATCTGAAGGAATATCCAAAGCATAATTTGGCATTCTCATGTGGTCAAATCCGTTTGTATCGTACCGTTCAAAAGTAATATCTTGGTCTAAATTGAGTTTTTTCAGTACTTGATTAACAGTTTTACCTTCACCGCAATCCCAAACATAGTGAAGTTGTGCATTAAAGCGGTATTTTTTAGCCATAGTAAAGGTATGACCAAATCCACCAGGGTATTCATGGGCTTCTAAAACTTGTACCCTTCTACCAGATTTTGCCATCAATGCACCAAATACCAACCCCGATAGACCACTACCTAAAATCAGGTAATCAGTTTTCATGATCAGTTTTATGAACACAAAAATAATCATAGTAAATCAAAACGTTTTTCTCCAACAGAGCGATCGCCAATTGATTGTAGTTTAAAATACTTTTTTGCTAAACTAGATTAGCTATAGGACTTATGCAATATGTCACGGGAATACCCACCGAAGTTGCTGTGATAAAGAAAGTACTATTACTCGATCACCTTAATGTGGGATGGGTACTTAACCAATCTAATCTGATTAATTTTTTAGCCCTATTTATAGGACTTATGCTATCAGACCGAGAATTAAATTCCCGGTCGAGCTACGATCAGAATCCCTGATAATTAATGTGACGAACTACTATTAGTTTGGCAACCCTTGCATTGCTGGGTAAGAGTAGTTCCTTCGTAACTCGGTATTAACGAGTATCGGTAAGCTTTTAAATAGACATCTCCCGAAAAGATTTAGATAATTTAATTTTATACGCAGACCTAACCCCTGCCCCCTTCCCAAAAGCGGGAAGGGGAGGTTTAAAGCCTCTCTCCTTGCAGGAGAGAGGTTTGGAGAGAGGTTTTTTTATTTCCGGAGATGTCTAATATAATTTAGATTCTGTTACATAACGATAATTATTTGTGCTTACTTACTTATTCATAAAATATAAACTTACATTCTCACAAGAATCTCATATTTATTTGGTACTAAGAACAACATTGTAATCTCAGTTTTTTAATTAAAATAATTAAACATCATCAAAGAGGATTTTGACGGTTAATTCCTTAATAATACAAGCTCCTAGGTTTATCTATAGAATCAATTTATTAACTCTGTCCTACAGAAAAAATCCAAAATCTAAAATCTAAAATCTAAAATTGAATCAGGAGTGTTAAGAGTAAATCATCAAAGTTTTATCTTAAAATTAAATTAAGGGTTTTAAAGGATTTTAGTTGCAGACTGTAACTTGAAATTTGTGTAAATTTGTAAACAATAACGATACATCTAATACCCATGAATGAAACTATTTTAGACCCCCATTTACATTACGACCATTGGATTCTCACCGAAAACAATTTCGACCCCGAACAACTCAACTATAAAGAAACGGTGTTCGTGATTGGTAATGGTTATTTGGGTACACGAGGAAGTTTTGCCGAAGGATATCCTGGTGCAGTAGCTGCTACCTTAATTAATGGTGTCTATGATGATGTTCCGATTTACTATACTGAATTGGCTAATTGTCCTGATTGGCTGCCTTTGTACATTATTATTGATAACGAAGAATTTCGTTTAGATAAAGGAGAAATCTTCAGTTACCAGCGTCAGTTAGACTTGAAACGGGGTATACTCAGTCGTAAAATTACCTGGCGTAGTCCGAATGGTAAAACTATCGACCTCAACTTTGAACGTTTTGTCAGTCAAGCAGACCAAAATGTTTTAGGATTACGTATTCAACTTACACCGATTGATTTTGATGGCACAATTCGGATTCGGGGAAGTATTGATGGTAATCCAGAAGATAATGATGGTTTCAACTCTTGGCTAATTCTTGACCAAGGTTATGGTGAAGCTAGTACTTGGTTGCAAGTTCGGACTAGAACTTCTCGGATTAAATTAGCAATGGCGTTCAAGTTAATTATATCCGGAACAACAGCCAGATTTCGCGATATTAGCGTTCCAGGTTTTCCCACTGTGGAAGCGAAGTTTGATGCTGTTGCAGGAAAAACTATTACTGTCGAAAAATTAGTTACAGTTTTTACTTCACGGGAGGTAGAAAATCCGAGGAAAGCTGCTTGTGATAAGTTGCAGGAATTACCAAGTTATGAAGATTTACGAAAAAATCACGAACAAGCTTGGGAGGAAATATGGTATCACAGCGACATCGTAATTGAAGGAAGCGCTCAAGCTCAATTGGTCGTAAGATACAATTTATTTCAATTATTAATTAGCGCTCCGCGACATGATGACCGAGTTAGTATTCCTGCCAAAACTTTATCAGGTTTCGGATATCGCGGACATATTTTTTGGGATACGGAATTTTTTATATTGCCATTTTTTATATTTACTCAACCCGATATTGCTCGTAACTTACTCACCTACCGTTACCACACTATAGAAGGAGCAAGACGCAAAGCCAAATATTACGGTTATCGGGGTGCAATGTATGCTTGGGAAAGTGCTGCAACTGGTGACGAAGTAACTCCCAGATGGGCTCCAGCGAAGCATTTGTATGAAGAAGATATTCGCATTTGGTGTCGCGATCGCGAAATTCACATTAGTGCTGATATTAGCATTGCAGCTTGGTTGTACTGGCAAGTTACGAACGATCACGAATGGATGCGGGATTGTGGAGCAGAGATTATTCTTGACACTGCTTTATTTTGGAGTAGTCGTGTCGAGTTGAATGTGTTGCGTGAATGTTATGAGATTCGTGACTGTATTGGTCCGGATGAGTATCATGAAAATATAGATAACAATGCTTTCACCAATCAAATGGTGCAATGGCATTTAGAAAAAGCCCTTGAAGTTTACGATTGGCTGAGTAAAACTTTTCCCAAAAAAGCGATTCAACTAGAAGAAAAATTGCAAATAACTGCGAAACGTCGCTATCGTTGGCGAGATATTGCCGATAATATATTTATTCCTTACGATGCACAAACGGGACTAATCGAACAATTTGAAGGTTTTTTTCAATTACAAGACCTTAACCTTGCCGATTATGAACCACGTACCGATTCAATGTTAGCAATTTTGGGCATCAAGGAAATTAACAAGCGGCAAGTGATCAAACAACCAGACGTGTTGATGCTATTGTATTTAATGGAAAGAACTAGCAAAACTGATTATGGGAAAGAAGTTCTGCAAAAAAATTGGGATTATTACGAACCCCGCACCGATATTACTTATGGTTCATCTTTAGGTCCGGCTATTCATGGACTTGTAGCAGCATCTTTAGGTAAAACCGGGGAAGCTTATGAAAATTTTAGATTAGCAGCGTTAGTCGATTTAGAAAATACACGGGGAAATGCTTCTGAGGGAATTCATGCAGCATCTTGCGGTAGTATTTGGCAAGCGATTATTTTTGGGGTTGCCGGTATCCAATTTACAACAAATGGTCCGATTGCAAAACCAAATTTACCTCCGACTTGGAAACGCTTACAGTTTAAACTATACTGGCATGGAGAATGGCGAGAATTCGACCTCAAACCAAAAATTAAGAGTTTGAAATCCGAGATAAAAGGTATTATCTTTGATTTGGACGGCGTACTTACCGATACCGCAGAACTTCATTATCAAGCTTGGCAGAAATTAGCAGACGAAGAAGGTATTCCGTTTAACCGTGAAGCTAACGAAGCATTACGCGGTATTTCTCGTCGAGATTCACTGATGAAGATAATAGGAGATAGAAATTACTCCGAATCGCAAATTCAGGAGATGATGGAGCGTAAGAATAACTATTACGTGGAACTTATCCAAGGAATAACATCAGAAGATTTGCTACCGGGGGCTGGTAATTTCATCGATGAATTGCGTGAAAAAGGAATTAAAATTGCCATTGGTTCGGGAAGCAAGAACGCTCATAGTGTAATAGAAAGATTGGGAATAGCCGATAAATTAGATGCGATTGCCGATGGTAACAGCGTCACCCGTTCCAAACCAGCACCCGACTTGTTTTTATATGCAGCCAGTCAGTTAGGATTAGAACCAGCCGATTGCGTTGTCGTAGAAGATGCAGCTTCCGGAGTTGAAGCAGCTCTCGCTGGAGGAATGAGAACCATAGGAATCGGTTCAAGTGAAATAGTTGGCGCAGCTCATATTATTTTACCGAATTTAGAAGGTGTTACCCTCCAAGATATTGAGCATAAATTTAGTTTTTGTTTAGGTGGGTGATTCATCTTTATGAAGTGCTTTAAAACATATCTTGCACCTGAAGAATCATCTGTAGAGTCATGTTCACAACCCATCAAAACTTTTCATGGGTTTGTAGTAGTATTCCACCACATAAGTTATGAGGGGTTTGTTCGTCTACCGACGTGCTGTAGAGACGTTATACATAACGTCTCTAGACAATTTTGGGAAAAACTAACCATTCATAATTAATGTGGTGGAGTACTAGTAGTCCGCCACAGAAGTTATGAGGGGCTAAGATGCCTCTTGGTAGGTTGGGTTAAGCGGAGCGCAACCCAACATCAGCGTTGGGCTTCACTCCGTTCAGCCCAACCTACAATATTACATTAATTACCCATCAAAGTTAGTGTGACAGACTACTAGTACTTGACCACGTTAATTTTGATGTGTTAGTAGTTGGGATGCCCGTTTCTAAAAAGCTGAAAACTATCTGGAATTAAATTATCTGTTCGTATATCTACAACCATCTGACTGAATTCGGGGGTTACATCATTATTAAAAAAATATACCCGTTTCTTGTGGAGAAACACCAAGGTAATAATCGTTTGAAGAACCAATTAGCTGAGTAATATTCTTATCAAACTCTGTATTTACAATGTTTAGAGTATCATCCCATGTTCCGCCGTTCAGAACATAATCTCCATTAGTCTCAATTATACCTTCGTATCCACCGTTGATAAAGTATTGAGTTTTATCCCATACTGCTTGTCCTACCTGTTGCCCCAATACTCTTCCGTTAACGTCACCATCAGTAAAATGAATTCCACCGTAGAGACGAGAAATACCTGCTTCTTCCGCAGCTTCACTGAAGGTATCCCACTCTAAAGTAACTGGTTCTGAGGGAGTTTGACCTGGTTCAAAACGAGATGCACCCGTGTTAAAGCTTACAGAAGCACCAAATTCATCGCTACCTGTGAACAATTCTAATATCTCTGCACCCGCAGCGCTAAAGCCACTGTGTCCGGAGGTATACTCGGCAAAAGGTGGTGATGGGTGGCTTCCAGGGGTTTGATAAGTCAGGAAATCAGTTGCTAAAATCGTCTGAGTGCCATTTTCTGGTGTCCATGCATCAATTGCAAAGCCACCGAGTTCTTGATTAAATTTCCCAATTAATCCCAGTTCTCCCAATTCCCGAATTGCTCTGAGCGGACGAGTATAATCATAGTGGGTTTTGGCTTCCCAAGTGGCGATACCTGTATCAAACAGTGCGTTACCCAAGCCAAAGAATAATTGAGCATCTTGATCCAGAGTATTATTATCTCGCGCCGAAGCGAATTGTCCAAAGGTCATCCAAGCACCGGGAGGAAAGGAAGTTCCACCACCCATTTCCCAAAACTCTGCAACTAATTTCTGCTCGTCGGTAAGGTTAGCGCTGATATCAATAACTTCTTGTACTTGAGCGATAAATTCGGGGTTAATTACGTCTCCAATCAGACTCTTGTCGATATCTAATACAGAGCCATCTTCAAGGGTAATTGTTTTCTCTTTTAAATTGACATCTCCATCTACCAGCAAAAATGGTTTTGGTGCTTCTGGACGGAATTGCTCACCAGATTCTAAAGCAAAAGGTGTAACATTACCCCATTGAGGTGTCAGAAACTGTTGAGTAGATGCTTCTCTACCAGGTTCTGGATCAATCGGTACTAATTCCGGTGTCCAACGTTCGATATCGACAATATCACCAGGAGCATTAACGGCTTGATAAGCACTGGTATCGGAATAACGAACCCCATCAACTCCATTTAGGCTGTCACCTAACTGGTTAGAACCATCTTGATGACGAAATGCCAATAATTCCCCTGCCATTACATTACCAATACCAGCAGCCGTAGTAATATCGGTAGTATTATTGCTCGTATCTAAACCTAATTCACCCATCAATTGATCAAAAATTTCTGTTTGGGTGGGGAACAGGTCGTTTAAAACTCGATAAGCAGCATAACTCATTGCTTCTGATTTATTTGCGTCAGTAATTTCCGCATCGGGACGCTGCAAATAATCACCGAGTTGAGTTGATATTGCTGTGGGGTCGTATGCTGACCAAGCGTTGTATGTAGCAGTATGCAACATTGCATAAGCACGAGATGCAACTGTCGGACCGGGTGATGTATTAATTACAGCTTGTTGAACAGCTTGGTCCCAAAGCACGGAAATTGTTGGAGTAGCATCGTCAACGGTTACTAATTGAGTTTCTGGGTCAATTTGAAGTTCAACTTGATTACTCCCTTGTTTCTCTACATTACATTCGTGAGTGGAGTTGGTATTATTGTATAAGTTTGAGTTTTGCATTTTTTTGAGTGAATTATTGAGTGATTTTTTGAATTAATTTTGAGTGAATTAATTATCGGAAATTCAAGTGTCAAATTGTAATCTTGCTTTGCTGTTTTTGTGTGGAAAAATATAATATATTAGCCTTCAATAATTACATTTCCCTCAGCTTTAGCTACACAAGTAAGAACATAATCTTCTTCACAATTAAAGTCTTCTTCGTAATAGACTTCTCCAGAAAGCTTGTGTAATTTGCATTGACCGCAAACCCCCATCTGACAACCGTAGGGTAATTTGATTCCTTCTTTTTGAGCGGCTTGTAAAATACTCTCTTTAGCATCGCAAACTACTTCTTTTTGAGATTTAGTAAAAGCGACAATATTGCTTTTTTCAGCAATTGGTGTATAAGACGTAGAGTAAAAATGTATTGGAGTATCATTAGCGATTACTGCTTGAAATTGTTTTTGCTGTTTAGAAGAACCAAAGCTTTCTTCATAGTAGTTTTCCATGGGGAATTCTAATTCCCTTAATATTGCTTTTACGCTTTCTCGAAAGCCATCGGGACCACAAACATATACAATACGCTCTTGAAAATCATGGCTAATTGTCTTTATTATCGTCTCGTTCAATCTGCCAGTATATCCCAACCAGTTTGGGTTATATTGCATACCAGTTAAAGTGATAGCCAGTTGAAAATCGGGATGTCGGTTAGCCATAAATTCTAACTCGTGACAGAAAGCTATATCCTGAACAGTTTTAGTGCTGTGGACAAAGACAATATCGGCATTTGGAGTTGTATCACATAACCATCGAGACATGGACATCATTGGTGTGATACCGCTCTGCGTCCTGGCTTTTTTAAATCGTTCCAGTAAGATTTTTCTGCGTCGATATCCATACAAGTAGATTTACAGCCGATACAAGCGCTTTTTTCCTGGTTTGTAGTTATATCTACAGTACGACACATTGATTGAGTTATACTTTGGGGAGGTGCAGATATCGCATTACTTCCTAATAAACTACGGGGACCAGTAAAAACCGTTTGCACAACTCCGAAAGGACATACATAATGGCACCAACTGCGACCTACGTATAAAAACATAACCGTAATTGAACTTGCGATCGCGCTCAATAAGAATAAGCCCAAAGCCAAACGTGCTGAGTTAATGAACAGGATACGGAAGTTTAAGCCGATAAATAACAGAGCAAACTGTACGTAAAAATGGTTGCGCGTCAACCAAGTATTTTTATTGATATTCAATCTTGGTTTTAATCCTAAAGCTCGAGGAATTTGAGAAAGAAAGTATAAAGGACAAATCCGCCGCCAAGTTTCGTGTCCAAAAACTAGTACAATCATGATGGCGCTGGGTACAACCATTCCCCAAAATACTCTTGCACCAATGGGATAAGGTTCTTCTTTTAAGAGTTTTCCTTGTACAATAACTTGTGGAAGTGAGTCACGGAAGGGAGATAAGAAGTTACTCGGATTAGTCAAGTGATGGGTTATCGGATCGTAAAATAGCGAAAATATCAACAGCAACCATCCAATTACTAGTACCAATCTAACAGCGTGCATTCTCTTTTCGGATACTTTACTCAGCATTTTACCTCTTTAGTAAACTAGTTACTTACGTAAACAAATTAAATTGAAAATTAAACTACCTGTTTATTTTTCACTGAGAAAGAACCTTAAAATATCAATATGACCTTTAACCTTCAACCTTTAACCTTTACATTTCCCCTGTCCTTTAATAAAAGAATAAGATATCTACTAAGCAGAATAAACTACAATTTATGGTGTCTTCAATACATCTTCTTGAAGAGAAAAAAACACAATTCTGCTGTTCGGATTACAGAAAACTGTACGGTAATGCGACTAAAAAATAACCGCAGCTAAAAAGTGCGGTTATTATCGGGGTTTTCGGTTGATTCCAATACAGGTAAAATTTATCTACTTTACTTTTTGATGAAAGCCTTGTTAGGTGAGATGTCAGCAGGTTTTTAATTATTGCTAAAAAGGAATTATACTGCAAACGGGTAAAACATGAACTTATGTCATACTGAGCGTAACGTAGTGCAGCGAAGTATCCCGGAGATTCTTCGCTTAGCTCATTCGGGACAGATTTAAACCGTTTTTAGTATAACTACCAGATCAAAACGGTTGATAACGCAACGAGAAATAAACACCATTTTCTTGTAATGAGTCACCTTG
Organism: Nostocales cyanobacterium 94392; assembly: GCA_035285725.1. Lineage (GTDB taxonomy): Bacteria > Cyanobacteriota > Cyanobacteriia > Cyanobacteriales > Nostocaceae > Rivularia. The sequence goes on along the minus strand of JAYKJL010000086.1, from coordinate 1,828 downwards.
ATCTTCAACTGCTATTAAGGGAATACCGTAATCTAGTTGTAAAAATAAGTCTCTTCGTGGTTGCCAGCTTAAACCTAATCCTAAACCTGCAACTGTTTGTGGGTCTGGATTTTCTGCTTTGTTATTCCAAACTGTACCGATATCAAAAAAAGGTCTGATTTGTAATGAGTTATCTGATGTAAGAGGAAGACGCAATTCGACTGAACCAAGAATGCCATTATCTGTGACAAGTTCGTTTTGACGATATCCTCGCACGGTATCTACTCCACCCAAACTTATTTTTTCTATGGGTAGTAAACCATCGGGTGTGAGTTGAGCGTTGATTTTGGCTATCATTAAGGTTTTGGGTGACACTTGCTGTACCCATTGAAATTGTCCCAACCAGATAAAAAATCGTCCGTCAATACCACTTTCATTGATGGTAGCGTCAAATGCATCAATACCGAAACTAAATTGCGATCGCGCTGCGAGTACTTGTTTTGCATTTCGTTGTAGCCACTCTTGGGAAAAGCGAATTGCTGTAACTTTAGATTTACCATCTTCGGGTCCTTCTGAAAAGGAGAACGGTTCATCATCAAGTAAAAATGTTTGCGATCGACGTATATCTAAGGCTAATCCAAGAGCAAGTTCTGTATCTGCTTTTTTGACTAAAGGTTGTCGGAACCCAAATGATAAAGATTGTGAGTCACTGCGAATACCCAAGTCAGCAAATTGCTCTTCGATTATCTGGCTATTGTTGTTACTGTAGCGGATATTAAATGTACCATATCGGGCATTTACTGGTATTGTATAACTTAAACCGTATATATCTAGACCGTCTGTCAACCCGTATTCAGCGGATAATTGGTCGCCTAAACCTAATAAATTATTATAACTAGCAAATACAATACCTTGCAGGGAACCGATAGTGGGAGATTGATTATTATCAATGACAATACCTGCGTTAAAAGCAGGTGCTTCTTTTAATTGCAATTGTAAAATATTTTTACCGGGGGTACTACCTGCGATTAATTCGGCGTTAACTTGTTGTAATAAAGGGTCAAGTTGTAATAGCTGTAATGCCGATTCCAAGCGTTTACGGTTTAAGGGGGGTTTGGTTGCTAATCTAAGACGACTGCGGACATAATTTTGTTGTAATCTATTAAGTTCGTTGATTTCAATTCGTTCTAACTCACCTTCTACTACCTGGATTTCTATAATCCCACTTTCTAAGGGTTGGTTATTTAAAATAAATGCACCGGATGTAATATAACCATTATCAATATAAAGTTGGGTAATACTAGAGCGTAATTGAACTAAATCTTCAAAAGGGATAGAGCAAGCTTGTTTAGAACAGTTTTCATATTCTTTAATTAGTTTGTTGATATCCTCAAAGAGGACAGTATTACCTAAAACTTCAATTTTCTTAACATTAATCCGTTCGTTAATGGGAGTAGTCGGTGCTGTGGGTGTATCGGTGGCAGGTATTTGTAAAGCAGGAGGTAAAGAAGGTTCTGGTTTAGAAGGTAAAGGTGTTTCCGTCGGTTTAGGGATAGTTTCTTCAATTCGTTCGGGTGTATTTGGAGGAATTGTGATTCCATCGGGAGGAGTTGACTGAGCGCGAGCTAATTGTTTGAATGGTGTGAAACTGGCGATGATTAAGCTGAGAAACAATAATATGATTATTCTTGTATTTGTTGAGTGCATATATATGTTTGTTTAAGAGCGTGTTTATAAATAAAATTATGTCATTCTGAGGAACGTACCGAAGGTTGCCGAAGGCTAGAATCTAGGTTTTGCGGCGTAGTCGAGAGATGCTTCACTACGAAGAAGCTTCGTTCAGCATGAC
>JAYKJL010000085.1:0-21015 GCA_035285725.1 Nostocales cyanobacterium 94392 | reverse complement strand
AATTTACAAAACGGACAAAAAATATTAGATGTAGCAACTGGTACGGGAATAGTAGCATTAAATGCTGCCCAAAAAGTTGGTCATACAGGTAAAGTTATTGGTATCGATATTTCGACAGGAATGTTGAGTAATGCGAGACAAAAATTAACTGAAACTAGTTTACAAAATGTTGAATTTATTGAAGCCGATGCGGAAACTTTAAATTTTGCAGAAAATACTTTTGATGCTATATTGTGTTCCTTGGCTGTTTGTTATTTAACTGATATTTCCACAGCTTTGCAAAAGTGGTATAAGTTTTTAAAAACCGATGGATTTATAGCATTTAATGTTTGGGCAGAAAAGGCTTTTCCACCTTCTGTATTATTTAGAGAAATTGCACGAAGGTATGGTGTGAAAGTTCCTAATCCTAATCAACCAATGGGAACGATTCAGAGGTGTAGTCAATTATTAGATGAAATAGGTTTTAAAAATACAAGCGTACAAATTCAGCAGTTTGGTTGGTATTTTAAAGTAGATGTTAATATCGCCGAAAATATTTGGCAGATGAATGCAAACAATGTTTTCGGTTATCAAGTTTATCAGCTTTCGGAAACTAAATTACAAGAATGTAAAGCGGAATATATCAAAGAAATGCAGGCTTTACCGACAACAGAAAAAGGTGTTTGGTGTGATGCAAAAATATTTTTTGTCCGTGCGGTAAAGTAGTTTATTTGATAGTTCATGGTTGATAGTTGTTAGTTGATGGTTGTTAGTTGATGGTTGATAGTTGATGGTTGATAGTTGATGGTTGATGGTTGATCACTAACCAATATCTACTAACCACTAACCACTAACCACTAACCACTATCTACTAACCAAAGTTCAATTCAATATCCAACAAAGTGCTTTACATTTATCTTCAAAGGCAAAATATTCTACTTTCACACTCGCAGTCAGTAAACAGTGAATTTGTTCTAATTGGGAAAATAATTTTTTATCAATAACTATCGCTTGTTTCTCAAATCGATGAAAATGACTTAAAGTAAATTCCAAATTTTTAAATACATCTTCTAGATAAATTTCTTTAACATTTTCGATTTCTACATATATGCGGAGAAATTCATAATGTATTTCTACTTCTGCAATAAAATTGGTAACTAATTTAAAATCTGGAGTATTTACATTTCCTTTGATTAAAATACCTATCACATTGTTAGCATCCATCGATAGTAGTTTTATCATATCTGTTCTACAAAAATAATTTAATACAGTTAATGAAATTTAAACAGACAAGACGACCTAAGAACAATTATACTTTTCTGATTAATGGTCTTATATTTATATGGGTTTAAATAACAGTCACTTATGCACTTAATCGTAGATAGCTTTTCCCTTATAGATTGACTTTTACAAAAGTTCAACCTTAATAAGTCTAACTGGTCTGTATTTAAAATGACATTAAAAGTCTTTGTCAAGGCTTATTATTTTCGTCAATTTCATTAAAAATACTTAAACACGAGCATTTTGTAAAGGATAAATCATACAAAATTTAGTTACAACTTAATCAATGTAAGCAGCAATTAGCTGACTACTTAAGTTTTAACATGACTAGATTTTTGTACAAGTTAATTTATTTTGCTTTAAATGCTGAAAACCCAATTATTTTCTTTTGAAAAAAGAGGGTTAAAATAGGTATTTATGATAATTATCAGCTACTAAAATACAACATTTAATCTATTAAAAAATATCTTTTGTATTGCTTTTAGCTTGGAAAAAATGATTTGAGTTTGATATGTTTGATAGCAACTACTTTTCAAGATAGTTGTCAATATCTAGAAAAAATATTGATTTCTAATTGATAGATAATTTATCGATAACAGATAACAAAAATTATCAATTGCAAGGGTTAATCTTTGTTTGCTGCGAATATAAATTGTATCTACAACTAAAATACGATTCGAGTTTTTGTAGTTAGTATTCGTTCTTTATTAGTTCTTAAATTAGACACATGAATCAAAGACATCGGTTGAATTTATTTGCTTTCTTCGGTTCCGTTGTCGGATTGTTTTTAGGGGTTTCTTCTGTCAATTATTCCCAAGCAGCTTTTGCTTCTTCAAAAAATATAGAAACTAATGTAGTTGAAAAAATAGAGAATACTAATCAGTCAACTTTGATTGCTAAAAGACATAAAAAATCTGGCTGTTCGTCTCAAAAAGCTTCTTATTATGGAAGTAATACACAGTTAACAGCAGCACATCGGACTTTACCTTTCGGTACGAGAGTTAAAGTTACTAACAACAATAATGGTCGTTCTGTAATAGTACGTATTAATGATCGAGGTCCATTTATTAGCTGTAGAGTTATCGATGTTTCCCGAAAAGCCGCTAGACAGTTAGGAATGATTAGTAGTGGTGTCGTACCTGTAAGTCTTCAGGTGTTAGGAAGATAATTAAATCAGTTATCAGTAAACAGTTATCAGTGAACAATAATCTATTAATATGCTTCTTACTTTATCTCCGAACATACAGCGTCGCAACTGTCAACTGGTAACTGGTAACTGGTAACTGATAACTGTTTAATAAACTAAATCAACTTTTTCCGGAAGGTTATCATGGCATTGTGTTGTTAAAAATACTGTGAAGCTGAAAATATTATGTCAGCAAGTATAAATATTAAAAAGACGAGTCGTTTTATAGATCCTGCACTTTATGTTGCTTTTGGTGCTACAGGTTTAGTATTTCTAGCACTAATTGCATCTGTTTTTTTTGAAAACGTGCTTTTTTCTAAAAATGTGGCGGTTAGTGAAGAAGAAGTAACAAAACTTCAAGCGTTGAAAATCGAACCTCAACCAATTGGAGCATTGCGAATTGATGCTAAAGCCATAATACCCGATAATCGTTGGGTTGCTTACGAGATTCAATTGCTCGATAAAGAAGGTAAACTGATTGCTTCTGCTCAAAAGCAAGCATGGCGCGAATCTGGTACTTGGTATGAAGATGGCGAGTCTGGTAGTTGGAACGAAGATGATTTGGAAGCGGGTTTAGATGTCCGTGCTAAAAAAGGTGAACAGGTGACGATCGCAATTTCCGTACTAGGTTACGGTGATACATCGGGACGGGAATTTACCGAACCCGTAAGTTTTAATGTGAAAGTTTCCAACGGGGTTATAGATACCCGTCATTTATTCCCCGGTTTATTCGGAACTTTCGCTTTAGCTGTAATGAGTGCGATCGCCATTCCTCGTAGTGGAAAAAAGGTGATTTCTAAAACCATCAACGATAGTGATCCCAGCGAACGTGCTACTCTCGGTGGTGCGTCGAAGTTGGTACGGGTGAAAATCAACATGGAATCTGACGAAACTAGTCCTCAAACAATGAAAGCTCGACTAGTTATCAAAAATTCTTATGGGGAACTTATATACAGTGAGCATCTTTATTTAAATCTAACTTTTCATAAAGAAGACGGGAAACTTGAAAAAGTAACTGGTAAATCACAAAAGTTCTTTATATTAGAACCACAGGATTCATACGGTTTTGACGTAGAAGTTATACCAGATGCACCAGTAGATAAGACAACTCTCACCGTTCTTGATGGTACTCATACTCGTACAGCTGTAGAAGCTATACATATTAGTTCTTCAATAACCGATCGCGAATAGAATTTTAGATTTTAGATTGTTAAAACAGGTAAAACACAAAATATAAATAGGACCAAAAATCATGGTTGCAAAAATTTTTGCTGGAATAGCGGTTTTCATTGCAATATGGTCAATTACCGACGCTTACACCCAGAAATCAGCTTTCGTATTACGGGAAGAAAAACAAGCAAACTTCTCACCTCGTCGAGGAACTAGTTTATCAGGTAATTATGGTCGTGGTGGAACGTGGATATTTTACTCGAACGAACGCTCTTCTTACAGTGGTTTTCAAGGTGGAGGTCCCGGTAGTGGGAAGTAAGAAGATGGGGGGATGGGGGTGATGGGGGGATGGGAAGACAAGTTAGAAACTCTCATACCTTTGACCTTTGACCTTTAACCTTTAACCTTTGACCTTTAACCTTTAACCTTTTTAACCAATGGAAGCGAATAATTTTTCTGAATCATTTGAAATTACTGATATTAAGAGTATTTGTTTAAACTCTACTCAACGTAAATTATTATTAATTGCGGCGGCTGTTTCTTCTGGTTGTGGACTTGCGGTAGAACTGCTTTTAGGAACTTTGGCTAGTTATTTAGTAGGGAATCAAGCTCTGGCTTTTGGTATTGCTATCGGTGGTTTCCTAGCAGCAATGGGTGCTGGTTCTTACTTGAGTCAGTTTATTGCACCGCATCTAAATGGTCGATTGCTGCAACGGAAATTATTGTTAGCTTTCGTCGGTGTGGAATTGGCGATCGCACCTTTAACAGCCTTATTACCTCTGGGATTATTCGCTTTATTCGTAGTAAATGGTTCGATTTGGTTGGGGTTATTTCTGGTCACTATTTTACTGGGAATACTTGCGGGCTTGGAGGTGCCAATTTTAACCAGAGTCCTGGAAATGGAAGAAGGTGTGAGGGAAGCTTTAGCTGGTGTGTTAGCACTCGATTATATAGGAGCGCTTTTTGGTTCCCTAGCTTTTCCGGTTATCTTGTTACCGATGTGCGGAATGTTTCCCACAGCTTTTATTTTGGGTGCATTTCCGGCTTTGATGGTGTTTTTTATCGGACGCAGTTTTCCCCATTTACGACGTTGGGGTTATCTCGGTTTAGTTTTGGGTATACTGCTGTTGATTCTCGCACCTGCAACTATACCCATCAGCAACAATTTAGAAAATAACTTATATGCAGCACCGATAATTAAACGAGTACAATCAAACTATCAAAGAATAGTCTTAACCCGCAAAGGTCAAGATGTTAGATTGTTTCTCAACGGTGATTTGCAACTATCAACCATAGACGAATACCGCTATCATGAAGGATTGGTACATCCGGCGATGAGTGCAACACCAAATAAGAAAAATGTTTTGGTATTGGGTGCTGGTGACGGAATGGCAATTCGAGAAGTACTCAAATGGAAAGAAGTGGAAAAGGTGGTACTAATTGAACTAGATCCAGAAGTAGTTAAATTAGCCAGTCGTCATCCCCAATTAAGAGTTGTCAACGGTAATTCCTTAGAAGATTCTCGCGTAGAAGTAATCAATGCCGATGCATTCTTAAGCGCACCAGCACTCAAAGATAATTTTGATGTAATTATTGCAGACTTCCCCGACCCGGATCAAGATATCATTGCCAAACTTTACTCAGAAGGTTTTTACCGACGTTTGTTAGGAAGACTTACAGATAAAGGGGTTTTTGTCACACAAGCATCGAGTTCCTTTTTTGCACCTAAAGTTATCAGTTGTATTGCTGTAACACTTTCAGAGGTAGGATTAAAAGTGAATCCCTACACTGTAGAAATTCCCAGTTTCGGACCCTGGGGATTTGTGTTAGCATCGCGCCATCAATTAAACTTAGATCAACTACAACTTCCTGTAGAAACACGCTTTTTAACCGAACCGATATTACATCATTTATTTGAACTACCCAAAGATGTCGAGTTAGGAAACGTTGAAATAAACCGACTTTCTCATCCCGTAATTGTTAACTATCAATTGCGATCGCGATGGTTCAATTATTAAATTGGTAATGGGGAAATAAAAAAATCGCTTAGATTGTAGGGTGTGTGACGCGCTCGATTAATTTGGTTATGTGTACAAATAAGATAATCGTGTCACGCACCATAGATGGTTGTAGAGCGTAACGCACCAATATTTTGAGCAAATGGTGCCTTTAATTTGGTTATGTGTACAAATAAGATAATCGCGTCACGCACCATAGATGGTTGTAGAGCGTAACGCACCAATATTTTGAGCAAATGGTGCCTTAAAACGTTCCGTTTATAACGCACCCTACAAAGACATTATTCACAATTATCTCATTTAGCACAATTAAAAATATTGTAAAGTCAAGAAAAGCCCTAAGTATTACCCTATGACTACCACACCTCTAAGCTGGGAAGAACTAAAAACCCTCACCGACTATCAAATAGATACCGTCAATGGTCCCACTAACTCTAGAGCTAGGTTACGCTTATTTGGAAAACCTGAATCTGATGTGCGGGTAACGCTGTACCGTGATAATCATGCTTGGTGTCCTTACTGTCAAAAAATTTGGTTATGGTTAGAGGAAAAACAAATCCCCTACCGTATTGAAAAAGTGACCATGTTCTGCTATGGGGAGAAAGAAAGTTGGTACAAACGTAAAGTTCCATCGGGAATGCTCCCTGCAATCGAGTTGGATGGACGGATTATTAAGGAAAGCGACGATATTTTGATCGCTTTGGAAAAAGTTTATGGTCCATTGAATCAAGGAATGGAAGAGCGCACGGTACTTCTTCTACGTCAATTAGAACGACTTTTATTTCGAGCTTGGTGTGCTTGGCTGTGCTATCCAGCAAGTTCCCCTCGACAAGAACAACGCAACCGAGAACAATTTACAGAAGTAGTGGCTAAAGTAGAAAAGGCTTTGGCTAGTACTCCAAGTCCTTACTTTCTAGATAATTTCGGCATCGTTGATGTTATCTTTACGCCCTATGTAGAAAGGATGAATGCCAGCCTTTACTACTACAAAGGTTATTCCCTGCGCGAGGAAAACCCCCGCTTGAGCGTGTGGTTTGACGCAATGGAAACCCGATCCACCTACCGGGGTACCCAGAGCGACTTTCACACCCATGTACATGATTTGCCACCCCAAATGGGGGGTTGTTGGGAAAACGGTGAACCTCAGATGCTTATCAATAAAGCGCGGGTGGATAACGGTTCTTGGTTCGGATTACCAGATGTTACTTATCCAGAACCCGAAAACTCCCCCATGGAAGCTCTGCAAAGAGTTATCGAACACCGCATCAATATTATCCGAGTCAACCCCTTAGATGATAAATTGTTTGATCAAGCTTTGCGTTGTGCTTTAACCCACATGATGACAGGTGAAGACTGTGTACCTCCACAGGGTTCTGATGTTGCTTTACGATATTTGCGTGATCGCATTAATGTACCGCGAGATATGTCCATTTACGCAGCCAAGCGATTGCGGGCATCCCTGGAAAAAACCGCAGCCCTTGTAGGTGATGCACAGCCAGAACCCATTCCCACTAGGCATCGAAGAGACCAAGATCCGTCTAACTTTGCCAGAAACTTCGTTAAAAAATGAATTACTCCCTTCCCGGCAGAAGATTATTAATTAAAAAACCGCAGAGACGCAGAGAACGCAGAGGAAAGAGGTAAAAAGAGATGAACCGCACCCTCCGGGTGAAAGTGTAGAGACGTTACAGTGTAACGTCTCAAAATCTAAATTCATACCCGGATTCTGCAACGCTGGAATAGAGTTAAGAATTATTTATTTCCTTTTCTCCCTCCCACTAAACAATTAAAGGACAAAATATGATGATTACACTACTAATCTGGTTAGGAATTATTGCAGTAGTCGCTGGTGGAGCTTATTTACTAGTGCTTCAACAGCGAGGTGCATTATCTGGTAGTAAACCGAAAGAATTACCATCGTTAAAACGCAATATATTTAATTTACAAATTGGCGATATTGTGCAACATATGGGCATTGACTGGGTAGTGGAAGGAAAACTTACCTATACAGTTGATCAATACACCTGGTTTGAATATATGTTGCAGGATGATAATCAAATTCGCTGGTTGAGTGTAGATGAAGATGACACTGTGGAAGTTGCTTTACTCGAATCTACTAATCAGTTAGATGTCAGCCAAACACCACCACCACAGTTAAATTTTGCTTCGGAGAATTATCAATGCGTTGACTCTGGGGTAGCAACTATGACTCGTGTTGGTAGCGTACAAAGACGTACCGCTCAAACTTGCGAATACTTTGACTACGAGGCTTCTGGGGATAAAGTGCTTTCAATTGAAATTTGGCATGGAGAAACAGAAGTTACTCTCGGACACCGTATAAATCCCAGGTCATTGACTATTTTACCGGGGGATGGAAATCGGGTTTATGGGATTTGAATGAAAACTAAAAAAATTACAATCTAATTTTCGGAATATACATATTTAATATTGTATAAAAAACTGTTTGCAGTTAAAGTTTAAAGTCTACAACGTTTAAATAATTTAAGGAATATTATGAAAAAGCCAATCTTCACAACTGCATTGTTAGTTATTTCTTTATTAACAATTGGTTGTAATCAAGCACAAACAGCTAATACTGACAGTAATAATCAAGTTCAAACTGATAATTCGGAAGTAGCTTCAGAAAATAAAGAACCCATTGATAATCCCTCTTCAAATAGCAATAATCAAGATTCTACCATTACCGAAAAACCTCCCGTTGATACTGGTAGCACAACTGCAAAAATACCAGTTAACAATACTAGCAAAACTCCAAAAGCAGGAGAGGGACAGCCAAAAGTTGGGACTATAAAAGATATCGTTCAAGGTGATTTAAAATGCTATGTAACTTTAACAGATGAACAAGGTAAAGAACAAAATCTGAGTGCTAGTTTTGAAATTTGCGCTCAAGACAAACAATTTTTAAATCAAAAAGTTAATTTGAGTTATGACATATTAAGCTTCAACGACTGTGAAAGTAACGAACCTTGTGGAAAGACCAAAAAAGAATCTGCAATTGTCAAAATGGATGTGATTGGTAGCTCCAAAAATTCCCAAAAATCTTCTGGAGATACTGTAAATTTGAGCAACGGTGAATGGACTATCAAACTTAGTAATTATGATTCTTGGAATGGTACTAATGGTACAGGAAATGTTAACTATAACGGGTGTGATTCCAAAAATAATTGCATAAAACTCACAGGTGGAAAAGTTTTTTGTCGGGATGGTAAATGTGTAACTGGTTGGCAAAATGGAGAATATGGTTACGCTATAGAAAGTGCCATTACTGAAGATAATAATAACCAACCATCAACTTTAATAGTTCGTCAAGGTGATAAAGTTATTCTGAGAGCAGAAGGGTTGAAGCGGGTTTAATAACTAATAATTTAATAACTAATAATATTTAGGTTTAGGAATTTTGCTCCCGAAAATTATGACGCGGCTAAATTCGGGTATTAATTTATATATTGAGGCGTTGCATTCTGCACGCCGTCTCTACATTATTAATTTTCGGAGATGTCTATTACAAATCCATTAATAAATAATAACATATCATGTGAAAAGCAGCGTAACCAGGAGAAGTCCTAAATGCTTTGGATTCAAGTCATTATATGTATAGGGCTGGTGATAGTAGTTAGTTCAAAACTTTCGCAAAGCGCCGACATGGTGGCTGAGAAGAGTGGTTTGGGACGAAACTGGGTAGGTGCAATTTTACTTGCTGGAAGTACTTCTTTACCGGAGTTGGCTACTGGTGTGAGTGCGATTAATTATCTCGATGCTCCAGATTTAGCCGCAGGAGGTATATTTGGTAGCTGTTTATTTAATTTAACGATTTTGGCAATATTGGATATTATTACCGGAGCAGGTCCACTTTTCCAACAAGCGCAGATTAGTCACGGGTTAGCAGCTGGTTTGGGTTCTTTAATGTTAGGTGTTGCTGCGACGGGAATATTTTTAGCAGATAAAAACTTATATCCGATGGTGGGTTGGTTCGGTATTCCCAGTATTGTGTTAATTGTACTGTACCTAATTAGCGCTCGTTTGATTGCCAAGTTTGAAATGAGACGACGCAATCAAGTACTAGAACAAGAAGGTGAAGTTTATCAATACGGACACGTTAAACCGCGAACAGCCTATTTAATATTTGCTTTATCCTCACTGGCGATCGTAATACTTGGAGTATGGTTGGCTTGGTTGGGAGATCGAGTAGTGCAAGCGACGGGATTGGAAGCAAGTTTTGTTGGTTCGTTGTTACTCGCAATTACCACATCGCTCCCCGAAGTTGCCGCTGGAATTGCTGCGGTACGATTAGATGCTGTAGATTTAGCAATTTCTAACGTTTTTGGTTCCAATATTTTTAATATGGCAATTTTGGCAGTTTACGATATTACCTACACTAAAGGTGATTTATGGACAAAAATTAGTAGTTTGCATATTTTCACCGCCATTATTACGATGATGATGACTTCTCTAGCGATTGTAGGTTTGATTTACCGCGCAACACGTCCCTCTAGATTATATTTTACTTATGATGTTTTAGGCATAATTGTTTTATATATTGGCGGAATGTATATCCTTTATTTGGGCTAATTTAATTAAGTAGATTATGCGATAGAAGTCGGGTTTTGAAGATAAATATTTGTAATATAAGATAATTATTATCAAAATCCGACTTCTCACCCAACGACTGATGTAACCAACAAACCAAATTTAACTATTTACTGTTTCAACGGTAAGTACCTGGGGTGGTGTAGCATCTGGGGGATATAATAAGTCAACTTCTACAAGTCTTTTACTACCTGGTTTCATATTCATCATTACCAAAGCTTCGCCTTTCTCACCTCGATTTTGTACCAAATGCAGGTAAGTTGTGCGAGGTATTCCTCGATCATCTGTATAACGTACTCTGACGGTACCGCGAAAGAAAACTCTTTTATCTGGATTTTCAAAGAAGCGTAACCCATCTTTAGTTAATTTATCTTCCTTAATAGGTGTTTGCAATGATACTTTCACAGTTTGCGGAGCCTGAGATTTATTTAATAAAGGTAACTGCAAACTATACAAAATTCCATAATTTCCATGAGCATAATATGCTGTATCCGGATAGCGTACCAACATGGGCGCACTTTGAATTTGATTGGTTCCTAAAGTTCCGCGATGCAAAGTAGCAATACCATAGGAAAAAGCTTCACCAGATTGAGGAATTGTTAGATAAGTTTTTTTAGGGCGATCGACAACTAAAGAATTCCATTGAGAACCTTGAGCAACTCCTGCAACTCTACCGTAAATTATTGGTTTTTCGGTGTCTTCTGGTGGAGTCGGTATTTTATCTCTAGGTCCTGCTAATTTACCACTATCAAGTAAATTTTGCCATTCTTCTATGTATGGCGCACGTTCGATTCCCAAAGCATCGGTGGGTGCAAACATTGCTAAAGAGGCAGCATATACTTTACCACTGCTCCGCAACCGCATCAAAGCAGAACGTCCATTAATTGGTGGTTCCAATTCTTTAACAGGAATGGGTGTATTCAACAACATTCGACTTTCCCCTGGTGGAATTATCAATTGAGCGGGTAATATCGATTGACGCTGTTTCCTCAGAATATCACTCATCACCCGACTTCCGGGACCTGCAAAAACTTCACCAAAATAATTGGTTATTTGAGATGGTAAATCAATAAATGGTGCATCCGGTTGACTTAAATAACTTGCTGCGTGTAATACATCTACCGTTACAGGTTGTGTAGTGGGGTTATGTAGAATTATCCCCAAATATAGCGTCTTGAAATCATCTGGTTGAGATGCTTTAGCTACATGATGTGCAAATACATCAAATCGTCCTTTAAAAGGAAAGTTCAGGTGAGCTGATGGTACTTTTTTTGCTCGTGCTGGAAAAGTTGAAAGCAGAATTCCTTCTTCGAGAACTAATTCCGGACTGTTGCTGTTGAAAACCGGAATATTATCAAGTTTACCCGGCAAAGAACGTACTTGTTGTGTTTGTACTACTTCTACAGGTGCAGGCGTAGATGGAATTGTTTGAGCAATGGGAAAATTTAGTAAGAAAGAGAACATATATCCTTAGTTTTTTGTTTCATTAAAGACGCTCCTATATCGATGAAAGTGCCAGCCTGTAAATCATTAGTTAGATGTTGACAATCAATTCAAAATAGTTTTTTCAGTCATAATCACAACTCGTAATTAGCTGTTGCAGCAGATTATCTCAAACTGAATAATATAATCATTTTTCATAAAATCACTTCAGTAAATCACCTCAATCATCTTTGATATCATCTGTGTCACTCTTGATTTATTTAATATTCCAAACCAATAGTTCTATTTAATACAGTTTCTACGAAATCTATAATTATTTGATTTTATATAGTATGTGAGTACTATAAAAATCCGGACTATTTATTGAAAACCTCTGCAATCGGATTATGTTGAGCAATATTTATATCTCAGAACACCCGAAAAAAGCAGAGCAAACCATAAATTCAGTTGTAATTCTGACTAATATTTTTGAAATGAATGGTGCATGAGAAGAGCATTTTTGGGCAATAGGGAATAGCATTAAGTGGAAGTTAGAGGTTTTTTTAAATTATCCTTAAACTAATAACTTGCTAATCTATAAGTAGTATGTTGACTGGACTTTGTAAAAACGACCATGCATCCTACAATGTAAAGCAATTTTAAGGAGTAAATCATCAGAAAAATTTGATTTGTAGTGGATAAGCAAAAATTTGTTCGTAAGTTAATAGCAATCTTTGCGTCATAAAATTTATTATTTAGAATAGGAACACCCTCCATTTAGAAATGTATCAGGAGTAGTTTAATGGCAGTAATTGCAGTAGTTGATTATGACATGGGGAATTTGCACTCAGTTTGTAAAGCTTTAGAAAAAGCTGGTGCAACTCCGAAAGTTACAAGTTCTCCAAAAGATTTGCAAAAAGCGATGGCAATTGTATTACCTGGAGTTGGTGCATTCGATCCAGCAATGCAAAATTTGCGATCGCGAGGTTTGGTTGAACCAATCAAAAATATGATTGCAGATGGTAAACCTTTCTTAGGAATATGTCTGGGAATGCAAATTCTTTTTGAATCATCCGAGGAAGGTAGTGAAAAAGGGTTAGGAATTATCAAAGGAAAAGTCAAGCGTTTTCGTAGATCGTCTGACATTAGAATTCCTCATATGGGTTGGAATCAGTTGGAAATAACTCAGCCAATGTCACTTTTATGGGAGCATTTACCCCCGAATCCTTGGGTATATTTTGTTCACTCTTTTTATGTTGAACCTGTAGAACAAAAAATTAATGCTGCAACTGTTACCCACGGAAGTCAAACTGTCACTGCCGCCATCGCTTACGATAATTTAACCGCAGTCCAGTTTCACCCCGAAAAATCTTCTAATGTCGGATTACAAATTCTTTCTAATTTTGTTTCTCAGGTGCGCGAAAAAATTGCTGTTTAATCGCTGTTTAATATCTAAATTGACAAGCCATATACAAGCAATTCTAATTTGATGTTGTAATCGAATTCGTGTTTTCTGCTATAAAATAATGGCAGACAAGGATACTTATGTCGCTTGATTCAAGAACGACGCGAAAATCATTTTGCTAAGAATCTACGGGAATCGTCAATTAAAAACATTACCAGGGAAGCAAACCAGACCCACAAGCGCACGGGTAAGGGAAGCAATATTTAATATTTGGCAAGGAAAAATTGCTGGTTGTCGCTGGTTAGATTTATGCACCGGAACAGGTTCTATGGGTGCGGAAGCTTTGTGTCGAGGAGCTAGTTTTATCGTTGGTATCGAAAAATCTAGAACTGCTTGCAATATTATCAAGCAAAATTGGCAATCTGTTACAGGTTCCGAACAACAATGGAAGCTTTTGCAAGGAGATATATTACAGCAGTTGTCCAAACTCAGCGAACAGCAGTTTGATCGAATTTATTTTGACCCACCTTATGCAAGCGAGTTATACGAACCAGTTTTACAATTTATTACAATAAATAGACTTTTGGACATCAATGGGGAAATAGCGGTAGAGCATAATCCCAAATTATGGACACCACCACAAATACCAGAATTGGAAATCTGCCGTCAAAAAGTTTATGGAAACACAACTGTAAGTTTTTACAGTTATCAGTGAACAGTTATCAGTGAACAGTTAATTCTATTTGCTTGAATTTGATGCTTTTAGGATTTACGCAAAACTCAACACTTATCACAAAGGTAATTCATGAATTACCGCGCTTTTAAAACAACACTGCTCACTGTTAACTGCTCACTGTTAACTGTTAAAGTCCGAGTTGATTACCGCGTTTGTACTGTTCGTAGGCTTTATAAAACAAACCGGCTAAGGTAACGAAAACTAAACCTAAGACCATTCCATCAAGTAAGGGTTCAACCATTAAATTCTCCTGTTGCGATCGCTTTTATATTTGTTTACTGTCTTTCATCTTATCAAATAAGGTAGGGAACAGCCCTCCTAGAAAGAACTAGAGCCAGATTTGAAGAAAAAAATGCCAATTGGTGCTTGCGGAGATAGTCAAGAACTTTTAAGCTATGTGTATGAAATGAAATATTTTTGTAGAAACTGACCTTGACAGCAAACCTTTTGGATAACCAGATTACCAAACCGGACACTCTAATAGGGCGAATCGCATTCTTGACTTTAGCGGTTCTGCTAACAATCATCGTTGGCATTTTTGCTCTAAATATGGTAAGGTCTGCTGACCCCTACATCAAAAATGTACTATCTTTAGAAGGAAACCCCGTTCAAGGTCACGCAATTTTTCAGATTAATTGCGCTGGGTGTCATGGCTTAGAAGCAACAGGAAGTGTAGGTCCTTCTTTAAAAGCAGTATCCAAACGCAAATCTCGTTATGGACTGATTCACCAAGTTATTAGTGGAGAAACCCCACCAATGCCTAAATTTCAGCCTAGTGCCAAGGAAATGGCCGATTTATTAAGTTATTTAGAAACGCTTTAAAATTGGTAATGGGTAATTGGTAATTGGTAATTGGTAATTGGTAATTGGTAATTGGTAATTGGTAATTGGTAATTGGTAACTTATGATTGAAGTTGATTATCGTTTTCCACCGGGTGTAGATGCCGAAAAACAAGCTCAAGTAATTGCGGTTGGACAAACTGCTGGTACTTGGGATGCTCGTTTTGCTCATCGGGAAACAGCGTTACGCGAACATCTCGGAGAAGTAATTAAAGTAGAAACACAAATTAATACAGGCTATAGTATCGCTACTGTTCGATTTCCAGATGCAAATGTAGAAAATGATATTTCTAGTCTGCTGACGATGATATTTGGTAAATATTCCATGGCTGGTGCAGCGAAAGTTGTAGCAGTGCGTTTAGATCAAAGTTATGGTTTATCTCCAAAGTTAGGTATTTCTGGAATTAGGGAAAAATTAGGAGTATTTAACCGTCCTCTAATCATGGCAATATTTAAACCTGCTTTGGGACTTTCAGCAGCAGACCATGCTGGTATTTTAAAAGAAGTCGCCTATGCTGGTCTAGATATTATCAAAGACGATGAGATTCTTGGTGATTTAGATACAGCCCCTACTTTACAACGCCTCAAAGCTTGTCGCCAAATAATTGATGATGTCAAGCAACAAACTGGACGCACTGTATTATATGCCGTCAACATTACCGGAAATGCAGATAAATTAATTGAAAAAGCGCGGTTATTAGTGCGAGAAGGTGCTAATGCATTGTTACTTAATGTACTTCCCTACGGATTCTCGGTATTACAAGCTTTAGCCGCCGACGCGGATATCAATGTACCTATTTTTACTCATCCAGCCCTTGCTGGTGCCTTATGTGCGGCTCCCGACCACGGGATGGCGTATTCAGTGATACTAGGAACTTTCATGGCTCATGGGGGTGCTGACGCTGTGTTATATCCAGCACATTATGGTAGTTTACCTTTTGATGCAGTAGAAGAAGCGAAGATTAAAGATAGTTTGCGCGATCGCAATGTTTTTCCAGTACCTTCTGCGGGTATTCATCCGGGTATTGTACCAAAGGCAATAGCTGATTATGGTAATGATGTAATTTTAAATGCAGGTACGGGAATTATGGATCATCCTTCGGGTGCAGCATCTGGAGTCAAAGCGTTTTTTGAAGCTTTGGGAAGAGTCGAGAAAGGACAATCTTTGGATGGGGTACCAGATGGAGCGTTGAAACGGGCTTTGGAGAAGTGGGGGATGGGGTGATGGGGAGAAAAGTTAGGAGTTAGGAGTTTTGAGCTTTGACCTTTAACCTTTGACCTTTATTTAAACTGATGTTTGATTGCGATCGCAATTAATGCCCATACCGTTACACCACTGTAAGCAATATCTTGACGCTGAAGCAGTGCTGTTGCAGCTATAATTGTGGCAATAATTATCATAATTACAGTCCATACTTCTGCGGAGATACCGAAACCGTTCCAGTTATTAATATATAAAGCGCTTGCTATATTGACGATAGTCGCAACGCTTATCCAACTGAGATAAATACTAATGGGGTAGCGAATAAACCATTTTTCGGCGCGTGATGCAGGTGTAATCCCGGTTTCCAAGCGCAGATAGATCGCAATTAATGGTAGTAAAATTAACAGCATCGCTACAACTGAAAGCACGAACAGCCGTGATAAAAATAGATACACCCAAATACTTTGAGCGAGGGATGCGATTGCTAAAAGATATCCGGTTTTGCGTAAATGGGGATTGTCTCGCTGTGAAGGTAAGACTTGATAAATTGCAAAAGCAAATAATCCCAGGTAAATTAGCCCCCAAATCGCAAAAGCATAGCTAGCGGGAATTATTAAAACGTTTTTGAATAAAGTATTGGAGATTTCACCAATAGTAAGTCCATTAACAGGAAAAATATTTGATAAGACGTTGACGGTAAAAGCAATAATCACAGCTGCGAAGGTGACAAACTGCCGTAGGATATCTCCAGAGTTACTATTAGACTGCTGCATATTGTTTCTGTTTTAAGGTGAGTTCGATGTTGCCTGCTTAAATCATTAGGAAGCTGTAAAACCTCGATTTTTCCTGGGGTTAGAAGTCGGGTTTTTAGGATAAGTGTCTGTAGTTACAGACAATAGTTATAAAAACCCGACTTCTGTGATATTTGTCGAATTGACGTTTTTTTAATTTTTTGCGTTCGACAACCCATATTAATTTGGGAGCGTTCGTCCCAACTGGCACCAGTTTTTCTTATTATGAATGAATATATTATAATTAAAATTAATGTATCAGTTAATATATGACTAAATATTACTTTTATTTGGTATTATTTGTATCAGTAATCGTAATTGCTGAAGAGTTAAAATTACGGAAGTTGAGAAGAGAAGTTAA
Organism: Nostocales cyanobacterium 94392; assembly: GCA_035285725.1. Classification (GTDB taxonomy): domain Bacteria; phylum Cyanobacteriota; class Cyanobacteriia; order Cyanobacteriales; family Nostocaceae; genus Rivularia. The sequence continues at coordinate 4,014 of JAYKJL010000085.1, read as the reverse complement.
AACAGAGAAATGAGATGGCTCAGAGCAATTTCTGATTTTTATGTTGAACTTCTAACGTAGCTAGACTTATAGGGTCGCATACACAAAGCTAAGACAAAAATCTTCATCTCAAGTATTGATGAAGCAGCTGTTTAGGGCTAATAAATTTGAGTTCCGACAAAGAAAAGGTAGATGTTTCCCCGTATCCAGTCTAGGGGTTTCGTCTTTGCGATAATCCGGCAAGATTACCGTAATATACAGCTTACCATAATTTAGTTCATTCGGAGAAAATCAAGGATAATTATCTATCCTTGTATAGAGCCTTGGAATAAATTCTTCCTTCCAAGGTATTAAGTATTAAAAAAAAAAATTAAGAAAACTCTAATTCCACACCCGACGCAAATTCAGCACAAAACCGGGTAAAACTTCTTCACCGAATAACTCAGTCGGGTTTTCTAAAGCTTCTACCTTACCTGGTTGATAAATTTCTACTTGCCGATGCTGCGGATCGAGCAACCAGCCAAGACTTGCACCATTATCAATGTATTCTCTCATCTTAGCTTGCAAAGGCTCAATTCGATCCGAACTAGACCGTAACTCAACGACAAAATCGGGGCAGATATTAGCAAAAGTTCCTTTTTGTTCGGTTGTCAGTGCATCCCATCGTGCTTGACTTACCCAAGAAGCATCGGGAGAGCGAGTTGCACCATTAGGTAAAATGAAGCCAGTAGAAGAGTCAAATGCTTTACCCAAATCTTGATTTTCTTCGTACCAGCGATAAAGTTGTCCGGTAAGGCTGAAATTACGTTGTCCAGTTTCCCAACCAGTTGGTGGATTCACAATTAATTCTCCTTGAGCATTTCTTTCAAGTTTCAAGTCTCGGTTAGCTACACTTAAAGCTGCAAACTGTTCTTGGGTAACGTATAATCCAATGTTTGTAGGCAATTCAAGCGATAGGGTTTCAGTATCGGGATTAATAGGTGTCTGTACCATCTTTTTGATTAATATAAACTACCCTATTAACTAGCATATTATTTTGAGGCACTTGGTAAGTAGGTGGGTGAAAAAAATTATAACTACGTCATTGCGAACGGAACGGAGTGGAGTGAAGCAATCGCAAGGTTTTCCGCGTTTTTACTTTTCGTTACATAGTTCGTTTTATTTGTGTCTACCTACTTAGATAAATACAAATTTAAAAATGGTAAAATTTGATCAAGCTTAATTAACGGCTCATGATCAAGTCGGTTGCAAAAATACCTTTAACTGAATTATAAAAAACCGCAGAGACGCAGAGGAAACAGAGAAAGAATAAAGAGAGAGATATTTTATAAATCAACTGATTCTATATCATTAGTTAGAATTTTTGCTTGATTTTTCCAAAAAATAAATCTTTTCGCAAATGTTTTTATTGTCGAGTGATTCTCATGGCTTATAACATTCTCGAAATAATTAATTTTGCACAAGCACTTATTAACTAAACTGTCTGGCATAAAATCTGGCATAACGACGCTCAAAAGCCAACAATTCCTCATGAGTTCCTGATTCTACAACTTCCCCTTGTTCCATAACTAAAATTCTGTGGCATTTCCTGACGGTACTCAAACGATGAGCAATTATAAACACGGTACGATTTACCATCAACCTTTCCAATGCTTCTTGTACCAAGGCTTCCGATTCCGAATCTAATGCAGATGTTGCTTCATCTAAAATTAAAATTCGGGGATTGAGTAAGACAGCACGAGCGATCGCAATTCTTTGTCGTTGTCCACCGGATAAGCTCGCACCACGTTCACCGACTACAGTATAATAACCATCGGACATTTGACTGATAAAATCATCAGCGTTGGCAATTTTTGCTGCTTCTTTAACAGTTTCTATATCAAATTCGGTTTGTCCGAAAGCGATATTTTGGGCAATTGTACCGGAAAACATCATGGTTTCTTGGGGTACTATACCAATTTGTCGCCGCAAACTATGTAAAGTCACATCTTTTATATCAACTCCATCAATTAATATCTCACCTTTTTGAATATCATAAAAACGCGGTAGAAGATTCACAAAAGTCGTTTTACCAGCACCGGAAGCACCTACAAGGGCGATGGCTTCCCCCGGCATTGCCACTAAACTGATATCTTTAATTACGGGTTTATCTGCAAAATAAGCAAAGGTGACGTTACGATATTCTACTTTACCCGTAACTCGAGGCAGAGAAATCCCGTCTGGTTTTTCTATTACTGCTGGTTTAATTGCGAATAATTCAAAAACTCGGTCTACAGAAGATTCGCCTTCTTTAAATAAATTATAATTATTAGTAGTGTGACCTACAGGATCAATTAATAAAGCTGCTGCGGAAAGATAACTAAAAAAGGTTCCCACTGTCAGATTTTCTCTAGAAATCTGCCAAGCAGCAAAGAAAAGTAATAATAAAAAGCTTAATGCTTGTAAAAATCCAATAATCGGAATTTGAATCGCTTTTAATCGTTCCGTATAGTATTTTGATTTAAAAGTGCTTTCGGCTTCCTTACTAAACCGAGTAATTTCGTAAACCTCCGCCGCAAATGCTTGAATAATCCTGATTCCGCCAAACACCTCAGTTAAAATAGCGGATAAATCAGATACATGGTTTTGGCTGCGACGAGATAATTTTTGTAAGCGATTTCCAAACCAAGCAATCAACACACCCATTAACGGAGCGATAATTAATGTTGCTAGGGTTAATTGCCAGCTAAGGTAAATCATGTATATGGGAATTGCAATTAACTGTAGAGTAGAGGGGATAAAATCGTGAAACATTTTGTGGACAACTTCCCCAACTCTGTCAACATCTTCGGTGAGTCGGTAAGATAAATCCCCAGCTTTTGCGGTTTCAAAGTAGCTGAGGTTCAACTTTTGTAAATGAGCATAAACCTGTTTGCGGAGATTATAAGCTACTCTTAAGGCGGCTTTTGCCATGTAAATATCTTGTATTGACTGAAAAAAGCCTCTAACAAGGAAAACTCCTGCCAAGATAAGGGCAAGTTTTGCTATTTCTACAACATTTCCTTGTCCAAAGGGAATTGCTAGCTCTTCTACAAGCTTAATTAATCCTAATGTTGCGATTACGTATCCGATAATCCCTACAAAACCCTTTGCAATAGTTTGCCATTGGGGACGGATATAAGGTAAAAGTTGCCAGTAGTTAGACTTACTCAAGCTGAAATTCCCATGCATATTAATTAATTTTCTATTAATCTTCAGACGGTATCAGCTTTTGAGTAGTTTCTCAAATGGTTGGTTGATACATTGAATGGGCAATCGGATTTGAAACGGGTAATTACTAATTATTTTTGCCTTCGGTAAAATGATATCTTATAGAGTTGGTGGTAGCAGATTCAGATATCTCAAACATAATGAATGGTAAATTAATTGTCTTTGAAGGGGTAGAAGGTTGTGGTAAAACTACGCAAATCCAGCTTTGTGATGAATGGCTGCAAAATCTTAATATACCCGTAGTAACAACTCGTGAACCAGGTGGAACTCAATTAGGATTACATCTACGCGAACTATTATTAAATACCAAAGATAAACCAATAACTGACACCACAGAATTACTTTTATACGCAGCAGACCGCTGTCAACACGTAGAACAAGAATTACTCCCAAATTTGCAATCGGGAAAAATTATATTGTGCGATCGCTATATTGATTCGACGATTGCTTATCAAGGTTATGGTCGCAATTTAGACCTAGATTTAATCAAGCAACTTAATTCTATAGCAACATCGGGATTAAAAAGCGATTTAACTTTATGGTTAGATTTAGATGTTGAATTAGGATTAGCACGAAAACGAAAAAATGGTGATATAGTTGACCGCATCGAACAAGAAAAAATCGACTTTCATCGTCGCGTTCAAAAGGGATATAAAGAATTATTACACACTTCACCAACAAGAACTATTCGTATAGAAGCTAGTTTAAATCAACAAGAAGTACAAAAACAAATTCAACAAATATTAACTGCTAAATTGGAAGAGTGGACAGTTGACAGTTGACAGT